>CALWUY010000049.1 GCA_944384855.1 uncultured Clostridia bacterium | reverse complement strand
TCCATTGTTTTGACATGGTTCATCTGGCGGAGCACATCTTCACGGTAAATATCCGTGCGGTCAAGCGCCACGCCGACCGAATAAAGCTCCGCTTCCTTGCAGTTCGGGAATATATACGCAAGACAGGGTACATTCAGATCGGGCGAGAGGAATATAACCGAGCCTTTCTTGGCATAGTAGATTTCCTCCGCAATTTTAAGTGCGGCAGTTGTTTTGCCGCTGCCGGGAGCGCCGCAAACGGCAATCATCTTACCCATTGTTGCCACCTCCCGCAAAGAAAGCGTCCTGCTTTTCAAGAAACTTAGCAGCAGTTTCGTTGTCTCCGCGGTAAACAAGGGCTGCTTGGAGGGTAATGTCCGCCTCATACTTTGCAAGGAGCTTTGCCTGTTCGGTGTTGCAAAGGACCGTAATTGTGCTCGGAATTTCAAAGCTGCCGTCCTCGTTCTTTACAACGGAATCCTGGTCTATACCGCCTGCGGTAGTTGTGGTGATGACCTTCATATATTTAAGCTCACCGGGAATAGCAGAGGTTCCCGCATTTTTATCTACCGCAATAAGCGAGATAATATCTCCGTTTTGAAGCTTACCGGAAAGTCCTGCCGCAAAGGTGTCTATGGTTACGCTGACTGCTACCTTGCTGCCGTTAAGCGTCGCAAGCACATCATCTGCATTATTGGAATTGCCGGACAGCTTCGCCTTTGTAAGAATATCTCCGGCGTAGAGAGTGGAGGACGCATATTTGCCGACCACATCGGCGGTTTTTACATACACGCCCTGCGGCATAGTATCTGTTTTGACCTTTACGGTTTCAACCTGATCCTCCGTGATTTTAGTACCTCTGCCGACCTCCTGTTTCAGCCGCACAACCGTTGTTGTGTCGCTTGTCAGTCGGTTTACAACGGGGGCAATCGCAAAGGTCATAGCAACCGCAAGAATCATGCAAATGATACCGATAATTGTTCTGTTCTTCAAAGTTTCAACCTCCTGTTTCTACATAAAATATGCCGCCGTAAACCCGACGGCAAGGTAAGGGATTAAAGGAAATCCCTCGTATTTTTTCTTTCTGTTCTTTATGGAATTGATAATGACTGCAAGTATCAAGCCTATCATCAGCCCGGTCATTCCTTGTACCGTGCCGAGCATAAACGCACACGCGGCAGAAAGCTTAATATCTGCACCGCCCATTTGACTTTTGGTTATAACTGTTGTCATGAGCATAATACTGCCTACAAGCAGAGCCGACCAAATCATATTCGGCAAAGCCGCTATATCCGTTCCGATAAACGCTGCAATCACGATCATTAAATGGACATAGTCCTCGCACTCTCTTACCCGTATATCCTCATAAGAGGAGAATAGGAGGAGTAGGCAGAAAATAATGCCCTTGAATGTTGTTGCAGCACATCCAAAAAAACAGAACAGCATAAGGGTTACAAATGCCGTAATACCGGCAAAGAAAAGCGTCGCTTTTTTCTTGTTACCTTTATATGCTTCGGCAGCATACCGACTGAGAACAACGGCAATCAGCACGGCCGTAATAAGCAGTACAAAACCGCTTATCAGGACAAACGGATTTTCCGTTAGCTTCGGCATATCATACGGCATAATAGGTCGAATCATCAAATGCATTTAATACGCCCCTTTCATAGTAAAATAGGCGGCGGGGTGCCGCCATTGACACCCCGCCGTCGTTGTTTAACCTGCGTAGTTGAAAAGCCCCTGAATTTTGGTGGTCACGGTGGGCATGATGGTGCCGTTGAACAGCAAATACAGTCCGCCGAGCAAGAGCGCGCCGATAACAACGGCAATAAGAATCTTTACGCCGGAGTCAACATAACCCTCAGCCTTCTTTGTGGCGACGGTTGCTTTAGCAGTGGCAACCATGGAATTAACCTTGTTTCTGATTTTCTTAAACATAATTATTTACCTCGTCTTTCTTTTGATCTTTGGTGTATTACGGATTAGCCGCTATACGAGAAAAGCCCGGTGATCTTGGTCGTCACAGTGGGCATAATGGTTGTGTTGAACAGCGTATACAGTCCCGCCAGAAGCAGAGCACCGATAACAACGGCGATCAAAATCTTCACGCCGGAATCGACATAGCCCTCGGCCTTCTTGTTGGCGACTGCGCACTTAGCGGAAATGATTGCGGAATTAACCTTGTTCTTGATTTTCTTAAACATAATTTTTACCTCGTTCTTTCTTTAGTTTTTTTAGTTGGTATTCTTGCATTTTGGCTGCTGTTATTCAGCCTTTTCGCTGATTTTCTGCTCATAAGCAGCAAATACAGCGGTTTCCAAAGCCTTGCGGACTTCGGACTTGATGGGATGAACGATATCACGGCGTACATCCTTGCCTTCGGCATCCTGATAGGTTGCGTAAGGCATTGCAACGAACTTTGCGTTCTCGGTCTTGATTACTCTGACATTGTGGATAGTAAAGGAACCGTCCACGGTGACAGAAGCAAGAGCCTTGAGGGGCTTGCCGTTCTCGATGACCTTGCGGATTTTAACATCAAACTGCATACTGTTTTTCCTCCTTTCCTCTTGGATTCATATATAAGTGAAATAGCGGGCAGGGCAACAAAAAAGACCGGGAAAGCCTAAACCTTCTCAGCCTTGTGCGCACTCTTTATTACCTTGCCTGCTCCCGTTGTTTCCTTAAAAATTTCTGATAGTATTCAAGAGCCTTTATAACATAATCCTCTGCCATTCTGTCGTTATAGTCCTTGGGAATATACGGTTTCAGCCGGTCAAAGGAAAACTTGAATTTCGGTTTTTGATTGGGCTTTTCCTCCGCCATAATGTCCTGAACCTTATCGTAGTTGATTTCTCCGGCTTCAAACGCCTTGCGGATACGGATTGCTTGGTCGTGCGACGGAAACGCTTCGGTTTCATCAATACGGTCAACAATATCTCGCTGAGTTTCTTCATCGAGATACGAAAGCTCTACCGCAGGACGCATTTTCATCTGACCTTTATCCACAAACTCCTGAAGCTCAGGGACAAGATAGGTAAGGCGGATATATCTTTGGATTTGGGTTTGACTTTCTCCGGACTCGTTACTAACTTGAGTAACGGATAACGCGTCTTTTCCTTTCAACTTCTCCCCCAGTGGGGTAGAAGTTAAATCTGAGCGTTTACCTTGTCTTTTTATGGCATCAAGTTTCATTTTGTAGGCTCGTCCTTTATCACAAAGCAGAATCTCTGACCTTTGTGCGTTGCTGTCCACCATCAGGATAATGGCTTCATCACGGCTGACTTCCACAACCTCACAACGTAGGGTTTCAAGTCCGAGCCGTTCGGATGCGTGCTTTCTTCTGTGTCCCGAAATCATTTCATATCTGCCGTCATCCTTTTTGCGCACCATAGCCGGCGTAATAACACCTCGGTCTCTGATACTTTCCATAAGGTTTTGCATATCCTCATCATCAAGGACACGGTATGGATGGTCGGGGAAATCATCAATTTCCGAAAGCGGAATATCAAAGATTTTGGGGAGCTTGTTTTCGGCACGCTCCTTGTCGTTCATGAACAACTCATCGAGAGCCGTCATCCCTAAATCGAGCTTTTTCACGCGCGGCAATGTCCAGCACCTCCTTTGTCAAGTTTCGGTATGCGTCTGCAACCTTGCACTTGTTATCATAGGCAAAAATGCTTTTGCCCTCCATATTTGCTTCGGTCACTCGAACAGAAGCAGGAATAAAGGTATCAAATACATTGATTTTCATTCCAAAGGTTTCACGCATTGACTCAATAACCGATCTGTCATTTACGGTTCGTGCGTCTACCATTGTAAAGAGGATACCGTCGATTTTAAGGTCGGGATTTATCCCTCGTTTAACCTGCGAATAGGTACGCAAGAGCAGGTCAAGACCTTTGGTTGACAAAATCCTCGGTTGGCTTGGGACAATGATACTGTCTGCCGCAACAAAAGCATTGATTGGCAGAAGTCCGAGCGACGGAGTACAATCAATGAGAATATAGTCGTAGTTCTTCTTGATCTGATTGACATAGGTTCTCATAATGCACTCTCGGCTCATTACCGTAAACAGATAGCTTTCGATACCGGACAGTTCCACATTACAGGGCATAAGGTCAATTCCTTCCGAACAGTGAATGATACCGAAATCGTCATCAAATGGTTTATTGTCGATAACATTACCCATAACTGTGGCAAGGGAGATGTCCAGCTCGTCCGGTCGTTTGATACCGAGACTGATAGAGAGCGATCCTTGCGGGTCGGCGTCAATCAGCAAAACCTTTTTGCCTTGCATTTTAAGTCCGACGCCGAGATTCAATGCCGTGGTAGATTTACCCGTACCTCCTTTCTGATTTTCGATTGCAATTACTTTACAGTTCATCTTGCTAACCTCCTTTGTTTTTCAGCCGCAATGTATACGGCTATGTACGGTTACAAAGGAATGCAGACATAAAAAATGACCGTAAAATCTTTATATGTAATAAAGAAATTACGGTCTGAATATATGTCGTGAGTTCGAATCCGTGTTGAGAAGTAGGGTAAGAACAGGGTAAGCTATGGAAATGAAAAAAGGGACTTAAAATCCGGAAAATTTCATATCCCCGGTTCAAGTCCCTTTGGTCGAACATATTATTAAATTTTGTGCCCTAAAAATGCTTTTCAATTTTTGCCTCATAAATGCTTGAAAACCCTCAATTTCTCGAGGGTTTTCAAGCATTGTGCTTTTTAGTCGCACAGTTATGGCACGCTGAAAGGGATTCGAACCCCCGACCCTCTGCTTAGAAGGCAGATGCTCTATCCAACTGAGCTATCAGCGCATAGTTGTGTTTTCACAACGGAAAGTATTATATCATATATTCATCCGATAATCAAGTATTTTTTACCTGATACCGGATGAATTTTTTAAAATTTTCTTTTTACTCTGTCTTATATATCCTGGACTGCTTTTTTTGTATACTCTTTAAACAGCTTAATGTATATTTTGTAATCGTCGAGAGAAACACCCGGAGGGGTTTGATGATCTACCGACGGTATATATCCACCGGATCGCATAACGGGTAAAATTCTTTCAAATTCCGCGCGCATAGCCTCTTCGCCGCGATTCATCACCATTTTGTCGTATCCTCCCATCATAAGGAGGGTGGGATAGTCATTCCTGAGTTTATTTATATCCACACCGGCCTGATGTTCAAGGGGATACACACCTTCAACTCCGCTTCTGAGAAGCCACGGGATCATGGGCTCCACCTGTCCGTCGGTATCTACAAACACCCGGGAACCGTGAGCCTTGACAGATGGTATTATCTGCTCATAGTAGGGGCGTATAAATTCCTCAAAAAATTCTTCTGATAACATAGGTCCGTTATTATATGACATATCCTCAGCGAATCCAACCATGTCCGGAACTATTATTTCAAAAAGACGCGATACGGTTTTTTTATGGAATTCTGCTAAATCACTGTTGATACGGTGTATAAGCTCGGGCTGATCGTAAAACGAATAGAGATGATTTTCTATGCCGAGAAGTTCTCTGGGAAACCAGAAAAAGCCGTCAAGCCAGAGGCGTATAATAATTTCTCCTCTGTCATGGGCAGGTTTAAGCGCACGGGCTGTCTCAAGCAGATTTTCGATATTTTCTTCCCTGTAAAGCGACGGCAAAATACGATCATAGTCCGCTTCATCTTTTATTTTTTCATTTATATCTGTTCCGGGAGACGCTAAAATACAGTAAAGCTTATCTAATCCGAAAAAGTCAAGCGATTCTTCCCATGACATTTCGGGCATACCTTCACCCTTCCAGCGTTCAACGGTTTTATCCCACCAAGCCGCCCATTCAACCATTGGTAATCTTTCACTTTTTTTAAACTGCAATGTGCGTCTGAAAATATCTCTCGCTGTCATAACAAACCTCCGCAGTATCTGTTTTTATAGACATATCATAATACAATATACACTTACTGTCAATGCGGAAATCCGTCAAATTTCAGCACTTTATGCTTGAAAAATACTGAAAAGCATAGTATAATAATAAAAAATTAATAAATTATGAATGACGCTTGCAGGAAAAGCTATGCTACCGAAGGAATAACACTCTCAGGTGTCCGAAAGGATAAAGACTGCAAGCTGACATAACTTTGGAGAATCTCATTTGATTGAGTGCCGAAGGTGCAAAGCATTATGCTAATCTCTCAGGCAAAAGGACAAAGTCAAAAAAGGCTTTTTTAATTATGCTTATAACGGCTTGCGTCTTGCGCAGGCCGATTTTTATTTTTCAGGAGGATAAAATGGACGCTTTCGTTGAGAAAATCACCGAAATCAACAGCACAATTAACAGTTTTATTTGGGGGATACCCGGTTTGATACTGCTTATAGGAACCGGTATACTTATGACCTGCTGTACAAAGGTATTTCAGATTTCGCACTTTGCACACTGGTGGAAAGAAACCATAGGAAGCCTTTTTGTAAAAAACAGTACATCGACCAAGAAAACAGACAAAAAATCCATATCCCAGTTTCAGGCGCTTTGCACCGCTCTTGCCGCCACAGTAGGAACAGGCAATATTGCAGGCGTCGCCGCCGCTATAGTAATAGGCGGTCCGGGAGCGGTTTTCTGGATGTGGATTGCCGCATTTTTAGGTATGATGACCAATTTTTCAGAGAACGTGCTGGGGATATATTTCCGCAGGCGCAACATTGACGGCGAATGGTCCGGCGGTGCGATGTACTATCTTAAAGACGGACTCGGTAAAAAAAGAGGGTTTAAAACTATAGCTTCAGTATTATCTGTTCTTTTTGCCTGCTTTGCGATACTTGCATCTTTTGGAATAGGCAATATGGGACAGGTCAATAAAATCGTACTTAATATGGAAAGCGCCTTTTTCTCCGATATCCATTGGGCATCGGGAGGAATAGATATCATTAATTTGATAATAGGTCTTGTACTGCTTATAATAGGAGCTCTTATAATTCTCGGAGGTCTGCAGAGAATTGCGCTGGTAGCCGAAAAAATAGTACCGTTTATGGCGCTTACATATATAATATTCGGCCTTGTTATACTAATTATAAAACATGATATGGTTTTGCCGGCTTTTGCTTCAATATTTAAATTTGCTTTCGGTATTAAAGCAGCAGCCGGAGGAGCCGCCGGTATCGCTATCAAACAGGTAGTAGTACAGGGCTGCAAGCGCGGAGTCTTTTCTAACGAGGCAGGTTTGGGTTCTTCTGTTATGGTGCACTCGTCTTCAAACGTCAAAGAGCCTGTGCGTCAGGGCTTATGGGGTATTTTTGAAGTATTTTTTGATACAATTATCATTTGCTCTATGACAGCACTCATCGCTCTTACCTCAGGCGCTATAAATCTTGAAACCGGTCTTGCTGCGGAAGGAACCGACGACGCCACGCTTATAAGTTACGCTTTCAGTGAAGTATACGGAAAAGCAGGAAAATACTTTGTTGCTGTCGCTATGCTGCTGTTTGCGTTTACCACTGTTTTAGGCTGGTCACAATACGGTTCAAAGGCTGTTGAATATCTGTTCGGTATGAAAGGCGTAAAAATATATAAAGTAATTTTTGTGCTTATGATAGTCTCCGGAGCCGTGATGACTTCATCTCTTGCGTGGGATATCTCCGATACATTCAACGGTCTTATGATGATACCGAACCTTATCGGCGTTGTATCATTGTTCCCGTTAGTTATGAAAATCACTAAAAACTACGTCAACCGGATTATTAAAAAGATTGACGAACCGCCGATTTTGTCATTCGACCCTGAAATACAGCGGGAAGCAACCGAAAGTTTAAAAAGCGAGCAATAAAAAAGCCAGTTAAGCGAGCAGCCGCATAAAAATGCGGTTGCTCGCTTTGAAGTTATAAAATGTGTTTGCGGTTGTTTTTTTCTTTACAGTATATTAAACATATATAAGATTTTATCTCTACGCTGCGCGGATGTGTAAAACTCTACGTTTCATGTGTGTAAATTACAGAATTCATCATATAAAATATAAGCAGAAAGGAGGAAGTTGAATGAACCAGATTCAAATCGGCAGATTCATAGCAGGAAGAAGAAAAGCAAAAAAACTAACACAAAAGCAACTTGCCGATATACTCTTGATAAGCGATAGAACTGTATCGAAATGGGAGTGCGGAAAAGGGCTTCCGGAGGTTTCTCTTATGTTACCGTTATGTGATGCTTTAAATATTACGGTGAACGTCTTACTATCAGGGGAAATAGTCTCTGAAGCTGAGTATCAAAAGAAAGCAGAGGAAAATATGATGAATTTGATGAAAGAAAATGCAGAAAATAAGAAAAGAATGGCGCTGTCTGTTATTTGCGGTATAATTACGATAATTGCAGTTTGCTCTCTTATTGTAATAGCCGCTTATATCGATATGCCGACGACAGCCCGTATTGCCGTAATTATATTTGCTGTTGTAACAGCAGTATTAGGTATATGGGCTGCTGCGCAGCTTGAAGTCAAAGCCGGCTATTATGAGTGTCCAAATTGCAAGGCGCTTTTTGTCCCGACTATGGGGGAATATGTGAAAGGATATCATACACTTACAAAACGAAAATTAACTTGCCCCGAATGCGGCAAAAGAGGAATGTGCAAACACCGTATTGTGAGATAGTGATAAATTTCAGTTTATCCGTTAACAGCTGTATATTTGAATGCATAGCCGATTGGTTTTCAAAAACGAAAATCAGTCGGCTATTTTATACGAAACAAAATTGTATACCGATTATTTACAGCAAGCCTGTAAGAATGTCAAACATCGGGTTTTGATACCAAAATTCAAAAAAGTCAAAAAATTTGGAGAGACAGCTTTTTAACAAAGTGTCTCCCCAACATCCCAATGTCATTAAGTTAAGAAAAATCGAACTTCACAAAATGTGAGGTTCGATTTTTTTGTAACAATTTTTAAAGTTTTTTGAAAAAACACTTGACAAATGGAACGAAATGTGCGGATTTTTATCG
>CALWUY010000048.1 GCA_944384855.1 uncultured Clostridia bacterium | reverse complement strand
TCTCCGTTCCTGTTTTGCTGCCCGTACCTCTGGGCTGTCTTTGTACCTTGGCATAATTATAACCTCCGATTTGTTATTTCTATTTTATACCATCTCGGAGGTTTACACAATATCTAAAGAAGTCTCTTTTAAGCATTTATCTTCACTTAATCTCGTCATTTTCAACCTCATTCTGTGACCTATACATATCACTGAACACGCTCTTTTTTCCCATAAGCTCATTGAATGTACCTGTTTCTATGACAGCTCCGTTTTCCATGACATATATCCTGTCAACATACCTTGTAATATCAAGCCTGTGAGTGATAATGACAGTTGTTTTTCCGTCGATTTTTCGCATCAGATTGTCGGTAACAGCTCTTTCAAAAATGGGGTCGATAGCTGCAGTCGGTTCGTCCATGAAAATGACCGGTGCCTTAGAAAGCAATATTCTTGCCATCGCTATTCTTTGTGCCTGACCTCCCGAAAGCTCTGTGGCGGTTTCATCTATCTCTTTGCCTATGGTCGTGTCAATGCCATTTTCGAGTGAGCCTAAAAACTCTCCGCATTGTGCAAACTCTGCGGCTTCCATAACTTCGTCATCAGTATATGAATTGTCGCCCATTTTGATATTATCCTTTAACGAAACATAATACAAATTGAAATTCTGACACATCAGCCCTATCGTATTCTTTGTAAATGCTTTTCTGCTAAGACTGATGTTTTCACCATTGATGATTATTTCACCCTCGGTCGGCGAATATAGTCCTAAAAGCAGATTCATTAATGTTGTCTTTCCGGAACCATTCCGCCCTACTATTGCAATTTTCTCTCCTTGCCGAATGTCTATATTTATGTTTTTTAGCGAGAAGTCGCTGTTGCTGTCATATGAAAACGAAAGATTTCTGACGCAGATTCCCGACGGAATCTGTGCTTCAGAGGTACAGACTGACGCTTTGACTATTTTATTAATAAACTCTTTGAACTTGCTGATATACTTTGACAACGACATTATATCGGCGTGAGCGTTGAACAGGTAAAGACCGGTAAGCTTAATCAACAATCCCGAGACCTGCCAATACATTGAAACGCTGTTTATGCCTTCATATCGGAAGGCTGTAATTAGAATGACAGGCGCTAAGATATGCAAAAACAGATTAGAATGAAGGTTTTGTAAAAAGCTCCACCCAATCTCCTTTTTATAGCCTCCTATAAGCTTATCCTCGTATTCCCTGACGCTGTGGACATATTCCTCGTTCAAACGATTATAAATCACATAGTTTTTTATATCGTAAGCGTATGATTTAAGATAGAACAGGCGCTTAAAATAGTCTTTTCTCCTTATAGCCGGCTGCAAAGCAATATTATTGTCATATCTTATATTAGTAAGCTTTTTGTTTGAAAAATAGTTAATTAATGAGTTGAAAGCTATCATAGCGATCATCAGAGTTATTATCAGTACACTCTGACGGAACATCTCAAAAACAAATATACCAAGGTAAATAACTGCCGTAATTATCCGAGCTATGATGTCAACAGAATGATTCACATTGCTCGCACCGTTTTGCAGAACAAACGAGTACTCATCATAAAACTTCGCATTGTGATACTCGGATAAATCGTGTTCAAGGCTTTTTTCGTACAAATCACGGTTTATCGCTTCCATATTAATCCTTGAAAACCCAGCTTTCATAACTGCAGCGTATTCGCTTGATGCTATCCTGACGATGACAAGCACAGCACCGTATAAGCAAGCCGCAAGAACTCTATCCCAGCTTGCCCCGTCGATCAGCAAGCTCATTATATGCGCCAGAAAGTAAACATCAAAACCAAAGATGACAAGGTTTGAAAGTACCGAAAAGAATATGTATCTTATAATGCGTGACCGTGCATTTGCAAGAGCCAAGTTAAATGCAAATAACAAATTATTAAATTGACTTATTAATTCTTTCATTTATCTCACCCTTAAATCAAAGCATTATATAAACTGTTATATGCGTTTTCATACTTCCCTTTCAGAGCCATTAATTCATCGTGTGTTCCGTGCTCCAAAATCTTTCCCTTTTCAAGCCAGATGATATTATCCGCTTCCTTGGCATTCTTTATGTTGTGTGTGATATATATTATAGTACTGCTCTGATTCAGTTTCCGCACCAAATCAAATAATTCTCGTTCAGATATTGGGTCCAGATGACTTGACGGTTCGTCAAGAATAAGAATGGGTCTGTCCTGCAATATCGCCCGTGCGATTGCTATTCTTTGTACCTCTCCGCCGGAAAACAGCACGCCGTCTTCGGTGAATTCCTTGCCTACAACGCTGTCGATTCCTTTGGTCAGAGAGTTCACTTTATTAAGCAGTCCAACGGTTTCCAATGCTTTTAAGACTTGTTTTCTATCATCTTCTGTAACGCATTTGCGCAAAAGAACATTCTCGCTAAGCGGCAGTTCAAAAAGAGCAGGTGACTGATTTACTACAGAAAACAGTCTGCGGTAATCATTTGTGTTGAAGCTGAAAATGCTTTCCCCATCTATAAGGATGTCTCCGCTCTGAACGTGGTAGTAGTTGAGCAGGAGCTTAACAAATGTAGATTTTCCTGAGCCGTTCGGTCCAACCACAGCTAGCACAGACCCCTTTGGTATTTTTATCGAAAGGTTTTCCATAATCGGTTTACTGTCATAGCCAAAGCTGACATTTCTGAATTCTATGTTGTTTTTAAGTCCGTCGATAGTTTTTTTAGAATCCTTATCATCTAAATCGTTAAGCTCCATAAAATCCGTGTAAAACTGAAACTTCTTTTTGTATTCATAAAGGCCTGTAAAGCTGTTGATAAACTGTGATAATATATTATACAGCATAAATGCGCCCAACAGCAGTGCTACAAGTTCGCTTATTTCAAATTCTTTGAGCACTGCTATTCTATAACAAGCATATACGAGCAGCACAAAATACACGATGACATCGGTTATGCCTTTTTCTATTCCTTCAACAAAAAGACCTTTGCCGATAAGCTTATTAATAAACCTGTCGGTTTTTCCAAGCGTCCTGTCAAAAAGCCGAAATATGACTGTGCTAATGTTTGATGTCCTAAGCTCTGCTGCATATTCCTTAAAATAGAACACCCTTTCTACATAATTAAATATATTTTCAAGATTGACAAGCTCTTTCTGTGCTTTTATCATGATTACTGCCGCTGCAACCTGAGCCGCACCGGTTAAAATAAGACATACAAGCATGACAATCAGTATCTTGGCATCTATAAGCGAAACAATGATGGTCGATGTTGCCAAAGAAAAGGCAAGCCCGATAAATCCCGTCATCCAATTGACTATGCCATTTGCCGCCGCCTCAGAATTAGCTACCGCAAGGGTATACTTCTCAAAAAACGTTCTGTCATCATAGTATTTTAATGACAGGTCGTGCATCTTCGAAAAAAGCTTTTGATATATTCCCCTGGCAAAATGTATGGAGTGCTTTGAAAAAACAAATGTTCCCATAATATTACTCAGTGACACGATTATAAAACTTCCGGCAGCGTTTATTCCGATAATCAACAACAGTGCCGGAAAACTCATTTCATCAGTGAAATATTTAGCAATAGACGAGGGTACAACTATCGACGAGTAGATCATCAGAAACCGTATGACTATTTCCGATATAGTTTTGTAAACATAGTTCCATTTGGGAATGAACTCAAAATAGAGTTTGAAAGCACTTCTCATTTAGGTCCTCCAATTGTATTGAGTCTATTAATTGGTTCTTCTTCAAATTATGTGTAAAGACCAAAGTACGGTATAAAAAAGCAAAGTGATAAATGGCGTGAAAGGTGAAAATCGGCTTGCACGCCATATTAGCATAATAGCAGAAAGAGCAAGGCATGTCAAGGGCGGCTGTCGCGGCAGCCGTTCATTTTACCCTTTACATGGCTGTGAATTTCTGCTACTCCGGCAGTCTGTCGGCAAAGAATATTTCAAGCTGAGAATGAATCTCGCCCCAATCCCTGCGTCTGCCGGTCCATTTTCTTGTAATGTCTACCTGAGCTAAGTAGAGCATTTTAAGCAGGCTGTCATCGTTCGGGAATACAGACCTGTTTTTTGAGACCTTCCGTAGCTGCCTGTTAAAATTCTCAATGGAATTGGTAGTGTAAATCAGCGTTCTTACAGATAGACCACAAGACCTCTCCGCATTGTTTGTTCTGACATTTGTGGTTTTTGCTGTTTTCGTTCAGGAAAAAGCCTGCATCTGCTTTAACGGTGTAACGACCGCCATCGACAAGTATATCCATTTCCTGAACATACCCGCAATGAGGGCAAACAAAGCCTCGTTTGATGGGGTTCCACTTAACAGATGGTTTTCTCATATACCCGTTTCGGGCAGTTTCTTTTGACAGTATGCAGTACACGGTTTTATCATTGTTCAGATAATAACGGTATAGCTTATCTACATCAGCCATTGTGGTTACATGCATTGCATAACTGTTTGGAATAGTTT
>CALWUY010000047.1 GCA_944384855.1 uncultured Clostridia bacterium | reverse complement strand
GGAATGTCCATAGTGATTTTCCTTTCAGAATTGTTGTTGTCCAATCTCAATTCTACCACAGGTTTGTCACTATGGATACTTTTTTCTGTTTTCTTACTATTGCAGGTTCATTTTACAATGCGCCGGAATTTTTCTTCATAGCCCCAAAGTCTCAAAACCTCGTCAAGAGGCTTGCCCGCATATACACCGTTTTCTACGGTATTTGTGCCGTCCTTATGGCAGGAAATCATCCACCCCTCGGCGGCGATTTCCTTATCGGTTTCAAAGCCGAACTCGGTTTTAAGCCGTGTGCCGCCCCAAAGATAGTCTTTTATAACGGGCTTTAACAGTAAAGGATACTTTTGTTCTATAGTCATTGCTTAACACTCCTTAGCATATCAAGCCTTTATTAAAATATATTCTCCGCTTACAAGTTCTTTTTCTTTAGAACCATCGGCAAAAGTGAAATCGTCAGATAAAACAATTTTGCCGTTAATGCTTTGAGCCGCTTCGATTTTTAATGTGATACTCTGTTCATTTGTGCGTTCCCAAGATACAGAAATTCTGCCGTCCCTCAAATCGTGATAGGCGCTTACACTGTTAAGCTTTTCGGGGAAAAGCGGCTTTATATCTACATTTGTTACGTCCTTTCCTGTGGGGTTAACTCTTATACCCGCAAGGTAGGTGTAAAACCACGCCGAAATATCACCCCAGAAATGATGGTTAAGGGACAATACCCTGCCGTTTTCCGGATAAAAGCCCTCCCAAAGGGTGGTAGCTCCGCGCTTTACCCAGTTGCCGTAGGAGGGATAATCGGGACGGACTATCATATTGTACGCCAAATCAACCTCGCCGTTCTCGGCAAGCACTCGGTATATAACCCTGCCACCCAAAACGCCTGTATTGAAATGACCGTCGGCCTCTTCTATATATTTAAGCAAAAGCTTAAAGGCTTTAGGCTTTTCCCCCTCGGTAAGCATACCGTAGAATATCGCCATAGCCTGACCTGTCTGGGTGTTACCCTTAACAGCACCGCTTTGCTTATCCAAAAGGTTTTCCCTGAAAGAAGTTTTTACTTTTTCAGCCAGCGAGAGCACAAACTGCCTTTGCGGCTCTTGTCCTAAAACATCATAAACAAAAGCCGCTTTTATTGCTATATCATAGGTAAGAATAGTATCGGTTACGACAAGCGGAGTTTCAAATTCGTTCTCCTTTACCCCAGGCGGACACCAATCCCCGAGACCTATCTCCATAAGCCCCTTTTCGTCGAGTCTTGAAAACAGGTAATTAAGATAACGCATAAGCGGAGTTGACAGCTCCTCTAAAATCTCCTTATCTCCGCGGTAAATATAGGTGTAATACGGAAGATTTATAATAACATTATCCCATGCGGGACCGTTGCCCCAATGGTATCCCCAGCCGCCTGTCGGAACTATACCCGGCAACTGTCCCTTATCGTTTAGTGCCTTATAAATATTCCGCATCCATTCCTTGTAGGATTTTTCAGGATAGAAATTTAACAGCGTCTGCTCGGCGGAGAGGGACGCGTCGGCAGTCCAGCCGTTCTTTTCTCTCTGTGGGCAGTCGGTCGGGAAATAGTTGAAATTAGAAATATCCGAACGAACTGTTATCTCCTGTATTTTATTAATAACATCATCTGAACAGGCGAATTTTCCCGCGTTACCTTTAAGCGAGCTCATTTTAAGGTAGGTAAGCAGACCTTCGGTCGCCTGCTCCTCGGTTATGCCCTCAACAAATACATAACGGAATCCGTTATAAATAAAGCTCGGGGTATGAGTCTGCTCCCCCTCCTTGCAGATATACACGCTTTTCTGAACAAAATCCTTTTGCTTGTCGCTTTGCTGATTAAAGCGGATATTATCAAGGCATAGCTTATCGCCCTTTAACCATTCGCCGTGATACAAGGATATTTTCTGCCCTTTGCTTGCATTGACCGAAATTCGGCAAACACCCGAGTTATTTTCCCCGAAATCATAAAGCCAGCCGTTTTCACCTTTGGTAATCGAAACAGGCTTTAATTCCTCGTAAACGCGGACGGGGTCGGCGGCGCAGAGCCTTTTTTCTCCGCGCGGAGACTTTACGCTTATTGCGTTTTTAAAGTCTCTATCGTCAAAATCGACGGAATGGAAATCGGGAATTTCAAGCCGTGCGTCATAATACTCTCCGCAGCGGTAATCGTCAAACAGTATCGGCGAATCACAGACCTTAAAGCTTTCATCGCTTTCAAGCTCGGTCACGCTTCCGTCCTCTGCGGTAACGCTTAATCGCATTGCGAATTTAGGCGCACCGCGCCACGGGGCTTTATCGAAGTCCCATATAGCGCCGCCCGAATTATTCTGCAAACCGTTGCCCAACAGCACCGCGACAACGTTTTCGCCCTCATTGATATATTCGCTTACATCATAGCTGTCATAGTAAACAATATCGTCAGGATTGCTGATATAGGGCGCAAGCTCGCCCTTTGTAATATCCTTGCCGTTTACAAAAAGCCTGTAAAAGCCCGCCGTACCTATTATAATTTCAGCCTTTGCAGTTTTTAAAGCCGTGAATTTTTTTCTGAAAAATGGAGCCGATACAAAGCGGTCAATGTCCGCATACTCATATCCCGCAGAAATAAAAAAAGCAGGGAAAATCATAAATGTTCCTCTCGATTATTTAATTAATAATTAATAATTTCTAAAAATCCTTGCCATATTCATGGTCTGCTCCTCAAGCGACTCACGAACACCTAATACTCCTCTACGACCGTCTATCGTCGGTCTTACTCCTATTATGGGGTATTCACCTATATATCTGTTTTCCGGCATATCTATACGTAGCCGTTGGTACTCCTTACAAGTATATTTTCAAGTACGGTAGTTCCTTTGATTTTAAGTGTGACGATGTGTCCTTGACATAAAGGTCGGTAAGCACGTGAACAGTATACATACTGTAGTTTCGAAAACAATATGCCTTATCATATTCTTTTTCACAAATATTGCCTATCTTCGCAACAGTGCTATTTAATATCATATGTACTTCTTATAAGAAGTTTTTGGGGATTGCCTTCAACAATTTTTACAGTATAGTTGCCACGCTCCATATCGAAGAAATTATCCTCCAAAACAAAATCCTCATCCTCAGAATAGATTTCAACGCTCTGAGCATAGCATTCCGATGTTACGGTAATATAATCACCCTTGCGTTCTGCGGTAAGTCTTGGATTTTGAAAGCAAAAATGCTTAGGTGCTGTGAAAATAACGCTTCCGCCCGAATAGGTTTCCCCGTCAAATTCATACCACAAATAGTTGTGCTCAACATCGGTTTTATTAAAGTCTTTTTCAGCAAGCGTCACCACCGACATCGGCGCAATGTCAACCGTTTCCTCGCCCTGCTCTATCACATTTCCTGAGCTGCTGCATAATCTCCAGCGAACCGTACCGCTCACAGGCTTCAATGTATCGTTGTGAACCGAAAGCTGAGCCTTTGTGGAGTAGTCGTGATAATCGGGCTCCATTATTACATACGGTCTTGTGTCGGTTTCGCCCGTCTCGCGGCAGGAAATCATAACAGGCTCAAAAAAGCGCTTAGCGTAATATTGCAATGCCTTATATCTTCCGTAACAGTCAATACTCGACCATGAAGCGGTCGGCCAAAGGTCATTAAGCTGCCAATAAAGCGCACCCATACATCTGCCGCGGTTACGCCTTAAATGCTCAACCGCATATTTAATGGCAGTCGCCTGCAAAAGCTGAGAAGCATAAATCAGGGTATTAAAATCCGTAGGATATTTATAGGTCTCGGACAGATAGGCGATAATCTTTTTATTGCCGCCTTTATTGCGCTGGTGCATTTCCATGACACGGCTGAACAGATTTCTGTCCTCAGGGAGAGTAAAGCTGTTAACGGTCTTTTGGTTGGGGAAAGATTCAAAGCCGAACTCGCTTAAGTAACGGAAATAGTGATTTCGGTATTCGGTAAACGGCTTTTCCGCCATCCATACATCCCAGTAATGCGAGTCGCCGAAATCCTCGTTAAGCGGGTCAAGAAGACGCCCGCCACTTGTTGGAGATGAGGGAATATAAGGTATTTCAGGGCATACACGTTTTACAATTTCAGGGATAATATCCTCAAACAGCTCAAGGTATTTCTGCGTATAGGGATCATTAATATCGGTTCCTATAAGCACTATGCTCTGCTCTACCTCATTGTTGCCGCTTATTACGCCAATACAGGCATGATGTCTCATACGCTTAAGGTTTTCCTCTGCCTCTGCCGCAAATTCCTCGGATATATTTCCGCTAAGCGGGACATAGGCGCAGGCAAACATAAGGTCTTGAAAGACCACAAGCCCCAATCTGTCGCAGGTATCGTAAAAATCGTCATTCGGGTAGTTTCCGCCGCCCCAAACTCTTACGGCATTGAAATTAGACTGCCTGCACGCAAGCAAGAGTCTTTCGGTGCGCTCAGGGGTGATTCTTGAAAGAATTGTATCCTCGGGCACATAGTCCGCCCCCATCGCAAAAAATCTTACGCCGTTGACCTCATGACAAAAGCATTCTCCGTATTTATCCTTTTCCCTTATAAGCTTTAGCGTTCTAAGACCTATACTTTTTTCAGAACAGTCGGTTTTCTCACCGTTTTCGTAAAGCTCCGCCGAAACGGTATATAAGCATTGCTCACCAAGACCGTTAGGCCACCAAAGGCGAGGATTTTCTATCTTGGTCTCCGCTCCCGCAGGTATAACAGTTTTTGTGCCGTCGGGCGCTGTAAGCGTCACGCGGATTTCCGCCACACCCCGTTTGGTTTCTACAAAGGGAGTAAGCCATATTCTGCCGTTTTCATGGCGCTGTACAATGCGCATATCGGTAATGCGGTCGGAGTTTTCTTCTAAAATATAAATGCTTCTCCAAATTCCCGCGTCGGGCAGGCGCGGTCCCCAATCCCAGCCCGACATACAAAACGATTTTCTTAAATGCATATATCCGGCGAGCGGATCTTCAAAGCCTATAACCTTTTCCTCACTGTTTTTTTCCTTAAAATATTGATTCGCGGAATGGAATATAAGCTTAATTTCATTGCTTTCCTTAATAAACGGCGAAATATCAAATTCATAGCTTCGGTGCATATTTTCGGTATGGGCTACAAATTCGCCGTTAATATATATATCGCAAAGGGTATCAAGCCCGTCACAGCAAAGCAGAATGGGACTGTTTCCTCTGTCAATTTCAAAATTACGGTAAAATGTGTAATCGTGATCCATAAGGCGCAAGGCAGAATATTCGTTTTGTCTGTAATAAGGATCTCCCATCAGCCCGTTACTGAGCAGAAACGAATAAACAGAGCCGGGTATTTTGCCCGAACAGTTAAAGCCGTTCCCGCTCATATTCCATATGCCGTCAAGTAATATTTTTTTCATATGAATCACTCCATTATTATTTTACGCTCTTATAGCTGCTGTTTCTCCCTCTTGCAAGCAATGCGATAACCTTTACGGTTGAACAACATTTAAGTGTAAACCAAACTGTTTACACTTGAGCTAAGTTTAAAATCAATTCCAAAATGCGTTTTGCGGAGTTTTCCAGGTCTGCACGGCAAATCTCGCCCGATTCAAGCGCTGCTCTTAAGCTGTCTTTTTCGCCTTTGGGCATTTTTATATCGTTGCCTGCGAGCAGCTCCTTGACATGCGGAGCCTTCGTATCCCAGTCGGATACCGTCGCTCCCTCATAACCCCATTCATTACGCAAAATACCCGTAAGCAGCTCATATTTAGCTGTGGTATGCTCGCCGTTAATTTGGTTGTATGAGGTCATAATCAGCCACGGCTTTGCTTCCTTAACACAGATTTCAAAGCCCTTTAAATAGATTTCACGCAATGCGCGCTCAGATACACGCGAATCACTGTAAGAACGGTTGGTTTCTTTATTATTACAGGCAAAATGCTTAATTGAGGGAGCCACACCCTGCGACTGAATTCCTTTTACCTCCGCCGCCGCCATTTTTCCTGAAATAAGCGGATCCTCCGAATAATATTCAAAGTTTCTGCCGCAGAAAGGTGAACGGTGAATATTCATACCCGGTGCCAGCCAGACGCCGAGATTATTTTCAATTACCTCAAGCGCTCCTGCCTTGCCGATTCTTTCAGCTATATCAGTATTCCAAGTGCAGCCTATCAAGGTTTCGCAGGGCCACGCGGTCGGCAAAATACCGCATTCACGGCTGGTTCGCAGTCCCGCAGGTCCGTCGGAAACAGTAACATACGGAACGCCCAATCTCTTGATACCGCCTATACTGCCCGTATCACCGATACCCGTGCTGTCGTGTCCTTCCTGAAGCTCAACCAATTCTTCATCTGTAAGCTGGGCTATAAATTCATCAAGGGTTACGGTTTCTCCCACCTTGTCAAACATAAACTCCTCTTCGGGAGCCTTAGCGGTGCTTGCAGGATTCTGCGGATTGTAGGTCTTATTTTCGCCTAAAGGAAGCTCCTCAAAGCTTCCGTCCGAAAGCATACGTTTTTTCAAAGCAATCGGTGCACAGCGTGTTTCAAGCTGTTCGGTAATAACGTTGTCCTCAAGCACCAAACGGTATCGAGCCTCTATAACGTCACGCACGGAGCTACCGATATAAAAACGGTATTCACCCTTTTCCAAGACGTATGCCGCCTTTTGAATTTTACCGAGGTCATCATAGCTTGCAAGACTGCTAATCGGTATTCTTAGGGCTAAGGTCTGAGCCTCGCCGGGCTTTAATAAATCGGTCTTTTTAAATGCCGCAAGAACCTTTGCCGGCTTTCCGAGAAGACCCTGCGGTGCGCCGCAGTATACCTGAACGACCTCCTTGCCGGCAACACTACCGGTATTGGTAACCGTTACGCATGCCGTCACAAATTTTCCGTCATCGGCGCAATGTATCCCTTCAAAAGAGAAATCGGTATAGGAAAGTCCGTATCCAAACGGATAATTCACCCTATTATATGCTTCGGGTATAGTTTCAAAATATCTGTAGCCAACATAAATATCTTCAGTATAATCAACATAATCCTCCGACTCATTAAAACCCGCAGTAGTCGGATAATCGTCAAAGGATTTTGCAAGCGTATCCACCAGCTTACCTGAGGGGTTAACATCGCCGCAAAGTATATCCGCAATAGCAAGTCCCCCCTCCATTCCCGCAAGCCAGGCTAACAGAACGGCGGAAATCTCCTCTCTTTCAACAAACCATGAGGAATCAATCATAATTCCCATATCTAATACAACCACTACCTTTTTGAAGGATCTGCAAAGCCTGTCTATCAAAGCCTCCTCCTTCTCGGAAAGCAGAAAATCGCCCTTTGTTACGGTGTGGTCTGTCCCCTCCTCAGAAAGACGGCCGACGGTAATTACTGCTGTTTCGGCAAAATCAGCCGCGGCGCGGAATAAATCGTCGGGAATATCTATTTCATCAACCAAAGCGTAGTCCTGATGAGGCATAAACTCGCGCCCAACCTTCTTCAGCTCGTTTGCATAATACTCAGAAAGGGGCTTAAAGATCGAAACCTTTCCCTCCTGCTCCTTGATTTTAAAGCCGTCGAGCACGGTACGGATATAGGGTGAATGGACAATGCCGCTCCCGCCGCCGCATTTCACATAATCGATTGTGCTGTTGCCGAAGAGGGCAATTTTTTCCCCTTGTTTTAAAGGCAACACACCGTTTGAATTTTTGAGCAAAACCATACCCTCTCCTGCTGCCGTTCTGCACAATTCAGCATGAGCCTTACAGGCTGTGACCAATTTTCCGTCTTCTCCTGTCGGTTTACAAATCTGATATAAAAATCTTGCGTATTTACTTGTCATTTATAACTATCCTCTCTTATTTATTTCTACATTTTGAAAAGCACAAATATTGCGCCGAGAAAAAGTGAAACCGATAAAATCAGCGCAAGTGATTTTTTATATTTTTCATAATCATTACTCCTGATAATTATTGTGCTGATAATTATTGTGAATATTAAAAATAGTGTTAGGGATGAGAGTACCGTATTGGTGTGGTAGCTGTAAGCGACAATTTCGCAGTGCATTCATCTTTTGTGAACCGTTAAACTTCCATATTAATGATTGTGATTAAATTTTAACATAAATTTAATCGTATTGCAATAATATTTTCTGTATTTTTTCGATTTTATAGGTTATTCGTTTCACTTGAAATATAAAAAGGTCAAATCAAAAAATCCGAAACACCGTCAAGGCTTGCTTCATAATTGTTTTAGCCTTTACCGGCATTCGGATTTTATAAAGATTAACGTAAAAAAATGAGATTTTCAAAAAATTATTGATAGCCTAACAGCGAGATTTTATACTCTTATTGCGACTGTCTCTCCCTTTTCAAGATGCGAATCAATCACAGTATACTTCCCGCTTTCCTTGGGATCAAGAAGTCTTATTCCCTCGGCAACGGCAAGTTTACCCATTTCGCTTACAGGATTAGTCATAGTGGTCAATTTATACCCGCATAGCTTTGCGGGAATCAAATCGTCAAAGCCTGTAACACTTATATCTCTTGGAACATTGTAGCCGACCGATTTAAGTGCCTTTATACAACCAATTGCAATGGGATCATTTGCGCAGCAGATGGCGTCGGGTATATATGTTAATTTTTTACAGTGCGAATTGGTTATTTGGAAGCCAACCCATTCATTAGGATCGGTATCTGCATAATCCCAAATATCATAGATGTTGGTATTATGCTGTTTAAGACCCTTTTTTAAACCCTCATAGCGTTCTCTTTCGTCGGTATTTTCAAAACCGCCGAGATAAACTATCTTGCGGTGTCCGGTCTCATAAAGATAATCTGCCATCTGGGCAAAACTGCCAATATTGTTGATAACAACACCCGAAGCGTGATCATAGCAGTTAGCGGAAGCTAAGAATACAATCGACTTACCTTTTTGAAAAACAGTATCCGCAAGATATTTTTCGTCATCTTCGTTAAAACGGTACAGGACAATGGCAATATCAACATTGGAATACAGTATTTCCGAAATCATATCCCGTGCGTTGTGGCATTTTACAATATGTACATCAAGATTGTATCTAACAAGCTCGCAGGCTTTGCTAATTGACTCGGTCAAATACATAAAATATGAACCGCTGAAATAGGTTATAAACAAACCCACCTTATGTGTTTTCCCGCTTCTGAGAATCAGAGCGTTTTTATTCGGTATATAATTGAGTTCCGTAGCTACATTAAGTATTTTCTCTCGTGTTTTTTTCGAAACCTTTTTGCTGCCGCTCAGAGCATATGAAACAGCTGCTTTTGACACTCCCGCCGCTTTTGCAACATCACTTATCGTTACCATTGTTTCACCCTCTGTTAATAGTTTATCTGTTTCTAATAATAACACATTCGACAGCGTTTTGTCAAATTTTAGGATACCGCAAAAACATTTTATATACCAATTCGCAATATTTTTTCATCCGATTATTGTTTTTTTAAGCCGCACAAGATCAAGTATATTGACCGATAAGTCCTTATTAACATCGGATAATTCTTTGTCTGCAATGAGCGCCCCTAAAAGCACGCGCCTTAGCATCACTAAATCATCAGACTGATAAAGATTATTACCGTTAAAATCTCCAGGAAGATATTTAACAGTAATTGTTCGGCTGACAATGTTTCCCGACGGATAATTTTCCGTAGCCTTTGTACGCTGATTAAATACATATTCGTTATTATGCAAAAGTCCCGTAAAATCGGTTTCATCACAGAAACTAACACCGTCTGTGCTGTATTCATAGCCGTCAAATTTTTTCAGGGAAGCGCTTGAACCGCAAAGCTTAGTAAATTCAATCGGTAGCTCCTCACCGATTATAGATAAATCGTCTATTGCAGTGCCGCTATCCGGATTGCCTATATCAAAGCCCAACGAAACAAATCCGGGATTATAATCTTCAAGCAAAAGTCCTGAAATCACCTCAATGCCGTTATGTGTAACCAATAATTGCTTGTTACTTACTTGAACGGAGAATTTGCCAACATTTGTGCTGCTGTATTCGGGTATTACTATATAAGCGTCATACCCGGTGCGACCCGAAATTGCCGCTTCGGTTCCGAAAGCCGCTTTGTAAATTATTTTGTCACAATGAACTACTGTTACGGCAGCCCACTTAGCGCCGCAAAGCTGTAAGGTAACAAGGTATCCGCCGCTCGCATCAGAGCTATCATAAACCGAGCGATCTTCTGACTGCTGACCTACCTGAACTGTCATATATGTGCTTCTAAGCGTACTTTCGGCTAAAAATCTGTTGGTAAATTCGGTTTTTAAATTGCCGTATATAGCGTGCTTATAACGGAGTATTACATTACCGAGATACGGCTGCCAGTTATTACCTCCCTGATAGTATCTGCCAAGCCAACCGTCCCTAATATACAGTCGGCTTGCAAAATCAGCAACCTCTTCCCTTTTATAAACTTTATTGTTCAATTGATTTTCGGCATAATAAATATCGAAATCGTTTTCAAGCATAGCAACCGACGAATTGTTAAAGCTGCTGCTGTATTCAGTAGGTGTTATCACTGCATCATCGGAGCGCTTCATAATTTCCGGATTATAACCCCTGATACAAAGGGAGTCATAGTACTGGTCATTAGCTGCTCCGTTTGTCACCTGTGCCGTTGACTGTGCTAATGCGATGTAACCTCCGCTGTAGCTGGGAAGAGGAATCGTTCCTCCGATTTCAACATATTTACTTTGAATCGTATTGTAAACATAAACCTGCAAATTTCCCGATATAACCTCAAGGCGTACTTTTAACGGACCTGCATCTGAGCGACCGAAATAATTATAAAAATCATACAGTGTCCCCACAAATCCGTTTCTGCTGAATTCTGCAAAGGAACCGTCCGTAAGAACCGTTTTGCCGTTGTAAGCAACAGCAAGATTCAATTGATTGCCAAACCGTTTGAAAAATACCGCATATCCGCCGTTTTCGGAGTTCATATAGTGTGCTCCGGGGATTTTTTGTCCTATTACAAAGCCTAAGGACGAAGCGCCGCCGTGTGTACCTGCTATTGTGGCTTCAAGGATAAAATCGTTGTATTTTGCATTAAGCAAAACAGCACTCAGAATATTTCTGTCTATATCTCTGTCAGAATAGCCATCCGGATCTGTAACTCGGGCCAAATTGCCGTTTGCCGTTGAAAGATGCTGTTCCGCTGTTTCCGCAACAAATTGTGTAGAATCACCTGCTGCAAAATAAATACCGAAATCAGCAACAGCAGAGCTTACACGGGTATCCGAGAAATCATTTGTGTAAACCTCATCCTCGGTATATTCAAGGCTTTGCCAAGCAGTGTCTGCATTAACCAAAGTGCGGTTATTGTCCTTATCAACATAATACCCGATTTCACCGTCCGAGAGGCTTGAAAGACGCTTTAGGGCAGTGCCGTCAACCGTAACCCCTAATGCATCAACTCCGGCCAAAACCAAAGTGCTTCTGATGACCTTTTCGCCAGATGTTACGGTATATACACCGTTTTCATTCTTGCTTTCAAAGCTATAAGCCTCTCCGCTATCTGTCATATAGGAAACAGTTCGTGTTTCATCTGCCGGAGTTAATACAAGAGCCGCAATACCGCCATTTTCGGGCTGTTCAAAAAGGCTGTAGCTTTCCGACAGTGTAACCGGCATTACCGCGCCCGCACGTATGTAAACCGGAATTTCATTAACCGCCGCACTTACTGTATGACTACCGCCGTAATACAGCTCTCCGTTCCAAAGCGAGGTCCAGCGTCCTGTCGGTAAATTAACCGTACGCGAAGTTGCACCCGCAGTTACAACAGGACACACAAGCAGCTCATTGCAGAATAAATACTGGTCTTCGATCGCCGCAAGCTCCTTTTGCTCGGGAAAAGCCAAAGCCATTGTCTGCATCATAGGCGCACCTGTGGTATTTGCCGTTATATTGGCACTGTAAAGCAAATCAAGTATATTGTTACGCAAGGAATAGGCTGTTTTAAAGGTTTGCTGTGCCTGCTCAGAGAAATTCCAAGGATCCTTTTCGGTATTACCGTGCAATCTCATAAGAGGGCTGAAAAGAGAAAATTCGAGCCAACGTTGATACAGCTCATCACTGATTGCGGAATCCGAACAGTAATGACCGCCCAAGTCACTGCCCCATGTTGAAAATCCGCTTGCACTTATGCTCAGACCTGCATAAAGTGCCGCCTTAAGACCGTCAAACGAGCTGTTTAAATCACCTGCAAAATTTCCGGCATATGTCTGACTTCCCGCACAGCCTGCACGGGCAAACAGAACATAATCATCTCCCCGCACTGAGGAAAAGGTTTCTGCTATTGCCTTATTGTAGTAATACGGATAAAAATTGTGCATCTCCTCACCGGTCATACCGTTGTAGAAGGTTCCGTAATTGTTAATGTACTCGCCGTAATCTACCATAGCTCCGCTGAGACCGACTTTTACAAGCTTTGAATATCCTCCGTTTTTAAGAGCGGTATTCATAAGCGGATTGGTATAATCTTCCCAATAATTATCATATGAACGAGGCAGTGAGCTTTGTGAAACATCCGGTAAAAGCACCTTAAGATTTTCCTGTGAGAAAGTAGTGCCGTTCATACCGCTCTGCAAAAGCTGTGCCTGAGAGGGGTTGTTCCAAGTAAGCCCTCGCACGCCGTAGGAATTTGCAATTTCCAATCCCTGCTCATTAAAGGGTATACTTTCCAAATAAACTGCCGTGGGCATCATACCCATGCTTTTGTAGCCGGAAAGCACATTTTTAACCTTGTTTATGTATGTCTCTCCGTCGCCGAATGAGCCGCCGGCCCAATACCCGAAGCTCCATGTAGGTGATGCCGCAGGTCTGCCTGTAAGCGCAGTATAGCTTTCTGTATTTTCAAGCGGTGTGCCGAGATATGTATAAAAATCAAAATCATCGCCCGCAAATTCAAGAGAATATACATTAGATACAGTGTTTCCTATATCTGCCGTGCCGCTGTAGCTCGAATTGAAAAAGAGCGAATATCCGCTGTTGCTGTGCATAAGCGGAACATTAACATAAGAATACGCTTTGTCGCCGCTATTGGCTGTCCAAGTGTGATATCCGGTGTCGGTATTCCAAAGCGGCACTTTTTTCCCCACCTGATTAAAACCGTTGTAGCGCTCTCCCAAGCCGAAAATAACCTCATCAGATAAAATTCCGCCTGTAAGCTTTACCTTTTTAAGGGCATTACTGCTGTCATAGCCGAAGAATACATTCGCACCGCTTAATGAAAAGTTGTTACCGTTTTCCGAATTTGTTACCGTTAATTTCCACGGCGTTGAGGAGTAATCAAAAACAGCAGTTAAATTACTGTTATCCGGTTTAAGCTTAATAACCTTGCTTGAAAGTGTGGTATATGTAATTCTGCATAAACCGTTCGGATTAAAAAATCCCTGACGGTCGGAATAAACATGTATGCCGCCCTCCTCAGGAAAAGAAACATACAGCTTTTCCGTGGTATTGCGCTCTGCAAGCTTGGAAGTAAAGGTGAGCCTGTTACCGCCTTTAACCGCAGAAGAAGCCGAACCCATGCTATAGTATGTAACCTCATAATCCTGCATTTCGGGTGAAACATAGCTCCAATTGCTGCTTTCTGCCGTAACACCAACGGATACCAAGGACGCAAGCATAGCAATACACAGGAAAATTGCCGAAAAACGTTTTGCCATTTTTTATACTCCTTTTTCGATTATCGGTAAATTTTTATGCTTAGTGTAACAGAGCTTAAACACAAAAATTTGCCGACAATAGCTTTATTTAAAATAAGATATCCGAATTTGGTGAAAAATTTCAAGTACCTGTCACTCCCTCAGTCGGCTTCGCCGACAGCTCCCTCGTCAGAGGGAGCCTAATTGCCTTCCGCATCAGAGAAAGGCATATGGCTTGACGTGACGGATAGAGAGATATATAAACAGCTTCCTTTTCGGAAAATGTTCGCTAATATATATCTATTCCCTCACCCTCTACCCCCACCGCCTTTGGGCGGTGGGGGTAGGTGTATTAGTGCCTTTAGGCTGGTTTGCTCAAAGAGCAAACCAAACAACCACCCGCTATGCGGGTGTGCGTAAAAAGTTATACAAAAAAATTCCCCTAAGTAGTACAATAAGGTTGTTCAAGTCTTAG
>CALWUY010000046.1 GCA_944384855.1 uncultured Clostridia bacterium | reverse complement strand
TAGGGAATAACGGTTGCAACTGATGCCACTCTCCAGCAGCTTTCAGACCATCTTTGCTTCTTCCCATTTCCGCATATGCGGCAAAAAATTCACTATTATCGTAAATATTTCTCATTGATAATTACCTCCACAACTTCCGGTTTGTCTTACTCTTGATTCTCCATTATACATCAAAATTATGAATATTTCTACCCGCCGTCTTTTTCGCTGATAACAGTGAGAAAGGCGGCTTTTTTGTTTGCAAAAAATTTATTTTTTTCTTCACAAAAATTTTTAATATTATATAAAAACAGGTATTCATTAATATTATTATTAAAAATATATTCATCTAAGTTTCCGTGATAATAGCGCGGATCTATTATGTGTATTGTTTCATACTCATTCAATAAAAACGGTATGAAAGCATTTGCAAAAGAATCTTTTATAACCAGCAAATGCTTTTTATTTTTTTGTGAAGTTCTGATTGTTATTTCAGGATGATTACCGCCTAAAAATACTTGATACTTATCTTTTATAAAGAGCTTTTCCGTATCATAAACCGTATCGCTCCGGTTTTTTCCGAAATTGTATTCAACGCTGTATGGGATTTGGTTTTTTCGCTTATATAATTCAATTTTATCAAACGAACAGTGATTGCCCAGAACTTTTGAATGAAGCGTACCTTGAAATTCTTCAGCCACAGTCAAGATTTCAAATTCATTCTTATTTGCAGACCGACCGTTTATTTCGCACCAGGCAGAATAAGCTAAAAAAGCGGCGTATGTCGTCCAGTGGTGATCTGTTTTATAATACAGATTCTCCGTGCTGTGTGATGCAAACAAGGAATTCAAATCGACAAAGGTTATGTGTTTAAGATTCCTGTTTACAATATTATAAGCGATTTTTTGGTCGAACATAGGCGCGCCTTTCGGAAGCTTATCGCTCAATATCATACCTGCTGTAGGAACGAGCATAAACGAAATTTTTTGTTCGGGATGTCGCTGAGCAAATTCAGTTAATGCTTCTGTGTTTTTTTTCAGCAGATCCCCGTCAAATTCCTCAGCAAGCCATTTTTCAATCAGGTAACCGTCTTTCGCCAAATAAACACCGCCGATCTCCTTGCATCCGAGCAGCCGCATGAAATCTGATTTAAAAGAAATCAAAAAATCCTTTTGAGGAAATTGATCGTTGATATATTGCTCCGTATCTTTCATAAACTTTCCCGACAGTATTTTATCAGCAGAAACGGCGGGCTTGGCTGCAAGATAACGATTTTCGCTTTCGGAAAATTCCCTGTCTTTTTGCAGAAAAAAGCAGGCAGGCGTACAAAACAAAACTGTAATGAAAAGCACAATTATTGCAATATGATAAGATTTTTTCATTATAATTCTTCTTTCAAAATCTAAAATACAGAAACGGATTATATGTGTCACCGACCAAAAAAGCAACGATTATAAAAAACACAGCGGCATATAAAGCGACTTTTACAGCTTTGGCAGCATAGACAAAAGCAGTTGTCTTTGAATGAAAATTTATGCTTTTGAAAAGGTTGATGCTGAATAATACGCAGGCAATTAATAAAACTGCATTTGCGCAAAGATAATAGAATGCCTGCGAAGAAAAAATCCCGGTGCCGTTAAGTCCGAACATTGCCTTTAAGTACATTACCACATCAGAAATATCTTCAAACGCAAAAATTACCCAACTGATTATAACAAGAATAAGCGTGTATATATGAGAAAGAATGTTATGCGAGGAAAGATGTTTTAACAAAAAAGACTTTTCTATAATCAGCAATATACCGAAATATAATCCCCAAATAACAAAATTCCAGCTCGCTCCATGCCAAAATCCTGTTAAGGACCATACAATTAAAATATTAAAAAGCTGCCGTCTAAAGCCTTTTCGATTACCTCCGAGCGGGACATAAACATATTCCTTAAACCACGTGCTGAGTGATATATGCCATCTGCGCCAAAATTCCGTAATACTTTTGGAGCAATATGGGTAATTGAAATTCTCTTTGAAACGGAATCCAAACATTTCTCCCAATCCGATTGCCATATCCGAATAGCCGGAAAAATCGAAAAAAATCTGAAAAGAAAAGGCAACGGCTCCAAGCCATGCCTCGCTTGCGGACAGAGTGCTTAACGAACTGCCTGTAATTTGTTCCCAAAGCAATCCTATATTGTTTGCCAATAAAACCTTTTTTGCTAATCCGCTGACAAACCGCTTAATGCCATAGCAAAATTCATTTGCCGTTACGCGCCTTGAGATGAGCTGCGTCTCAATATCCTTGTACTGTACTATCGGTCCGGCTATAAGCTGGGGAAACATCGCGACATACGCGCCGAAGCTGATAATATTTTTTTGCGCACTGATATCTCTTCGATATATATCGATGGTATAAGACAGCGTTTGAAAGGTGTAAAACGAGATTCCTATCGGCAAAGCAATATTTACAGGCGATAGGCCTAACCCGGTCAAAGCGTTTATATTTTCAATAAAAAAATCAGTATACTTAAAAAATCCCAAGATTCCCAGATTTACTGTTATAGAGAATATCAGCGCCGCTTTTGCTGCGCCGCATCTGTCTTTGGAGCGAAACCGTTCAATCATCAATCCGTCGGCATAATTAAAAACAATAGAGAACAGCATGATTAAAATGTAAACCGGTTCACCCCAAGCATAAAAAATCAAACTGAAAAATAATAAAACAAAATTTTTACATTTAACGGGAACTGCAAAATAAGTTAAAAGCACAGCAGGCAAAAAGAAAAATATGAAAAGCGTGCTGCTGAATATCAACTGTCTTCCTCCCCGGTTAAAGCGGTCTGTATTGTAAATTCCAGCGTTCCTGCCGCACCGTTCGCTATCTCATAACGTCCGAAAACAACAACAATATCATCATTCTGATTTATATAAAAATCTGTATTCTCATCAATCAGATCAACAAACGAAATATCTTCAAAAAGCATTTCTCTTTGCTCATCAGTCCAGTCTGAAATTGTATTTTCAATACTTTTCGCCGTAATTTCTTTGTAATCATTGCCGTATAAGTCTTTTAGTGTAAGAACACGTCCGCTTTCCAAGTCTATGTTGTAATAAAACTCGTGATTATATGCATTAAATGCCGTTTCATACTGTGATATCACAAAAGACGCGTACTTCTCATTTATACATTTTATATCATAATCAACCGTAATCCCCACAGGAGTAAAATCTTCCGGTTTACCGCCTGTTTCGATAAAAGCATTATAATAATCTTTCGCAACCTCTTCATTTTCTGCTATACAGTCATCTATCTTTTTCTGGATTTCAAGATTGACTCTTTTCTCCAAATCACTTTTGCCCGTATTTTCAATCTTGGGAATTTTAACGTCTATATATTTTATATCATCCTCAAAATGATATTCCCTGAAGCTTACAATACGGCACAAATCTCCTATCACAGGTATTTGGTATGCCGCGTAAGCAACTGACGGAGATATATTTAAAGCAACAATAAATACGACTATGAATACTGCTGCGGCTCCGCCCATTTTACTGAAAATATTTATAACTTTATTCTTTTTCTGCAATCTTTTCCCTTCAGAAATAGCGTTGTTTACAACATCCTCTAACTCGTCCGGAATCACAGTATTTCTGTAATCTGACTTATCAATCATAATCTATACCCTCCTCTATATCTATTCTTAAAAGTTTCAGTGCGCTGTAAAGTCTCGCTTTTACCGTACTTAGCTTAGTTGATGTGATTTCTGCTATTTCATCAAATTTTAAATCCGGCGCATTGTAAAATGAACCTGCAATAGTAAGAAAACAGAAAAAAGTATCCATAGTGACAAACCTGTGGTAGAATTGAGATTGGACAACAACAATTCTGAAAGGAAAATCACTATGGACATTCC
>CALWUY010000045.1 GCA_944384855.1 uncultured Clostridia bacterium | reverse complement strand
TGGAATGTCCATAGTGATTTTCCTTTCAGAATTGTTGTTGTCCAATCTCAATTCTACCACAGGTTTGTCACTATGGATACTTTTTTCTGTTTTCTTACTATTGCAGGTTCATTTTACAATGCGCCGTTATTATTGATTCTTAATTATCACTATAAATAACAGTAATATCGGGGTGAAGTTGAAGAATTGAGGCGGGGATTTCGGGGGTTATCGGTCCGTAAAAGGCTTTTTTGCAAATATCTCGCTTTTCCTTTCCGCTTGCTATAAGTAAAATCTTTTTTTGCCTGCATAATGGAAACCATACCCATTGTTATAGCTTTTTTCGGCACTTCGTCTTCACTTGCAAAAAATCGGGAGTTTGCCTTTATAGTGCTTTCGTGCAGGTCTACAACGTGGGTGTTTTTGACGAAATATTTGTCAGGTTCGTTAAAGCCGATATGACCGTCAAGTCCTATGCCTAAAAGCTGTAAATCAATGCCTCCAAGCTCGGCAATATGCTCGTCATAACGCTTGCCCTCGCCTGCAAGGTCAACCGCACAGCCGTTTGGAACAAAGGTGTTGCACAAATCGATATTTATATGCTCAAAAAAGTTCTTGTTCATAAAATATCGATAGCTTTGATCGTTACTGCCGTCAAGCCCTACATACTCGTCAAGGTTCGCAGAGACAACCTTTCGAGCTATTGTAAAACTCAATCAACCCATAAGAAAAAACGGCTTCTGAATGAACACAAAGACTTACTTTGATTACAATTCCAAAATGCAAATAAATACTCTAAATGCAAGGCTGTTTTGTAAACCGCGGCGCAATATTAAAAGGAAGAAAAGCAAATATTGAATACATATGCAACAGTAAAAGAGTAAAATCATAACAATTATTATCCCGAGCGAATTGCGAGGCCGTAATTTCTTTAATTAAGTGAATGACCAATGCATACAATAACCACCCTATTCTGCATTTGGTTACCGTTCTTCCAAAACAAGTACTTGATAAGGCTCAACAGTTATTTTTTCGGTATATCTGTTGCCGGTAAGAATATCAGTCAGAGCTTTATCGTTGTGATAAACGCCGCCGTTTCCACATATATCCACCAAAATAACACCGTTCTTATTCTCGCCCCGACGGTCAGCCACCAGCAGGGAGTCGCCTTCGGTTCTGTTGCAAGCAACACCAGCTTCACCGCATGCATAGGTTATCAACTTTCGCATATCGGCATATCCCGGCAACGTACCCAATATAATTACCGAGCCCTTGCCAACACGATGTTGCTGTAATATGCTCAATCCCTCCAAATATTTACTTCCCGATTCAATAAAAGCCATATCCCTGCCTTTGCCTGTATCAAAGCACTCATAGTACCAGCTGCCTTCAAAGCTTGAACCGTCTGCCCATTTGCATTTAAATGCTCCATCGGCATCAGGCACTAAATAACGAAAATAAGCAGGTGTAAGCGATTCCAACATTCCATGGAACCTATCCCGATACTTGCTACCGTCCGATGTGCGGATATCGGTCATCGGACCTGTAACCCAAACGCCGCCATCGTTAATCCATTTTCTAAGTCGCTCCGGCAATCCGCATTCATCCAAAATTGCCATACACGGTGAAAAAATCAGCTTATATTTATCTAGTGCTGCTGCGGAATCGATAACATCGGGACGCAATCCGCTGTCAATCATCGGTTTGTAAAAATGTTTTTTAAGTTCTCTTTCGTATTCAAAACCGTAAACCATAGCCTGCGTCGCGTACAGCTTATCATTAAGAGAGGTGAAGTGAAGTGCAACTTCACTGATTACAGAAGTATTTGTCACAAAGTCAGATGCTTTTTTAAAATCCTCTGCCGCTTTCACTACTTCGGAAATATTATATTGGGGTCTGCCACTGCTTTCCAGAACTGAGCCGTGCATTAATTCGTGGCCGGCCCAATGGGTACGCCATAACCAATACATATTTGCCTCTCCGCCCAGTGCAATAGGCATCCAAGTATTAGCATAGCAATAACCGTCCTTATTGATTCCTCCCGGCATAGCCGTGCCGCCATTCCAGCAGGTTGCCGTCTCGGTAACCCAAAAGGGAGTATTCTTCATACAGCGAAAATAATCCATCCAGAGCCCTGATTCCCACAAATCGTTTGTTCTGTTATAATGATTAAACATAACCACATCCAACGGTTGGTGCATTTCACGGTAATCAATACCGTTAAAAGGCATTTGATCTGTGCCGATGGGAGCCTTTGTGTATTTTTTTAAGATTTCTGCCTGGCGTGCAACAAACGCTCTCTGTGTATAATCGTCAAAATTTGCATACTCAAGCAAATACTGAGGATGCTTCCAGCCGAGTCCCGGTGTATCAATATTTTCAAAGTTCTGATAGGCGGAACTGAAAATATTAAGATTCCAACGCTTATTAAGCTCCTCGATACTGACATACTTAAGCTTCAAATACTGCCTGAATTTTTCATCACAATAACGGCAATGACATTTTAGCAGATAAATTTCATTGTCAATCTGCCAGCCAATAATATTCGGATCATCGCCGAACTCCTTAGCAAGCGCCGCCACGATTCGGTCGCAATAAGCAAGATAAGTAGGATTATTGGAACAAGCGTGTCTTCTGCCGCCGTGAGTCAACCTGTGACCGTTGATATCCTCCCTGAACATTTCCTTATCCTTTGCGGTAAGCCAAAAAGGCGGTGCCGCAGTCGGAGTACACATAATCACACGGATATCCGCTTCTGCCAGTTTATCTACAATTATATGCAACCATTCAAAGTCAAAAACGCCGTCGGAAGGCTCCATTTTACTCCAGGCAAACTCTCCGATACGCACAACGCTTATCCCAAATTCCTTCATTTTTGATATGTCATAATCCATTTCGCTTTCAGGCCAATCCTCAGGATAATAAGCGGCTCCGATGAAAGGCTTTTTCAATTCTTTTTTCTCCATATAATCATCACCTATACGTAACTGTTATTTCTTAGAACTAAAGCTTTCCGTCCTTCAGCCATGTTGCGCAAGCCCTTGCCCAAACATACCTTGAAAGCGAATTATCATAATGCTTGGGATAATTGTGTGTTATCTCGTATTTTTTAGGATAATCGGCTTCAGATAACTGTTTGCGGGATTTTCTCACGCCTTCATGTCCTCCGCCGGCAAAATAATCCGGTTGATAACAGGCAAATGTTTCACCTTCGGCAGTTATTTTGGAAAAGTTTGTCATAAATCCGTTTAATGACTTCTTGAAATATTCTTCCTTGCCGGTTAATACAGCCATATGATAATCAGCCTCAGCACGCCAGATGGTCCATGCATGTCCAGCACAAATTGCAGGACCCGTGCCGTCGCCTTCCCATATGTTCTCCCACCATCTCATTGTTGAACGGTAAAGTCTGACATCGGGGGTATATGTAATCCAATAATCATGCAGCTTTAAAACTTTTTCGGCAAAATCTATATAGTCCTGCCGCTTTTCAATGTACCTGCAATAATACAGTACCGAAAGTGCCGTACAGGAAATCGAGCCCTCCTCCATTTCCTCATCGTTTATGTCGCTTATTTCCCCTTCGGTCGGGAAGTGCAGACCTCGCTTTACAAGATATTCGGCAATTTTTTTAGCGGAGTTTGCAAAGTAGTTATATTCGGCTTTATCCATATCTTTATATATCAGAGCCAAATCAATTATGGGAATAATCGGGGCGCAGACCGTTGTGTAATCGGTTTCGGGAACTATAGCTCCGTCCTCGCGCTGGTAGCAATTTATCATTGTTTTTGCTGAATTAGCCGCGAAATCAAGATACTTTCTGTCCTTTTTAAGCTTATACATTTCGGTCAGCATTGATATACCGAAAAACTGCTCCTGCACCCTTTTTGATTTATAAATATGATAAGGTGGAAAGCCGTCCGTCGCATAAGGTAAAATAGTCTGTCTCGGGACAGGTTCTCTCCCCTCTCCCATCACGGTTTTAAGCGCGTCTTCAACCTTGTCAATATAATTTTTATCGCCGTACATATTCATATAGCACAGCATTGACCAGCACCATGTCATTCCCTCGCATAGGTTATCGTCGCCGTGGTAGGGCTTTTTAATGCTGTCACAGCTTTTTTCAAAAAGCTCTTTTACGTCGTTTCCAAACCAAACCTGTGTGTCAAGTCCGGGCATACCGTTAAAATAAGGTATAAGCGTATGTCTGCCGTATCCGAGCCGATTTACAGTCACCTTGCCGTCATTTACGGCAATCTCCTCTTGCTTATCGTCAAGTATAACCTTAACAAGGTCCGCATTTCCCAATACGTCTACCGTAAGCGTATTTTTGAATGTACCTGTAATATCGGGAATAAGCATCGGACAATCAAAAATACGTTGAATTTTTTGGTAACATTCATCCACGGTCTCGGCAAAAAATATTCTTAACGAAAGCCGTTTTTTCCCTTCTCTGCCGAATGCTTTATCGCTTGAAGACATGATTTGAAAACCGTTTATGTAATGGCCCGCACAATATGACGAATAATCCAATTTCCAAAGACTTTTCGGTGTCAGGGATACAACCGCACAAAACCCGACATTGACAATCGGTAATATATAATACAGTCTTTCCTCTGCTAAAGAAGTATAGGGTGAGGATGGTATAAGCTGTCCAACATAGGTTCCGTTCTTTTTGCCCAGAAAATTAAAATTCAAATCAATACCGAATTGAGAAATGCTCTCATTTTCAGCGTATGAATCTATTATCAGTTCATCTTCTACCAAAGAAATAATTGTATGAATTCCAAGGCTTGTATTTTCACATTTAACACAACCCTCGGAAAATTCCTGCATATTATAATCCGAAAGTCGGTCCGAGTACAAAACAAACGCATCGTCAGTAGTTATATCATCATCTTTAAGAGTATATCTGACACCGCCGAAACCGTTTTTATCTGCAAGATTGGAATTGCAAAGCTTTGAATACAAGCCGTCTATCAATCCGTTTTCAGAATTAATTTCTAAACTGATATGCTCATTTTTGATATTCAAAAAAATAACCTCGCTTTTACCGTTTCAGAAAAGAGTTATATATTGTTTTTATTATAATATGTTCTAATCCAATAGGACGGAGTACAGCTCCAAGCATGGCACGCACTGTTTAAAATGGCGCTTGAATAGGGCGTTATCATTTCATCTCTTAAATCGAAACATTCGGGACAACAGTCAAATCCTGAATCTATCATTGCTCCCCAGTATTCTTTTATATAATCCACAGCAGTATCAAATTCGTCGCAATAAAACAGAGCTTCAAGATAATAGTGTGTCATAAACGGCGATGACATTCTGATTTTAGGATCCGTTTCTTTGGTTTTTCTTAAGAGTTCACGGGATTCATCAATAGTTAATGCACCTGAGAGAATCGCCCAAACCTGTGATTGCCAAGAAATTTCTCCTTCCATCGTCACAAAAAGACCCTTATCTTCATCACGATATGTAAGCAAAGCTTTGCAAACCTCATCATAGACCTTGTCAAGCCATTCGGTGTCTTTACTTAATTTTTTAGCTAATTTTTTTGCATGGTTAATTGTATATGCAAAATAGCCTAATGCGGCAATACAACGATCGTACTCACCGTGATCTATAAAAGAAGGTGCGTTGATTTTTGCGCTTTTCCTATCAAAAGCTTTTTCGGCGTATTTGATTTGGTTCATAGCGATTTCATAAAGCTCAGCAGGTAATTCTTCATCTCCTGTGTTTTCCAAATAATCGGATAAGCATAATACCAGACACAGAGAATAGTCAAGATATATCCATTGATCTATATACGGAGGAGAATCAGGAAATACGCACGGAGCTACTAATCCTTCATTATTAAGATTATGTGCAAAAAGATAAATACAACGCTTAATAAGGTCTATATTCTTAAAAGTATTATAATCCACCAAAGCCTGTAACCGCAAATCACCTATCCATAGTCTGCGGTCACGCTTCGGACCGTCTTCGAAGACATCTTGCTCGCACTCTTTAAGCGTTTTTACACACATAAGATCAATTTTATCAATCAGTTCATTACCCGAACTAAAAGGAATTGCTTCTTCCATATCAACAGCTGAGACCGCGTCAATGAATAAATCCGTTATTTGCACATCAAAATATACTGAATCTTCACGTTTGAGATTTAAATAGCGGAAAGAATACCTTCGCTCAAGACTTCCCTCATACGGCATAAATGCTATTGATTTATAATCGTTCTGTAACCAACCCACCGAAAGCGATTGTGTTGTAGGTACAAATTTCTCTGAAATTTCGATCGGCATTTCACCGAAAGTGAAATTTATAAGTGTCGGAGAATCGGGAATTCGCCCCGGCATCCCCTGTGCTGCTATGTGTAAATAACCGGTATAGTGATCGCCGAAATCAATTATAACATCTTCTTTCCCCAATGTGAAAGGGAAAGAAATATCGGCAATTTTTTTAACTTTATATCCTTGAAAGGCATTACTGTCTTTTTCAATATTTATAAATGCCGTAGCATTTACACGTTTGTGTTTTAGCGGCTTTTTATATTCATCAAATATTTTCATAGAACACTCACCTTCTGCCGCCGAAAATACTATTTCGGCGGCATTAAAACAATTTTTTACTATAAATTATTTAGGCGCATTGTAAAATGAACCTGCAATAGTAAGAAAACAGAAAAAAGTATCCATAGTGACAAACCTGTGGTAGAATTGAGATTGGACAACAACAATTCTGAAAGGAAAATCACTATGGACATTCC
>CALWUY010000044.1 GCA_944384855.1 uncultured Clostridia bacterium | reverse complement strand
GCCGCATACAGCGTGTCGCATTCAAACTTAACCTTTACAGGCTCAATAAACTTCGATTTCAGCCATACCCACGCAAACTGCTCGGCAGTCATACCGTTATAGGTGACAAACCCGCAGGCGATAAACGAAGCTGCTCCGAGCATACACATCCATGACAGCGTTTCCACGCCGAAAAACGGCTTTAATACAAAGTACAAAAGCACGGCAATACCGCAGCCCGCAACGGCAAAAATAAACTGCCGCATAGACAGTCCGAAAAACATGGATTCAGTGTAATTCCTTATTTCCCGGTTGATTTTAATTTCCAAATAAACTCCTCCTTTTTTAATTTGGGTATAAGAAAAGCACTCACCGCCCTGTGAGTGCTCAATAGAAATATTCAGTTATTTGAGTATCTTCCAGTATCCCGAAGTATCCGTTCCCTCACGGACAATATATCCGTTTTCTTTAAGCGCCTTAATTGCACGGTAAACCGTTTTTTCTGTTTTTCCAATCCTTGTTGCAAGCTCTGCTGTTGTCAGATAATCGCATTCCTTCAACAAGCCATAAACTGCTTTTTCGCTCTTGGACATTTCATGGACATTTTTATGTCCGTGAGCACGGTAAAATATGAAACGAAAGCCCGCTTTTGTATTCTCATATTCGTATTTTACTCCTGCTGCTTTGCAGGAAGAAAAGGTTCGTTCAAAGCCCGTGCCAAAGGACTCGATTACAGAGCACTTAAAGAGAACATTAACAATTTTAGGATTAAGCATAATCGGCTCGGCTGAATTTTCGGCAAAATCCTCCGGCTTGAACCCAACCGGAAAAAGACCGGGACTGTATATCATCACCTTATCGCTGAAAACCTCTATTGCAAAGCTTGTATTGGAAAAATAGCAACCGTGCGCAAAGGCATTAACAACCATTTCACGAATTGCCTTTTGAGGAATTTCCGGTTCTTCCTTTCGCTTTGCATTACCGTCAATCACAATATTCCAATCTATTGCAGACAAAATAAATGCGATTGCCTCATCAATACACTCGAAGATATTTCCCTCGAAGTGATTTAGTTTTATAAAGGTTTCCTTTGTCGGAGTAGCATATATTGCGGTTTTCATAAGAATCGGATGATTTTTTGAAAACAGTGCTCTGCCTGCGTTTGTCAACAGTTCGGATTCCGAATTATACAGCCCGAGCTTTGACAGAATTGAAGCGGCGTCGGTATAACCGTATTTAATCCTGCCGCTTTCGTTACCTGCCGCAATTTCCTTCTTCAAAAGATCTTCGTCAACATCCGGAACCGACTCCTCGGAGTCTGAGGCTTCCCACTCGGAATAATCCTTTTGCCGTTCTTTAAACAGCCTTTCAAGCTCCGCGTCGGATATTTGTTTATCCTCATCCGCAAAGCGCTCATAATACTTGCCGTATGCAGAATACGGAGCGTTAGAACCGTTAAACGTAACTTCTATGAATTGCCTTCCGTCATCCGAATGTCTCGTTGTTATCTCATACCAAATAGCAGGCTTGATATTATCGCTTATATCACGGGACAGCTTTCTCTCGGTATCTTTTCCGATATCCTGACCGATTACATCCCCGTTATCCTTTACTCCGAAATACAAATTGCCCTTTTTATGCTTATTCAGAATGCTTGCAATGGAAATAAGTCCTTCTTTAGTTTCAGATGTTGATTTTTTGAATTCTATAAACTCTGTTTCTTTGCCGATATTCATATACTCGCCTCCAAAAATGTCCTATCACGGACATTATACAATGTCTATGAGAAAATGTCAATATGTCCATGAGCACTTATCGATATAATTCGTCGAGCAAGTCACTTTTATACAGTTAAAAGCTTAATTTACAAAAAGCCGATTTGCTTTTTGAGACATTCTTAGAGCATTTTCATCGGAGAGATTTGCGGTATTTTGCCGTAGAGATTTGCGGCAAATTGATTTGCCGACAGTGCGGTTATCGCATCACATTTTGCAAAAAGTTCGTTTTGTGTATTTGCTCCAAACAACGCTTTTTCTTTAAAAACGACAAAAAGCGCACTGAAAAGCTGTGAAGATCATAATATAAAAAACATATTTCTCACATTGTGGGGCGACGACGGCGGAGAATGTTCACGGTTCGCCGTTCTTCCCTCTTTGTTCGCCGCTTCTGAATACGCAAAAGGAAACTATAATGCGGATGACATAAAACAGAAATTTAAAGAAAAATTCGGAATTTCCTATGACCGTTTTATGCTTCTTGATTTGCCTGATATACAAAATAATGGCGGCGACGTAAAAAATCCCGAAAAATACTTATTATATAATGACCCGTTTTCCGGAATATTTGACAGTACTCTTAGCGGCGATGAATCAGAGCTGTTTGCAAAATGCGCGCGAAAACTTTCTCTTTTAAAGAAAAATCCAGAATGGGGTTTTTTATTCGGTACTATGTATGCTCTCTGCGACGTTTTAACCGTTAAGGCTAATTTGGGACAGGAAACCCGTAGAATTTATGCAGAAAGAAATACCAATGAGCTTAATGCGCTTATTGATAAATACAAACTGCTTATAAAAAAGCTGAATGTTTTTTATACTGCGTACAGAGAGCAGTGGTACAGAGAAAACAAGGCACAAGGCTTCGAAATTCAGGATATGAGAATCGGGGGCGTTATAAAACGCGCCGAAAACTGCCGTGACAGACTGATTCTTTTAAGAGACGGAAAAATCGATCACATTGATGAACTTGACGAAAAACTTCTTGATGTTTACGGCGGCGGTGATAATTTTCATAAGGGTCTTATTTCTTTCCAATCATGGTACAGAACTTTTACGGCATCTGTGATTTCGCACGGCATAAACTAATCTTCAGATAATGTTATTGTCTTCCGTTATATTCCGACAGGTTCTTTTTTGACACCCCAATTAAAAATCATAATGACCGATAAACAACCAAAAAAGCAGAATTATTCGTTTTTTTCGAATCACTATTCCCTGCAAAAAGCCCTTGAAAACTTTAGGTTTTCAAGGGCTTTTCATCTGTCCGTGTTAAAATCAAAAAATACAATATTAACTGTGCTTTTTTGCCAAGAAACCGCCCGGTAAAAAGCAGAATTATTCGTTTTTTCAAATTTATCAATAAGACTTATTAAATTATAAGTTTTGAATTGCAGTTCTTAAACCCATCAATTCAACAGAAAAAATCATTTTTCGAACATTATCAGTTGATGTATATGCAAAACCGCAAGTTCAAAACCAACTCCGTTTCCGGTATCGGTAAATTCAATATTTTTTTCATCAGGAAGCAAAGTAATCTTTTTTATTCCCGAAACGTTCAGCTTAACCGGTATATTGTAAAGTTTTGTCGTATCGTCTATAATTTCGGCGGCGCCTGATTTATATGGAGAGGCGTAAAGCAAATGGAGCAAATATTTTTGCCCGTCGGCTGTTTTCCTGAGCGTTGCCCTTCCCCTTCCGCCTAATTCAACATTAAAATATTCGCCGTTATAAATCTGCCTCAAGGCATTGCAGAAATATGTTCGGTGATATACACTCCCGTATTCACGGTAAATACGCCCCACATCGTGCGCGAAATATATTATATTATCCTTGAAGCATATTGCCGGATAATCGGCGGTTTCTTCCCTGTAAGGCGTATTCATATGGGAACAGTAATGCCCGTATGTCCTGTTGAAATACGGTTCTCTGATACTCGCGAGCGTTTCGTATCCGTCAGCTTTTACGATATACGCGCTTTCATAAAACAAAATCGGACTTTTTACCATGCCTTCGGATATTTTTTCGCCCGCCGTGACATAATCAATGTCGCATTTGCTTTTACCGATATAATCTATACCGCAGTTTATGCCTCTTTCAATACAGTTTCCCATAAGAACGGCTTTTTTGCCCGATTTGATAAAGTCATTTATAAGATTTACATCGTCACCCCTCAAAACCGGATTACAGGGTACTATAAGCGTGTCAAACTTACTTAAATTGTCTGCGCAGGCATAATCGAAATCAAGCTGTTTCTCAAGCAGTATTTTGGACATACCTTCGTTTTCTTCCGGATCTGAAGAGATCCATAATCCTAAATTCGTGACAAGCTTACTGTCACGGCAGATATCCTCTATACTTTTTACATAAGAATATGCGTCTCCTATAAGCTCGTAGGTGGAACTGTCCATAAGTCCGTTAGGGTGCAGCTGGTCACCCACGCTGCATCCCGCCCCGAAAGCGAGCATTGAAGCGCACTCGAATTTAAGGGCGTCTTTTGTTTTGTATCCTCCGAATTCTCCCCAGGATGTATGAAATTTACCCGTCATTGCAATAATAGGTTTTTCATACCGCGAAAAATACTTTGCTCTGAACGGAAACTTGTCATATCCTCCCCACGCGGTGGGCAGATCCTCAAGTTCATAATGTGTTTCAAGTCCGTGAAAATCGCAAAGCTCCGGTTCACAGCTGCCATTAAAGAAAATGGTTGCCTTCGGATGATATTTCTTTAACAGTTCACCGCATTTCTTCATAAATTCCAGACGTTTGATTTTATAATACCGCCTCGCGTCATCCTCATTATCAGGGTCTAAACCCGACTTTTTCATTCCGGATATACAGCTTTCACAGTAACATACACCTTCGTTAAAACAAATATCATAGAAAAGTCCGTCTATATCGTAATTAAGGCAGATTTCCTCGGTAATCTTATAAATATAATCCGCATATTCTCCTGCTAAACAAAGGTTCTGCCAAGATGCAAACGGTTTCGGCGTATCATCAGACGCGTTTCTATCATAATTTACTGTCTGTACGCTGCCGTCCTTATTCCTGGCAAGCCAGCTTTCATTGGCAGTATCATAAACAGACCAGCCGGCAGTTATATATACAGGCGCTCTGACACCTATACTGTGTGCGGCAGATATCTGCTCTTTAAGCAGATCAAATTTAAGGTTCGGATGCATTTTCCCTATTTTCGTCGGATAATAACACATACCGTGATGACATTTCGCAAAAACGGTTATTGAGGACACGTTTCCTCTGATAAGGTTTTCCGTAAAATTTTCTCTTGAAAATTTATATCCTATATTTTCAATAAGCTCTGACGTATGAAAATCAAGATGAACCTGTCGCATAGGTGATTTCATAAAATTTCCTCCTCAAAAAGATGCGGCTTTTACTGATTATTTTTTTGCTTTAAAATAAGGTCAAGCCAATACAGCACAACGCTCGAAAAACCGTGATTTCGGCTGCATCCGGCATAAAGGCCTTCCCACAGGGTGCCTGTTTTCTGAGCCTGCGGCAGATAATAATACATTATCTCATCATAAGCCCTTTCGTATTCGCCGTACTTAATCAGCATTTCTATTCTCAGAGGTATACCGATGAACAACTCCGCAAAGCAGATTCCAGGATATCGGTTTTCGCTGCGCCGCTTTTTGGAAAACTCATTTACCAGCAGTTCGAAAAGCCGCGGATAACCGTCTCTGTCGGCAATCCCGAAACAAAATGCATAATATTGACAGACCTCAGTTATATCGCCGGTCGTCTCAATACCTTCTGGGCTTACCATAGCGAGATCGTGAAAAAATTTACCGTCATACGAATATTTAATGACCGATGCTTTGGTCTTTTCTGCTCTCAGTGAATACTCATTATAACCGTAAAGCCCGGCCGCAGTATTAAGCGCTGCACAGTAAAGCATATTAGAAGGAAAATTAATATCCTGTACAAGCTCGTTGGCGTGCGACCACTCGACAAATACCCCCTCAGGCACATTCGTAAGCAGGCCGTCGGCATTTTCAAGCTTTCGGTGAAATTCAAGTATTCCTTCGACCTTTCCCCTATAGGCTTCTATTAAATCCGTATCGTTGCTTCTTTTTAAGTAATCTGCAAGCTCAAGGATCAGCCAAAGGCTCCAGTTAGGAATGTAAACGCCGTCTATATGGTCGGCAGGATAACACATAGGAACCATGCCTCCGTCAATTCGGCAGTAACTGTCCTCATGCAAAAAGTTTTCAAGAAAACTCTTTTCCACCTTACTTTTACCTGTAAGCAGATACTCGGTTTTAGCGGTAAAAAAGCTGTCGCATAAATAACCGCCGCGTTCTCTTGAGGGGCAGTCGGTAAACAGATCTACCGCATTTGCACGGTAAGTGTTTACTGCCGCCAGGGCAAGCAGTTTTTCATCGGCACTGAAACCGCTCATATCATAGGTTACCGGCTTATGTATGTAAGTCACAAGTCCCGCACGCCTGATATTACAGCTTCCCCGTCTTACAAAAAATTTTATGTACTTCATACTGTACACTTCAAAAAAGCTGAGTCTGTACCCGCCTTTTTCAAGTGTATATTTCACCGCTCGGCAGCATTCGTCACTTATTATACTGACATCGCCGTCCGTAAGGTCCTCATCGAAAATCACAAAAAGCTCTGAATCATTTTCACAGGCAACTTCAAAATCCGCAAATCCCGCGGCGTCATACGTCAGCTCATATACCGAATACTCGCCTTCCCTCAGATTATATAAATCAACACTGTCGGTCTGCGTATATTGATATCCCTGAACCTCTCTTGAAATATGCCACTCAAGCTCTTCCGGAGCAAAACCCTTAAGGGTAAGTCCTATACCGGTATAAGAGCGGCTGTCGGTATATTCTGGCTTTTCTGTTTTTTCTGCTTTGCCCGCAAAAACCGGTTTAGCCTCAATATACTCGTAAGCCGGATAATCCGCCGTCCTCTCAATAATTCTGCCGCCGTTTAAGACTCGCAGCTCTAATCCGGTTTTGAATTTTTCGTACCTGTGACAAAACGTATCTGACTTTAACCTGTAAGCTTCAATAAACGGGCGCTGAAAATCAAATCTTTGCACTTTCTGAATAACCGAAATATCCCTTTGAGCGATAAATCCGTCACCTCCGGTAAAAGCAACTACATTTTCGCCTGAAACTAATTCAGCCTGCAAAAACGGGATCTGGTCCATTATATAAAAACTGTTGACTCTGTAAGACTGCACTTCAAGCGAAATGACACGCCTGCCGCCTGCAAATTTTGCGAGCGGCAGAATATCCTTTCTGAAATATCCTCGACCCGCCCTTGCCGGGCCGTAGGCGACAAAGTTGCCGTCAACATACAGCTTATATACACAGGATGTCGCTGCGCAGAGTACAGTTTCGGGTTCTATCTCAATACACGCCTGAAAGATAACCCGAATATTTTTTTGATACAAAAGCTCTGCCGGCCAAACCGGCAGGGCCTTTTTAAATCCGGACATAAAAACCTCCGAAAAATTATTTTACATCATATTCGATTATTTCCGCTTTAATTCCGAAATTTACAAAAGCATACCGGTTACAGAAATTTTGACAGCCGCCGTCTTTCCACTCGTTTTCAAATAAAAACTGTGGCGGTCCCACTGACATAGGCTCTGCCTTTATATAATGAAAAGGACCGTACATATTTCTGTATGTGCTGTATACATTCAGTTCAAGAAGATTGTCGCCCGGTAAAACAAACCGGGAGATATCAACTGTATCGTCAAACAAACAGTCGCCGGCATATTCGCCGTTTAAATATACCTCACATGCAGTAAATCTGCCTGTAATCCTTACCGAAGCTTTACCGGAATCCACTTTGAGCTTACGGCTTAATTTCAACGCGCCTTTAAAAAACGGATAACCGTCTCTTGTAACAGACAAAGCAGAAATTTTGTTGCGCTGCCGGTCTAAAGTAAACCCTCCGGTATAACAAAGTACGCCTTCAGCCTCAGTACTGAATGCCTCGTCATCAGTTTTTAAACAGAAATTACCGCGCAAATATATATTCTCAATTTCTGTATCAAAAGACAGACAGTTTTTCAAAGATTCTGTTCCGTTGCCGAAATATATATCATATATATACCGGCTCTGATAATAATCAAAGGTTAATATAATTATATTGTTTCCTGTTTTTACGGCTTCCGAGATATCATAGCATAAATGCGTTCCGTCCCCGCTTTTATATGCCGGTATTTCCCTGCCGTTCACCGAAAGAACGGCGTTTTTCTGCGGTTCGGTATCTACTCTTAATTTATCCGGAATAATGTTTGCCTCAAATTCAAACTTAAGGCTTACTCTTCCTTCATATCTCGCATTTAAAAGTTCCTGTCTTATACCTACTACCGGCATAAGCGACGAATAACCGCCGTCTGCCAAAGAATATCTTGCATAGTCAAGCACAAAAACATTTTCCGGAGAATCTGCAACCGCGTATTCTCCGTCAAGTTCAATAACCGACTTTATATTCCCTCGGGCAAGAGCGTTTTTAACCTCCGCATCTTCTGCAAGCACCGCCGAATCTCCCGGTTTCAGCGAAAGCAAAACTTTTTCGCCTGCCGTATCCGGATTGCGGTACTCAAGCTTGGTGAGATCCAGAAGCATAGGATTTTTCAGCCCGCTGACAGTAATATCCTCCATATCAGTATCCGAAAGATTGGCTACAAACATTACATGCCTTCCGCCGATTTTCCGGAGCGCATATTTTAGCATATCCGCTTCTTCGCCCTGATAATCGAGTTTTACCCCGCAATTAACTTTTATTTCATCAAGTGTTACATTTGAGCTGAATGCCGCAGAATTTTTTCTTCCGTCTGTGAATTCGGGAGTTCTGCCCATGCAAAGCAGTTTTCCGCCGCCGTTTACAAACTCCTCAAGCAGTTTTTTCGTGTTATTGCTTATGGTATACATATCCGGTAAAATTACCGTATGATAAACGCATTTTCCTACCCTGAGGCTGTCGCCGTCAACACAGGCGTACTTTTCCATAAGTTCCTCATCACCGAAGTGAAAAAGTATATGGGCCCGCCATAACTGCCTGATTTGTGCCTTGAATGCAGTTTCAAGACGTGAAACCGACTGCTCATCATCTTCACGGCGATAAAAAAGGTATGCCGATTGCATAGGATGTATGACAAGCACGTCTGTCATATCCTTTCCTGAAGACAGCAGACATCCCAAACGGTCAAAATACAGATTGAATTTTTTCAAAGCGTCCTTATATTCTGACTGTTCCGAAACAAACATAGGATGGTCATATTTCCGCATACCCCTCAGAGAATAGGCGTACAGATGCTGGCAAAGCAGATTTACTCCTTCTACATACATGGAGTCTCCTATGCGTTTAAGCTCTTTGAGCGTCACATCAAAGCCGGTGCAGGCGAAAATTTCCGCAAGAGTTCTTTTTTTACCGAGCTGTGCCGAAACCGAACCTACCTGCTTTGCTTCCAGACCCCCGTCTATTCCGCGTCCGAGATGGTCGACACCCGGAATATGCTCATACTCGTAAAAAGGCATAACACCGCCGCAGCACCACATTTGTGCATAAAGGCTGCTTTCCTCAATGGCGTGTCCCGTAATAATACAGCCGTGGCTGTCACACCATTCGTAAACCGGCTTTATCCAGTTTTTTATAAAAAGCTTATGTAACAGCCGCCAGTAATCGTATCGTTTCTCACATGCTCCGTCATAATCTGTAAATAACGCCGGCAGCGCATCAAAAACGCTGTATCCGTATTCCCTTTCAAATTCTGCGGGCAAGACTTCCGACCATGGAGTAGCATATCGGAAATACTGCGGCTCATCGGTAAAAAAACCCGGCATATTTTCGCTGCCTAAAACATCAGAAAAACGTTTGTAATATTCATCGTAAATAAGCGCTATAAATTTCTCGGTCACCTTAACGTTAAGTGTATCTACATACGACGGTTCCAAAAAACGGCTTATGCATATATATTTTCCGTTTTCCGAAGGAGCGTTTACACGTATCGGAATGCCGTCGCTGACATTGTATACTGCTATCACACCGTCCGTATACGGACCGTCGGCATGCTCTTCAGGATAATTCTCTGTCTCTGACATTTTAAGGTATGCGCATAAGTTGCTCCTGTCATCTAAGAGACGCCTGTCTGCAAATCCGCTCGGCCAGCCGTTTTCGTCATATAGCCATGCCTGCATATCATTTTCTTTCGCATAGTTCACACAGGCGCGCACACAGTCAAACCATTCCTCACTGAAATATCCGGTTTTCAGTCCGCTTCTCGCGTGCATAAAGAAACCGCGCATCCCAAGACGTTTCATATCTTCTATCTGCCTCAAAAGCACATCCTTCCGGAGCTCATCGTTCCAGCTCCAGAAGGGGCAGCTTCCGAAATTGCCGCTGTTTTTTTCTAAAAAATCAATATAATCAAACATAATTATCCCTTTAAACCGCTGAAATCAAAACCGTATGTAAGTGTTTTCTGGAATACGGCATATATTAAAAGTGTCGGTATCGAAATCAGGAATCCCAAAGCCAGCGCCGTAGAATAGTCCGGAGAACTTCCGGATCCGTTAAGCAGTATATTCAGTACAAGGCTTACAGTATATTTTTCCTGATCACGCAATACCATCATGGGCCAAAAGAAATCGTTCCACGCACTTGTAAACGATGTAATGGCACCCAGTCCTATTACTCCCATAGCCGAGGGCAAAACAAATTTAAAATACAGCCTTATCTCTCCGCTGCCGTCAATGCGCGCCGCCTCAAGCACTGAATCCGGGAAAGCATCAAAAGTACCTTTGAACAGAAGCATTTGTCCGAATGCCGCAACTGTAGGCAGGATGACCGCCCAAAGCGTATTTGAAATTCCAATCGACTGTATCACCTGATATTTGGGTATGAGGGTAACGGTTGACGGAACCATACCCGAAGCCATAATAATTATCATGATCTTGCCCTTTAGGCGTCTCGGCAACAGTTTTGAAAGCGAATAAGCTGCAAGAGAGGTTATTAAGGTTATGAGCACAAACTGCATTACGGCGACGTAAATGGTGTTAATAACCGGCCTGAACATACCGCTTTCAAGACCTAACTTATTTGGATAAGCCCAGGCTATTTTGTAATTATCAAAAAAGTTTCTGTAGCTGTTGCAATAGCTGCATCCGGTTATTTGTCCGACAATGTCTTCGTCTGTGGAAAAGGTTTCCGTCATTTCCTCAGTCTTACTGTTGGTATTCTTTTTTTCCGGCAATGCAGCGGTTTCTTCATCTACCTCGACAATACCTTTTTCCTCTATCTGAGGCAATACCCTGTCAATATCAGACGCTAACAGCACAGACTTTGACCAAAAATTCGAGTAATTTATTTGATAATCTGCCTTATCCAGCGAATATGTCACTTCAGGATTACCTTCTACGGTAGCCGTAACCACCGCCCTGCCTATATTTGTGCCTTTAATTCCAAACATGCGCCACAGCAAAAGGTTTGCATCGCGATACATACCTTCGCTGCCTAACTCATCAGCCTGCTCTTCGGTATAATCCACCGTCAGGGTATAGGCGTCAGGTACCGTGATTCCGAATTCCGGCGGGTCGGCGTACTGAATACTTGCATCCTTGAATGAAGATACAACCATCCAGTATATCGGAAAAAACAGGCATAAAAGCCAGAACAGTGTAAGCGTAAGGGATACCCCTATAAGAAATTTATCCGCAAGCGGCGGTTTTATTCTGTTTTTTCTAAGTGTCTTGTCTTTCACGGCATTAATCCTCATTTCTGTTCTGCATATAATAAACAAACGAAGTTATGCATAGGGTACATATAAGGATTACCACAGACATGGCCATCGCCACACCGAAATTCTGTTCCTTAAAGGCCTTTATATATGCTCCGAGTACCAAAGTGGTTGATGAAAAACCGGGGCCTCCCTGAGTCATCATATATACATCCTCAAACGCAAGCAGACTGCCTGTAAGGCTTAAAAGCAGCTGTATGTAAACCATTCCCTTTATTCCGGGAAGAGTTATATACCGTAAAATCTGCCATCCGTTAGCACCGTCTATCTTGGCGGCCTCAAACTGCTGATCTGATATATTGTTCATTGTAACAAGGTACAGCACTACAGCCATACCTCCGCCAAGTATGCCGGGAAATCGCAGACAGAATTTAACTAAACTCTCGTCATACAGCCAGTCAAATGTTCCCAGCCCTAATGAGCCGGTCAAAAAGTTTGCTAAACCGCCGTCAGGCTCCCAGATATATTTCCATACCGAAAGTCCGGCAAGAGCTGTGATACCGGTAGGGAAAATATATAAATACCTGAAAATACCCCGAGGCCTTTTAAGCTGAAAAAGCATTAACGCCTGAAAAATCGGAATGGTAAATCCAAACAGAATATTGAAAAGATACAGTATTACGGTATTTTTAAAATAAGTGTAAAATAAATCTGATGAAAATACCGTTTTATAATTCGATATGCCTACAAAATCACCCGGCAAATCGGTTATCTTGTACTGGAAAAATGATTGAAATATGCATTGTACTATAGGATAGTACTGAAAAATCATAAGTGCCGCAAACATAGGAATCAACAGTACAAGACCAAGCATGCATCTTTTACCCGGCTGAGATTTTATCCATAGCCTAAAAGGTTTTTTCCCCTCGCGAATAGTCATTTGATTCACCTGCGATGATTATTTTTTTACAGATTTATTAAAATCGTTCAGCCACTCGTTTTCGGTGGTTTGGGCCGCTTTTTCCATCTCGGCTGCCACATCTGTGTCGCTGCTTGAAATTATTCCGGGAAGAACCGCGGAAATATATGTTGAGTATCCGTTTGAATTAAGAGATGTATCGGTAGCTGTTTCCAGCGCTTCCTTGGTTACCGATATCCACTGCTCAGGAAAATCTGTAAGCGAAGACCACCAATCGACATCCTTTACGGTAGGAATGTTAAGGATGGAAATACTGTTTTCCGAGCAATACTTGAAATAGTCATTCCAGTATTCTTCTGAATTCATAAACGCCACGTATTTTATTGCGGCATCCAACTGTTCATCACTGAGTGAAGAATTAAAGATTTTTGAAGCAACATACATTGCAGACTTATATTCTCCGCTCGGACCTTTGGGGAATTTTTTGAGTGTGATTTCGTTCGGATTGATGCCGGCGTCAATAAAACGCGAAATCCAGGTGGGATACATGGTAAAGCTTGATACTGTCTTATTGTAAAGCAAGGTAAACATATTATCAACATCGGTGAATCCTATGTTATCGTTCGTAAGACCGTCTCCGTAAAGCTTTCTTAAAAATTCAATGGTATCCGTAACCTTTTTGTCTGTATAATTCAGTTTTATTGTACCGTCGGAATTCTGTACCGCAAGTTCCGCTCCGTTCGCAAGGAACCAGTTATTCGGCCAAAGGAAAAATTCAGATGCGTAGATCGAAGCGCCTGCATGTGCAGATGTAGTAAGCTTTTTAGCTATCTCATAATATTCGTCCCATGTCTCGCAGCTGAAATTTTCCGGGTCATATCCGGCTTCGGTCAAAGCGCTGTTGTAAAAACCAAGAAGCGGTATCTCCATGTTAGTGGGATAACCTATAATTTTGCCGTCACTGTACTTGCATGCTTCTATTGAAGCTTCAAGATTGCTGTTAAAGGATTCATTTCCCTCTACGGCAGCGGTGATATCTTTTACAAGACCCATATTGTAAAGATCCTTCATAAAAATGGTAGATGATACGCCCACAAATGAAGGAGCATCATTTCCGAGAAGAATCGCAGAGGTATTCTGCACATCGTTTACGTCTGAAGAGGCAACCGGAAGTATATGCTCTACTTCTATTTCATCTCCGTACAGTTTATCAAATTCCTCCTGCTTCTGTTTTACAAACGCATTTATTCCCACCTCGTTAAGCACACGGTCGGGAGCAATTATCTTAACCTTGCCGGTCTTTTCTTCCTTTGAACCGCAGCCGCCGAAAAGCCCGGATATCAGTACAACCGACATTACCACCGATATGATCTTTATGATTTTTTTCATTAAATATCACTCCTTGATTTTCTTTCTGGGTATTAAGAATCCGATAAGCACCGCACAGCCTGCCGCCAAAACGGCTGCCGCTATAATATACGGCAGATATGAAGTAAACGGTTCTTCATCAGCCGGAAACGGTATAGCTTTTCCCGCGGTCTTGGTATAGAGATTTTCACGGAACGAGGAAATAAACATCTTATCCTCCTGCTGCGCAGTATCCTCGGTAACAGCTTCGGTATTAAATCCGTCTGTAGGCGGAACCCCGCTGCCTCCCGTAATATTTTGATAGGCTATTTCGGGATTGAGGAAGGTTATGTCCGACGCATTTGTCTTGTTGGCATCTACAATAAAGTAAATTCTCTGCCCGTACTCTATATATGTAGTTATTGTTTCTGTACCTATCCGTTTATCCTGTGCATTATTTTCACTGTTCACGCGTTCTGCAAGGAAAAGCTGATCCTCTCCTTTAAGTACCGAATATCTGATGCCGTCAAACTCCTGATCCTTACCGTTCATAGGTGTGAAAACAGCTCCGTTTTTAAGGGTTACGGTGATATTTCCCGAATAAGGTGCGGTAAATACAAGCGCCGCCGCCCTGCCTGCAGTACCTGGATGCATGCTTATTGCAGGGTTTCCGGTAACCATATCAGATTCTGCTATACTTATCAGTCCGCCCTCAGCAGACCCGTAAACGCCTGATTTTTCATCGTAATTAAGCAGTGTATATGAATATTCGTTAAGCTCCGCATCGTAGCTTCTTCTGGTATAATTCCATATACCCGGGCTGTTATCGGTTGAAAAGTCGTCATAAGCATTATAAACCGGACAGTATGATGTAAAGCTGCTGTTTTTAAGCGCCGCAACAGCCCCTGAAGCACCGACAGCCTTAATGTAAACGTAATATGTGCGTCCTATTTCAAGTCCCTTGCATTCAGCGTAAGTGTTCTCGCCCGTATAGTGAGGCTTGCCTGCAGGCTCACCTTCAAAAGGCTTCTCAGACAGATAAACGCTGTATGTTATGCGTTCTGCCACAGGAGAAAATGCCGCTGACCAGTTAAGCACAAACGAAGTCGCGGTAGCATCGCTCATTGCCACCTCCGCACCCGGAAGAAATCCGAACGCATCGCTTCCCTTTTCTACAAAGGTATACGTCACAGAAGGATTTAAAAAGACAGAGTCACAGTCTGCGGTTTTGTTTGAATTGACTGTAAAGTAAAGCACATCGCCTTTTTTAACATCCAATGAAATCGGAACTCCGAAACAACGGTCCGAATGAGAATTTTGTCCGGTAACCGCATCTTTAGAATAAATAACTTTATCGTTATGATAAAATTTGAAGTTTATACCGTCAAACTGCTGCGGCGTACCGTTCAAAGGTGCGAATACACCGTCATTTTCCATTTTGACGGTTATTCTGCCGGTAAACGGAGCAATAAATGCCAGCACGGAATCCGAGCTCAAAGTCGGAACAAGGACAAGCGATGGTTTGCCGGTTACAAGATCGCTGTCGGTCTTAGCCGCAGTCGCGGTAGACGCAGACCCGAAACAACCTGTCTGTTCATCCCACTGCATCACCTTGAAGTTTTCATGCTTACCGTATTCCGTATAGTAATACCGCCACGGAGTGCTGATAGGCTGAACGCCTTCGGTATATCCGCCCACAGCAGTAAATTTATAGCTGTTGCCTATAGTGGAAATAGGTGTTGTTCTTATAAGATAAGCGGTGTTTACACCGTCGTTTACGGTTACGGCGGCATAGTAATTAGTATAAGCACTGAGGTTTTTCACTTCATAGCTTAATTTGTTCCCTAAACTTATACCTCCTGCCGACGGTATGCTTTCTATTGGCTTATCGGAAAGATAAAGCGTATAGCTGTAATTGCCCGTACCGCCTACCGCTCCCGGCCAGAAAACCGTAAATGATTTATCTGTGACGTCGCTTTCGCTGATGCTTCTTGAAGGTGTAAATTTCAGATTATCGGTGCCGCCGGAAACCTGTGTATAAATTATTTCGGGGTCAAAATAGGTTATATCGTTGCCGGCCGCCTTATTTTTGTTTACGGTAAAAATAATTTTGTCTCCGGCTTTTACCTGCGATGTGTAAACGCCGTCAAAAACACGCCCTTTATACATATCCCCGGCTGATGACGGATGTGAATTACTTGCGTTTACCGCGTTGAATGAAGCTGTTTCATATCCGTTCACCATGAGAGAAAAATTAATACCGTCATAATCATTTCCCGCCCCGTTATACGGTACAAAGATACCGCCGTTTCTGAGCGAGATCTCAACAGTTCCCGAATACGGAGCAGTAAATATTACCGCTGTATCCTTATCGTTGCCTGGTGTGACCGCAAGCGCAGGTTTTCCGGTTACCAGATCGCTGGCTTCCGCGGTGACGGTACCGTCCGAAGCGTTCCCCCAAACTGTTTCTGTCCAAACAAGCTCATCCATACTGCCGTCAGATGAAACCGAACAGTAAGACCAAACCGAAGTCTGTACCTTGCTTGTAAAATCGTCATAAGCGTCGAATATAAACGCCCGGCTTACCGTCATTACGGGAGTATCTGCCGTGAGTACAGCAATTGCCTCGCCGTCGGTTGCAGTGACTGCAATATAATAATTTTTGCCCGGAGTAAGTCCTTCAAACCGGTGGTTGCGGGCAGAATTTACCGAAACCCCTCCGGAAGCCGGAGCGCCTTCAAACGGCTGCTCCGAAATGTATACGGTATAACTGTATCCGCCCTTGCCGCCTCTGGCAGACGGCCATGAAATGCTGAATCCGTCCTTTGAGGTGTCGCTTACCGTAATAACATCGTTCTCTGCAAAACGCAGGGTCTTGTTATCTGTATCGGTTATTTCGGTGTATTTTATATGCGGGTTAAGGAAGGTGCTGTCGCTCGCATTATTGCCGTTATTATTTACCACAAAGTAAATTACGTCGCCGGCTTCCACCTCAAGCGTTCTGGTATCCGCAAATACCCGTTTGCCTTCATCCACAGTTGCAGGACTTGATACTTCGCTGTAATAAAGAGTATCTCCTATATACACACTGAACAGTATACCGTCTGCACTCATAGGCGCAAATACACCGCCGTTTGCCATACTTAATTCTATTGTGCCTGAATAAGGAGCCGTAAAGGAAACTACCGCGTCAACCGTAATACCCGGATGCAATGACAATGCGGGTTTGCCGGTCACCATATCCTGGGTACTTGATGTTACAGAACCATCTCCCGGAACACCCCAGCTTCCGGCCGAATAATATAACTTACTTTCGGCTCCGGTAGCGGTATCCCTTTTAAGATACTGCCAAACATCCGCCTGATCATATTCCGTGCGGTAATCTGCGTACGCGTCATATTCCTCTTTTATATCCGGCTCATCGTCCTCATCCTCTCCTATCGAGAGATATTCTATTTTCGGAGCAAAACGGACAGCCGAATCCGGTTTGCCGGCATCCAAACGGTCTACCGTAAATCTCAATGTATCTCCTTGCGAGACACTGAGCGTCACGGTATCGCTGAAGAAATCCTTTACAGACGCGTCAAGTTCTGCAGAAGTAATTTCTTTCTCATTATGCAGCATTGCAAATACCGCATTTCCGGGAGAATTTTGAGCATTTGTAGCCGGAGCGTAAACGCCGCCGTTAGTCATGCTTACCTCTATTTCACCCGAATAAGGAGAAGTAAACGTAAGAACCGCCTTATCTCCTTTGCTGTGGGTAGTCATCATTATCGCCGGATTACCGCTTACCTCGTCGTTTGTAAGCATTTCTAACGTGGTAAGGCCAGAAGCTGCCTGCCACCGACCTGTTTCTACGTTAAAGGTATCATAGGTGTATTCTCCGTTTGAAAAGCTCTGATAACTCCAGGTACCTGACGGATTTCCATCAGTGGAATATTCGCTTACCGCGTCAAACACTGTTTTGTCACCGTATTCAATGTACTCGATTTCCGGATTGAAAACAGCGTACGCACCTCCTACCGGAAGATTTCTTCCCACTGCAAAATAAAGCATATCTCCGGATTTGACGTCAAGCGTCATAGTGTCTGCAAATTGCCTGTCATTATTGCTGTTATAATTGTACACGGTAAAGCTTCTTAAGGTTTCGGTATTTTTAATAAGACTGAACCTGACAACGTCAGGTGTGCCTATTCCCGGAGCATATACTCCGCCGTTAGTCATACGCACGGTTATTTTACCGTCATCAGGCGCGGTAAAAGCAAGCGCAACCTCACTTGTCTGGTCATTTGTACCAAGCTGGACAGCATTAGGCACTGTCGATACTACCAAGTCAGCCGCAGCCTGCAAAAAACCGTTGGCGTTTTGCCAGATACCGCTGTATACCTCGTTTATAAGCACAAAATCACTCGCTGTATCAGTGCGGTACATATAGCTCCATACCCCGCTGGGATTTGATGTTTCCGAAAACTCCTCAAACGCATTATACTTCTCTGCTTTGGACGTCCCGTCCCCCGACTGATCGGCGAAGGACAGTATATCCACTGAAGAAAGAGCAAGCGTCAAAGCCACAATAACCGACAGCAGCGTTAATGCTTTCTTTTTTAAATTCATGCGATTAACCTCCTGTTTGTAACGGCGGTTCCATAACTGTCACCGTAAGGCGCCGCCAAAAAACTTGAATTGAGTTCTATAAAGCTGTAAAGGTATGTCTGTAATAACTGCAACAAAATCAGAATGTTTCCATAAGATATTTTCTCATCAGTACTAAATCAACTGCTGTGACAAAAGTATCGCCGTCTATATCAGCGCTGTATGCGTCAATATCCGATGACTCCGGCTCAGTTACTGCTTTTTTAAGCGTTATCAGATCCAGTATGTCTATTATATCATCGCCGTTAAGACTTTTATAGCAATATACATAAGAAACTCTCGGCCTGATAGTTACATAATCGTTGGCATTGTTTTCCCGCTTGCTTATGTAGAAATAAATTGAATCTCCCATATTTACGTCAAGGTAAATCTCTTCTAATTCAGCCGAAGGGCGCTCGGAATCAAGCGTAATCGGATCGCAGATAAGATTCAGATCATTGTCAAGCAGTGATATTACAACTCCGTCTCCGCCTCCGCTTACCGCGATCATATCCTCTGTATCAATAAGCACTCTGCCGGTTTTCGGCGCCGTAAACCTGAAGGCTGCAGCCTGAGTGGACGAAGGATGCGCAAACCCGTCTCCTATCACACCGCCGAGCTGGTATGAATAATAATTCTGCGAAGGATCCCACTGCATATTCTGCCATCCGTTCAAATAATATACCGCATCCCAGTTCTCCATATTTGAAGAAAACTCTTCGCTGAATGAGTAAATATCCTGAGAAACAACTGCGTTTTCGAACTGCTTTCCGGTCCTTTTATCAACCGTGTATCCGCTTGTATTGTAATCTTCAAAAATTACGCGGTAATCCTCAAGCAATGCCGCTTTATCGGCAAGATATGTAAGCTGCTCGCTTGCCGGGTCAAACGAAGTATTGTTTTCTATCACAGAAGGAACCTGCGGCTCCTGCCCTATTGCCCCGGCATTTTCACGCGCGGTGAAAAACTGATATCCCGGATTTGAATTGTAGTAGCGGTTTCCGGTAATCGTGCTGTCCTCAAGTGAGTAATATGCGCCGTAGGTTACCCAAATGTCTGTCGAGGGGAAGTTACCGTTGGAGCTTGCAAAACCGCCTGCATTGTTTGAAAATACGTTGTTTTTCACGGTACAGTTCACGTTTGCTCCGTTATTAGCGTTATTGGAGTCATAGAACATCACGCCGACGCCTTCGTTATCATGGATATAACAGTTTTCCACCGTTACATTCTCACAAAGATGCTCAAAATCTATGGCGCATCCGTCATGCGGGACCCCGCCGCGTTTCTGCCCTGATATTTCAGTATTTATGACCGCGAAATTCTTGGCAGAAATCATTATTCCGGTAGTTCCCGGCGCAAAGTACTCAGCCTGACCGCAGTCCGTAATGGTGCAGTCCGACATAAAGCCGTCGCTTCCGATAAAAGTGCCGTAATAATCATTTTCACGCATGGTGCAGTTTGTGATGAACAGTCCGTTTATATCCGCGCCGCGCGACTCTTTTGTGCAAGAGGGAGAGGCGGCATAGGTTATAAGCGAACCGCAGCCTTCTGAAACGCAGCCGTCAACAAACAAGCCTATAACCAACGGATCTGCGATTCCGAGAGTATAGGATTCACCGCTTACGCATACAGCGCCTGCAAAGCCGTATCTTCCGGTATTGCCCTCGCTGCTTTCGGGCTGAGCAAAACCGGTAAGATCCTTAAATGTGCAGTTTGAAATCTTTATGTATTCGTTGTTAAAGCTTTCCTTATAATAAAAATCTATTCCTATTCCTGATCCGGTTAGGTACAGATCGTTTATTTCAAGGCCTTCAGAATTGTTTATAAGTACGCAGGGTGTAGCTGTTTCAATAAAATCAGTTTCGGGATCATCAGTAATCCCCAGATCAATTTTGGGCTGTTCGCCCTCCCCGTAGCTTCCTATTACTACCGGAGACTGCTCTGTACCCCGTACATTATTGAGTATGAGCTGGGTATTCCAAACACTGCCGCGCTTTAAAAGTATACTGTCACCCGCACCCAAATCAATATCGGCAAGTTTTGAAAGCGACTGCCAAGGAGCATACTCGCTTGTTCCCAAATAACTGTCCGAACCTGAAACGGAATCTATGTAGAAAGTTCTTCCCGTCTCCTCATAAACCGACAGGAATTCTATTCTCGGAGAAAGCCTTATAGAAGACTCCGGCCATCCGCCGTTGAGTCTGTCTACCTTAAAGCGTATCGTGTCGCCTGCGGATACAGTAAGCGTCACGGTATCGTTGAAGAAGTCTAATACAGAATTATCAAGTTCAGCGGTTCGTATAACTTCCTCGTTATGAGTCATGGTAAATACCGCGTTGCCCGGATTGACGCCGTGATTGGTAGTAGGCGCAAAAACTCCGCCGTTTGCCATACTTACGGCTATTTCACCCGAATACGGCGAAGTAAAGGTAACTACCGCGTTTTCACCCTTATTATGAGTTGTCAGCATAAGTGCCTCTTTGCCGGTCACCTGATCGTTTGTAAGATAAGAAATCGTACTGAAGCCGGTGGAATGCTGCCATGTATTGCTTTCCGCATTGTAGATATCATAAGTGTACACACCGTTAAGATAATCCTGATAGCTCCAAACTCCGGAAGGATTGTTTACGTCAGAATAATCTTCTACCGCGGTAAATACCGTTTTGTCTCCGTATTCGATATATTCTATTTCAGGATTAAATAAAGCTATAGAACCGCCTATCGGCTCGTTTCTTCCAACCGCGAAATAAAGCTTGTCGCCTGCCCTTACGTCTAAGGTCATTGTATCGGCAAAAAGTCTTTCGCCGTTGCTGTTATAATTGTATACTGTAAAACTTCTTAAAGTCTCTGTATTTTTAATAAGATTAAATCTTACTACACCCGGAGTGCTGATCTGCGGGGCATAAACGCCGCCGTTTGTCATACGGATGTTTATCTTGCCGTCGAAAGGCGCTGTGAAGGCTAACGCCACATCACTCGTCTGATCATTTGTGCCTATCTGAATAGCATTAGGTTCAGCGGAAACTACCCAGTCCGGCGCGGTAAGCAAAGAACCGTAAGAATTCTGCCAGCTGCCGTTAGCGTACTGAGTAATAAGCGTAAACTCATTTTCAGAAGAGCTTCTGCTGACATAACTCCATACGCCGTTGGGATTTTTCTCGGTCGAATAATCCTCAAACGCGTTGTACTTTGTCTCAATAATCTGTGTATAGGTTATCTCGGGATTCATGGTAACATAGACGCCTTCAGGTATGTTCCTGCCGACCATGAATCTCAATGTATCTCCGGCTTTTACGGTAAGAATCATTGTATCTTCGAAAACCCGGCTGCCGGGTGTGTTGTTAGTGCCGTCAATATTTTCTGTCCGTATGTTTTTATCATTATGCCGGACTATAAGCCTTGCCGCCTTGCTTCCGCCTCTGGTTGCGGGCGCAAAAACAGCGCCGTTCGCCATTTTTAGTATTATTACTCCGCTGTACGGCGCGGTAAATGTAAGCACGGCATCGTTAAGATGGCTTACAGGATAAATAAAAAGGCTGTTATTTACAGCGCCCTCCGTAACCTGGTCAGGTGACGGATACACACTGCCGGTCACGGCAGCGTCGCCCCACTGTGTACCGTTAAGCGGCAAATCTGTAAAGGTGTATCCGTTTACGGCGTCGCCCGAAGAATATTGATACCTCCAGACCCCGTTCGAATTTTGTTCAAGTGAAAAATCCTGCTGCGCATTGAAAGTAATGCTGTCAGGCGTTTCTGCAGCCAAGACAGTAGTGCCGAACATCGGCAATGATCCCGCGATAAGCGTTAAAGAAAGCAGTAATGCAAGTAGTTTTGATCTTTTCATAGCCGTGGTTCCTTTCATAAAATATTTATATGTTTTTTAAAGCCCGTAAGACCTCAAGCTGAGCACTGTCTATATTGCCGTAATCGTCCATTGAAACGTCGATGGTGACAACGCCTCCTCTGGAAGTTACCTCGCTTACAAAATCATGCATATAATCTGCTGAATAACGGCTTCTCGGAGCCGCCCACGCCGGAGTCAGAATATCCGCTCCGCTGTGATAACCGAGAAATGAAAAAATATGCCATTGTTTGCCGTCTGTAAACCGGCTGTCCGGAATATCGTCAAACGCGTTTCTTTCTCCTGCTGTGTAATCATCAAGCGGAGAAAAACTTTTTACCCGGTCTACAACCGAAGCGTTGAAAGCCACTATAGCGTCCGGATTTCCTTTTAAAATCGCGGATTTAAGTATCCCCCACTTTTCCTCATCGTACTCTATACATGGATGACATCCGTCAAGCCACCAGCCCTTTACTTTTTTTCCGTAGCGCACCGACAGTTCCTCAAGTACACTGCCCCATTTGCGTACAAAATCTACTGTTACGGGCTTTGCATGAGTTGTGTATCCGTAAGCGTTTCCCGCCTGCTCGTCAGCCAAAGGTCCGTCTCCGGTAAAATAAAGCATAAGGTCTATGCAGTATTTGGAAAGTGCCGCGTAAAGTTCCTCTACAATATCACGGCTTTCTGGCATGACCGTACCGGGCTTATATCCGGTTATCTCCGCATGCCGAAGACTCGGTACCAAAAGATACTGGCTTTGCTGCTGAAGAGTTATACAGAAATATCCCGCACCTATCTCGTGAAGCTGCTTTGCAAGACGTTCCGCATCAAAACACTCAAGCCTTTCAAGCCAGCCGCGGGGCTCTCCCGGTTCTTCTCCTCTCTCGGTTCGCCTTGCTACATCGCCTCCGTAAAGATGATGTACAAAAATTCCCCATTTTTTCTTATAAAACCATTCTGTATCAGCCATTTTGTAAACCGCCCTTCTCTGAAGTGTTTTCTTTACTATTAAGCAGTATGTTTTATATTGCTATAAAGCCATAAAATTAAAACACTGAAAATTACTTGTTAGTCCGGCGTATTCTTTTTATCATGAGCACTACCGCAAATACAATTGCGGAAAAACCTATTGCCGAAGCAGCTCCTGAAGCAATTGAAATTACATCAATACGGGAGGATTGGTTTTCATCGGGAAGTTCCACCGCAGAAACATCGGTTCTAAGCGCCGGCTCGGCTTCTTCTTTCTCCTCTTCCGACTTCTCGGGAACAGGTACTTCTTTAAACTCATTGTATTTTATATACGGTGTAACGCGGGTAGAGTCTCCCGCATTGTTAGTATTCATATATAAATAAAAGTAAATATTCTGACCCTTATATACGTCTATTGTGACCGGTTCAAATTCCTGCTTGGGATTTTCCTTAGTCAAAAGGTGCTGTTCTCCGATCATCTGATAATCCGATATCACAGAAAAAACCGTACCGTCGCTCAGTTCGGGATTGAGCAATTCAAGCGGCTGTTCCATTCCGACAGTCACACTTCCCGACTCCGGCGCCGTGAAAGCCACTGTGGTATAACCTGCTGTGCCCGGATGCCACATCATATCCTTTGTTACCAGTACGGAACTTGCGGCGGTTCCGTATTCCTCACCGTGCCATGCTTCCCGCTGACCGTCATACATAAGCGGATTGTAACCGTCATTATACCAGTAATACTGCCATACACCCGCGGTATATGTAAAATCCCGTGACAGCACATAATCTGTCTTTGGCTCTTCTGCCGATACGGAAATCGGTCCGTGGCAGAAAACTGCCAAAATGATTACTGCCGTCAAAGCTGAAAAAAGTTTTCTTTTACTCATTTACGAACCCGCCTTTTCTTTATAGTCCTGATAATAATTACTGCTGCTGCCGCAATAATTACTACCCCGAATCCGCATATAACTCCGATAAGATATTGCCTTATGTCAAACGTGCTGACAGAAAGATCTTCATCATCCGGAAGCGGCAGCGGTTTCCCGTTTATTACGTAATCCCTTACATCGTCAAAATCAAGTATCGGCCATACCTTTCCCTGAAGTTCTTTAGAATATGAACGGTTGCCGGCTATTTCCACCGATGCATCCATATACATTGTAAGCGGATTTTCACTTTCCATGTATCTGTTATTTATTATTGCGCCGTCAACCAGCGAATAGAGCGGTATCGATATCAGTTCCGCCCCGCCCACGTTAGAAACATTTTGGTTATTGTTTTCAAAAACATTCGAAATATATCTTATACGTTTATTCTGGTGAGTTTCATCTGCGCCCGAATTGAAAAACATTGTTCCTACACCGGAGTTGTCGTGTATATAGCAGTTTATGATATCCACATCATACGTAAGATGCTCAAAATCTATTCCGCCGCCGTCGGGGTTATCCTCAAGCCGCTGCTGGAAAGCTATTTCGGAATTCATTATGGTAAATCCTTCGCACGATATCATAATTCCCATTGAACCCATAGGAGCATACCGTGAGCCGCAGTCAATTATCTTGCAGTTATCCATATATCCGCCTATGTTGTTTGCTATTGCGATACCGTAAATTCCGTTATTTTCCATTACGCAGTCTGTAACGTAAAGTCCCTCTACCGCCGGATAGGAACCGCCTATCGCTCCGCCGTATGTATAAAGCGACCCCGCGTCATAACTTGTGCAGTTTTCAATATAAAGTCCTTTGAGGGCAGGCTGTTCGTAACCCGGTATTGCCATACTGCGGGTTACTATAATACCGGCCGCGTGCGGAAACAATGTTATATCCGCGCGGTCAAGCTGGTAAAAACCGTAAATATCGTGAAAATGCGTATTTTTGATTTTTACGTGTTCCTTATTATATGTGTTATCATAATGAAGGTTTATTCCCACACCGCAGAACCCGATATCAAGACCGTCTATTTCAAGCCACTCGGCATCCTCAATATAAAGTACCGGCGTATCTGCATATTTTTCGACAGTGTCTTCAAAAAGTCTCAGCTGCGGTTTTTCTCCCTCGCCGTAGCTTCCGATTATTACAGGATTTTCCGGCTTTCCGCAGGGTGCGTATATCTCAGCCGATTCTACCCACAGGTCTCCGCTTTTCAAAAGCACCCTGTCACCGGCGGTAAGGGTCAGTCCGGAAAGCTTTGAAAGGGTTTTCCATGGCGAAGACTCACTTGTACCGGAATTTTCATCGTTTCCGTCAGATGAGGATATATAATATGTAGTACCTCCCGCGCTTTCGCCTCCTGCAGATGCCGAAAAGCTGAACGGTATAACCGCAGCGATTAAAAGTGTAAGCAAAAAGGACACCAGACGCTTTATTTTATGTTTTACTATCATAGGCCCGCCCTCCGAAGATAAAATAATTTTAAATCTGCCTTTTTCAGCTTTTGCAGTGTGTTGTATATTTGCCGTATGAAATGATACGGTACAGTCATTCAGCATATTTTACAGTTAAAAACAAAAACCCCCGGCAGAATATAAAATTTAATAAATTTAGTAAATATTTTACCATTTCTTGATAAATATATTATATCCCCGTTTGTTATAGCTGTCAAGTAAATTATCTAATTTTTATTATTTTTGTGTATTTTTTATATAGAATGCAGTTTTTTTACTGTATCAGACGTTTGTGATTGTAAATTTTCTTGACATATTATGGTTGTACATTTATAATATTTACAACATCAGGTAAATTTAACATAAGCTAAACCATAATTTATTTCAAGTTTAAACCCTGGCTGTTTTAGAGTATATACAGAAAAAATATATAATTTTTGTATAAGCAGCAAATATCAGGCTGCTATCCGCTATGCATTAATATTCGATATATAATTTTCTAAAAAAAGCAGGTACTTCATAGCAATTATATTTCAAACAAAAAGAGGTCGTAAAAATGATATACGATATAAAAGCATTTTCGAATTACGGAAACTGTAAAGCCGATACGGATGGAGTTACATTTACCGCAAGCAGCAGCTGTAAAACCGACGAAGCCCGTTTTTTTGCCGAAATAACATTTTCTGACTGGGAAGACGACTGTTATATTATGATGCCCGCATGTGCCTATAACGGCAACCGATACAAGCGGGTAAAACGTTCATATCCGCCGATGTACCTGCCGGAAGAAACCGGGGCTGACTGCGAAGCAATAATGACCTATGTCCCTGCGCTAGAGCCTGACGGAAGCGGTAAAATCGAAGTCACAACAGGTGATATGGCGGTTCCATGCACCGGAATTTATTACCGGCATAAGAAAGAAGGTTTCCTGCTTTTTACACCGCAGCAGGTTAAAGGACTGAATATAGGTTTTACCGTATCAGCCGGCAAAATTACCCTTTCATATCCGGCTAACAGAAAATTAATATACCGTATGTGCAGTGACTGGGATATTTCCGATGATAAAGGTTTTAACATCTGTAACAGCGAACAAATACATACAGAATATAAAATACTGCGTTTTCCCTGCGGCTCTATGGACGAATTCTTCCGTTTCTTCTTTAAAAACAGAAAATGCCTGCTCTCAGGGCAGCGCGCCGGGGCAGGTTATGATAAAGAACTGCTGTATTTGCAGGAAAACAAATTTAATGAGATTAACTTCAAAAGCGGAAAATATTACTCAGAGATAAGCGGAATATGGCAGGCGGGTTGGATAGGCGGTCCTATTTCCGCCTACGCTCTGCTTAAAGCAGGAAACAGTCTTTCAAAACAGAGGGCTGTGCAAACGCTTGAATTTCTCGCCGATCACCAGGCCGAAAGCGGATTTTACTACGGCATAGTTGACGGCAACACCGTAAAAGACGACGGTTTCGGAAAAGGACCGGAAAATATACACCTGATAAGGAAAAGCGCTGATTCGCTGTATTTTCTGCTCAAATGCCTTGAGATTATACCGCCTGATGAAAAGCTTGTAAATTCCTCAAAAAAATGTGCCGACGCATTTGTCACACTTTTTGATAAATACAAAACTTTCGGGCAGTTTGTAAACGTAGAAACCGGTGAAATGATAGTGCCTGCAAGCACAGCAGGAGCCATAGCGCCGGCCGCGCTTGCGAAAGCGTGGCAGCGCTTCGGCAATGAAGTATATATTGAAACCGCAAAAAACGCCTGCCGGCATTATTGTGAGGAATTCTTACAGACCGGTGTGACTTCAGGGGCTCCGGGTGAGATTCTCTGTGCGCCTGACAGCGAAAGCGCCTTTGCTCTGCTTGAAAGCTGCTCAGTACTGTACGAAATAACAAAAGATACAGAATGGCTCAGTTTTGCCGAAATGTGCGCCTGCTACTGTTCGAGCTGGGTAGTCACATATCCGTATGACTTCCCTGCTTACAGCGAATTTTACCGTCTCAAGATTAATTCGGTAGGCGCGGTTTTCGCAAATGTGCAAAACAAGCACGGGGCACCGGGGATCTGCACTCTTTCTGGCGACAGCCTTTACAAGCTTTTCAAAGCCACCGGAAACCGCGGATATTTAGAGCTTTTGCTTGACATAGCTTCATGCATACCGCAATGTGTATCCACTGAGGAAAGACCTATATATACCGCCGGGGAAAATCCGGTAAAACAGCCTCCCGGATATATCTGCGAACGGATTAACCTTAGTGACTGGGAAACCAAAGCGGGAGTAGGCGGAGTATTTTACGGTTCAAACTGGAGTGAAACCAGCCTGCTGCTTACCTATGCCGACCTGCTTGACTACCCGGAAATCGCAGACCGGCTTATTAAAAAATCTTAAAACTGATTTACATAACAAACGCCCGCCGCGGTACAATATTCCGCAGCGGGCATATTTTTTACTTTTCAGGAGCCTTGCCGGTAGATTTCCTTATAACCAGCTCGGTCTGCAGGGTTACCGGAACGCTTCCGTAATTTTCTTCCGGATGTATTATTGAATACATGGTTCGCGAACCTATATCCGAAGTGGAATACCTCATAGTAGAAAGCGGCGGATTTACATATTCCGACATTACAATATCGTCGCATCCCAGCACCGAAACATCAGCCGGTACATTTAATCCGTTTTCTGCCAGCGCATTCATGGATCCGATCGCAAGCAAATCGTTGAGCGCGATTATCGCCGTGAAATCAACATTTTTTTTAAGAAACGAAACAGTTGCCCAATATCCGCTCTTTGAATCGGTATTGTAAGGATATATTCCGTCAATTATAAGCTCCGGATCAACCGGCAGATTATTGGCTTCCAAAGCCTTTAAATAAGATTTATAGCGTACGTTCTGATCATCATCTATAGAAAGTCCGCTGAGATACGCTATCCGCGAATGACCTAAATCAATAAAATATTTTATCGCTTTGTCAAGCAGCATATCAAAATCAATATTAAAATTATTCCACGAAAAGAATACTCTTACACCGTTATCCGATAAATAATCTATGTGTCTTTGGGTTACACTCTTGGATGCCGAGACAAAATATACTGCATAAAACCCCTCTGAGATAATCATTTCGCAGAATTTGTCGACATCGTCCCAAAGCTTGCACATTGAAACACAAATAGAATTCTGCACCGCCACTTTAGTCATTCCGTTAAGTATACTGCCGTAATGCGGATTCTGCAGATCGTCTGCCACCAGCAAAGTAGTTTTTTTCGCGTTGTTTATACACCTGGGTTCAGGCTCAGGGTAACCTAATTTTCTTGCCGCTTCTAAAATTTTTCTCTTGGTTTCTTCCGCCATTTTATCTTTACCGTTGTAAAAATTAGATACTGTAGCGGGTGAAACACCTGCAAGTTCAGCTATTTTGGCTTTTGTAGCCATTAACCGCCACCCCTTATAATAATTGTTGTAAATAAATTTTACCATAAATTTAACTAAATTTCAACAATAAAATAAAATTTTAAGTAAAATTTACTATAATCTTTATAACAGCATAATATTGGGGTTAAAAATCACATACGGTTAACAGATAAGCGGTTTAATGCTGATTAACAGCAGGATCAATTCCGCTGTCGTCCGACGCCCTCTTATTTCCGGAAAATATATTATATTCATCCCGTAAATCCCGGTATTTTTCCGTTGATTCAGAATCAATTCTCTGCAACAAATTTCATTACGCAGCTTTCATAATCACCCATATTGTCGGGAAATACCACTCCGACGTTCATAAGCACTTCACCGCTTAAAACCATTCCGTTCTGTACCATTTTATATTTATACTTACCGTCAAGGCCCAAAAGCCTGAACCGTATTGCTGTTTTGTTTGTCTCATTCAGCTTTTTAAAAGCAAAAACCAAAGATTCTTTTTTATCCTCAGACACAAACTGCCATATGGCATAATTGCTTTCAAACGGACTCATAATGCGGTAATATCTTCCGAATTGAATGAGTGTCCGGTTTTCCTTATAAAATTCAATCTGCCGGCGCATTTCTTTAAGTTCGTCTTCCGAACATTTGCTGAGATCCAATTCATAACCGAAATTTCCCGACATTGATACTTCACCGCGTGTTTTAAGCGGCGTTGTGCGTCCGGTCTGATGGTTCGGGACGGCAGACACATGACAGCCCATCGTGGATATCGGATAAACCATACTCGTTCCATACTGGATATGCATGCGTTCATAAGCGTCGGTGTCATCACTCGTCCATATCTGCGGCATGTAGTAAAGCATTCCGGGATCGAATCTTCCTCCCCCGCCGCTGCAGCCTTCAAACAATATATCCGGGAAGCGTGAAGTAAGCCTTTCCATAATACCGTACAAACCTAAAACGTATCTGTGCGATACTTCTTTTTGTCTGTCTTTAGGCAAAGAAACAGAATATACCTCTGTCATATAGCGGTTCATATCCCATTTTATATAAGAAATATTTGCACTTTCGAGAATTTTTGAAACAGCATCAGTTATATAATCGCATATTTCGCGTCTTGAAAGGTCAAGCACGAGCTGAAACCGCTGCTGAGAACGCTCTCTCTGAGGAACGTGAAGACACCAGTCGGGATGTTCTTCGTACAGTTTACTGTCAGGACTTATCATCTCAGGTTCTATCCATAGACCGAATTTCAATCCTAATGAATTTAATTTGGACGCTATACCGTCAAGTCCTGACGGCAGCTTTTCTGTATTTACCTGCCAGTCTCCCAAAGATGATTTGTCGTCATTCCTTTTTCCAAACCAACCGTCGTCAAGCACGAAAAGCTCAACGCCTATGCTTTTGGCTTTTTCGGCGATTTTCATCAGCTTATTTTCATCAAAGTCAAAATAAGTAGCTTCCCAGTTGTTAATAAGAATGGGACGCGGCGAGAGTTTATATTTCCCCCTGCACAGATTGTTTCTGTAAAGAGAATGATATATTCCGCTCATTCCGTTAAATCCATCAGCAGAAAACACCATAACTGTTTCCGGTGTGTTGAAAGATTCGCCCTTTTCAAGTTTCCATGAAAATTCAAAGGGATTCATTCCGATCTGCGCTCTTATAACATTCCATGGATTAAGCTCTACGGCAGCTTCGAAATTGCCGCTGTAAACCATATTGAACGCATACACGTCGCCGTGGTTTTCGTCCGCATTTTGGGAAGCCAATGCAAAAAAAGGATTGACATTATGGCTGCTCGTGCCTCTGTTGCTCCCAAATGAATAAATTCCTTTTTGCAGCTGATGCTTATAAAAATGCCTTTCGCGGGACCATGCGCCGTGCAGACTTACAATTTGGTAATTGTCGTTGAACATATCAAAGCTCGCGGAGGCTATTCTGTTTATTCGTATACCGGTTTCCAAACCATTGCAAAGAGTTACGCTCTTTGTAATAGCGCCGCATTTAAAAACCGAATAATGAATGACCGCTGTTATATCGTATACAGCGTCCTGAAGATAAATATCGAGACTGTCAGCATCTGCGTCTTCATTGCAGTAAGTATGCGGAAGCTGCGGCAAATCAGGTTTGCCTTTCATGATATTGTGAGTTTTGTAGCGGAAATCCGTTACAGACGAACCGTCCGGCAATTCGATTTCTATTACAGGATTTTTATAATCCCCTGTCGCGTATTCCGGAAATTCCTGAGGAGTTAAATCTTTGTTAAAAGCCCATGTGGCATATAAGTTTTTTGTATAATACTCTATATTTTCTTCCGGAATTCTTTTGCCCCAATAGTATGTACTCAGCTTATCGTCTTCTATACCTATAACATAACTTGTATTATCTGAAGACAGATAAAATGTATTGTTTTTAAATATAATCGACATATTTTTCTCCTATCTGCTGTAAACAGCAGTTTTTCTGAATGCGTTTTTGATACTGCTTTCTGTTTTTATGCGTTCTTATATTGTTTTGCGCACTCATATATGTAAACCGCCGCAACTGACGCGAAACAGTGAACAAGGCTGGCTGTCGGAGAATTCATTTCCCACAGTGTGCCGGTTGTGCGTACCATGCCGAGAAAATAATCCTTGCAGTCCCGTATAACATCGGCGTAAAGGTTTTCCGACATCAGAAGTTCGAGCCGCAGATAATCTCCGATAAACGCGTTTGAAGGACATACCTGCGGATATATTTTTTGAACATCGCGTGTGGGACCGAATTTTTCGATAATTTCAGAATACAATCCGGGATACAGGTTTTTGTCTGCTATGCCGAAATAAAAAGCGTAATACTGACAGGTTTCTGTTATGTGCCCCTGCCGTTCAAGCCTGCCGTTTATTCTGATACAGTTATCCTCAAAAAACTCACCGTTATATGAATATTTCCTGACCGAATCGGCTACCTTTTGCGCAAGCTCTTTCATCTTGGCGTCAGAGTAAAGCTCTCCTGCAGCAGAAAGCGCCGCACTGTAAAGTATATTTGACGGGAAATTTACACCCGCCGTATATTCCGGATCATTACATTTGCTCCACTCGACAAAAACCCAGCTTTCAAGATTCTCAAGCAAATTTTCTTCATTCAGAAATTTTTCAAAATAATCAAACAATGCATAAATTTTAGGTTTTGCCCGCGTTATCATTTCACTGTCGCCGGTGGCTGCAAAATAACTTTTCAATTCAAGGACAAACCACATTGCCCAGTTAGGTATGAACTCGTCGCCGGTATCAGCCGGATAACACATAGGCAGCATACCTTCGGGTATCGGGCAGCCTTTATCGTACATAATGTAATTTTCAAGAAAACTTTTTTCCACAACACTTTTTCCGGTAAACAGCCTTTCTGAACGGGACGAAAAATAGGTGTCGCACAGCCAGCCAGCCCGCTCTCTCGAGGGACAGTCTATAAGAATATCAACTGCGTTCTGAACAAAAGTGTTTTTCGCTCCCTCAAAAATTTCGAGCAGCTCACTGTCATCGGTATCGGGAAGTATATCAAGCGCATCGGGATTTTCATAAAGTACCATGCCGGCATTATTAATAATCGCATCGCCGAAAATCAAAACCTCAAAATATCGGGATGTATTCGCCTCAAAACTCAAAAGCCCGTATTCTCCGGGAGCAAGCTCGTACTTTAAAGCGTTGCAGCAATCATTTCTGAAAGGATTGATTTCTCCGTCAGAATTCAAAATCTCATCCCATATTATATACATAACTGTTTTTTTGCTTACGCTGACGTCTATTTTAAAGAAACCCGTAACCGCTCTGCCGAAATCGTAAAGTTCGGTTCTTGCTCCGTCTGCGCCGGAAGTATGCTCCAACGAACATATTTCGTCACTCAGACACTCTGTGAGCTCGTTAATGGTGTACCCCTTTAATTTGGGACCTATATCAGTAAGGCTGCGGTCTCTCCACACTTCTGCCGGAGTTTCTGTTTTTTTTACGCCGCTTTTCCTTATGCTCTCTCCGGCATTAAGATAATTAAGCTTAGGATAAAAAACAAGTCTTTCTATAAGTTCATTTCCGGCAACTTCAACTGTACTCATTTTTTTGAATACGCCGGCATCCCCCAAATAAAAAGCGTTTCTGTCGCAGGTCATTGAATAGGATTCAACAAAACTTCTCTGAAAGCTGAAACGCTGGACTTTTTGCTTTCGGTCAGTTACAAGAAAGGTCGCAAAATCATCTGTGCTGTATACGTTTTTTCCGTTTTCGGTTATTTCTGCCGCAAAAAACGGTTTCTCATCAACTATGTAAAATGTGTTTATTCCGGAAGAAAAAACCTCTACCGTAATTACTGCTTTCTCACCTGCATAACTGCTAAGATCGTAATTATCCACTCTTGTATATCCGTGTGCCGCCCTTGCCGGACCGTAGCCTATAAACTCTCCGTTTATAAAAATACGGTAGAGGTTAGATGCCGCAAGTTTGAGTTTTGAATTGTTTCCCAACTTATCGACTATGCATCTGAACGCTACCGTTTTGTTCATATAATCGTTATCGTCTATCCATACTTTCAGCATAAAAACACCCTTACCTAAAATATTTTAAATATTATGTCCTTACCGGCATTTTCGGGTTTTGCAACAAAACCTTCCGAATATATATATATGAATGTATTTCGATTATTTGAAAATCCCCCAAAAAATACGCCTGTGTTTAGCACAGTTAAAATTTAACATTTCAACACATATAATAATTTAATTATATTATAAACGGATTTTTTGTCAAGGTTTTGAACAAAATAAACCGCGAACAATCATAAATAAATATGAGTTCGGTAATGTTGTTTTTTTAAATAAAAACCCCTTTTTCCTTTTTTGCAGAATTAGCACATAAAAGGAAAAAGAGGTTACTCCGCCTGAAAAGCGGCTGATATTTTTAAGGTTTTTCATCAAACCGGTATTAAAGCAGCTTTTCTTCCCACTCCGATACCTTAAAACCAACCAGAACAAAATCATCACCTATGAGCAGCGGACGTTTTACAAGCATACCGTCAGTCGCAAGCAGGTTTAGCATCTCATCTTCGGTCATTCGCGGCAGTTTTGTTTTAAGCTCCAATGACTTATACAAAAGTCCGCTGGTATTAAAAAATCTTTTAAGCGGCAAACCGCTTTTACGGTACCAAACTGTAAGTTCGGAAACCGTTGGATTATCGGATTTGATATTCCTGAGTTCGTATCCGATTTTATTGTCGTCAAGCCACTTTTCTGCTTTCTGACATGTTGTGCATTTCGGATAGCAAATAAAAGTAATCATTGTATCCCTCCGGTTTTTTAAACTGCTGTCACTTTAATATAAGTATATCATAATTCAATATGGTATTGCGTATACATATCATTTTTTGCGTTTCCGGTTTTTATCAGTCAAATTAAAACTTATATCTATAAGAAACGAAATAGTTTCCTTACTAACGGTACCGTCAAGCAGCACAGATATCCAGCAGTTTTTTGACATGTGGTATGCAGGAAAAATCCCTTTTTCATTTATAAATGAACCCTTTATCATAGGATCGATTTTAAGATTGACAACATCTGTTTTTTTGCCATCCGGCAGACCGAAAACTTTAGGAGAAACATTCATAACAAGGGCGTACCATTTACGTGAATCCGAATGCCGTAAAACTGCCGATATGTAATCGTCCTCAAACGGATAATCCGGCTCAGTGCCGTATTTTTCTTTGCATAATTCAAAAACAAATTTTCTGTCCATAAAATTTCACGCACCTGAAAGACTTTGAGCAAAAATAAATAAAACCCCGTTAGTTTCAAAAATATTTTAATTGCCTCGTGTAATAAAATATTCTGTTTTACTATCGAATTTACCGCTGCGGGAAATGGCATACCTATTTGCATTTACTATTTCAGAAAATCGTTATGCCTGTCCGCATACTTATCGTCTATGCATTCTGAAATATCCGAAAACAATTTTTCGCTGATTTTATATGCCTCTTTATCGAAAATAACAATATAAACGGTCATATCGTTTCTGAGCAAAAAATCACCGATAGTATCTGCGGCAACCTTCAGCGCTTCTTCTTTCGGATACCTGTACACACCCGATGAAATCAGCGGAAAAGCTACCGATTTACAGTTATACTTCTTTGCAAGTTTCAGTGAATTTTTATAACAATTTTCAAGCAGCGTTTTCTCATTTTTCCCTCCGCCCTGCCATACAGGTCCGACAGTATGAATAACATATTTGCATGGCAGCCGGTACCCTCGGGTAATTTTAGCATCTCCGGTTTCACACCCGCCAAGCGTACGGCATTCAGCCAGAAGTTGGGGGCCTGCGGCCCGGTGGATACAGCCGTCCACCCCGCCGCCTCCCAAAAGAGAAGAATTGGCGGCATTTACTATCGCTTCCACATGCATTTCAGTTATATCGTTTCTAACTATTTTAAGCGGCATACTTATCACCTTTTTTCGCCACGCCTGACAGCAATATAATATTACAGCATCAAACGGTAAATCTCTTCAACATCTTTCTGAGTCAATACGGTAAATCCTTTTATGGTTCCGTCTGCGTTTTCACTTCCCCAACAGCATGTATGCGCCAGCTTTTCTATATCTTCCTCTTTTGCTCCGAGGGCAGAAAAGTTTTCAGGCATTCCTATGGAAACAAGGAATCTGCTCAGCGCCTCAATTCCTGCCTTTGCAGTCAATTCCGGATTTTCAAAATCCATCCTGCATCCCCAAACTCTGGATGCGACTTTAACAAAACGGGTAACATCATGCCCCATGGTATACCGGAAAACCGCAGGCATTGTAACTGCAAGCCCGGCGCCGTGCGCACAGTCGTACAATGCGGATAACTCATGCTCTATCTTATGACTCGTCCAGTCCTGAGTTCTTCCTACGCCGCAGGAATTATTGTGCGCCATCATTCCCGCCCACATTATATTTGCCCTTGCATCATAATCATTCGGATTTTCAATCACCTTCGGCGCCTCATTGATTATGGCAAGCATCAGGGCCTCAATCATACGGTCGGTAGTTTCTACATTTTTTGTATTTGTCAGGTATCTTTCATACAAGTGTGCTATAATATCGGTAATTCCGCAGGCCGTCTGATACGGAGGCAAGGTCTGAGTAAGCGCCGGATTCAAAACAGAAAACTTAGGTCTGTAAGCTTCTCCGCTCGCACCGCGTTTGATCATGCCGTCTTCCTTCGTGATTACAGAATCCGGCGAGCCTTCGGACCCTGCCGCAGCAATGGTAAGAACCGTACCGATAGGAAGCGCCTCAGTCACGGGTTTACCCTCGTAGAAATCCCAAAAATCCCCGTCATACACAGTTCCCGCGGCAATAGCCTTTGCGGAATCAATAGCACTGCCTCCTCCTACTGCCAGAACAAAGTCGATATTTTCTTTTCTGCAAAGCGAAATACCTTCGTAAACAAGACCGCTTCTGGGATTGGGTTTTACTCCTCCAAGCTCTATGTAAGAAATTGACTCTTTTTCCAAAGACGCTTTGACCCTGTCCAGCAGCCCGGAACGTACAACACTTCCCCCTCCGTAATGAATCAAAACTTTGGTTCCTCCGAAGCGTTTCACAAGACTTCCTGTCTTAACTTCCGAATCTTTTCCGAAAGAAAAATAGGTAGGTGCATAGAAATCAAAATTATCCATAACAGATATCTCCTTTTATTAACAATTACGTAAAGCTTTTTATCCAAAGGGAAATAAATATTTATAACTGAATCATTTCACCGGGTTTTATAATCAGCGCACCGGGTGCTGTGAATTGACCTGCCCGGTCACTGTCAAACAGTTTTCCGGGAGACATATGTACCGGAATTGTATGCTTTGCGGCAATAAGCTTTGCACATCGAACAGTTTCCGGAATATCCATTGTATAGATAAAATCCATAGGCAGAACGGCATAATCAAGGCTGCGTCCCGCCATGCCGGACATCTGCCCTGTTTCCCCTGTATCTCCGGCAAAATAAACCGAAACGCCGTCCGCCGTTACTATATATCCTACACATTCCGATTTTTTGTGATGATGATTGTATGCCTCCACAGCTTCCACATACGCAAAATCCAATCTCAGTATCCGGTACTCGCCGTCCTTAAGCGCGTCAAAATTCTGCCAGATCACACAGTCCGGATTTTTTGCGGGCAAACCTATACAGTTATGATCATGGTGCTGGTGGGTCACCAAAATCAGATCTGCCGGCACATCATATCCTTTCCCAGCGAACGGATCAATATATATCACCTTTCCGCTTTCAGTGGTCATGCGAAGGCTTCCGTGCCCCTGATAAAGCAATTCAGCCATATAAACCGTCCCCCCTCATTTTATTGCGTATCCCTTTAAAAATCAATTAAAAACAATATCTATAAATTATCTTGATATTCATCATCAAAACTTAATCTCTACAGGTGCGTTTGTAAATGAGCTGATGGTAGCCGTCGCATTTTTCATATAGAATACCTGGGTGTTGGCGTCGTTTTCATCATACATACCTCGAAGATTGGGATATGCGTCAAGCATAGATTTTTTTGCTTCAATGCGGTCATCCTCAACAAGCTCACAGGCAATTCGGATCCACTCTCCGCCGCAGAATGCGCAAATCTCAACCTTCGGGTTTGCGGCAATCTGATGGCTGACAGGCTTTACTCTGCCGGTTTGTATATAAAGTTTTCCCTCAAATTCATTCACCGTTCCGAAGGGACGAACCCTCGGCTGATCACCCTCAACCGTAGCAAGATAATAGGTCTCTGCTTTTTTTAAAAAATCAAATACGCGTTTCATAGTGTTCTCCTTCCGTGTTTTTATTATTAATTTTATCGATTTAAGTGTGTATGTAACTATAAAGCTATCCCAAATATATTATATCTTTTTTAAAAATAATATCAATAGCTTTAGAAAAAATACGTTTATGTTATTTTCGGTATCAGCTTTATAACCGTCACTTTTTTATTCTGCTTTCTGCATTGTTCGATTACATATTTTGTACCCCGCGACTGCCCGTCCCAGAAAGCTACTACCTCGTCTGCATAAGCTATAATCTGCAGATTCCGTTTGAGCGGCGCGGCGCGTCCGTATTTTTCATACTCAGGCAGAAACTCCTTAAGCTTTAATCCGTTTGCCGACGCGTATTCCCTTGCGCATGTGTCTA
>CALWUY010000043.1 GCA_944384855.1 uncultured Clostridia bacterium | reverse complement strand
AGTCGCCGGCTCCGATGTTGGATTTCTCCGCTCGGGCTTCGCCCTCTCTTCGCAATCCAACATCATTCTGCTACAAATCGTTACTTTTCTGTGAACTATTGCAGGTTGCTATTGCAATTTGCAAAATAAATATAAAAAGGAAATCACTGACAAGGAATTTGCAAATCGACCCGATTTATTCGAGCGCTTTTATGTCGGGCAGAACAGCACAGAAAAAACTGAAAGTACATCAAAAGTGACAAGTGAAAATTATGAAGTTATTGCCGAAAAACTTTCAGAATTGAAATCGCTTGAAAATCAGGGGCTTATCACACCTGAAGAATACGAAGAAAAAAGAAAACAGTATTTGGAGTTAAAGAGATAATGAAAAAATACACTTTAAATGATTTGCCGCCTAACTGTCAATCTTCAATGAAAACATTCAATTATTGTTTATTTGGCTTACTCATGATAAATCTTGTCGCTCTTTTAATTACAATATTCATGGCTTTTCTGTTACCGAATTCTGTAAAAGAACTTATTGAATCCTCGGATAAGACAGCTGCCCTTATATTACTGACAGCTGATTTTGTTTGTTTTATATTGGCTGTTCCATCAATAAATGCTGTTTTACAGGGCAATAAATCTATATTTGTTTCTATGCTCCTATGTTTAGGAACTGGGATTTCATTTATTTTTTATTTGTCGCATTTAGAAGATACATACAAATTGATTATGATCATTAACAACAATTTAAAAATCGGGATTATAATAGTTTATTCCACGCTAATTGCAATTTCTGTCTTTTTGATAATTTATTTATTATATGCCAAGAATATCGTGGAAAAATTGGATATGGCTGAATATTTTAAAGAAAAATCATATAAAAGCAGTTCCCGGGCTGAAAATAGTCGTACCGATGGCCAAAAAAACAGTATTGGAAACGATAACATCGGAACAATTACGAATAATCTGATTCAACTTAAACAAATGGAAGAAAACGGGCTTATAACATCGAGGGAATTCGAAGAAAAGAAGAAACAGATATTGAAAAAGTATTAAAATACATCGTAAATAAAATATTATTGGCTAAAATACGGTGACATAATTATCATCTTTATATATATAAGTATTATAGTAATACCGGTTTGCAACATATTTATAAGTAAGCGAAAAAAATCCTCGTTTTAAATTGCGAGGATTTTTTTCATGAAAAATAAATATAACATATCATAATTTTGTGTATTATATTTTAATTTGCAAAGGATTATTTTACACCGAATTTAATAGGGAGAGTTTTAGTAATGTAAGCGCCTCTCTCACCGTTCAGGCGACGGAATGCAAGTTCTGCGGCGGCATATCCCATATCATAAAAAGGCTGAAGCACTGCGCAGGGGAAATTATTGTAAAAATCTATATTGTATCGGTCAAAGCCGATAATTTCGATATTTTTGGGCGCTGAAGGTATTTGCACTATTACCTCGCTGAATATTGAAGCGAAATAATTATTAAGTGCAAAAAAAGCTGTTGGAGGATTTTCATTTTCAAATAGTTTTTCGAGCTGAATTTTTATGTTTGAGTAGTCATCCGACGGATATGTAAAGTCGATAATATAATCCTGATTAAAAGGTATACCGTACTGTTTAAGGGCGCTTTGATATCCCAAATAACGGTCATTGGTGGAACTGATCATACTGCCGGAAAAAATGTGTGATAAACCGAAAGCAATACGTTTATGACCTTTTTTTATAAGATGTTCTGTTGTCAGGAAGCTGCCGTTAATATTATCGCTGCATATAAGGTCACCGCTTATATCGCAATATATATGATCTATAAATATGAACTGTATGCCGTTACGCATATGTTCTCTGTAAAAACTCGCCAGGTCGTATATCTCGTTGGAATAGACAACAATTACACTGTACCCTTGCCGCACTAAATCGTTGATAAGGTTTTTTTCCTGATCCTGATTAAAATCTGTAATATATATGGAAGTAAACATATTATTTTCCTTGAAAAATTGTTTTACACCAGATATGATCTCCGAAAAAAAAGGCGAAGAATCGTTAATAGTTATCAGCAAAGGTATATAGTGTTTTGAATCACTCTGAAAAGGATTGATTTGCCAATAATTTCCCGAACCGATACTGCTTTTTATTTGTCCCTGTTCCGACAGCTTTTTTAAAGCATGCTGAACGGTACTTCTGCTGACGCCCAATTCCGTCTGCAGTTTTCTTTCTGAGGGAAGACGGTCGCCGGCATGTTGGTGGTTTGCAATTGCCATTTTTAAAATTTCATGGGATACAAGTTCATATTTTCTGACTGATTTAGTATTATTTTCCATATCATCACCGAAATATATTATAACGCATTCTGCATTTGATGTCAATAAAAATTGGTATCATAGATACTAATTATATAGTACCAATTATTTGTTAAAATTGGCAAAAATAATGGTTTTATATTGACAATTTAAAGCTAAAATGCTATAATATTCAATAATTAAGTAATAAAAATTTCGTAATTGATTCATTTTTTTTGAAATTGGTACGTACCAATTAGATGGTGCGGTTTTTATGAGAGCGTATATATTAAGGTAAATATTCGCAGGGTTGTTATATGCAATGCGGCAATCCGGGCGGTTGGAAACAGCGTCGTGTATTGCAAAGAGGAAACTTTCTTAGTATCAGACGTGATTTTTTTACGGTACTGATAATTTCGCTGTTATATTGAAAAAAGGCGCTGCGGTAGTACATTTTTGTTAAATTATGATTTGCGAAAATTCAATTCGCAAATTGGCATCATGGTTATACATTCAAAAAAATTCAGATAAAAACATACTCAAAAAGGAGGCGAAAAGAAGCGTGTATCGTGCCGCTTTAAACTAATGCTGTCCAAAAATAAAAAAATTACAGGAGGAAAATTTATGAAATCATTTAAAAAAGTTCTTTCGGTTATTCTTGGTATTGCGCTTTTAGTTAACTTTTGCGTAATCGCAGTACCAACGGCAGTTTCTGCCGAAACCACCTATCCGGCACAGTTTGTTAAGTTAGACGGAACGGAATGGCCTCCGACGGCAAATCCTATACTTAACGACGGCGGAACAGGCACATCCCGTCAAAGAATAGATCGTGACTTGAATTTTGTTGAAGACCCGGGTAACTATATTTATAATTATGTCACGGCTACACGAGCCGAAAATCCTGCAACCGGTCTTGATTTTTCGGGCGCTGACGACTTGGTATTCAATTTCACAGTCGGCGAAACATGGTCTGTTTACAAGGATTACTTTAAAATCAGTTTGATTTCTCAGGACAACCAAAAAATTGCTATCCCGGACGCTAATTTAAAAGCGGCTTTTGCAGATGTGGTTCCGGGCAAAGCATCAAGAGTAAGAATAAGCCTTGACGGTTTAGATAAAACCGCAATGACAAATATATATCATATAGAATTTAAAGTTGAGGCGGAAAATCCGCCTACGGCAGATAATCTGCACATAACTGTTTCTCAGATATTTGCCGAGCTTTCTCCCGAAAAGGTTTATCCGGTAACTTTAGCTGAACTTACCGGCGGTGAGTGGCCGATAGTCAATCCGGGCGGAGGTTGGCTCATTGAGAATTGGTCTCTTAGCGCCGATGCTCCGTTTGTAAATTTCATCAGAACCAATTGTCAGGAAAAGCAATATCCGGCAGTAGACATTTCGGGTGCTGATGTTCTTACATTTAATTTCACCGCGGGCGATACGTGGGATGAATTAAAAGATTATTTTAAGATTACTATCGATTCTCAGCCTATTCCGGACGCGAATCTTGAAGCGGCTTTTGCCGATATTGTTCCGGGAAAAACCCAAAAGGTAGCGATAAGCCTTGATGGTATGGATACAACCAGGCTGTATACGGCAGATATGGTTGAATTCAAGCTTGCGGATTACACTGGTGATAGTTCTTTGTTGATTACGGTAACCAAGGTTAAAGCTGAAGTTCTGCCTACCGAGCCTTTGGAATATGCAAAGTTAGACTGGGATTGGCCGATAGTAAATCCGGGTTTAGATACCGATGAAAGTGTTGCTACATTAAACCGCTATCTTAATTTCACCTCTGATATTCGCCCTGATGTTAAAGATTGGGTATATGTTGAGAGAACCGCTAATAACTGGGGATCTCGCATAGATATATCTCTTTATGATCAGCTTTCATTTAATTTCTGGGTTGAGGATAACGGCGCCTGGGATTTCTATAAAGATTATCTTGAGATTTCCATAGACGGTCAGATTTTCTCAAAAGCTGCCGTTGAAAAGGCGTTTTCCGGTGTTGTTCCGGGTATTAAGGGTTCTGTGAAGCTTGACCTTGACGACATTAACAAGGGCGCTCTTACAGAATCGAGCAATTTCACATTCAAAGTTGCCGGAAGCACCTGTGATCTTGATCTTCATATTAAGATCGATGAAATTTATGCTACTATGGATAACAATGATGAAGTTATTCTTCTTGATGATGAAAACGGCGAGGTAGCACCGTTTATGGGCGCGCCTGATATTGATATCGCTAAAGTAGGAACATATTCATACGTAAATCAAACATATACTACAACTGTCCTTCAGGCAGGTTTTTGGGGCGGTTCGTTATTTGAAATTCCTAAGGATATATCTGAGGTTACCGCAAACGGTACCAAAGGCGCACTTCGGTTCTGGTTCTGGGTTAAAGATAATGATACCCTTAATGATCTCCATAATTGTCAGGCTTATACCGATATAATAGCAATCGGTGATAAGAATATTGATTCAAGTAATCCTGACGGCCCCTGGGGTGCTCTCTGGACCGGATGGACATCTCAGCTGACAAGGTCCGGTTGGAACGAGGTTGTTCTTCCGTTCACTCCGGAAGCCAAACCTAACACCGATTGGACAGCTATTTGCTCGATGCGCTTTAAGATTGGTAACGGTTCGTCTGATGTAATAGTTGCGGTAGATAACCTCAAGGTAACTGCAGATACTTATTATTCCACCGATATTGCCGCTGCCGGTGATGATGTTATACTTATTGATGATGAAAATCTTAACATCAGCGGAAACGGAGACGCCAATTACGGCCGTGTAAGATCTACTAACAGCAATTCTATAGCAGGTGTTAATTCGCTTAAATATACGGTTGATCCGAATGCTCCCGGCGGAGCGCAGCTTGTAAATGAAGGCTGGTTAGTCTTCACAAACTTCTATGGGGCAAGTCCGCTGTCAAAAGATATTTCTACAGCTACCGCGAACGGTAAGGACGGTACACTGCGTTTCTGGTTCTATGTGGAAAACGACGCCATTCTTCAGGCGCTTACATACGCCGAAACAGCATTGGATGACGGCAGTTATACGGGCGTGAAATCTTTTGTCAGAATGGGTACCGGTGCAGCGGATCAGGTTGATATTACAGATTACCGTAAATGGGACGGCTGGGTAAGCCAGGTGACAAAGGTAGGCTGGAACGAAATAATCCTTGATTTCGGTAATTCAACTATATCGGGTAATCCTGATTATACTAATATCACCCATATTGATATCAGAATGCCTCAGATTATCGCATCCGACGGTAAAGGTATCTATGAAGAAATTTATTCGACCTGCGGTTCTGATTTGGGAGAGAATCCTTTCTATATAGACGATATACGCATATCTAACAGCCGCGCTGCTTCTGTAGTGTACGGTGACGCCAATAACGACGGCGCACGTAATATTTTAGACCTTATAGTTCTAAAGAAAGCGCTGCTTGATAATGACCCCATGCAGAGAGCCTTTGATGTTTGCTATGACGGTCTGTTTAATGCAAACGATTTAATAGCATTACGTAAGATTTTATTCGGCGTAAAGTAAAAATCAGTGTTGAATGTTTAATTGATGCGGTGTACCCGACTAATTATTAGTCGGGTACGTTCTGAAATATAAATTTTAAATTTTAAGGAAAATACTTTTGAGCATAATATTCGAACTATATTTGAAAATACAGATATTATGCTTTGATGTGGTTAAGGTTTTATATCCGGTAAAAGCTGTTTGGCGTACTGTATCAGAGCCTACCTCCACCATTCCCGCAAAATTGAATTTTCAGTTTGGCGGGTTGAAAAAATTTTGAAGCCGAATTTTAAATTTGGCGCAATAGGGGATTTTTGCAATGCTGATGCTTTGAAAAAATCTAAGTGAGCCGTAGTAAAAAACGGTGAACGAAGTTGTGACAGACCGGAGTGCTGTCACACAAAATAAGAGCGGAGGATTTATATGAAGAATCTTGCAATTCCAAAGCGGATTGTGGCTGTTTTGCTTGTGTTTATAATAGCATTTTCTGCTATTTCGGTTAATTTAACTTCAGTGTTAGCCGATACTGTGAAGCCGAGCGAGCCGTTTGTATTCGCTAAACTTGACGGTTCTGAATGGAATGTAGTTCATCCCGGTATGAATAATGATTACCATTCAATGAATCTTGACCGTAAACTCAATTTTGTCGGCAGCGGAACAGAAACGCCCAATATAAATACAGTTTTTACTTCGGTTACTGTTTCGAGAACCGATATGGGTGAGGAAGCCGCCGATTTAACCGGCTACGATGTGCTGAGTTTTATGCTTACCGTCGAAGATAACGGAGCATTTGAAAGCTATAGAAATTATATATCAATTGAGTTGGATACAAATGCAGGAACCGTTGAAATTCCACAGGCAGATGTACTGGCTGCGCTTTCGGTTGTAAAACCCGGAACAGAGGTTAAGGTACGTCTGCCGCTTTCAGGCGTTGGTGAGGATGCCGTTAAAAGTGTCAAAAAATTCATTTTCTCGGTTTCCGGCAGTACTTGTGATAAGAATTTAGGTATTAAAATAAAGAATATGGTTGCAGAAGTGCTTCCGGAAGATGTGCTTCTTATTGACGATGAGGCAGGAGAGACAAGAAAACCCGCTGTAAATACTGTCGGTGAACAGGTTGCTGTCGGTGAACGTTCTCTTAAAATCACAACAAGCTCTAACATAATTATTGCCGGATTTTTCGGTTCCCCCGCGCTTGAACCGAAGGATATAAAAAGTCTTACAAATAACGGCACCGACGGCGCTGTCCGTTTTTGGATGTATGTTGAAAAAGTATCAGTACTTGATTCGATTAAACAGCGCCAGGCAAGCGGCAATAAGGTTGTCGCTAAAATAGGCGACTGTCATAGTGCGAGCGGCAACTATTATGTTTGGGATAACTGGATTGACAGTGTAACTGAAGACGGTTGGAACGAAGTTGTTCTTCCGTTTGCAGATTGCACTGTTGAAGGCACAGCTCCCGATCTTACTAAGATAGATACTCTTAATTTCAAACTCCCTAACGGCTCTGCTTCGATTGAAATGTATATCGACCATTTAAGAGTCAGCGCCGACCCTTCGGTCAAGACCGAGCCTCCCGGGCAGGAAGAACCGGGCGGTGAGATTATTCCGCCTGCTACCGACAGAGTTGCGATTATAGATGACGAAGCCGGAGAAGGAGGATATTTCATCGAAACAAATGTCAGTGATGAGATTGCTAAAGTAGGAACTCATTCTCTTAAGGTAAATACATATGAATATGAAGGCTGGATTATCAGAGCGGGCTTCTGGGGTTCTAAAGCGCTGCCTAAGAAGGATATTTCCGCTGTAACGGAAAACGGCACTTCCGGTGCACTGCATTTTTGGCTTTATATTGAAGATATTGCGGATCTTGAGGAGATAAAGGCACTTACTACTCCGAATATTATAAAAATCGGCGATTGCCAAAACATAGACGGAAATTATTTCCGTTGGGAAAACTGGTTGGATCAGGTGACTGTAAGCGGTTGGAATGAAATTACACTTAAGTTTGCTGATTGCGGCATTGAAGCAAATCAGCCTGACGCAACAAAAATTGATACATTATATATGAAACTGCCTGACGGTTCTCCCTCTATTACGATTTATATTGATGATTTAGCTGTTATAGCAACGGAAGACGAGGGACCTGCCAAGCCTAAGACAGCCGTTATAGCCAAGCTTGACGGTTCTGAATGGCCTATATGTCATCCCGGACTCTCCGGTCAGTACAATAACCCTGATTATGACGCGACTCATTTAGATCGTCGCATTTCCTTTATCCCTAACGGTGACGTCAAAACGTATATTAATGTTTTAAGAGATGCCGCAGGCATGGAACCGATTGATGCCTCCAAGCATAATGTGCTTACATTTATGCTTACCGTAGAAGATAACGGGGCATGGGAGACATATAAAGATAAGCTTAATATTTCAGTGGCTACTGCCCAAGGAGACAGTTTGCAGATAGCCTCAGCTGACGTTCAGGCGGCATTTAAAAATGTTGTAGTGGGTCAGCCCACTAAAATCACAATAAGCCTCAGAAGCATTGGCAGCAAGAATTTATCTGCCGTAAACGGATTGAGCTTTTATTTAGGTGAAGGATTCTCGGATAAGATTCTTCATATTACCGTTACTGATGTTTGTGCGGAGTATACTACCGATTTTCCTGATTTGTCGCCCGACCCGGTTTTGCCTGATGATGACGATAAAGAGGAAACAAAAGAAATTGTTTTTGCCAAGCTTGACGGTTCTGAATGGCCGATTGTTCATCCCGGTCTTAATTCCGATTATCATGCGATGAATTTTGACAGGACAATAAACTTTACGCCGCGTACCGATAATCTTCCGACCGAGGATAAAATTTATAATTTCGTAAATGTTATCAGGAGTGAAGTTTCTTCTTATAAGCCGGTAAGTTTTACTGACTGCAATGTTGTTACATTTAATGTTTTCATTGAAGATAATGGCGCTTGGGCAGATTATAAAAATAAAATTACTATTTCATTTGTTGATTCGAACGGTGTAAATCATCCGATTTCATCCGCTGATGTTTCCAAAGGTTTTGAAAGCGTAGTGCCGGGAAAATGGTGTGAGGTTAAAATAAGTCTCGGCTCATGGCATAAGGGAGAACTCAATAATCTCAATCAGTTTAGTTTGGGTCTGTCAGACGGAAAGAGTGACAAGGATCTGCACATACGTATGATCCGTATTGCCGCTGCATACGATAAGAGCTTTGCTGATGTTGCCGAAATACCTTCTAACGATGATCCGCTGCTCCTTTTGAATGACGAATACGGCGAAAAGGCATGGCCTGCCAGTATTTCAAATGATATTTCAAAGGTCGGTAAAAAATCCTATAAGGCCACAACATTTGTAACCGAAGCCGGTTTTAATGAAGGCTGGCTTATAAGAATGGGATTTTGGGGCGAGAGTTTGGAGCGTACCTTTAATATAAAAGACGTGACCAAAAACGGCACCGCCGGCGCTATCAGATTTTGGATTTATACAGACGACTATGTGAAACTTAAGGAACTTGCCGAGAAAAACACCGGCTCATACTGCCGCATAGGCAGCTCACATGAATTAGAAGAAGATTGCTTTATATGGCAGGGTTGGACATCACAGGTAATTAAAAACGGTTGGAATCAAATAGTATTACCGTTTTCAAGAGCCAGAAAGCAGGGAACACCTGATTTAACAAAGATTATTTCTTTCACTCTAAAATTAGGAGAAGGTCCGGTTGCTGACCTTCCGGTAAGCACGGTATATCTCGATGATATTCGCGTAAGCGCAGATGATACTACAGCTCTTCCGATAAGCTATGAGCCTACAATAAAGGGCGCCAAGATGTTCCAGCCTTTTGAAGAAATGTTCGGTTTGAACCGTGAGACTGTATTTACATCCTTTGAAATGGATCTGGAAGAAAAAACTCAAGGTATGTCATCTCTTAAATTTTCAGTCGATACAGGAAACTTTGTATGGGTTTACCGTACCGGTGAAGGCAACGAGGTAGATTCTACTGGCTATAACGCGTTAGAATTTGATTTATATGTTTCCGATCCTGATTTCTTTGAATTTGCAGGCGGTGCTATTGAGCTTACAAGTTCAGGTACATGGGATCAAAACGAAATTTCCTGGGGGCTAGGTGACCTGAATCTTAACGAGGGTTGGAATCACGTCAAGCTTTCGTTTGATTTTGCAAGTCAAACTGTTGATTGGAAGGGCGAAAGTGATGTGGATTTCACTAAAATTAACTTTCTGCGGATTTATACCGGCACGGCGCAAAACTATATCGGCAAGGAAATCACCTTCCGTATAGATAATATGTGCTTTACGAAGTCCGGCGAGGTTAAGATTGAAAAATCAGTTATTACGACAAATAATACCGGTTATGAACTTTACCTTACAGCCAAGCCGGATGTTATTCCCGCCTACGGCGAGTTGGTAGTTGAAACCAAAGATATGAGCATTATACCTGAGATCGTTGCTAAAGAGTTTGAGGCGGATAATAAGAATACCATTATTCTTGACCCGACATTTTATAAGGATACACGTGAGTATCTATTCAGCGATACTGTAACAGTGCATCTCAAGAAAGATAATCTTACATCAATGGATGAATTTTATCTCTACAGACTGGATGTTAACGGATCGTTCAGAAAGCTTTCCCGTATTGATAATAAGGCCAAGAAAGAGATTATTTGGGATGAGCCTACGCGCCTTGCGACCTATATCATTTCGGATGTTTTACTTGATGATGAAGTGCTTGGCAAACTCGAGCAGAATTTAGCATCCGCAAACGACGGTTCAAATAAGGCTAACGTATCTGCTTTCACAAAGATGGCTTTGGCGATAGGTATTTCTGTCGCAGTACTTGCGGTGCTTGCAGGCGGTGCGGCTACAGCCATAATACTTATTAAGAAAAAAAGAAAGGCCGGTAAATAATATGAAAAAAATCAAAAGTATATTTGCGATTATATTAATCTTCGCTATGCTGTTCACTTTAGGCGCCTGTGATAATGGAGTAACTACATCGGATGGCGGTAAAACTTCTGTAAAAGAGCCTGATGATAACGCTCAAACCTTTACAATCGCTGTGGCGGCTTATTATGAAGATGAATTTTCATGGAATCAGGATACGGAATACGGCGAGGCAATCCGTCAGATGATAACTGAAATTGAGGGAGAGGAAAATATACGCATAAAAATCGATTATTATTCTCCGACAGAATTCACTTCTATTGCCCAGACCTCTATAACCAACGGAGATACCGGTTTTGCTGATTTAATGATTCATCAGCTTTTCAGCTTCGGCCCCCTCGCGGCACAGGATCTGCTTATGGATTTATCAGGTCTTGAGAGTTTGGAAGTGAATTCTGACCGCTGGAATTCCGTAATAACAAATATTGCAAGTGTTAAAGGCGGTATTTACGGTGTTGGTTCCAATGGCCTTATGGGATATGCCGGAATGAGTTGTTTATACAACAGAGATATGATTAAGACTTTGGGTCTTACCGATCCCGCGGAACTTGTCCGCAAAGGCGAATGGACATGGGATAAATTCCGTGAGTACAGTCTAAAGGCTGTGAAGGATATGAACAACGACGGTAAGTTTGACGCTAATGACCGTTTGGGTTCTACTTCACAGGCGTATGACGGCTTAGTGCCTGTTTGGTTAGCAGCGGGTGTCCCGATGATCAAGAAAGATGCCGACGGACGTCTTGTATACAATATGCTCGATAAAAGCGCTGTTACTGCACTGCAAAAGTTCAAAACTACATTTACAGTAAATGACGGTATGTTCTATCCCGGAGATATGGACGGTATAACTCAACAGAATTTCTTTTTGGACGGTAATTGCCTGTTCCTGCTTGGCGGATACACTTCGGACAGTGAGGACAGCGGTAAATTCGAAATAGGTATTATTCCATATCCTAAGTACAATAAAGAAAGTGATTATATATCCGCGCAGTATCACAACACTAATATTATAACCATTCCCGCGATATCTGAAACCTCCGAGCTCGCGGCTAAGGTGCTTAAGAAAATGGCTGATAAGTCGAAAGATTTCCAAAGTCTTCAGATACAAGACGGGTCTGCAAATTTTGTTGACCGCGACCTTTATATTGAGATGATGAACGATTATATAGTTCCGACATTCAGCCTTGATTATGCCAATCTTATGCTTAACATTAACGAGCAAATTTCCATCGGCACGATGCGTGCTGTTGCAATGCCGATATTTACTGATACAACATACTCACTGTATACCGAAGGCAATGCTGCGGGAATACAGGCTCTCATAGATGAGATGTTTAACTAACGCTTATTACAAAGTGCTTTAAACAGCCGTTTTAATTCAATTTTGAGTATTTATAAGACGTATGATCAAATTGGATTTCAGCATAATGTAATTTAGCTTAAAGCATAAATTTTTTCGAGGGCGCGAACTGTTTTTATGACACTTTCGGTGTATTAAGACATAATTCAGGAGCCTAAAAGGGTTTTTGCGCCCCGAAAATACTTTAAATCACAAACACTATGAGAGGATTGATATAATGAAAAACACTTTTCGTTTGCTCTCGGTGCTTTTATCAGTAGTTATATTACTGACTGCAGCTATTTCGGGTTGTGGGAAAAAATCTGACGAGCCCTCAACTGACGTTAAAGGCGAAGATATTTTATCATCTGATTGTCCGATAGTTTTATTTGGTGAAAATATCAGGCAAAACGGAATGACAGTTGACATTAACGGTACCGATAAGTTAAATGACGGAGCAGTGCTCGGCAAAGAGTATTCTAAAATCAGCAAAGAAAATACACTTAGTTTCAAGCTCGACAATGACTATTGCGAAAAGCTGGACGGCAAGTCGCTTTTTATAAAGCTTGAATACTATGAATCGAGTTCGAAGACATTTAAACTCGGATACGAAGGCGCTTCGGGCAATGTGGAAAACTCATACGAAATGGCCGGAGGTTCGGTGTGGGGCGGTATGTCGATTAAAACGGAAAAGGTTAAATTCAGCACTGATGCAAAATCGCATTTCACCGTAAAACTGGATACTGCTTCTACCATGTGGCTGCATTCGGTAAGCATCAGTGAAAATACTATTTCTGAACAGAAGTATCCTCAACTTCTGGCTACCGATTATGAGACGTCAAATGGGCGTATAATTGAAGCAAATGTTAAGGATTTCGGCGCTGCAGGAGACGGTAAGACTGATGACAGCTTGGCTTTCCGTACGGCAATTCGTTCGCTCGAAGGCAAAGGCGGCGTAATTTATGCCCCAAAAGGCACTTATTTACTCACACAAGATTTTGTTATTCCCTCAGGCGTAACCCTTTTAGGAGATTTTAATGCTCCGTCAAGGGAAAATCCTAAAGCCGAAGGCACAATCCTTGCCGCTAAGGTTTCTACTATTGCAGACGGCAGCAAAAGTATGTTTATAACTATGCGACAGGGAAGCTGTGTTAAGGGTTTAACTATTTGGTATCCCGAACAGACCTTAGCCTCGGGCGAGGCAACTCCTTATAATTATACTATTGGTATTAGCGATCCGATAAATGTTGCAATAGAGGATATATATCTTGTAAATTCTTACGACGGCATCACTCATGACAGCTATGACAATGCCCATTATCAGCAAATGGTAAAAAATATTTACGGTACGCCGCTTCATGTGGGATATATGTCAGGTAAGGCGTCCGACTCTGACCGTCAGCAAAATTTTGATTTCAGCCCGAAATTCTGGTTAGGTTCAGGTCTTGAGGGAACCCCGAAAGAGGAAATCCTGAAAAATTGGCTGATTACCTACGGTATAGGATTTTCTCTCGGGAAGATTGATTTTCATTATGTTGCTGATATGAAAATCGAGGGTTATAATGTAGGGATGTATGTCACTTCACTTTATGGCCGAATTTACAATTTCAACATCACAGACTGCAATGTTTGTATGTATATAGAAGGTGACGTTCCTTACGGAGGTCAGCTTACCAACGGCGTGCTTAAGGCAAACGGCGGTAAAGATCCGGTCGCGTTGCTTGTAGGGGAAAATGCAGCTTCGGGCTTCAGCGGAAATACCATTACTTTTGAGAGTACAGGCAAATATGCCGTCAGCTATTTAGGCAGTTCTTATATGACGCTTCAGAACTGCTCCTTCAGCGTTACAGATGAGAATGCAGAAGCGCCCCTTTATGTTAAGTCGGGCAAGGTAGCGGTCATGAATTCCACCTTCAGCGGCGGCTCAAATCACGTTGAAATTCTAAATACCGTCGATGAAACCCAATTACTCAATTGCACGGCAAATTCAGGGGAACTTAAGGTTAAAAAAGAGACTGAAAGCCCTGTATACATTGAAAATAATTCTGACGATAAGTCTATAGAGCTTTTGACCGATGAGTATAAAGCGGCAGATTCGCGCAGAGCTTATCAGGATAAGGCGCCTGCCAAAATGCAGCTTTTCACCGTAGCAATTCCGCAAGGAGAACAGCCTGAAATCGGTGCTGCAATTCAGAAAGCTATTGATGAAGCGGCTGCTGCCGGCGGCGGAAAGGTTTATATTCCGGCAGGCGTTTATAGGATTGAAACCCCGATAATAATCAAATCGGGCGTTGAGCTTGTCGGAGCTAATGACTATTTCCATTACATTAATTCCGAAATTCCGTTCAGCACTTTGCTCACCGATTACGGAGCGGGCAAAGAGAATGCAGAAGCGCTTATTACACTTGAGCCATCGGCAGGTATCAGAGGTCTGTCGGTTGTGTACGATAAGGTTTCTCAGGAAACCATAGGTCCTTATGCCACTTCAATTAAGGCAACAGGCAAGGATTGTTATATCATTAATACAACTGTAGTGGGCGGTTGGAGTATTGCCGACTTTAACTCTTACAAATGTGATAATCACTACATAGAAAGTCTTAATTTCTTCACCTTTAACAGAGGTATAAGCATTGGCGGCGGTTCTGACGGCGGTGTGTTATTAAATGCTCACACTAACCCGGGTGAAATGTGGTCTACCGGATTTAATCCAAACAAGTTCAGCGGTGACTGGACCGGACCTTTAATGACTCATCTGCATGAAACCGCAACTTTTTTCTACTTTGGTGACTGTACTAATGAAGTAAGCTTTATGCAGGCTGCTTTCGGTGCGTACAGAGGTGCGTATATAGACGGCGCGGAGCTTTATATTATAGGTTTCGGCCAAGACTATTCGGTAAACGATATCTATATTACAGGCGACAGCAAGGTGACAATTATTGATCCGCAGTGTATAGGTTCATATAGTTCCGATCCTTATACTTCCACAGCTGTTGTAGCTGACAAAAATTTTACCGGCACACTTAATATCTTCAATATCTGTCCATGGCTGATGAATGACGCTTCAATCCGTGTGGACGGCGGTAATGTCAATATTGCCGGCGGATATTTCTTCCAGGCAGGCAAAGCCCCGATTTTGGCAACGGGCGGTAATGTCAATGCGTCAGGCCTTATTGTAAGAACCCGTTCGATGGGTGATATAATTGCCGAGAAAGGCACAAAATCAGTAACTTCATTCGGCAATCTTATAGACGGCAGCCCTAAATATCAGATTGCATCGGGCGTGAAGACATCTGGCAGCGCGTTCAGATAAAATTTATTATTCGTATGCTGCAGTTTTTTATCTGCAGCATACGATTTACTGTAAAATTACAATTCAAATATACCTATTGCAATGTTTGAAATTTTCAAAGGAGAAGGAAAATGAAAAAAATTTACTGTGTAATTTCGCATACTCATTGGGATAGAGAATGGTATCGCTCCTTTGAGGGATTCAGGATGAGGCTTTGTGACCTTATCAACAATCTTTTTAATATATTGGAGGAATACCCCCAATATATCTTTCATTTAGATGCTCAAACAGTTGTTTTGGAAGATTATCTTGAAATATATCCTGAAAACCGTGAAAAGCTGAAATCTTATATAAGCAGCGGCAACATAATTGTCGGACCCTGGTATCTTCAAAACGATTTTTATCTTACAAGCGGTGAAGCCACTATACGTAATCTTTTAAAGGGTACAAGGCTTGCAAAGTCCTTTGGTAAATGCGGCACTGCCGGATATGCTCCCGACCAGTTCGGCAATATATCACAGCTTCCGCAGATTCTTAAAAATTTCGGTGTAGATAACTTTATATTTGGCCGGGGATTCAATCCTTACGGAATTAATGAGAATGGTGAAAAGTATTTAATCCCAATACCTTCGGAATTTATTTGGCGCGGCGCTGACGGCACCGAGGCGTTGGCGGTGCACATGCGCTGCTGGTATAATAACGCGCAGCGTTTCTCTGCCGATATTGAGCGCAGTATCGAGCTTGTGAAAAATATTGAACAATCCTTTGAGGGCGGCAGCTGCACACCTTATCTGCTTCTTATGAACGGTGTTGACCACCTTGAAGCGCAGGAGGATTTGCTTCCCATATTAGAGGAACTTAATAAAAATGAAATTAACGGAGAGATTAAGCAGATGCTTCTTTCCGATTATATAAAAAATGTTAAGACATATATTGACCAAAACCATATTGAACTCCAAAAATTCGGCGGTGAGCTGCGCTGCGGAGGGGACAGTACAATCCTTCAGGGTACGCTTTCTTCGCGCCATTATTTAAAAGTACAAAATGTTTTGACTCAAAATATGCTTGAAAACCGTATAGAGCCGCTTTACAGTATGCTCGATATGTCGGGATTCAAAGAAGTTTATCCCGATAATTATCTTAATTATATGTGGAAAACCCTTATGCAGAATCATCCGCATGATTCTATTTGCGGATGCAGCCGTGATGAGGTTCACTCACATATGGAAGACAGGTTTGCCCGGGTAAATGAGGTGGGCGCAGAGTTACTGGAACGTGCGCTTGATATAGCAGGATATCACAATAGTCTTGTTACTGATGAAAAAGGCGCTTATTCGCTGATTCTCGCCAACACCGTTTCAGGCAGTGTATCGGGAATAGCAGAGGCGGTAGTACGCTTTCCTTCTACTGAGAAGATAAACAATTTTATTATAACCGATAGCTTTGGAAAAGAGGTTGAGTTTACCGCCGTTTCAAAAACAAGGGAGAGAATGGATATTTTCTCAGCTATTAATCTTCCGGGAAGTATGTTGGTGGATGTTTATAAAATTTATCTGAGCGTCAGAGATATGAAGCCGTATTCATTTGAATGCTTTAAGATTACTCCTGTATCAGGAAAACTAAACATAGCAGAAAAACCGTCAGATAATACTGTTAAGCTGGAAAATGAGTATTTAACAGTTGATATAGCCCCCGACGGAAAAGTCAATATATCTCTTAAGGAAAACGGCAGGATTTTGACTGACTGCATAAGTCTCGAAGATACTGCGGATATAGGAACTTCTTATGTTTTCGGAAATGCGGGAGACAGTGAAATATCCAGCCACAGTTTCAGCGGCAGAGTTAAGCTGACCGAGAAAAATCCCCATAGATCACGGGCTGTTATTTCTTTTGATATGAGACTGCCCAAATGCTATGACGAAAAACTAAAAAGGCGAAGCAAAAGTATGGTTTTAGAGCATTGTGAGCTTATCCTGACTCTTGATGCGGGAAGCCGTTTCCTGAATGTCGATTATAAAATTGATAATAAGGCATCTGATCACCGGCTGAGGCTTCTTGTAAAGACTGACGCTGAGTCTGACAGCTTTATTGCAGATATACCTTTTGATATTGTAACCCGAAGAGATGACGATATTAATCCTTTAATGGTAGATGTATGTCATCCCAATACCAGCTTTGCCGCAATTGAGGAAAGCTCGGGCGGTGTCGCTGTATTTACGGAAGGCGCACATGAATGCGCCAAGTATGGACTTGATACTCTTGCATTTACTTTAGTCAGGGCCACGGGTGCTATTGATAAAAACGCAGGGCCGCAATGGCTCACGCCTGAAAATCAATGCATCAGAGAAATTTCCGGCAGGGCGGCGATTTACCCCTATTCCAAACGAGATAATTCGGGTTTGCTTTCAGTCTCTTGCAGTTTCCGCAATCCTGTGCTGGCGCACTGTGTACCTGCCGATTTCAAGAAATTTACAGGAGGCCGTCCCGCAGTGCAGGGGACTCATATTTCCGAAATATTCTACCGTGAGGACAAGAATAAAGGTGTTTCCCTTCAAAGCGGAAGTCTGCTTTCTGTTAATAACAGCGCCGTTATTGTTTCTGCCTTTAAGCGCTCGGAAAACGGCGAGGGATATATAGTCAGACTGTTCAATTCGTCAGTTTCGGATCTTGAGGTGCGGCTTAATACATTTGGCGAAATATTTACTTCAAATATGAACGAGGAAGTATTTGAGCCTCTCGGTCACGGGGAAATTCTGCTTAATATGCGCGGCAAGGAAATCGCGACGCTTTTTATCAAGTGATTCTGTTCATATTTGTTACCAAAGGGAGAGAGACTAATGGAACTTATTAAAACCGATTATCTCAATTCAAACGGTGCGGTTGCCGTCGCAAACGTGCATGATTTCGGCGCTTTGGGCGACGGTATTACCGATGATACTGAAGCTTTTAAAGAGGCGCTTGTATATGCCATTTCACAAGGCGGCGCTGTTTACGCTCCGGCAGGAATATATAAACTGACAAGCGAGCTGGTTATAGAAGACGGTATAACCCTTTTAGGAGACTTTAAAAAGCCTACCGAGTCCGACCCGAAGGCCGGAGGTACAATTTTGGCATTGTATCCTAAAACCTGTGCCGAGGGGAATAAAAAGCCTTTCTTTTTTGTTAGGAAGGCAGCTTCGCTCAACGGACTCACCTTCTGGTATCCTGAACAAAACTTTATTTGCGGTCAGCCTATAGCTTATCCCGAAACGGTACTGACAGAGGTTTTGCCTTCAAGCCTTGAAAATCTTAATTTTGTCAATTCATATTATGCGATAAACCAGGACGTCAGCGGAGATTACACCATTCAGCAGCTTGTTCGGGGGATCTTCGGAACTCCGCTTTATAAAGGCTTTTGGTTCGATAAGGCTCCCGATGTATGCCGCCAGCTTCAAATGGATTATCGTCCCGACTGGTGGCTGAAATCAGGACTGCCGGGTGTACCCGATGAGGCTGAGCTTAAAAATTGGCTTTATAATAATGCCGTAGCTTTTGATTTGGGTCACATAGACTGGCACTTTGTGGGTGAGATTACTGTCAGAGGCTATAATGTCGGTGTTAGAATTCTTAACGGCTTCGGCAGAGCCTTTAAACTCGATATTAAGGAGTGTAAAACCTGTCTCGAATTCAGAAATATGACCTATTACGGCACCCAGCTTCTTGATTGTAAGCTGTCTGCCGTTGGCGGCAGCGATGCTGTCGCTTTAAAAATATCCTCCTGTCAGGATGAAGGGGCAGCAAGCGTAAACTCTTGCGAAATTGAGAGCGAGGGTGTGGGAATTATGCTCCTTGACCGCGCAGTTGTTGCGGTTCAGGATAGTAAAATTTCGGCTCCTATAGGCATTAAGGCTAAAAGCTCAAGAGGCTTCAGCGGTGTAAACTGTGATTTTAATTGTAAAACGGTAATTAATACCGATGTACCGGATATCTGTTCTCTTACAAATTGCAGGGATTCAGACGGCAATTACATTACAGAAAGCAAAAAGCATATTTATACTGCGGTTTACAGTAATGAAAATGTTAATGTGACACTCGATAAACAGGCGCTTGATGACCGAATGGCAAAAATCGTCGTAAGGAATCCGCAGGTAGAAGGTAATACGCTTGTCAATGCGGTGGATTTCGGTGTGAATGAAGATTCTGAGGATGTTGCGGCAGCGCTTCAGGCTGCTATAGACAGCATTGCGGACAAAGGCGGTGTTGTTTATTTGCCTGCCGGCAACTATAAAATCGACAGTCCGGTCACCGTCAGATCAGGGGTTGAGCTCAGAGGTTCCTCGCCTCATTATCACTATCCGATAGGGAAAACGGCTTATTTCATTACCGATTACGGCAAGGGTGATGTTTCTGCGCCTGCGCTATTCACATTGGAAGAAAAATCGGGACTCAGGGGGATTTCCGTTTCTTACGCAAAAGTCAGGGAAAAGACGGTTTGCGAATACGCGCCTGCCATCAGAGGCAGGGGCAGCGATATTTTCGTTATAGGTGTTACGGTCACTGCCTGCTGGATAGGCATTGATTTCAGCACATATCGATGCGACAGACATTATGTGGACGGCTTTGTATTTGCCGCATTCGGCACCGGCATTTCAATCGGCGGAGGAAGTGAGGACGGTGTGATACTCAACGCTCATGCCAATCCTGGACAGATATGGGATAACCCCTTTACCGAACGTGAATCCTGGATAACCTCATGGAACGGGACATTTATGCGTTATATGGTTGAGAATGTCACAGGATATTACGTGGGTGAAAGCAGGAATGAAACCGTATATATGTCATTTATCTTCGGCACCGTAAAAGGAGTACATATCGATAACGGAGCTAAAGGACTCTATATTATAAGCCACGGCATTGATTTTTCATCTGTGGGATTTTATCTTGAGGGCAAGAGTGATTCTGTTATTCTCGATAATCAGCTTGTCGGAACCTGGGAAAAGAAAGAAAATCAGTCGACCGCAGTTTTGGCTAACGATAGCTTTACCGGCAGAATTGATTTTTATAATCTCTGTCCTTGGAATATCCATGATTCAGCAGTCAGGGTGAAAAGCGGCGAGATTAATATAAACGGCGGCGTGTTTTTTGAATCGGGTGATTTCGGAGTGCTGGCGGCAGGTGGAAAAACTACCGTAAGCGGAGTGTCTTTTATAAGACGCACTAAGAATGATTTTACCACTCTTGATGAAAGAGCTGAGCTTTGTGCTTTTGGTAACATTCATTTGTCTACCCCTTATGCGCTTAAAAAAGCGGCTAAAATATCCGGAAGCGATATAAATAAAATTACCGTCGTGTAATTTTGAAAGCAGCAGTTTTTACTGACTGCATAGTTTCAAATCCGATATGTTGAACGCGATACGAATCAAGTAAGTTAAGTATTTAATAATTGAAAATAAAAGTTACATTTAGCTATACTTTGGCGACATTTTTACATTTACATATTATAAAAAATATAATATAATATTTAAAATAAATTTGAAATTTTTGTATATATTTATGATTTTGGATTATTTATTGCATTTAAAATTATTTAAAAACCATATTTTACAAAAATTATACTGATGACTGTTAACAATCATCCAATTAACAGCTGTCGCGGGAATATATAAACTATCATCCACTAACTTTGAAAGGCGGTATAAAATGAAATCGCTTAAGAAGAATTTAAGTTTGCTGTTGGTGCTGACTGTTATATTAACAATACTGTCTCAGGTTGTTTACGGAACTGAACCTAGCACACTTCCGTCTGGCAATGAGGTTTCACAAATATGGGACCTTAAGGGATACGACGAGTGGCTTGCGGAAGTTTCTGAACTTGAAAAACCTTCCGAAAAAGCCCGTGTGGAATTAAACGGAGCTTTACTTGAGGAAGGCAAGTCGGTTGATGTTGCGGTAACGGTTGCCCAAAGCGGACTGTATTGTCTTAAAATCGGATATACCGCCGTAACAGGCGACAGCCTGTTTTCATCTCCCATTGAGCTTACCGTCGAAGTAAACGGCGCTGTGCCTTACAAAGAGGCAGCGGCTTTGAACCTGAGCAGGGTTTTTGAAACAGTGGATAACGAATTTAAAAAAGATACCTCGGGAAATGACATTCAGCCTGAAATAAAAGAAGTTACTCCTGAGCAGGAGTATATTTTAAGTGATAGTTCAGGATATCATTCCGGCGGGTTATATCTGCCGTTTAATGCCGGAAACAATACGGTTAAGCTAAGCTCAGAAAGAAGCGATATCAAACTGAACTATATTGAAATTTGTCCTCAGGAAGAGGAAATTTCCTATGAGCAGTATCTGAATGAAAACGGTAAGGGAGACAGTGAAAACGCCGATCCGATAAAAATAGAAGCTGAGAAAATATACCGAAAATCAGATTGCACAATCGTACCGGCAAGCGACCGGTCAAGCTCAAGTGTAACTCCTAACAGCGCATCAAGCCTGCTGCTTAACACTGTCGGTTCTAATTTCAGCAAGATCGGGCAGTGGGTTTCGTGGAAAGTAGATGTCAAACAAAGCGGATATTATAAAATATCTCTTTATGCAAAACAGTCGGTCAACTCCGGCTCGGTCTCAAGCAGAAAAATAATGATAGACGGCGCCGTGCCTTTCAAAGAAGCAGAAGTAATACGATTTCCGTTCAGCGAAAGCTATGAAAATTACACTGTTTCTTCAGAAAAAGAGGAACTGCTGTTTTATTTAAGTGAAGGCGAACATGAAATCGCACTTGAGGCGGTATTGGGGGATATGTCGGAATACTTAAGACGGATATCATCCATTTTGAGTGACCTTAATGAAGATTATCTCAAAATTTTGTTCTACACCGGATCTTCTCCGGATATTTACCGTAACTACGGGTTTGAGAAACTTATTCCCGACGTACTGGAAGATTTTGAAAAGAAATCCGATGAACTTGAGGAAATATCGACTGGTCTGAAAGAACTTTCCTCGGGCTCCGGCAGCAGCACGGTAACCCTTGACAAACTTGCCGATATTTTGAATATAATGTCGCAGAGAACAGATAAAATAGCACAGAATTTTTCTCAATTTAAAGAAACTTTATCGGCTTTGGGAAGCTGGATAAACGAATATACAAGTCAGCCTCTGCAAATAGACAGTATAACTTTAATTCCTGAGAATCATCAAATTGAGGGAAAAAAAGAAAGCTTTTTAAAAAATCTTTGGTTCAAGTTCAGAATTTTTCTATCCTCGTTTACGTCGGACTACGATGACGAAAGCGGAGATACAAAACAGATAAATGTTTGGATTGCCACAGGACGTGACCAGAGTAAGATAATAGATAAGCTTTCGCAAAACGATGCCGCAAAAACGGGTATATCGGCAAAGGTAAGTCTTGTTTCGGCAGATGCGCTTTTACCTAATGTTTTGGCAGGTTCTCCCATAGACATTTATCTTAACGCGGCGGTCGCCGATCCGATTAACTACGCTATAAGAGGCGCAGTAGTGGATTTAACTGAGCTTGAGGATTTTGAGACGGTTGCGGAACGCTTCCATCCGTCTGCGCTTATTCCGTTCAGTTACAAAGGTGCGGTTTACGCTTTGCCGGAAAGTTTTGATTTTCCTCTTATGTTTTACCGAAAAGATATCTTTGACAACTTAGGTATTGAGATACCAGAAACATGGGATCAGTTTTATGAAGCGGTAGCGTTGCTTCAAAAGAATAATCTTACTGTAGGCGTAACATGGACGGATATGTTCAACCTTATGCTTTACCAGAGCGGAGGGGAATACTACAACAAAGAGCAGAACGCTTCGGTTCTTGATTCTTTTGAGTCAATAGACGCTTTTGCCAAAACACTGAAGCTTTATACGGACTATAATCTTCCGGTTGAATTTTCCTTTGCCAACCGCTTTAAAAGCGGGGATATGCCTTTAGGGATTGTACCGTATACAATGTATAATCAACTTTATCTTTTTGCTCCGGAAATAGAAGGTCTATGGGGTTTTACGTCTGTTCCCGGTATGAAACAAGCCGACGGCAGTATAAATAACAGCGTAATAGCGAGCGGAACAGGTGCTGTTATGTTGCGCACAACTACTGATAAGCAGGCTGCATGGGATTTCCTTAAATGGTGGACCGATACCGATACGCAGATCAATTTCGGCATAGAGATGGAAAAGGTGATGGGTGCCGCAGCAAGGCAGTCATCCGCGAATCTGGATGTCGTGAAAGGATTTCCGTGGTCAGCACAAGAGTTCAAAGTTATAAGCAAACAATGGGAAAATATCAACACGATTTCTCAGATACCGGGAAGTTATTATATAACACGAACCCTTGATTTTTCATTTAACAGTGCCTATTCACTTTCAGAGGATTCCTCAAGAGCACTGATAAGAAATGTTAAGGAGCTTAATGAAGAAATCAGTCGTAAGATTGCGGAGTTTGAAAAAACGGAAGAATAATTTTTATTTCTGCAACCGATCAAAAAAGGAGTTTTACGGGATGAAAAAAGCAAAACCGCGTAAAAGTTACAGTAGAAATGAGGTTAGGGCAGGGCTTATACTTGCCTTACCGTTTTTTGTGCCCTTTCTTTTGTTTACGATTATTCCGGTTTTAGGCTCGGTTATAATGAGTTTTACTGATTTTAATATGTTGAGTATGCCGGACTTTGTCGGTACAGACAATTATGTAAGGCTGTTTTTGCAGGACAGTATATTCATGAAAGCGATGGGCAACACTTTTATACTTGCGCTGGTAATAGGACCGGGAGGATATATACTTTCTTTTATATTTGCCTGGCTGCTGAATGAGATCGGGCCTAAAGTCAGAACGATTTTAACCTTTTGCTTTTATGCGCCGTCTATATCAGGCAACATGGTTGTTATCTGGCAGATGTTTTTAAGCGGAGATTCTCAGGGATATCTTAACAGTATTCTTTATCGTTTGGGAATTTCCAGCACGCCTACGATCTGGCTGAAAAACCCCGAGACTATAATGCCGATAATTATCATTGTTTCATTATGGTCAAGTTTAGGAACAAGTTTTCTTGTTTTCATCGCGGGTCTGCAGGGCGTTGACCGCTCATATTATGAAGCTGGTGCAATTGACGGTCTGCGTAACCGCTGGCAGGAACTGTGGTACATAACCCTTCCGCTTATGAAACCGCAGCTGCTTTTCAGTGCGGTTATGAGTATTACAAGCAGTTTCGGTGTCGGAACGCTTATAACTAATCTTTGCGGATATCCCACTGTAAATTACAGTGCACATACAATTATGAACCATTTATCAGATTATGCAGGTACCAGATTTGAAGTGGGATATGCGTCAGCAATTGCAACAGTACTGTTTGCGATGATGATTTTATGCAATAAGGTTATTCAAAAGCTGCTTAGTAAGGTGGGTACATAAATGGCACTTAAAATTAAAAGACAAATCAACCGCTCTTTCGGCGGAACTCTTGCAATATGGGTGCTGTTGTGCATATTTGCGGTATTTATGCTGCTGCCTCTGATTTACGCAGTGAGTTCCGCATTAAAGCCTATGGATGAGTTTTTCCTGTTCCCGCCGAAATTTTTTGCTGAAAATCCCACAATTCAGAACTTTAAAACGCTGTTTTCGGTGTTTGACAATTCCGAAGTGCCGCTCAGCCGATATCTTTTTAATACCGTTTTCGTTTCTGTTCTGGGAACCGTAGGTCAGGTAATACTTTCTTCAGCCTGCGCGTACGCACTTGCGAAGCTGCATTTTCCCTGCCGGGAAGTCATGTTCAAAGTTATAGTAGCGTCTCTTATGTTCAACAGTACAATAACTTCAATTGCTAATTTTTTGACATTGAGGTCACTCAATATGGTTGATACCTACTGGGCGGTAATCATACCGAGTTTTGCGTCGCCGATGGGTCTGTATCTGATGAAACAGTTTATTGAACAGATGATTCCAGACACTCTTTTGGAAGCGGGAAGAATTGACGGCGCAGGTGAAATTTATATGTTTATTAAAATCGCGCTGCCGCTTGTTAAGCCCGCATGGCTCACACTTATCGTATTTGCTTTTCAAGCGCTTTGGAATACGGGATCCACGGCTTATGTTTATAAAGAAGAATTAAAAACCATTAATTATGCGCTTTCTCAGATTCAGGCCGGCGGAATTGCACGTTCGGGTGCGGCGGCGGCAGGAACTGTTATTATGATGATAGTTCCGATGATTGTGTTTGTTATAACCCAATCTAATATTCTCGAAACGATGGCAACCTCAGGTATGAAGGATTAAGGAGGGGAAGGAAAAGTGAAAAAATTCACTGCAGCTGTCATAGTATTGTTGCTTATATCCACCTTAAACCTAAAAATCGGGGCTGTAAGTTATACATATAATTCGGAAGGTAAGGCAGTAAAATCTCCTGATGCGTATACCGTAGTCAATGAATTTTCCGGCGAAACACTTGGAATAGGCGAATTAAATGCACCGACGGATATAAAAATCAGTTCAAACGGAACAATGGCAATTTCGGATACTGCGGGAGGCAGAGTAATTATAACGGATGTTGAGCTGAAATCTGCATCGGTTCTAAAGGAGTTTGACAACAACGGAAAGCCGGATGAAATCAAAAATCCTATGGGACTCTGTTTTGACGATACGGGTCACCTGTTTGTATGCGATAAGGAAAACGGCAGAATTATTGAATTTGACACGGAGATGAATTTTGTAAGAACAATAGCAGATCCAAATCCTGAGCTTTTGCCGGAAGGATTCATTTTCGCACCGAGCGCAGTAGCGGTTGATAAATGGGGGACGGTGTACTGCATTTCAGATTCCTCGACAAACGGCTATCTGCAGTTTGACAGCAACGGTGTATTCAAGGGATTCATGGGTTCCCCGAAGACCAGTCTGACACTTTCTCAAAAGTTTTGGCGTTTGGTTCAGACTGAGGAACAAAGAAAGCGGACAACAAGCAGTGTTCCGGTCAACTTTAATAATTTAGTGGTCGATTCAGACGGATTTGTATACACGACCGAGGTTAATCCTAACAAGGAAGATACTGCAATGTTTATTCAAAACGGCGAAAAAACGGGATTGTTCATGCCGGTTAAAAAATTCAATTTTACCGGCAACGACGTTTTGAAACGAATGGATTTTTTTGCGCCGGCAGGCGATATTTCCTTTGAGAAAAGCGTTCCCGAAGGTGAGAAGGACACCGATCTTTTATGGGCGTCGGCCATTGTATCTGTGACTTTAGGGGATGACGGGCGTTATTATTGCGCAGACAGCAAGCGCGGAAAAATTTTCGGATATGACGAAAACGGAAATTTACTGTACGCATTCGGCGGGACCGGTGCTCAGACAGGATTGTTTTCAAACCTTGTGGCAGTTGAATATCATGACGGAGACCTTTATGCGCTTGATAAGAACCAAGGTGTCATAACGGTTTTTGCCGTAACCGAGTACGGCAATAAAATACATACGGCATCCCGTCTTACAACCGAGCGCCGTTTCGATGAGGCTGCAAAAGAATGGGAAGAACTTCTTCATATTAATTCCAATCTGACTGCCGCGTACATTGGTTTGGGGCGCTCGTATTTAGAGCAGGGTGAGTACGGACTTGCAATGGATTACTTTAAATCTGCGCTATCAATGGATAATTATAACGAAGCTTTTTCGCGTTACCGCGAAAAAGTATTAGGCGATTTTTTTCTTTTGATACCAATAACAGCCATAGTTGTTATTTTCGCGGTCTCTTTTGCGTTTTCAAGGTTAAATAAATTCAACAGCAGCGGATCTTCCTTATGCTACAGCTTCAGAGGTCATGCTGCTTATGCGGCACATGTTATATTCCGTCCTTTTGACGGATTTTGGGATATTAAGCATGAAAAGCGCGGATCAGTCAGGGCTGCGGCAGTTTTTCTGATCGTGGCAGCGGCAGCGGTTGCTATGCAATACCGCTTTATGGGATTTTCGTTCAACGGCGGGAAAACGGTCAATCCGGTAATTATAGCAACCGTTATTTTAGGAGCGGCGCTGGTATTTTGCATTTCAAACTGGTGTTTAACCTCTCTTACTAACGGAAAAGGAAAATTCAAGGATATATTTACGGTAGTCGGATATTCCTGTGTTCCGCTTATACTCACGGCAATTCCGGTAATGATTCTATCTAATGTTCTTACATCCGATGAGTCCGGATTTGTAACTTTGTTTATATATATAGGTTATATATGGACGGCTCTGCTGCTTTTCAGCGGAATTCTGACAATTCATGATTATTCATTCGGTCAGAATATAGCTTCGGTTATTTTTACGCTTGTAGGTATGGCAGTAATAGTTTTCCTTACATTCCTGTTTATTAATCTCGGCGGCAAAATAGTAGGATTTATATCGGGAATTGCAAATGAGTTAGGTTTGAGATACTAACGGCGGAGGGCAAAATGAAAAGAAAAATTATTTCAGTTATTTGTGTGATTAGTATCGTTATAACAGCTGCTATGCCGGTTTTGGGAAGCGGCAGTGAAACCGAAAATATTCCTGATTATAAAGGAAATAAGGCTACGGTTGTGGCTTATTCCGGCGAAGACGAATATCTGGCAGCTATGAAGCCAGCGGCCGAAGACGGAAAGGCGATACTTTACTTTGATCCCGACACGGCAAATATAGCGCTTAAGTCAAAGACAGACGGGGCAGTTTGGTTTTCGAGTCCTGCCGCAAAAGAAAGCTTTGCGGGTATTACTGCGGATACGGCGCAGAAATTAAGCTCAGCGGTGGTTCTTACTTATGTGGATTCTACACTTTCGGAGTTTACTCTCAACTCATTTAGTGACGCCGCGGCCTACGGACAGATAAATTACGAAACAAATAATGACGGTGTAGAATTTATCATGACAATTGGGAAACTTGCCGAAAGCGATGTAGTTCCGGAAGTGCTTACAGGAGAACGCGCGGAGGAGCTTGAGGGAAAGCTTGATGAAAAAGATTATGACTATCTGATACGCAGTTACCGTGAAATAAAGCTTAAAGGTGACAAAAACGATAAGATAACACTTTCCGATTATCCCGCTTTGGCAGATGGAGTTAAGGTTTACGCGCTGCGGACGAATACGGCGGAATCGGTGAAAAAGAAGCTGGCATCCATTTTTGCCCAGGCCGGATATACCCGCGACGATTTAGAAGAAGATGAAATTAAAATTTACGGCAAGCTCAAAAGTGAGCAGGAGAATACGGCCGCATTTACACTCAAGCTTAAATATGCTTTGGAAAACGGTGACCTAAAGGTAACGGTACCTATAGACGAAATAATCTATGACGAATCAGAATACCGTATTACAAATATCAGTATACTTCCGTATTTCGGGGCAGACAGTTTTGAAGATGAGGGCTTTTTCCTTTTACCTGACGGTTCCGGAGCTGTCAGCGAATATAAAACGGGAGTTTTGGGGAGCGGCTCTCCGATCACATTGGAACTTTACGGTAATGACAGTGTATACAAGTATGATCCTTCTCTTGAATTTGTTTCCACGGCGCTTATGCCGGTTTACGGTCAGAACAGCCGGGGTTCGGGTTATATAGCAACCGTTGAAAAAGGAGAAGCACAGGCTGCGGTATACAGTGTTATTGACGAAAGCGAAACTGCTTTGAGGTATACGAACTTTATCTGCCATGTACGTCCGTCAGAAAAATTCACTCATTCCGAACAGGGGAATTATGTCGAATATATCAGGAATTCGCCTAACGGATATGAGGACGATTTTACAATAAGATATATAATGCTTGAAAATCCGTCATACAGCGATATGGCAGTCGCTTACAGAAATTATCTCAAAGAAAACCAAAAGCTTGTAAAAAGCGACGTACCTGAAAAAGGGATACATATTGAGCTTTTAGGCGCAGTTGAAGCCAAAAAGAACGGTCTGTTAAGCGATACCGGAATATTCCCGCTTACTACCTTTGAGGACAGTGAGAATATCATAAATGAATTAAAAGGCGCCGGAAATCTCAGTGTAAGCCTTATCGGCTGGGCGAACGGCGGAATAGACCATACGGTATTTTCCGATGTCAGCATCATGAGGGAGCTCGGCGGTAAAAAAGGATTTGAAAGGCTTGTCGAAAACGCAAAAGAAAGCGGCGTAACCGTTTATCCGGAAGTGAATATTTCTCATATTTACAAAGATAAAGCGTTTGACGGCTTTTTAGCCTACCGAAACGCTTCACATCAGCTTGACAATTCGTATGCGAGGATTTATCCGTACAATTTAGGTTCAAGCTTAGGAGATTACAGTAAAATTTGCTATACTGTTAAAAGTCAATCCGTCAAGTCATATAACGATAAGCTTTTAAAAAATCTCAGTCCGCTGCTTGACGGAATAAGCTATGAATGGCTGGGCAGTGTTGTAAATACGGATTCCTCAAAAAAATCCGGTTCACGAAGTGATTCTCTTGATGATTACATATCTGCTTTTGAAAAGGCTTCGCAGACCTTAAAACTTGAATTCAAGGGCGGAAATCAATATGTTTATAAGTACGCCTCAGGCATAAGGGAACTGAAAAACAGTTCGAGTTTATACCGGAATGTAAGCTTCAGCGTTCCTTTTGTCCAGATGGTGATTCACGGCAGCATATCTTACAGCTCAGAACCGTTAAATACTGCGCCGGACAGTAAAAAAGCATTTCTTAAAGCTATGGAAAACGGAGAACAATTAGCTTATACATTGGCATACTGCAATACGGACTGCCTGTTAAATTCAGAGCATACAGAATATTTTTCAGTTGAATATTCGTATCATAAGGATAATATTCTGAAAAACGCCGAAAAAGCTGATAAAATTCTTAAAGATACATACGATAAGGAAATTATACAGCATAAATATATTACTCCGCAGGTTGTCGCTGTGACCTATGAAAACGGTATAACGGTTGTGGTCAACTATTCTGATGAAGATTATACCGTTAACAATGTAACGGTTCCGGCACTTGATGCAGTTCAGATTAGAAATTATTGAAAGTGAAGCTATTCTTATGAAAAAAGAAAATAAATCCAAACTGAAAAAAAACGAAGACAGATTTGCTTATCTTTTTATCGCGCCGTTTGTTGTGGGGTTTATAATCCTTTATGCAGATCTGATATTCTCTTCAATAAGTTATAGCTTTTCGGAGCTGACCTTTCAGGGTAAAACATTTGTAAGTAATTTTGTGGGTTTGAAAAATTATAAAGAGGTCTTACAGGTAAATGCTGAATTTATGCCTGCGCTTGCGGAAGCACTTGAGAATATGCTCACTATGGTACCGGTGGTTTTGATTTTCAGTCTTTTTATTGCAACATTGCTTAACCGCAAGATCCCGGGACGCACAATTTTTCGTTCAATATTTTTTATACCTGTAATTCTTATGACCGGCATTGTGACCAAAACCGACAGTAATTTGCTGGTTCAAAGCGTAGTTTCGTCCGCAAATGAGCTGGGAGAGTCGGTAGGCACATCAAGCGGACTCAATCTCACCGATATAAGTGCAGCTCTACAGGGAATGTCCATAGGAACAGGGGCAATAGATTTTATAATAACGTTTATTGACAATATTTATTCGGTTGTCAATAATTCAGGCGTTCAGATAATACTGCTGCTGGCGTCTCTGCAATCTATTTCACCTTCGGTTTACGAGGCTGCGGCAATAGAGGGGGCAACGGCATGGGAATCTTTCTGGAAAATAACTTTGCCTATGGTTGCGCCGGTCGTATTTGTCTGCGCGATTTATACAGTCATAGATCTGCTGTCAGCATCAACCAACAATATAATGATACTTATTGAAGACACAACCGAGAACACGGGATACGGAGTTGCGTCGGCAATGGCGTGGATATTTTTCACTATAATAGCAATAATTCTGGGTATAGTTGTGTTAATCGGGCGAAAGGCGGCGTTTAAGCAGTGAAAATTGAATATATTCTGAAGAGCAACAAATTTAAAAACCGGGTTTTATCGGCGGTTTGCGTCATATTCCTGGCGGCTTTAAGCTTTATAATCATATACCCGCTTATAAGCAAGGTATCTTCTGTATTTATGTCTCAATCGGATATACTTGATCCTACTGTATGGATGATTCCCAAAAATCCAACCTTAGATAACATCAAAAATGTAATTAAATACGGAGATTTTTTCGGCAGCCTTTTGAACACATTTTTGTTTGCTTTTGTAAGTGCGGTGCTTCAGACCTTATCAACAACTTTAGTGGCGTACGGCATATCGCATTTTAATTTTAAAGGCAAAACGCTCGTAACTATTTTGATACTTTTGACTCTTATTGTTCCTCCTCAGGTGCTTTTCGGACCTATGTATACAAAATTCAGATTTTTCGATTTTTTCGGTATTTTTCGAAACTTAGGGCTTCCTACTCTCAATTTACAGGATACGTTTTTACCGATGTATATGCTTTCGGCAACGGCGCTCGGCCTTAAATGCGGACTTTTTATTCTGATACTTATACAGCAGTTCCGCGCTGTTCCCAAAGAATTGTCCGAAGCTGCAAAGGTTGACGGAGCCGGTGTTATCCGTACCTTCTGGCAGATAAATTTGCCTCAGACACGGGCTGTTATGGTATCGGTTTTTTTGCTTTCTTTTGCTTGGCTCTGGACAGACACTTTCTATTCCGGTGTGTTCCTGAGAGGAACAAACATGTTTATGACACTGGTGAATGATGTCTCTATTATTTACGAAATCGGTGCAATAGGGAATTCGTTATCGGGAATTATGATGAATACTGCTACCGTAATGATGATGATTCCGCTGATTATAGTTTACCTGCTTGGGCAGAGAGCGCTGATTCAGGGTATTCAAAACAGCGGTATTGTAGGATAAAAACAAAAATATTTATTTATTTATTTTAAATTATTGAAATAATTATTTTAATATGTCAAACAGGAGGAATTTAAAATGATAAGAGTAACCATTTGGAATGAAAACGTACACGATAAAGAAGACTTTATAAAAGCCATATATCCTAATGGACTGCATGGCAGGCTAAAAGAAATAATAGAACAGCTTCAAGATGTTGAGGTTAGAATTGCTACGCTTGATCAGCCTGAATGCGGACTTACTGATGACGTGCTTGAAAATACTGACGTCATGCTTTGGTGGGGACATATGGCACATGACGAAGTCCCTGATGAAACGGCCCGCAAAGTAAGAGACCGTGTACTGCAGGGAATGGGATTTATTGGATTGCATTCGGCGCATGATTCCAAACCGTTCAAGCTATTAATGGGTACATCCTGTTCATTAAGCTGGAGAGAAGCGGATTTTGAGAGAGTTTGGACTATTTTGCCGGGGCATCCCATTGCAAAGGGTATACCGGATTATTTTGAACTTAATCCCGAAGAAATGTACGGTGAACGTTTTGATATTCCGCAGCCTGATGAACTTGTATTTGCGGGCTGGTTCAGTGGCGGTGAACTGATGAGATCGGGCTGTTGCTGGAACAGGGGTGCGGGAAAAGTCTTTTATTTCCAGCCCGGACATGAGTCGTTTAAGTCGTTTTATAACCAATATGTAGAACAAATTATCAGAAATGCCGTTTTATGGGCAGCTCCTAATTGTCCGCCGCAGTCATTATGCTGCAGACCGATTGAGAAGCCGATGAAAAATAATTAATTATGAAGTTAATGCTGTTTTAAGTTTACAATATAAGTTTTGGAGGTTTTTTTATGTCAAAAGTTTTAAAAGCAGGAATTATAGGCTGCGGCGGCATAGCAAATAATAAGCATTTGCCTGCGTTAATGCAAAACAAAAATATCGTGGTAACAGCTTTTTGTGATATTATTGAACAGCGGGCTGTTGATACGGCAAAAAAATTCGGAGAACCGGACAGTAAGGTGTATATCGATTATAAGGAGTTGCTTAAAGACGAAACTCTTGATGTAGTATATGTTTGCACACCGAACAGGGAACACAGTTTCATAACGGTTGACGCCTTGGAAGCAGGAAAACACGTTATGTGCGAGAAACCTATGGCAATAAATTCTGCAGAAGCAAAGAAAATGGTTGATGCGGCTGTCCGTACCGGAAAGAAACTTACAATCGGATATCAAAACCGCTTCAGAGACGATTCCCGTTTTTTGAAAAGGGTTTGCGATGCAGGCGAGTTAGGCGATATTTATTATGCTAAGGCGTATGCTGTCAGACGCAGGGGTGTTCCGACCTGGGGCGTATTCACAAACAAGGAAGAGCAGGGAGGAGGACCTTTAATAGACATAGGTACTCATTCGCTTGATCTGACATTATATATGATGCAGAATTATAAGCCGAAAGTTGTTTTTGGGAAAACATTTGCAAAACTCACGAAACAAACAGAAACCGGAAACGACTGGGGAGATTGGGATACTAATATTGATGTTGAGGACTCCGCATTCGGCTTTATTATTATGGAAAACGATGCTTTAATTATTTTGGAAAGCAGCTGGGCTTTGAATACATTAAATTGCGGAGAGGCGAAAACCACACTTTGCGGTACAGCTGCCGGTGCCGATATGGATGCCGGTGTTCGTATCAATAGAGTTAAATATGGTGTAAAAACTGTCGAAAGCCCGAACTTCGGCGATTCAGGCGCGGCATTCAATTCCGGAACCAATTCAAGTGACGCAGCCGTTGTTGAGGCGGACACATTTATAAATGCGATTATAAATGATACCGAGGTAGTTACAAAGCCTGAGCAAGCGTATGTAGTTACTCGGATTTTGGAAGCTATATATGAATCTGATAAATCAGGGAAGCCGATTTATTTTGATTAATATATATTTGCCGTGTATTATATATTTTTTAAATTGAATGAATTCCTGTTAATAAATAGAGTGGGAAAATTCAACATTATTTTATACCGGATATAAGATGTTGGACGTATGATGAATTCATTAGTTTAAGAGCCGTATAATACTGACAGTATGTTCAAAATCCGTTATAATTCCAAATGAGTGAAAGGAGATGTATTATCGGCATCTAAATTTATGTGATTACAGTAAAAATGAAAAAATTATAATTAGGCGCATTGTAAAATGAACCTGCAATAGTAAGAAAACAGAAAAAAGTATCCATAGTGACAAACCTGTGGTAGAATTGAGATTGGACAACAACAATTCTGAAAGGAAAATCACTATGGACATTCC
>CALWUY010000042.1 GCA_944384855.1 uncultured Clostridia bacterium | reverse complement strand
CCGCTTTAGCGGTAGCTAAGAGTCCGCTTGCGGTTGGCAGATCATTTCAGTGGACTTTCAGTCCAGCCAGTAACAGCGGCTTACAGCCGCAGAGCAAACTACCGGCTTAGCCGGTAGTCATGATTATATATTAGTTGTAGATATACGTTTCCATAATCCAATCATAAACTCGAGTTCTTATACAGTTCGTATTCTGCACCCACTTCATTTGATTAGTGGCTTTGAGTTGTTCGGTAATGCCTTCTTTTTCGGCATATTCTTTTACCAGCCGAGAAAAGAGCGCTTGTGCCTGTTCTTCGGTATCGGCGAGGTGGGAATGGAGTTTGCCGGATGTGAGCAGATTGTAATACAGAACTTTACGGTTGTGCTTTAAGTAGTTCTGCCTACGCTGTCCCCATACGCCGATAGGGCGTTCGTCTTCGGCGGGTACAGTAAGATTAGGCATACGGTAATCGCCTTGCATTGTGTATGTGCCGCCGGATTGTTCAAATAACGATTTCATATAGTAAAACCTCCTATTGTGCTTAAAATGATTTCCAAAAATGCTCAATTACAAAAAATACAGCGAACATTCCGCTGTTCATGCCACTTTTTACGACGAACATTGAAAATGAGACATTTTTTCAGAATAGAATTACTCTTTTAGCAAATCTTGAAACGGTGTTTCGGTTGAGATAAAAGCTTCATAGGCGAAGTTTGCACCGAGGCGGAAGCCCATAATAAAGCTATCAAGATTTGATTCGCCGTTGACAACGCCCCAAGCGTTCACATAGTCGAGAAACCATTTCTTCGGCTTGTCGGTCAGGGCGTTGGCCAGCAAATCTTCGTTATTCATCAGGATTTCCATTTGCTTTTGCACCGTCTTATTTTCTTTGGTGCTGCGTGCCTGCGGATCAATATTTCTGTAGTAAAATTCTTCTATAAACCGTGACATGAATAATGCACCTGCCTTTCGATTACAGTTTAACAAAATCGAAAAACAGGTGCGAGTATGCGAATTTTCAGATTGCACATTACTATAACGCTATTTACAATAAAGTTTAGCTTTTAGAAAAATCGGATGTTTACAACCTCTTAAAAATGTGCTAAAATACATCTGCAGTTAATTGCTCCAAAGCTGAAAGATATTTCATCTTTTGGAGGTTTTACAATGAACTGCAAACGCAAAATAGACAAAGCGGCAACTGGGCTTAAGCTCTATCGGCTGATTAAAGAATCCGGATTTACATATGCGGAAATCGCTGAGTATTTGGAACTGCAGACGCCGAGAGTTATATATGATTGGATAAATGGGAATAAACTTCCCTCAACCGAAAACCTATATAACCTTGCCGAATTGTTTAATGTGCAAATAGAAGATATCCTCGCTTTTTGAGGGTATCTTCTTTTTGTACCGTTGGTACATTGTTCAAACCCACTCATCACTGTATAATACTTGCATAAGATTCAATTATGTGCTATACTTAAAGCACATAAGAAATATTGAAACCGGTTTTGTTTCAATTGATGCCTAAAAACATTTTTGTTAGAGTGGTAAGTATCTTATGTATTAGCTTAATAATCAATTAAGCGAAACGCCCTCTATCACGGAGGGCGTTTTTTTCGGAGGAAAAAGATGAAAAAAGATAGAAGTAAACAGATTCTGAAAAAGGATGATTATGAGAAATTTCAGTATCATGACACACGTTTTTTCGGATTATTTTATAAGAAAGAAAAAGTCGGATTTGATTCCATTATTAAGGATATAAAAATCGATATGAAGCGATTTCGCAATACTTGTCAATTCAATTTTACCGATAATCAGCTGAGGATAATCAACTCCCGACAAACCCATTATTTTTATCCGAAGAAAAACGAGTATTATGATTATATGTGTAACATATTCAATGCAAAGCTTGATCAACTTTCAGATTATTGGGAAAATCACTATAAAGACTTAATTCGTTATGCGGAAAAGCGAATAAAAAGACCGATAGAAGCAACACCGGGAAATAATGAGCTGTTATCAATGGGAATTATCAATTATGATGAAGCAATTGATATGGCACGCTGGAACAATTCCTCTAATGAATACAAATATAAGAGAGAATGCGCAGAAGTCGTTTCAAGCTTGTATGCGCAATACGTTCATCAGATGGCATCGCAAATTGAGGCTGTGACGGTATATATACTTTCCCAGAAGAATGTTAATGTTGAACACTTTAACAGATCGGTTCTGTACGGTACAGGAGCGGGAAAGACTAAGATGATTCAGGAACTTTCTTCTTTTAATTACTATGACAAGCTTTATTGCCTTTGGAATTTTATAAAGCACAACAGCAAATCTACATATGAAAAATTAAAAGAAAGCCACACAAAATTGTTAGTTGACGGTATTGAATATAAGCAAGGGCAACCTGCTTACGGAATTATTAATTTTTCGGATGAACTGATTTTAGATTTACTTAACGGTTGCCGTGCTTTTTTCAAGGAATACTGTTCACTTGTCTTTGACGAGGATTATGAAGAGGCGCAATGGAATTACGGAACGTACTTTCTTGACATTATAGAGGATTGCCAAGATGCAATTGTAAATCCTTTTGGATTGCCATTTTATCTTTAATTGATTAACAAATCAAAGGAAAGAGGAACCGAAAATGGGATTGGTTTATTGTCCGAAATGCGGAGAAGAAATTAGCGACAAGGCGATATCTTGTCCACATTGTAACTCTGCTTTTTCAAAACAGAATATTGTAAAATGCGAAGAATGCGGAATGGAATATGAAAGCAATTTGTCTGCTTGTCCGAAATGCGGCTGTCCTAAACCGAGCTTCTCAGAGAAAACACAGAAAAGCAAGCATAAGGGTATAATTATCTCTATAATTTCAGTTGCGTTAATTGCTGTCTTCATACTAGGATTTAGTATCACGCAAAAGGCAAAAGGATCAGAATATTATTCAAATATGGAAACCGTATCCTTTACTATGCTCGATGGTGCAGCCAAAGCAGAAACCGCAGGAAATCTTATCAAGAGTGTATGGTACAATGCAATTTATGGGGAAAGAGATGCCGAGACAGACAAATACACTATGAAGAACGGTAAATTTGTAGATGATTTTAATGATGCTCTATCCAATTTATTTGCCGATGAAAATTTCATGAACAGTATTTCTGAAATTGAATTGAACCAATCAAATGTTACTGATTTAATGAAAAGGTTGAGAAATCCTCCAACGCAATATGCAGAAGCTTACTCGGTGTTAAAGAATTATTATGAAAATTACTTGCAAATGACAAAATTGGTTATCAACCCAACCGGAAGCCTTCAAACATTTTCAGAAGATTTTAATACATATGATACAGACACAGTTAATGCATACGAAAAAATGAAATTGTATTTAGATTAAGTAGGGGGAAAATTTATGGGAAAACACTTTTTTGACTACGATGACGGAGATTTTGCTCATACAATCTCAGACAATATGGCAATGGACTCTGACGGCGATTTGCTGATGCGTATGGGAGATAATATGGCAATGGATATGGATTCGGGTGAATTACATATCATATCCGGTTGGTCGGATGACGAAGATGAAGACTAATTGACGAGCAGCCGCCTCTACGAAAATGCAGAGGCGGTTACTTTTACTTCTTCTGCTTCATCTTCCTTTGAAAATCGTTCAGCGTTTGGATATGCCAAAGGCTCTTGCGTGTGATGGAACGGAAGGTCAGCGAACAGAAAAAGTCGATGAGAAAGATTTTCGGTATGTAAAAGAGTTGTCCTTTGCGGAAGGATTTTAGCTCCCCACGGTTGCACCAATTATTGATTGTAGTTTTTGCGTAGCCGGTCAGGGCTACTATCTCCTGCACGGTTACGACATCCTTATATTTATTGAGCAGTTTGGCGTAATAGTCGTGCATTTGCCGAAGGACATCCTCGGGCAGTTCTTTGGAAAGCTTCGCCACATAGTGACCGCCGTACCATCCCCTCGGTGCGGAATAGAGTTCGGGGTAAACGGCTCGCTCCTCAAGATATGCCCGCACATCCTCTTTTTTGATTTTATAGCATCGGGTTTTCTTGCCTGACCACTCGCAGGGCACCTTGCCGCTTTTGAGCAAGTGCAAAGCCGTAGATTTGCTGATATGGCAAAGCCTGAAAAACTGATCCTTATTCATCACATCGGGCACGCTGTCCCAGTCAATCGGTAGATTCTTCATCTGATACACCTCAAAAATAGATTTCGTCGGCTTGAAGTCCTATTCTGCGGTGTATGTAATTTTGTATTGCCTTCTCTCGTGATTTCTCTCCTGTCTCCCCTGATTTCTCTCCAAAATCGGCAAAAATGCCGATTTGAACCCACTTTGAAAAAATGCAGTTGTGATAAGGCTTTGAGGGCGAAAAAGCCTTATTTTATGCGGCTTTTAGCTCAGACGAGACGACCTGAAACTGGCACGAAACGACCAGCTCTTAACACACTGACTAAAAGACTCGAAATCATGTTACTTTCTCCAAAAACTGAATATTTATTATACGGAAGCGTATCGAAGTGGTCATAACGAGCTGCACTCGAAATTATTAAGCCATTTGGTCGATTCATCCGCCACATTCCCTTATATTACGGGAATATTCAAGAGTTCAAAAATTGAATAATCAGTTTGTTCTTTCCATCAGTTCTTTCCAAATCTCTTTTTATCGGATTTTGGAGAATTGCTGTGGAATTTACATAAATTATTTGGAGACGTATCGAAGCGGTCGTAACGAGAACGATTCGAAATCGTTTTGTCGGTGATGAGCCGGCACGTGGGTTCGAATCCCACCGTCTCCGCCAACCGAGTGCCTCGGTACGCAGACGCGTATCGGGGCTTCTTCTTTTATAAGGCTTTATTTCTCGCGTTTAAGTCGGCAACTTTTTTGCTACATCTTTACAGTCGAGAGCCTCGACACGCAGACGCGTAGTTGAGGTTCTTCTTTTTTTGCAGTTTTTCTCTTGCTTCGAATGTGTCTTAACATTCTAAAAATTGTTATAGTTTTTTAGAAGTTATTAATTTCCGAAAGAACGATCTATTTAACTTATTTGGCAATCACATCATCTTTATTTTTATCTTCCCACTTGCTTCCAAAACGGTCATTTGTAGGAAGAATAATACCGCTTTCCATAGCTTGTGCCGAAGAAAGCTTAGATGTGTAATCCAGATGAGCATATATATTGGCGGTTGTCGAAAAGTCAGAGTGACCGAGCCATTCCTGAATTTGCTTGAGCGGAACTCCGTTTGCCAGCAAAAGCGACGCACAGCTATGTCGGAGATCGTGAAATCTCATTCTCGGCAATCCGTGTTTTTCAAGACATTTCGGGAACTCCTCAGTTAAGTATCCGGGTTTTATTCTATCTCCGAGTTCGTCAACAAATATATATCCATCATAATCGTAATTATAGCAGTTACCGCATACCCGCTTGTTGACCTCTTGTGCTGCCTGCACATCAAGAAAATAATCTCTGAACTGCCCCACAAGCGGAAGCGTTCTCAGGCTGGACTTTGTTTTTGCAGATACCTGTTCCAAATCAACCTGTTTCCCGTCAATAATCACCGAGGTTACTGTTCTCTTAATCGTTAGGGTATTCTTTTCAAAATCTATCGCATCCCATTTCAGCCCCACAACCTCTCCTCGCCTCAATCCGTAAAAAGCTGCTGTTAAAACCGGAAGTTCCAACTTGGTGTCTTTAATTGCCTTAAATACATCTGCCAACTGTTTCGCGTCAAGGAACACCGGCTGAAAATCGTTTTTCTTCGGTCTGTCAACCTTCATTGCAACATTCTGAGGAATAAGGTCTGTCTTTGCGGCATACTTCAGAGCTTGATAAATAACCGCATGATAGTGAATTACGGTATTGGCTTTTACTTCTTTCAGCTTTTCGGTATAGAAAGCCTGAATGTGGCGTGCCTCCAAATCCTTTAAAGCTATCTTACGCGCCCTAAAATACGGCTCTATCGGTTTTTTCACCATACTTTCATATGATGAGTATGTAGCAATTTTAACGCGTGATTTGACGATTTTGAGCCATTCTATTAGATAGTCCGCAAAAAGCATCTCCGGATCAAGCTCACCGTTTTTTAGATTCTTCGGCGGAACAAATTCGCTCCTGATTCTTGCAAGCTCACGTTCGGCTTTTCGCTTGTTTCCTTTCTCCGCCAATCCTGTAGCAATATACTTGATGTGTCTTTTGTTCTGACTGTCATAATAACTTAACACCACATAATAATAGCCTTTTTTTACTTGAAGATGTCCTGAAACCATATTGATTTTACCTCCTTTTCTATATGGCAACATGGCAGTCTCTTATCAACGGTGTTATTATACACCAAATCAAAGAGACCGCCAAATGTGCGATTTCAGTTCAAATCCGATTTTGTAGTTTTTTCAGTTGTCGGGTTAATATTTAACACGAAGTCGACTACATTTACTTTTGGGACTCGATATGAATGACCGATGATGACACCCTGAATTGTTCCGTTGTTGAGATACTGATATGCCAAATGACGGCTGATTCCGAGCATTTTTTGCAACTGTGCTACATTAACAATATCGGGGTAATCGGCAAAAATGCTTTCGTACTTTGCCTTGAATTGTTCTTTCGTCATATCTTATCCCTCCTTCTTGTTTGTAATTAGATACTCATATCCAAGCGAATTGCACTTTCGGCACTTTTGCTTCTTTGACTCAAAAGGATGAGTTCTTGAAATAATCACGCCTTTATCTTTCATTGCTTCTTTTAAATGCTCTGAGCAGAGTGATGTTCGCCGTTTCTGTCTGACAGTAAAATCCCAAAGTCCAAAAGTCTTTTTCATTGCCTCTTTTATTCTTCTCAAAATATATTCGCTGTCGACTTTGCCTATGTAGTCCAAAAGCTCATTTTGATTAACTACCGCAATTTGCTCAAATAAGATCATTGAGGGCTTTGCCAGCCCGAAATTCTGCCCAAGAACAACATGAGAAAGCAAACTTGGCTTCCTTGTTACGGATGTAATTGCCGCAACGATAGTTGTAGTACTGTTGAAATTCAGCCTATCCTCTTGTATCACAAGAGCAGGGTGTAATCCTCTTTGACAAGAACCGCTCCGTTCTCCGAAATCGTAATAATATATTTCGCCGTATTGTACTTTCTTTTCCATTTTCATTACCTCTCATCATTTTTTGAAGAGTCCCTTCACTTATTACGCGATCTCAAGGTACAAAAGTTCACCGTCATATGAAATATTTATGTAATTTTGCTAATGCTTGCTCAAGAGATTTTTTAACAGCACTCTTTACAGTGCCTTCGCTATTTGCAATTTCTTCCATAGTCATTCTTCCAAAGTAATACTTTATAACTCTTTTCCGCTGTATTTCAGTGAGTTCGTTTAAGGCTTCTTCAAGTTCCATCGACAAGGTTGATTTCTCAGAAAAAGAATAGTCTATAAGCTCATTATGGAAATTCTCCGTTTCGTCATTTAATCCGAAGGCGTCACATTTTGCTGAAAACCATTTTGCACGTCGTTCCGCATTATATGAATCATTACGCATTTTGCCGTAGTCAGTACCGACAATTAAATATGGTCGCATCGCAGAAAGCATTCTCGGATATTCTTTAAGCAACTCTTGTTCGGGTACATCTGTCACTATAATATACTTTTCATTTCCTGTCCAACCGGGATACTCTTCCTCACACCTAAAAAAGTTACATTTTGTCTTAAAACTCTCGTAGCCTTCTATACTTCTAAATCTGATATTAGCCATCATAGTAATCTCCTTAAAATGAATTTTTGATATGGTTTGAAATCAAAAATTCGGAGATTACGGGTATCGTGCAACGGCTTCAATCCATTTCATTTGTTTGCTTCCTTTCCGGTAGCAGACAAAAAAATAACCGGACATGAATTATAACAAGACACTTCTATCTTGCTAAATCCACGTCCGGCCATTTGGTGACTCGATAGGCAAACCTACGGTCCCGTTGCTCGGTACTCTGGGTTATTATTTTGTTGTAACTGCTATATTCTTATTGTGCTTTTCGGTATTTTATAACTCGTCTTAGTGATAGGTCTATCGTAACAATACTACTACAATGAGGACATTTTATTTCAATTGTTCCCGTAGCAGGAGTAAGTTTATCAAAAATCCTTTTCCTACACTGAGGACACATCTTAACGATACGAATTTCATCTTTCATTTTTGTATTTGTCATAATCATTCTCCTACGACTTCTAATATCGAATCCGGATCGTTGAGATAGTCATGTTCCAACAATCCAAGTTGTTTCATTCTGATGGAAAGGGCTTGCTTTGATACTCCTAAAAATTGAGCTAATCCGCTGAATTGCTCGTAGACTCTATGAAAATAGATTTTGTTTAATACCCCTATCTTGTCCCCGAGCGAAAACAGAAACATCCCTTTTTCAACTAATTCCCTTGGGAGTAGTATTGCTGATGCCAAAGCATTTGCTTGCCATTCTTCCCAGTCGGTAATTGTTTTTTATGCTTGTTATTGACTTTGTAAAAATGAACAGGTGATAGTTCTCTTGGCGGTATTCCGTAATCCTTCGGGAAAAGCATTTTATATATTTGGTGAGCCGCTTCATGCATAAGACTGAAATTATATCTTCCGATTTTTGTTATGTCCTGTTTCAAAGTTTTTTCAACTAAAATCGTTTTCCCATCAAGAAAGTATATGAAAGGTTCGTTTGCTTCATCATATACTTCAACTCCCATTTCACGAAAAGTGGTGAGACCAAGAGTATCACCGGAAAGCGATAAATGTTCTATCCCTATGTGTAATCCCAATACTTCCAAAATCAGTTTTTCAGGTTCAATCCGGTAACATTCGCTGTTTTTGATATCCGGTAACGCTTTATAAGCCTTGAATACTCTGTTTGCAATGACTTCTATATTATCTCTTGATAAATGCTTCATTCAATCCCTCCTGCTTCTATAATTGATTATTCGCTTCAATAAACCAACGTCCTTAATCCTCCCATAATTGAACTCCTTTCCGATTCGATAATTTGTAAATTCGATATTTCGATTATAACAGAACATATGTTCTGTGTCAATTCTTTTCGTATATGCAAAAATGAGTTGGGCGTTTTTTTACCCAACTCATTTTTGAGAATATTTTTTCTTTTTTAAACGGAATGCAATCATCATCTATTTCCATAGCAAAAAGCTCAGCGGAAAATTCCCGTCAATTTGCATTCTAACTTAAGGCTCTTTGAAGCATTTCACGGTATTTTGAAACAACCGATTCGGGTCCTGTGATTTTTATTTCACCGTTAAACTGGAATACCCAAGCAAAGAAGGTCTGGCTTACCGACACCTCAGCGACAGCCTTAAAATGTTCGCAATCAATCGGAGCGGTTTCAACTTCTTCTCCAAAACGGTCGATGATATAATTCATCATATCGTTTTTACACAGCAATGTGACTGTTTCCTTTGCTCCGTCGTACATTTCAAACACCTGACGTGTAAATTCCGGCAAGTTAAAATCATGGGGCATTATCACAGCGTCATCAGGAAGTATTTCGACTTTCTTCATACGGTCAACACGGAAGGTTGTGATTTTTCGGTGTTTCTCACTGAACCCAACTGCATAATAGTGATCCTCATTCCACAATAAATAATAGGGTGAAAAGCAATAACTTTTTCCGTTGTTATTAGGAACTTCCTTTCGGTATTGGTTATAATGAAAGTAATTAAAAGATATTTTCTTTCTGCGGTTAATTGCCGTATTGATATTATCAACCAAATAATAAATCTGCTCATTAAGCGGTTTTACCCGTTCTGAGGTGTAAATGTTTCTTACTAATGCTTCAGACTGATGATTACTCGTCATTTTTGAAAGCTTGTCAACAAGCTCAGTACTCTTTTTAGCTGTAATAAACTTTGACGAGTCAACCGCATCTATCAATAGCTTAATTTCCGGCAGTTCAAAATAATGACTGCGTAATGCATATTGATTTTCTCGGCTTCTTACTTCTTCTATATCAATACCGCTTTTACAAAGCTTTTCAATATCTCCCGGTAATGTTTTTCTATCACAGGATATATTGTTTTCCTTTAAGAAAGTCAGGATATCAGAAGTGGCTACATAATGCTCGTCATCTGTGTTTTGCCATAAATATTTTAAAATATATAACAAAATATATAATATCCTGCTTTTATTCATATTTCTATTCAGTGTAAATAACCTCTGCCCTACCTCTTACTAATACCTTTAGGCTCTGGGGAATAAGAATACTTCTGCCTTTTTGGATTACGATATACCTTATTTTTCGCTATAAATAACAGTAATATCAGGGTGAAGCAGGAGAATTGAGGCGGGAATTTCGGGGGTTATAGGACCGTAGAAGGCTTTTTCCAATATATCCCGCTTTTCCTTTCCGCTTGCTATAAGCAAAATCTTTTTTGCCTGCATTATAGATACCATACCCATTGTAATCGCACGTTTGGGAACCTCGTCTATATTTGCAAAAAAGCGGGAGTTTGCCTTTATCGTGCTTTCGTGCAGGTCTACAATGTGGGTGCTTTTGACGAAATATTTATCAGGTTCGTTAAAGCCGATATGACCATCAAGACCTATGCCTAAAAGCTGTAAATCAATGCCGCCGAGTTCGGCTATATGCTCGTCATAACGCTTGCCCTCACCCGCAAGGTCAACCGCACAGCCGTTTGGAACAAAGGTGTTGCTTATATCGATATTTATATGCTCAAAAAAGTTCTTGTTCATAAAATATCGGTAGCTTTGGTCATTTGCGCCGTCAAGCCCAACATACTCATCAAGGTTTACAGAGACAACCTTGCTAAAGTCAATGTCCCCCTTTTCGTACCACTCTATAAGCTGTTTATAAGTTCCGAGGGGTGATGAGCCTGTGGCAAGCCCCAAAACGCTGTCGGGCTTTAAAATGACCTGTGCCGAGATAATGTTCGCCGCCTGACGGCTCAATTTTTCATATGTATCTACCATTATAAATTTCATTTTTCACTGTCCTTTTTAAATTCACGCATTACTATATCATTCATTTTAAAAAGCTCGGAAATTATCTGGTATAGTGAATTATTAATATAAACATTAAGCCATTCATCGCCAAGTTCTAAATCACTTGTTGAAATAAGGTTTTTACCATCTATAAAATAATTACAACCTGCTGAGCTATCAAACACACCGAATAATGGTAACTTATACCCATTGTTTTTTTTTACAGACTGCTAATGTTAAAGGTTACGGTTGAGATAATTCAGAAAGGATTTCGGTTATCATTAAATCAATAGCCATTAAACATCTCGGGACATGGAATGGACCTTTAAATGTACTTCCCTTTGAAGCGGGTAGTGTAGGCAATCCTTCCCGTCTCAAATACCCGAACCATTCACCGTATTCACTGTCACAAAAATGCTTTATGCAATACTGCCTTGCCTTTTCGAATTGATCAAGATATTCCTGTATTCCGGTTTTCTTATAAAACATAAGTGAAGCAATCATCATTTCGTTATGCGGCCACCAAAGCTTCATATCGTGCTCGTAAGCCTCAGGCGGAAAGCCTTTGCAGTCAATAAAGCTTAATAGTCCGCCGAACTCGTTATCCCAACCTCCGGCAAGCGCATATTCATAAATCTTTGTGGCATTTTCAAAAAGTTTGACATCATTTGTATATTCAGCCTGTTCCGCCAAAAACCAACTGCATTCTATATCATGTCCGGGGTTAACAACCCTACCGGAAGAAATATCAAGCATTGCATCCCCGCTCGGAGCAACGGTCTCAAGGGTACAGGAAAGGTCAGGTTTGAAATGGTATTTTATTATATTATCAGCACATTCTGCAGCATATGAGTCGTATTTGTTTCGATTTTCACCATCATACTTTCGCATAATCGCGGTAGTGTTAAGAAATATCATAGGATCAGCCAATGCTCTGCCTTTTCTTGTTTCAGGTATTGTTTTAGGTTCAAGACCCGTAGGATCCTTTATTTTGCCGTTGTTCAGTTCATAAAGAAAATCATAATATTTCCGTGCGCGTTCAAGATAAGTATTATCACCTGTCGCTCCATAATACTCCATATTTGCGATTATGTAAAATGCCTCACTGAAATAATATCTTCTTTGTCTTATCGGTTTACCGTTGGCTGTAACTGTAAAATAAAGTCTCCCTCCCGCTTCACGGTTAATGCAATATTTTTCCATAAAATCAATACAACTCCTTGATGCGTTAAGCCACTCAGAACGATTTCCGTATTGATTACATAGTCTTGCAAAAGTCCACGCACAGCGTCCCTGCATCCAAACGCTTTTATCCGTTGAATAAATCCTACCCGTACGGTCAAGACAGGTATAGACGCCGCCGTTAATATTATCCATTCCGTTTTCAAGCCAAAAACTTATGCAAGCTTCAAGCTCCGTTTTTGCCCATTTTTGCACTTCCTTTAAATATTCCTTATTCATGGTATGCACCCCCTATTTCAAGTAATATTCGCAATATAATTTATTAAGATTTCTTGCTGACGGATAAATAGATTGCGGGCTTAAAAAGTGTGAATACTCAAAACATATCATTTTATCGGCATATTCCTTATGATATTCCAATTTAGGAACAAGCTGTGTAAATGGAATAGGATAATACATGCACCGCACATCTCTCTCAAATAATTCAACATTAACCCAATGCTCTATGTTGTATTTCTCGCAAACAGCCTTTGTCATCATATAATACTCACCCATACTTGACAGTGGGGCGGTGCCGTCTTGAAATGCGCATATATCTATATCCTTGCCTCCATAACGGAAAAGCTTATCCCATTCTTCAAAAGTCTGTTGCGGTGTAAAACCACAATCCATTGAAGTACATTTGGTTGAAAAATACGGTGAAATCATAACCTTTTTATCGGGTGATTTATCCTTGCACAATGCCGAAAGACCTCTTAATATTTCACTGAAATTCAATCGCTCACGCTCACATTCCTGCGGTATATACCATCCTTTGAAGGATGGACTATCTCCATAGCGCGCCCAAACTTCATCTATAAAAGCCTTGTTTTTAATTATTTCTCCCTTAGCATCACCGTTATTCCAGCAAAGATTAGAGCTATACAAACCAAAATAGATATCCATATTTCGGTTTGCGGCTTCTTCTATAATAAATCCTGCAAAATCCGGTGTTCCAAGAGTCCCAATGCTTTTTGACGGAAAGATGCACTTGTCCTCAAATCCACCGCGTATAAATATAAGAGTATCTATACCCGATTGTTGCATATTGTCAAGATCTGCTTTCCATTGCTCCTCAGACCAATTTGAGGAAGGTATGTCATAGGTTATTTCATCGATAAATGTGCCTGTTATAGGACCTTTTTTAATCATTTTATTCTCTCCTTAAAATAATACGAAAAATTTATAATTTCTTGTTGTTTTTCCAAACAATTTTTTCTCCGTCTTTTTCTAAAAACAGATCAAAACCGGTATTATTAATTCCCGATAATTCCTTAACGCTCCTTGCCGCCGTAACATAATCGCAGATTTCACGGTTTGTAGCGTACCATATGTCTTCTTTTCCCGAGAGCTTTTTACAAAGCCTATCCATATCCGCCCAACGGTCGGAATCGTTTTTATCAAATTCAAAGGCATGACCCCAAATGTAGAAAAGCTTTAGTTCGTCGCTGTTGTCATTCAAAAAAGCATCGGCAAGCTCCCCTATTCGCGGATCATGGTCGTGACAGGTCGGGTGCCATTTAAGAAAATCCTCGGGCAATGCAAAGCTGTGCGTATCCTCAATCGTTCGGGCATAATGAATGTCTAACTCTTTTAAGTGTTCAGCGGTTTCATTGTTATAGCGTCCACAGGGATAGGCAAGCCCCACAGCGTCGGTACCGCAAAGCTGTCCGATTTTCTTGCAGTCCGCTGTTACTTGATAATCAAAGGTATACCTGTCAACCTCGGGCAAAATCACATGGTCAACCGTATGCGAGGCTATTTCAAATCCGTTATATAAGCTTTTAACCTCTTTTTCCTCAACACGGTTATACTCGCAGTAAAATCCGCAATGCTCAATCCAGCGTTTTTCACCAAATGAACCCGTATTGATATTAAAGGTACCGGTAAGTCGGTGAAATCTTAAAATACAGGTAAGCCGTCTGTCCTGCTCGTTATTGTCGTCATAGCTAAAGGTCAATGCCTTTTTCTTAAAATTCGGAAAAAGAAAACGCGTCATTATACTGTCTCCTCTGATTTATTACAGTGAATATTTTTCTTTTAAAATTTTGGTTAAATGCTCTGCTATTATTTTGTGACCGTCGCGCAGAGGATGGAGCGGTTCAAACGGAACCCAGCCCGAAGAATCAATATAAAAGACATCTGTTCCGTGTTCCTTATTAAAACCGGATACCATCTCTTTGGTTTCGTCTTTATACGATCCTCTGAAATTGTTGAGAACAATTATTTTTGAAGTTTCGTGAACCTCAATTAAGTGATTTAAAAATTTCTCATATTCACGAACGTAATTATCCGCGCCCCAACCCGTATCATTAACGCCGTGATTAATAAGTATAAAATCGGGATGAGCGTATGTTACGGGCGCGCCGCCGAAGCAATAATCGTATGAATCGTTTACTGCGGGAACATTTCCGCTGCCGCTATGGGTAAATCCGACCGCTCCGTATCCGACATGATAGGATCTAAGATTCAGATTTTGTGCAGTGATATATCCGTATGTAGCAAAAACATCGTCCTGAAAGGTTCTGCAGGCAGGCTCGGGTTCTATAGGTTGCTTGTCTGCGTCAATAAGAACCCCCTCGGTTATAGAGTCACCGATATTCTCAATCGTCTTCCTGTTATCTTCCGGCAATACTGCTGTTTCCTCAACCTCCGCGCCGACAAAGGAAATCTTTGCGGCAATGGGGAGATTCCAGCGTTCCTGCATCTCTAATGTGCTTTTGAGGACGATTTTTGCCAAGTGCGTTCCTACGCTGTTCGCATTTATTCTTAAGTACCAGTCCAGCTGTGTTTCTATCCATGCTCCGCCGTCAAGCTGCATCCAAAGGTGGGGATAAGGGTATTTCTGATCTGTAAGGTCAAATTGTAAAAGTATGCTTTCTCCCTTAAAGGCAATTTCAATATCAGAGCCCGCCGCCGTAGCAGTCATAGTCTTGTTAAGCTCCGCACCCCCTGTAAATCTTACTTACGGTAATTTGTAATCTATCAACATAATAATCTACTCATGTAATTTGTTACAATATATTTTTTCCTTGAAATTCGGCAGTTCTGATTCAATTATCTCTTCAATATCATCCTCAACAGACTTGTAATCCATACACGGCAACAAATAGGAATGACGAAATCCATCTGATTTCTCCCATGTGGTTATGCCCTCATCCGAAACATTAACCTTTCCGAACTCATGCAAATAATAATAGTCGTAATTGGGGCGTATTCCATGAAGTGCGGCAGTTAAATCCCAGCTTTCGCGGCCTTCACATTTACCTGTGAACAGTTTATAAGCGTATGCGACGGGATTCGGAGCTTTTTCATCATATTTGACATTTTTAAGTGTGATGCAGTAATTTCCTATCTCATAACTTGAAAAGACAAGCTCGCCCGGCCAATTTTCACAAACAGTCTGTGCAGCGGGAATATCTCCCTTTATGTTGTATTCCGCAACAAGCTCACCTACGCAACGTTCAACAATCGGCATAGGCCATGTGGCTTTAAAACGACCTCCCATAACCACGGTTCTTTCAACCTTTTTCTTAATAAGCTCTGCTCCCGATAGCTCGGAAATATCGTCCGCATCACTTTTAACAAGCTGCGCCAGACATGAAAGCGTACCTGTAGCTACAATAGTAACGCTGTTATCCTCTTGGTTAGCGAGAGTTTTTCTCATAAGCCTTATGCTGTCTTCTGCTTTGCCATCTTTATAGCAGTTAGGAAATTCTATACAAATAGGCTTTGCATAACCGACATATGTATTTTCAGGGTGTTCTGCTTCAACAAAAGTATCAACCCTTGAATAATTCACGCCGACAGGTACTATCCTACCATAATATCTGTTAATGGCGTCTATGCATCCCGCCACATATTTATGATAATATGTAGCGGTAACCGCAAGTAGCTCCGCCTCGCCCTTGTTACACAGCGAATGAATTAACGCCAAGGCTCCGGCGTCATCACAATCCCAGCCAATATCGGTATCAAAAATAATTTTTTTCATAAGGAATATTTCTCCTTCAAAATTTCAGTTAAATGCTCTGCTATTATTTTGTGACCGTCGCGCAGAGGATGGAGCGGTTCAAACGGAACCCAGCCCGAAGAATCAATATAAAAGACATCTGTTCTGTGTTCCTTATTAAAACCGGATACCATCTCTTTGGTTTCGTCTTTATACGATCCTCTGAAATTGTTGAGAACAATTATTTTTGAAGTTTCGTGAACCTCAATTAAGTGGTTTAAAAATCTCTCATATTCACGAACATAATTATCTGCACCCCAATCCGTATCATTAACGCCGTGATTTATCAGTATAAAATCGGGATGACCGTATATTACGGGAGCGCCGCCGAAGCAATAGTCATAAGAATCGTTTACTGCAGGAACATTTCCGCAGCCTCCATGGGTAAATCCGACTGCTCCGTACCCGACATGATAGGATCTAAGATTCAGCTTTTGTGCAGTGATATATCCGTATGTAGCAAAAACATCATCCTGAAAGGTTCTGCAGTCTGTCTCATGTTCAATAGGTTGTTTGTCTTCATCAACGAGAACCCCTTCGGTTATGGAATCGCCGACAATTTCAATTGTCTTTCTGTTATCTTCGGGCAATACTGCCGTTTCCTCAACCTCCGCACCGACAAATGAAAGCTTTGCGGAAATGGGGAGATTCCAGCGTTCCTGCATCTCTAATGTGCTTTTGAGGACGATTTTTGCCAAATGCGTTCCGGTTCTGTTTGCATTCATTCTTAAGTACCAGTCCAGCTGTGCTTCTATCCATGCTCCGCCGTCAAGCTGCATCCAAAGGTGGGGATAAGGATATTCCTGATCCGTCAGGTCAAATTTTAAGAGTATACTGTCGCCCTTAAAGGCTATTTCAATAGCAGAGCCCGCAGCCGTAGCAGTCATAGTATTGTTAAGCTCCGCAAACCTCCCTGTAAATCTTACTGACGGTGATTTGTAATCTATAAACATAATGGTCTCCTTTTAGCATTATTGTTATTTATCCAACTCCGAAAAAATGAACTTTGCCGCATCAGCCGCGCCTTTATCAGAAAAATGGCATAAATCGCCCTCTGCCCCGCTCAACCAATCACGTTGACCGTAATTTTCACTGCCGACAATTAGATGCTCCATCCAAAGCTTATGCATATCAATATATTGAAAACCGTTTTTCCGTGCAAGCTCAATCACCTTTTCACAATAAGGGTCAAGGCAGCTTTGCGTACCTTTCCCCTCGTCGTTATAGGAGGGGGTCATTAAAACAATTTCGGCATTTCGATTACTGTTTTTAAGCATATCGCATAATACGGCATAATTATTATAAAACCGCTCGGGAGAAACGTATTTATCAGGGTCGTTTGCAAGAGCGTCGTTTATTCCGAACATCAGCAGGAACAAATCGGGTTTTTCACCGTTAATGAACTCGCCCGCGTAATCGTCGAAACGGTTTATTGCCCGCTGTACGGTATCGCCTCCGACGCCGCATTTCACAAGCGTAAGCGTACCTTTACTCCCGCTTTGAACCGTTTTCGGCTCGGAATAACCGTAAAGCGGTCTGCGTTCCTCCTTTACTATGCCGTCATATCTTACAACATTCGCCTCGGGCAAGCTTTTTGCAAACAGACGCGCCAATTCTGCACAGTACGTTTCCTCTTCACTGCAATGGTTAAGCCCCCAGGTTATACTATCGCCAACTGCGATAATAAGATAATATTCACCCTTACTTATCCTGTTCTCTATACTTTTTCTTATGCTCATTTTCATCTTCCTAAAACCGCAAAAAGCTGATTTCAAAGCTGTTTGTATCGGGTGAAATTCTGTAACCGTTTTGCTCTGCCTTAACCCCGCAGGTAAGCTTTATTCCGTATTCAGCCGAGGCGTGTCCGTATATAACGGTGCTTTCGCCGATTTCTTTAATAACCGTATTTCTTAAATCGTTATATTTGAAAAGCATATCAAAGGGCTTGCCCGAAAACTCAAAGCTGATCTTTTCCTCATCGCATACACAGACCGCTTTTTCACCGTCAAGATCAAATTCAATCTTAAGTCGGTTTTCGTTTTCAGATGAGACGGATAGAATTATACCATTAACCTTTTCATCGGTATGGGGCTTTACAAAATACATTGCGGAGTGAATACCGTTTCCGCCCCAGCAATAGCCGTCAACTATCGGGAGGGTATCGAAAACCGCGTCATCGCCGGGTGCCGGTGTATCAAGATACTTATCGGAGTAATTTTCATCAAACAGGAACATATCTCTAATACAGATATTCCCCTCTTTGTTGTGAAGATTCACACGGTAGTTCTTACAGTCGTACCATACTGTTTGATTATCTTTGTTTTGCCAATCATTAAGGGCTGTCACGGCGGTCGCGGGTGTCATATCATACCGCTCTGAGAACCAAGCACCTGTATCCTTTAGGCTCTTTACCTCCCATTTACCGCTCTTTACTCCGTCATAAATAATACCCATCTGCATTTCAAGACCCTTACCCAAGAGTTTCCATGTAAACGAATTTTCCTGACCCGCCTGAGTATGCGCAAAGGAGAGAGCCTCCGAACCGAAAATCGAATCAAAATACCAATTCACCCAATGCTCATCTGCACCATATCTATTATAAGTAGGCTCTAATGTCGCAACTCCCTGACAAAGAGACATATTGTAATCGCTGTCAAGTCCCATATCGTACTGATAAATAGGGTCGGGACCGAGCATACGGAAAATCGGTACATTTACCTGTTCTTCCTTAGTCTGAGCGGGCATAAACATATTTTTTCTGCTCGGATAATAAGCTTGATTATAGTATCCTCCCCAAAGAGTATAGCCGTCAGTACCGTACTGCTCCCTGCAAATACATACTGCCTTTACACCGTACTTTTCTTTCATATAATTGATAGAATGAGTATCAATGATCCACGAGCCGACAGAGGCGGGATAATACCCGAAAATCGACCTAAACCGTTCCATAAGCTCGTCAATTATCTTTTCACGGTCGGAAAGCTCATAGCCCAAAAGCATACCGGGGTTTACGTGCCATGTCCAGTTATGCTCCTCATTCCAGTTGAGCCCTGCTCTTTCAACCGCTTCCTTTGATAATTCAAGCCACAGTCCAACCTCCAAATCAGGGTTGTCATTTGCTAAAAGCGGCTTAGAATATTCGGGCTTAATCATAGCGTCATAGAGCATTAAAAAGGTGTGCGGCATCGGATATTTTCTGCATAGCTCAAGCTCGTTTATAAAGGTTTGGTGCAGTTCTTCATGTTTGTAGCGCCAATCCTCTGCTCGAATAAAATTTACTATATTAATTATTTTTTTAGTACTCATTAAAATTCATCCTTTTAAATTGTATTATTCTTGACTGATTTTCGCGGTCATTTAAAAAGTGCAAGCCTGTATTTATAAGGTAATCGCTACCGAAACGCTTATCGGTACTTTCAAAGGTGTAGACCGCGTTTTCGGCAAGTCTCTAAAGCGTTCCTTTTATTAAATTCAGTATATTTATTAATTTGCAGACAAATGGAACTTGCCGCTTGTAAGAAGTTTTGAGGTTGAACCGTCCGCAAATTTATATCCCTCGGGTAAAACAATTTTGCCGTGCATAGCCTTACTTGCTTCAACCGCTAATTCAACAGTATTTTCACCCGTGCGCTCCCAGGAAACGGAAATTTTGCCGCACGGTGTGCTGTGCCATGCCGAAGCATTTTGAAGTTTTTTAACAAAGCTTGGTTTTACTACAAAATGTGTTATATCGTCAAAGTCGGGATTCACCTTAATACCTACAAGTACAGAAATAAACCAATTGCTAATATCTCCCCAAAAATGGTGATTTAAGGAATCGGTGTGTCCTCCCTCTTTATAAAATCTTTCCCAAAGAGTGGTAGCACCCCTTTCAATCCAATTACCGTAGGAAGGATAATCAGGGCGGGTTATCATTTCGTAAGCAAGGTCTGCCTCACCGTTTTCCGAAAGGACGTGGAACAGCACTCTGCCGCCCAATACACCAACATCCATATGATTATCAGCAGCTTTTATTTGATTTAAGAGCACCTTAAACGCGGCGGCTTTTTCGTTATTATCAAAAGCCCCGTACCAAATCGCCATTGCCTGCGAGGTCTGGCAGTTGCCAAGCACGGTCATAGTCAAAAAGTCTATAAGCTTTTTTCTTATGCTTTCACGCATACTGCCATAAAGACACTTTGCAGTTTCGTAATCCTTTTGATCGCCTATTGCTTTAAACATAAACGACGCCTTGCGAAATATCTCCATAGTGATTATACTGTCAGTTAAAATAAGCGGAGCTTCCTTAGAATCGTTATAGCCTATATGACACCAATCGCCTAAGCCTATTGCAATCAAACCGTCGGCGTCCCGTCGGGAATTGATATAAAGAATATACCTGTAAATGGCGGGAGCACAGATTTCTATTGCCTCGGTTGTACCGCGGTACTGATAGATGCGGTAAGGAAGCTCAAGCAACACTTGATCCCATGCGGGACCGTTACCCCAACTAAAGCCCCAGCCGCCTGTCGGGACAATTCCGGGCAAAGCGCCCGCTTCGTTCTGCGCGTAAACAATATTTCTTAACCATTCAATATAGCTTTTTTCGGGTTTGAAGTTTAACAGCGTATGCTCACAGGAAAGCGCGGCGTCGGCAGTCCAGCCGTTTTTTTCTCTTTGAGGACAATCGTTGGGAAAATATACAAAGCAGGAACGGTCAGAGCGGCGGGTGATTTCCTGCAATTTATTTGCCGTTTCGTCCGAGCAGGAAAAGTTGCCGCACTCGGAAAAATCCGAACTTAAGCACATATATGTAAGCAAGTCTTCTGTTGCCTGTTCCTCGGTTATGCCCTCAACATAAACATATCGAAAACCGTTGTAAATAAAGCTCGGAATATGGGTTTGTTTACCATCTTTGCAGATATATTCGCTTTTTTGAACAAAGTCTTTCTGCATATCGCTCTGCTGAGGAAAGCTGATATTTTCGCGGGTGAAAACGCCCTCTTTCAACAATTCACCGTAGCGAAGTGTGATTTTCTGTCCCGCCTTTGCATCAACCGAAATTCGGCATACACCTGTGTTATTTTCCCCAAAATCGTAAAGCCAGCCGTTCAAGTGTCGCTTTAGTGATACAGGCTTTAATTCTTTATAAAATCGGACAGGATCAGCGTCACAAAGACGTTTTTCACCCTTGGGAGATTCTGCATTAATTGCATTTCTTAATCCGCTGTCATCAAAGTCGACGGAGTGAAAATCATCAAGTTCAAGCCGTGCGTCATAATACTCACCGCAACGATAGTCATCAAAAACAATCGGAGATTCACACACCTTAAAGCTTTTGTCAGATTCAATCTCGGTAATACTGCCATTATTAGAAACAAGGCTTGCCCGCAATGCAAACTTTGGCGCATTGCGCCAAGGCGCCTTTTCAAATTCCCAAATTGCGCCGCCCGGATTATTCTGAAAACCGTTTCCTAAAAGCACCGCAATAACATTTTCACCCTCACTGATAAAGTCACTTATATCATAGCGGTCATAATAGACAATATCCTCGGGATTGCTGATATAAGGCGCAAGCTCGCCCTTTGTAACATCATTTCCGTTTACAAAAAGCCTGTAAAAACCCGCCGCACCGATAATAATTTCAGCTTTTACAGTATTTGAAGAAGTGAATTTTTTTCTGAAAATCGGTGCGGGAACAAAGTGCTCTAAATCTGCATAGTCAGTATTAGCTGCAATATAGCAATTAGGAAAAATCATAAAAACAATCCTTTATAATATTATTTATTTAATAATCAATCTTTCACATCAAAGCAATTTCTATGCATAAATATTTTTTCGATATTTTGAGTTGTTGTATTGCCCAAAACCGAAATATCGGCACAGTTTTCGGCAAAAAATGTCGTGTCTTATACCCTGCTCTGTATCATTATGAGGTTTGCAACAACAATTTTCAAAGCTGTTGTCAGCAACGACAAGCCCTTTTGTTGCAGAAGCATAAACCGCACTGTTTCCTATATCAATAAATTTATTGTTAAGTATTTGTATATTGCTATGAACATATGATGAATAATCAACATTATTCGCGTCGTCATCACAGCTTTTAATGGCAATTGCGCCTCTGTTAGCCGGACTTTTAATTATTGCACATTTTTCAAATGTGTTATTTTTTATAATTACATCTTGTGAATTACCAACCTCGTGCCAAACCACTATATCAGGCGTTATCAGTATCGCCGGAAGCGACATTCCGTAAATATAACAGTTTTCAATAATCACATTTCGTGTGCGGATCAAAAATCCGCGTGCGCGGGTGTTTTTTACGGTGCAATCTGAAATATGAACAGACGGACAAAACGCTGTGTTTATAAGCAGATTTCCGTCTGCAAGCTCTCCTTCTGTTTGAGAAGCTTTAAGTTTCCCTTCTGTATAACCTTCAACTGTAAGTTCGCCCACCTTAGCAAAGGTTTCTTTATTATAAACCTCAATAACATCGCCTTTTTCAGCCCAATATCCGGGCAGTTTACCATATTTTGGAGGACCGAAATTATTAAAATAAGGCTGATGAATATCAAATTCATTATTTCCAAGCACATTTGATATTTCGCCCGGAACAGAATGTACATTCAGCGCGTCATCACCAAGACCTATAAATTCACAATGCGTCATTTTGAGATAACCGCCAAGACCGTTAATGTGTATGCCGTCTGCATTAGAAGCGTAAAGCTCTCTTGAACCATCAGCAACCTTTAGAGTGAAACGGTCCAGCGTGACATCTCTGCTCCTGCCGCTTATAACAAGCGCCATACCGGACGCTCTTTGAATATGAACATTTTTTATTAATGCCCGCTTTACAGAATTAAGGCTTAAATCACAGCATCCGTAGATAAAGAAACGGTAACATACCTGTTCGCCGACACATAATTTTTTAAGACTTTCGGCGTCGCCTGATTTAAAGCGGCACAGATTTTTTCCGATAACATCGTAATGATGACAGCCAAAGCGCTTTTTTTCTTCTCCGTTGACAATAACGGTTTCCTCGTCACTCCAAACATCATTACCGAATAAATAATCCGGAGTTCCATCGCTGTCGCAGGTGTTAATTGCAATAGGGTGTTCAAAACCCGTCACTTCAAACTGATCGTAAATTTCAACATCATAATAAAGCTCTTCTGTGTTTACTGCCGTAACCACACCCGACCAACCAATCTGATTATCGGTTGTTATAACAAAATCGGATAAAACAATATCCTCGCAATCATAGAAGTTAAAAAGCTCATTTACTAGCGCGGGGTCGCCGCAAGGCTCAAAATGAGTTATTAAAACCGCGTCCTCGCCTTGCAAAGTAAGCATTTTCTTGTTTCTGACAATTACATTTTCCGGAAAATAATAGCTTCCCTTTGGAAAAAATAACATACTGTCATCCGGCAAAGTGTCAATAAGCTCTGAAAGCATACAGCTGTTGGGCGTTGTTCCGTCTCCGCAAAGGTCGTAATTTATTACGTTGTAGGTTTTCATTTTGAATTATCCTTCCGTAGCTAATGCGTTTGTATATCGCCTTAATTTATAAATTAAAATTTTATATTTTCGCAAATTGCAATAGCAACCTGCAATAGTTCACAGAAAAGTAACGATTTGTAGCAGAATGATGTTGGATTGCGAAGAGAGGGCGAAGCCCGAGCGGAGAAATCCAACATCGGAGCCGGCGACT
>CALWUY010000041.1 GCA_944384855.1 uncultured Clostridia bacterium | reverse complement strand
CAAGGGTTTTGGCATAATCGTAATACACGGAAGCGATTATGTAGTCGTTGCGGTCGAAAGCCTCGTCTCCGGCGGCGATACATTCGTCTACGGCGGACATAGCCACATATCCTCTGTTCGGACCGTCTATACCTTTCGGGTCCGTATTTATACGGTAAATTCCGGCACCCGTAAAACCGATAAAGACGGCAAAAAAGACCGCGGCGGCTGCCAGACCGGGTATATGCAGCCTGTTTTTGGGGGATTGACCGATGGAGCTTGTGTTTTCCGGTTCGATTTCGGCAATGGACTGCGTATCCACTTCTTTCTTTTTCTTTCTTCGGGAAACCTTTGCGGGCTCTGCCAGTTTTCTGACCGAGAGCTTAAAAACCGGAATCAGTACTGCCCACTGCAAAGCCGCAATCGGGATATAGAGCAAAAACTGTCTTGAAAGCGGCTCAAATGTTTTCATTCCGAAAAGCCATGACGGTATAGCCGCGCCCAGCTGTTTTGAAAAATAACAGCAAAGGACCGCGAGAACAAAGGTAAGCAGATGCCGTGAAATAAAACATATCGCCGAGCCTTTTATAAACAGACCGTTCTGCTCCTTTTTTGAGGCGACGGCGAGCCGGCAGACAACCGGTAAAAACAGCAGCGTTTCAATAAGCGACACGAACAGGTAAACCGACAGCGGCATTTGCTCCATCCGCGCGGGGAAAAGCCATTCAAGTACGGCGTAGACCGCCAAAATCGGCAAAACTCCATTCAAGAGCTGCCTCGGTAAAAGACGCAGCGCTTTTTTGGGAGTGTATTCCTCATTAAGCGCCGCTCCGAAGGCAAAGCATAAAAATACCCAGCCTGTTAAAGACCCGGTCATCTCGGTGAAAAATACTTCGGTTTCACCTAAGAGCGAGCCTTTTATAAGCGCGCCGAGCGCCGAAACCATAGTGGGGCAGACAGCCATAGCCAAAATGGAAAGATACAGCCACACAGCGCCCCTTCCGCAGAAAAATGAAAGAAACTTTTTCATGCGTTCTCCTCCTTTTTCTTACTTTATTATGATTGTATAAAAAATATCGGAGGCTTTGCAGTTCACATCTGCGCCATTCTTGCAAAAACAGGGGTTCACATTTGTGACATTTTGAAAATCAGGCAAAAAAATACCGCTTTCCACAAGGAAAGCGGCGCTCTGCTGAAAAATTTATTCTGTTGTAAAATTTATATAGCTTTGAAATAAACCGAGTCTCGTCTTTGTTTCGGTTTTTTCATAAATCGAAGAGATATACCGCTGTAACATACGGCGGGATATATAAAGGCTGTCGGCAATTTCTTGCACACCGTCTTCGGTGGTCAGCAGCTTTTCCAATACTTCTGTTTCCCGGGGAGTCAGCGAACAGTGATGTGCGTACAGCTTCAATCGTTCCTGTGCGGACAGCTCGGGGTCATCGGCGGTTCCTGCGTCATTTTCACGATGCTCCGTTTTCTGTCCGATCAGCAGATAGCCGCCGGCAGCTAACGCAATGACCAACATGATAAACATCAGAATATCAATCCCGATAATCAAATTCAACGGAAGATCCGCAATGCAGACGGCAGCCATAATAGCTTCTGCCAATCCGCTTATTACGCGCCCCATACCGGCCCAAAGCTCAGGATGTTTGGTCTTTTGGGCAATGTTCCAAAACATCAAGTTGTAATAGGCAACATTCGCTCCGAGACATGTATAATAAAGGCACATGTTGAGATGATAGTTTTCAAGATCGCCGAACAGAATCGGATTGAACACTGCAAACATTGCCATGCACAATGTGGCAATCGGAACATATTTTTGCTTTTCGATATCCCCGATGACTCCAATCAAAACATATCCGGTGATAATAAACAGGCGCGGCCATGAATAATAATTGAACTCCTGATAATTCGTCTGCACATTCAGCCGCATCATCTGCGTATCGTAAAAAGTTCCGATTACCGAAAGGACAATAACGGTCAGCGCCAGTATGAACAGCTTTCTGCGTATATCTTTTCTTGATTCAGCAGATTCCTTTTCATAAGGCAGACAGTCTTCCTTAAGCCATGCCCACGGTTTTTTGACGGCAAGCCAAAGCGTTGCGGAAAACCCTAAAACCAGCACGACCGGAATACCGAACGTAATGTTCAGATACTCTTGCAGCAGATATTGAAGCACAACCGCTACGGACGCACTGATTGCCATAACTTTTCCGATATACGGAGTTTGGGATAAAGCCAGAGACATACAAAAATAAACTATTCCGCCAAGTACGCCCAAAGAAAAAGCAGCCAGCATGGCTATAACGGAATAAGCAATAACTGATTGAATAAAATAAAGAGCAATTACGCTGATAAAATACACCAGATTCGAGATTACCAGCAACCTGATCCGTGCTTTTTTATCCTTAAATATCTTGCGTTGTAACGCAAAAGCTGTAAATCCTGCAGCTACAAGTACATAATCAATATAATGCAGTACAAGCTGCCATGAAGAGTCGGAAACATCAATATTTCTCTGGTCAATGAAGGTAAGCGTTACCATATATTCAAACATGTAGATGGAGAAAAAGATGATTAGAAAAATAATCCTGTGTTTTTTTATAATATGCCTGAAGGATTTAAAATCCATGATTGTTCTCTCCTCCTTGTTTCAGAAAATATATTTACACATTTATAATATGCACTGTTATTGGTATCTCCCATTGTTATAGAGACGGGAAAAAACACATTCCAGATAGTGACTGAGAAGCAGCTGCAAAGCCGTGACTTTAAAAGGTTTCAATTTTCTCCGATCTTCGTCTATGCGCCATAGAATTTCCGATTTGGCAGTAAAATGCCGGCAGATCGGTTTTAAAATCTTAAGTCCTGCATATTTGCAGCGGCTGGAATTTGAAATTACAGTCCCTGAAAGGTATCCCGTTTCGGTTAATACGGATCTTTATTTTTCATATCAATGAGCAGCTTACGCAACTATTATATTATTCTGCCATACATTTTACATCATATAGCTATAAAGGCAGTATAACATAGAAATTATCAAAAAGCAACGATTGCTGTGACTTGCTGTAATATTCGATTAATTTGTATTAACGCTATATATTTTTTATAAATTTTAAGATAATGCTGTTTGACGGTTAAGAGATTTTGTAAAATATCAATTGATTTATGTATTATGATAATATTAAGAAACTAAATATACGCAGGATAGTTTGTTATACTAAAATGTAATTGTGTTTGAATTATTATCCGTAATGATATTTTTGCAGAAGGGTAAATTCTATGGGATTTTCAAAGGCAAAGTGGATTTGGATAGATAAAGAAGCCGAAAACGATGAATACGGGGAATTTTTCGATCAATTTGTTTTTGACGGATCAAAGACGGTTTTGAAAATTTCGGCTGACAGTAATTATGCCTGTTATATTAACGGAAAACTTGCGGCATGCGGTCAATATAATGATTTTCCGCATTATAAAGTTCATGATGAAATAGATATAACCGATTTTTGCGGGAGCGGCATAAATAAGTTTGCTGTTATTGTATGGTATTACGGAATAGAAAATTCAATTACATATTACCGGGGCAATGCATCTCTCATATATCAGATTGAGAGCAAGAATGGTATTCTGGCTTTCAGCGATGAAAATACGCTTTCCCGGATGAGTCTGGCGTATAAAAATCATACGGAAAAATATATCACCACTCAGATGGGACTCAGTTTCTGTTATAATTCCGTAAAGGAAGACGATTGGATGAGAAGTCCTGAGTGTGGATTTGCCGAAAGCCGAATAGTTGAAAACAGTCCGCAGACTTATATAAGGCCCTGCAGAATACCTGCTTTGTCGGAAAAAGCCGAATCTGAAGTTGTAGCTAAAGGCGACGGATATATTATTTTCGATTTAAAACGCGAAGTTGTAGGGCTTTTGTATCTTAAGCTGTACTCTGATACTGAACAGGAGATTACTGTTTGTTTTGCGGAACGTCTGACCGGGGGAAGGGTTAAAAATATAATTGATGAACGTGATTTCAGCGTGGGGTATACAGCGTCAAAAGGGAAAAATGAGTATATGAATCCTTTCCGGCGCATAGGCTGCCGTTATTTGGAGATAAGATTTTCCGAACCGATTACTGTTGAATATCTTACGCTGATTCCCAGAATATACCGTTCTGATAAGAGGAATTCCGCTAACCTTAATCTTGATGACAGAAGAAAACGGCTGTATGATATATCTGTCAATACCCTTGAACTGTGCCGCAACGAACATTATGAAGACTGCCCGTGGCGTGAACAGGGACTTTACGCGCTGGATTCGCGCAATCAGATGCTGTTCGGATACTATGTTTTTGAAGGGTACGAATTTGCAAGGGCCAGCCTGGTTTTGCTGGGCAAAGATAACCGTAAAGATGATATGCTTTCCATGACAGCGCCCTCGTCATTGGATTTATGCATACCTTCCTTTGCGCTGCATTATGTAATTGCCGTTGCGGTATATTATTATAATATTTTACTGTCGTAAAATATTTTTATTTGATTATACTTAAAGAATTTAACTGGAGTGATAAAAATGTTGAATGATTTAACCAGAGGGAAAAATATACGTTCATTTTCGGTAAGTCCGGAAAATTTGACCGGAGAAAAAAGCGGCGGTGCCAGGGCGAGCGTCGGAACCGCTTCCGAAGCGGCGAGAGAACTTGGAAAAGGCTGGAAAGTAAATCCGTATGTATGGGTTAAATCCGGAGAAAAGCTCGTTTTGGCGGATATATGCGGACAAGGCGCAATCAAGCATATCTGGCTTACAGACTCCGCTGACGCAGGCAGACTTTTAATACTCAGAATATATTTTGACGGTCATAAAAATCCCGCGGTTGAAGCGCCGGTATCCGATTTTTTCTGCAACGCAGAGTATAAGGAATACCGTCAGCTGTCAAGCATTGCGATGTGCGTAAATCCAAAACGCGGATTAAACTGTTACTTTGAAATGCCGTATTTTAAAGGTTTTAAGATAGAAATAGAGAATATAGGCGTAAGAGATTATGTGGTTTACTATCAGATAGACTGTGAAGAAAAGGAAATCCCTGAGGATTCACTGTATTTTCACGCTCAGTTCAGAAGAACAAATCCTCTGCCGTATATGCAGCCGTATACTATACTCGATGATATCAAAGGAAACGGCAAATATGTCGGAACATATATGTATTGGGGAGTAAAAAGCAATAAATGGTGGGGCGAAGGCGAAATAAAGTTTTATATTGACGGTGATACGGAATATCCTTCCATCTGCGGCACCGGGACGGAAGATTATTTTTGCGGGGCATATAATTTTGACGTTGACGGGAAATACGTTGAATACACTACGCCGTACAGCGGAATGTATAAACTCGGTGAGACCGATAAGCTTTACAGGGTGCAGCCGTACTTTAATATGTATCGCTGGCATATAGTTGACCCTATATACTTCAAAAAAGATCTGAAGGTTACAATACAGGCTTTGGGGTGGCGCAGCGAGGGAAGATACTGTCCTTTGCAGGATGATATTTCTTCTGTGGCGTATTGGTATTCAGATACGCTTGATGATGTATATCCGAAGTTTCCCGATGCAAATCAGTTGGAGATTATCATCGACTGAGTGAGTAATTTAAAAGTGAAATTGTTACGGTAAAAAAATATTATTATAAACAGTAAAAGAGTCCGGATTTTCAAGTATCCGGACTCTTTTACATATAATAAAAAAATCAAAAGTTATAAATTTATATTATTTACGGTATATGGTTTGCATAATACTGTATATTTTATGCACGGTTTTGATGTTAACAGTTTTTTTAATATGATATATTTTTATTTGAGGTGATTAGTTTGAAGACTGTTAATTACAATACCCAACTGTGCGTAGTCGGAGGCGGGTTATCAGGAATTTGCACTGCGATAGCAGCTGCACGCCACGGAATAAAGGTAGTACTGATTCAGGACAGAGCCGTACTTGGAGGGAATTCGTCAAGTGAAATAAGAATGTGGGTATGCGGCTGTCACGGAAAAGACAACAGGGAGACAGGTATAGTAGAAGAACTGCTGCTTGAAAATTTATATAATAATCCCGGACTGAAATATACAGTTTGGGATCTTACGCTTTATTCCAAGGTGAAATCAGAGAAAAACATTACCTTGCTTTTAAACAGCGCGGTTTTTGACGCTGTGACGGAAAACGGAGAAATCAAAAGTGTAAAGGCATGGCAGTCTAATGCCGAAACCTTTCATATTGTAAGCGCAAGGTATTTTGCCGATTGTTCGGGGGATTCGATTTTAGCGCCGCTGAGCGGCGCGGGATACAGGTACGGCAGAGAGGCCAAATCCGAATTCAATGAAACGATACCTCCTGAGCAGGCTGATAAAAAAACCATGGGGATGAGCTGTCTGTTTCAGATACGTGAAACTGAAGGTCCGGTTAAGTTTACACCTTATGAATGGGCTTATAAATACGAGACTGATGAAAGTCTTCCGTATAAGGACCATTTTATAGGAGATAACTTCTGGTGGATTGAACTGGGAGGCGAATGGGACTGTATTCACGATACAGACCGCTGCCGGGATGAGCTTCTGAAAATTTGTTTAGGCGTCTGGGATCATATGAAAAACCGGGGAGACCACGGCGCGGAAAACTGGGAACTTGACTGGATAGGTTTTTTGCCGGGCAAAAGAGAGAGCCGGAGGTATATAGGAGAATATACCGTAACGCAGAATGATGTTGAGGCAGAGGGAAGGTTTGAGGATCTGGTAGCCTATGCCGGCTGGAGTATGGATGATCATTTCCCCGAAGGATTTTATTATACCGAAGGTTATCCTACGATTTTTCATCCGGCGCCGCAGCCGTGGGGACTGCCGCTCAGGGCTATGATTTCCCAAAACATAAAAAATCTGGTTTTTGCCGGGAGAAATATAAGCGTTACCCATGCGGCGCTCAGCTCAAGCCGCGTTATGGCTACCTGCGGGATTTTAGGTCAGGCTTTGGGAACGGCTGTCGCACAGGCCGTAAAAACGGATACCGACATTAGAAATATAGAAATAAAAGCTCTGCAGAATACTTTGATGGACGATGACTGTTATCTTCCATGGCACAAAAGAGAAATTTCACAGCTTTCAAAAAACAGCCGCTGTACGTCGGAGATTATCCGCAGCGGTCTTGACAGGGGAGAGGAAAACTGCTGGATAGGAAAAGACGGGGATACAGTTGAATACATTTTCGATAGGGATACACATGTAAGCGCGATACGGCTTATATTTGACAGCGATTTGAACCGCAAAGATCATAATATGCCCTGTTGCTATCCGCTGGAGGAAACAGGATATAAAATATCTGAAACGCTGATAAAATCCTATGAAATTTCCGGGATAAAAACCGACGGCACGGTATGTACTTTAAAAATTGAGGAAAACCATCAGAGATTTGTAAGGCTTAATGTGGACTGGAATGTCTCAAAAATACGTTTTATACCAAAGTCAACATACGGCTGTAAGGAATTCAGGGTATTTTCATTTGAAATCCTGTGAGTTCCTGCGGTATTCACGCGGCGTAATACCCTGTTTTGATTTGAATACCGTGGAAAAGTAGTTACTGCTGTTATAACCTAAAAACAGGGCGATTTCTGTAATGCTGGTATTACTGTTTGCAAGATACCATTTTGCTTCATTGAGGCGCAGATCATCTATGAACTCGGGCAGACTTTTGCCCGAGTTTTTTAAAAACAAATGGCTTAAAGTGGAAACACTGTAATTGAACTGACAGCTTAACTGTTTCATAGTGATACGGTTGTGGCAGTTCTCGGTAACATATCGCAAAACTTTATGATAGAGCTGCCATTCGGCGCTTAAATCCTCGCGGTGTCTTGAAAAATAATCTTCAATCATAAATACCAGAGGTTCAATAACCGCGTCTATCATTGCTTTATCCGGAATATCGGCTTTCAAATATTTATCGCAAAGTCTTTTGATTTCATCTTTTTCAAGAGAATACTTTAGCGCAAAGCGATTGCTTTTATCTGCTGTCATACGGCCTTTGTATCCGCTTACCGAAACAAATCCGCTGACCTTTCCGTCGATCTCCACCGGATACACAAATTCACCTACACCGGCATAGCAGCAGCCGAAAAACGAACCCTTTTCTGACATCCTCATTACTTTCTGCTGATTTTTTATACATATATCCCATTTGCCGTAAACGGTTTTAACGTAGTGACAGTACGGATTTTGATGATAATTGTAATTCATAAATACACTGTTGTTAATGAACGCTCCGTGGAGAGTAACGGTAAAACCGGAGACTTTCAAATATTCGATATATGCAATGATGTTCTTTGAATGGATATCCGTTGTTATCACCCTTTGCACGAAATTGTAACTTTTGCTGCATAAATGCTGCTGAAACTAAGGTTTAAGTTTATTATACTGAAAGTATATAATTTGTCAAGGGAGAGTCATTATGACATATAGGGAGAAAGAAAAACAGATACCTTTAAACGACAGATATGACGTCATTGTGGTAGGTTCGGGGCCTTCGGGGATGTCGGCTTCTGTAACGGCTGCGAGAAACGGTATGAAAGTCTTGCTTATTGAATGGCAGGGATCTGTGGGAGGAATATCCACTACGGGACTGATGTCCCATTTTACCGGAACATGCGACAGTAAACTGTACCGTGAAATATTACAGTATTCCGCAGATAAAAACCCCTACAATACCGGCGAATGCACAATAGCAATAGATCCCGAACTGTTGAAAATTACGTATTGCGAAATGCTCAGGGCAGCCGGGGTCGATCTTTTGCTGTATACATTTTGCTGCGGAGCTATAACAGATAACAACCGTTTGACAGGTATTATAACAGAGGGTAAAAGCGGACGTATGGCCTATACCGCGCAGATTATAATTGACTGTACCGGGGACGGAGACGTTGCGGCTAAAGCCGGTGCGGAGTATTTTAAGGGAAGAGAGTCGGACGGCAAAATGCAGCCGGCAACCTTAATGTTTAAGGTCGGCGGAGTTGATTATTCGAGGGCGGTTTTTCCCGGCAGTTTTGAGACTGAGGTTCAGACGGAAAAGGGGGAGCTTCAGGCATTGGCACGGAAAAAATTACCTTCTCCGGCAGGCCACGTACTGCTTTATAAATCGAGCCTTCCGGGAATAGTTACCTGCAATATGACTAACTGCACAGATATTGACGGTACAATTACGGAAGACCTTACCCGAGCTGAACTTACCTGCCGCAGCCAAATGGAACCGATAGTGAGTTTTCTGCGTGAATACGCTCCCGGATATGAAAACTGTTATATAATCAGTGCGGCGTCATTGATAGGTATCAGGGAAACGAGACATTTCAAAGGTGTGAGTCAGCTGACCGAAACCGATATTTTGGAAGCCAGGCAGTTTGATGACGCGGTGGTTAAGGGCGCTCACTTTAATTTTGACGTTCATAATATCACAGGCGCGGGACTTGACAAAACGGGAGTCCAAAAGGAATTCAGCCAGGAGAATGGGTACACAATTCCTTACGGCTGTTTAGTACCCGAAAAAGTAGACGGACTGCTGCTTTCAGGCCGAAATATAAGCGGAACCCACATGGCTCATTCCAACTTTAGAGCAATGCCGATATGTGTAGGCATTGGGGAAGCCTGCGGTGCGGCGGCGGCATTGTCTGTGAAGCAAAGAAAGAATTTAAGAGATATTGATGCAGAAAGTATTCAGAAACTGATATTTTGAATATATGGATTTTATGTTTCAGTTTATTAAAAAAAGACAGCATCAGACTAATCAGTCTGATGCTGTCTGTCTTAAACAGCGGTTACGCTGTTTTTTTTGCTTTGTTTGAAACTTTATTTGCTTTATATCTTTTCCATATTACCCACAAAGGACCTGAAACGAATACTGAGCTTATGCATCCGGAAACCAGACCGAATGCCATGGGAATGGCAAAGGTGCGCAGCGTTGTAAGACCGTAAAGCTCGGATACAACAATTATGGTGACGACTGCGAGTATGGTGGTCACAGTTGTTACGATATTTCGTACAAGAACTTTGTTGATGCTGAGATTTATAAGATCTCCTATTTCCATATCGGGATTGAGATTTCGGTTTTCACGGATACGGTCGTAAATGACTATGGTATCATTTAACGAATAACCCAGCATGGTAAGAATTACCGCTACAAAGTTAAGGTCGATCTGAAGTCTGAAAAACACACATGTGAAGAATACTATTAATACGTCAAATACCAATGCGGCAAGAGCCGTAAGCGCCGCGGAAACACCGCCGATTTTCCTGAATCTTATACCCACATAAATTACAACAAAAACAGCGGTTATAATTACGGCAACAAGACTTTTGACAAAGAATGAACCTGCCATCGAAGCGCTTACTGAATTGGAGTTATAAAGCTTTACATCGTTATCTTTGAATTTTTCGGAAAGCGCGTCATAAAGCTTTTCCTGATTTTCAGCCGAAAGCGCATTTTTCCCTACAAGTGAAATATCGTAGGTTTTTGTGTCGCCTGCCAAAGAAGTGCTCTGGGTAAGTGTGAATGAGTTGTCCAGATTTTCCTCAACCGCGGCTTTGAAATCGCTTTCCGCAATATCTCCGGTATATGAATATGAAATTTTTGTACCGCCGCTGAAGTTGATGTCAAGATTGACACCAAATACAGCTCCGATTATAATACCGGCAATAAAAATTATCGCATAAATAATAATTATAGGCTTAAAAGTTTTATTGAAATCAATATTAAAATCACGCATTAGTCTTACCTCCGTATAACCAGGGTTTTCTAAAAGGCTTAAGCTGAGAAATACTCTTTAACATAAGTTTGGAGGCAAGAACGCCCATTATTAAATTGAAGATTGTTCCTACTAAAAGGGTGTAACCGAACGAATATATAGAACCTGTGATCTGTGAACCGAATAGTGACATAAGCGGAGAGAATATTTTGGCTATTAAGCTGTCCGGTGTACCGAAAGCACCCATCAAAACTATTGAAACTATAACGATTGTCACGTTACCGTCTATAATAGCGCTTAAGCTGTTTTTAAATCCGCTGTCAATCGCTCCGTCAATTGTTTTGCCTTTTTTGAACTCGTCACGTATACGTTCCGAAGCAATAACGTTGCAGTCCACACCAACGCCTATCGAAAGGATAATACCCGCAATACCCGGTATAGTAAGAGTGAAACTGTCTGTACCGCCGAAATATCCCGAAATGCAAGCTATTGAACCGGCAAGCTGCCCCAAAAGCGCGATGGCTGCCACAATACCGTTAAGCCGGTAACGCAGAATCATCAGCAGACATACAACTCCGAACGCTATCGCTCCTGCAATAATCATAACATTAAGTGCGTCGGAACCGAGCGTGGGAGATATTACCTGAAGCTTACTGTCATCAACAGTAAGGGCAAATGGAAGTGAACCGGCGTTTATTTTATCGGCTAATTCCTTGGCCGCTTCAGCGCTCTCCATGCCTGAAATGTAAGCCTCTCCTCCGGTTATCGCCTGATTTACGGTAGGAGCCTGTATCATAGTGTCATCCATCCAGATTGAAATGGTCTGATTGACCAATTCCGCTGTGGCAGTTGCAAATTTTGCGGCTCCCTGATCTGTAAGTGACAGACTTACAATAGGACTGTTGTTTTCGTCAAATCCTGCCTGAGCCTTCTTTATATCGGCCGCGCCGCTTAAAATAACATCATCAGAGTTTTCGTTCCTGCAGAATGTAAGCAGTGATGTCTCTCCCAATTCCTGAACAGCCGCCGCAGCGTCAAAGTCGCTTTCATTGGCTTCCCACGGGAAACGCACGATTATCTGGTGATTGTCGGTGTCGGTATAAACCTCATAGTCTGTGATGTTTTTGTTGACAAGACGGGTTTCAATGATTTGCTTTGCCGCATCCATATCATCAGAAGTAATATCAATATCTTCCTTGTCAGGTGAGAATACAGCTTCCACGCCTCCGCGTATATCGATACCCCAGCGGATGTCCGAAGCACTCTTTATATAAACCTTCCTGGTATCGCCGTAATAGTTTTCTATGCCGAAAAAGGCGGTATATGTAAGCGCCAGAATCAGAATAAATACTATAAAAAATACCGGCTTGCCTGTTCTTTTGGACTTCATTGGCAAATCCTCCAAATTTATATTTTTGCGTCCTGTGCGAGAGAACACATATTGAATTAATTATACATAAAACCAAATATAAAGTCAATATTTCTTTGCAAATACAGCAATCAATCCTGAGAAAGCAGCTTTTCCAGCGCGGCATATCTGACCGCAATGCAGAGAACGACAGACGCTTTGCTGATTTCGTCAATTGAAGGGTAGGAGGGAGCTATGCGTATATTGGAGTCATGCGGATCTTTCCCGTAAGGATAGGTGGCGCCGGCAGGAGTCAGTATCATACCTGCATTTGCGCAAAGTTCCTCTACTCTTGAGGCGCAGCCGTCGGGCACATAAAGGCTTATAAAGTATCCTCCTTTAGGATTGGTCCATCGGGCTATTCCCTTATCACCGAGCTGTTTTTCAAGTTCGTTTAATACTGCCTCAAATTTAGGACGCAGAATTTCGGCGTGTCTTTTCATGTGCTTTCTGACGTCTTCGGCGGTATGGAACATACGCGCGTGTCTGAGCTGGTTGAGTTTGTCAGGCCCGATTGTCTGATACTTCATCCGGCTTTTCAGCATACTTACGTTGTTGGGACTTGCAGCCTCAACCGCCACACCTGCTCCGGGAAATGTGATTTTTGATGTGGATGTAAAAATAATAGGTAAATCCGGGTTGCCTGCTTTCACGCATTCATCATATATATTAAGAAGCCGGTCGCCTTCTCCGTATAGATCGTGAACGCAGTATGCGTTGTCCCAGAAAATACGGAAATCCGCGGCTGCCGGTTTTAAAGCCGCCATTCTTTTTACGACCCGGTCGCTGTATGTAATGCCTTCAGGGTTGGAATATTTCGGAACGCACCATATACCTTTGACAGAAATGTCTTTTACGAGCTCTTCCACTACGTCCATATCGGGACCTTCCTCGTTTGTAGGAACGGATATAAGCTCAAAACCGAAATATTCGGTTACGGCAAAATGACGGTCATATCCCGGAACAGGACATAAAAATTTCCGGTTCTCTGTTTTGTACCACGGTTCGCCGCCCATACCGTGAGTTATTGCCTGGGCAATGGTATCAAACATCATATTGAGAGAGGAATTTCCGCCGACTATTATCTGATCGGGTTCAAGCTCCAAAAGATCTGCAAAAAGAGTCTTTAACTCTGCCAGACCGTCAAGTCCGCCGTAGTTTCGGCAGTCGATTCCGCTGATATTTTTAAATCCGGTGTCATTTCCCACCAGATCAAACATTTTTTCGCTTAAATCCATATTGTCAAATCCGGGTTTTCCTCTCGACATATCAAGCGACAGATGCAAAGACCTCAAACGCTCATATTCCGAGCGGACATGAGCGAACTCCTCATTTAACTGTGATTTATCCATTTTAAAATAATCTGCCATAACAGGACCTCCTATAATCTATACATTATAATGTATCGTTTTGTGTTTTTCAAGTGTTTTATACCGTAATTTTATTGTTTTTCAATCAAAAAATGGGATTGTCTCTATTTGTGTTGAAATATCGGGAAATAGGGTGTATAATTAAAAAATATTTTTAATGGGGAGAGATATGTTTGTTTGCTTTTGGGAAAATTGCGGATTTTGTATACGGAATTTTCGAAGAAAAGGGAGTATCTTCCCAAGATATTCTTATATTGACATACTGTGATATGGATGCTCAGCATAATTTTTGCGATACATATATTGCCGCGACGGCAGACCGCGTTTATTTGCTTTGCGGAAGGACGGTTTTACGCCCTGAAGCCAGAGGAAAAGGTCTGAGCACTCAGTTTAAAGAAATATCGTTTGAATCGTATGCTCTTGACAATATTGAAAGAGTGAACGTTGAAGAACTCATTTCGTCTGCCAGGCTGGCAGCGTTCTGCAGAAACGGACAAAGTATACTGCTTTGCGGTATGACAAATTTCTGCAAAGGGAATGCCGTTTCTTTTTCAAAGTATCTTAACAAAATAATAGCCGGTGAAATTACTTCGCCCGATTTTACGGTCGATCCTGAGGATGACCCGAAAGAGAATTGCTGTCCGAAATGCGGAATGAGGTATCCTGACCGCAACCGGAAAATCTGTCCTAAGTGCATGGAAAAAGGCAAGCTGTTCAACCGTTTTTCAAGCATGCTGTTAAAATACAAAAGAGAATTGGTGATAATGGTTTTATCTCTTTGCGTTTTAACTGTTGCCGGGATACTGACTCCGTATTTTTCAAAAGGATTTTTTTATGACAATGTGCTGACAGAGGGCGGAAGTCTTTACGGGCAGGTACTGCTTAGCGTAGGGATAGTAGTCGCCACACAGCTGCTGCTGCAGGCGGCAGATATGGTCAACGGATATATTTCCGCCAAAATTGCGGCGAAAATTGTATATGATCTTAAAAATATGATTTTCGGAGCGATAGAAAAGCTTTCAATGAATTTTTTCAGCGGAAGACAGACCGGCGGACTGATGACGCAGGTTAACGATGATTCCAATAATATTTACGGATTTTTCTGTGACGGTGTGCCGTATTTTCTTATAAATATCGTTCAGGTAGCGGTACTGTGCGTGATTTTGTTTATAATGAATCCTCTGCTCGCGGCGCTTTCGCTTATTACAATACCTGTTTTTTTCATAGCGCTCAGAAGGACACTGAATCCTTCAAGAAAGTTGCACGCCAGAATGTATTCGGGAGTCAGGAGCATGAATTCACAGCTGGCTGATGTTTTGGGCGGAATACGTGTAGTAAAAGCGTTTTCAAAGGAAAACGAAGAAAATATCAGATTTGAGAATACCAACAGACGGGCTGCCGCCGGAAATAAGCGGCTGTCTCTTTTCAATAACTACGCTTATCCGTCGGTAGGGTATATACTTTATCTCGGAAATATTATATCGTTAGGCATAGGCGGTTATATGGTTATGAAGGGGGATTTCACATACGGAGAGCTGATAACCTTTACCGCATACGTCAATATGATATACAGTCCGATGTTTTTCTTTTCAAATATGTTCAACTGGTACGCTTCATGCGGAAATTCATTGCAGAGACTGTATGAGATTTATGATACCGTACCTGATATTACCGAAAAGGATGACGCTGTATCGCCTTCTGAGATAAAAGGAGATGTGGAATTTCGGAACGTGGATTTCGGATACACAAAGTCCAAAAAAATTATTGACAATGTAAGCTTTAAAATAGAAGCCGGAAAAATATTGGGAATAGTAGGACATACCGGAGCCGGAAAAAGCACTATTGCAAACCTTATTATCAGGCTTTATGACTGTGACAACGGCGGAATTTATATAGACGGTACAAACGTAAAAGATCTTTCTTTCAGGTCGCTGTATGAGAATATAGCGATAGTGTCGCAGGAAACCTATCTGTTTATCGGTTCTATTCTCGATAACATACGTTATGCGAAGCCGGAGGCGACATTTGAAGAGGTTATATATGCGGCAAAGTGCGCGGGAGCGCATGATTTTATAATGAGGCTTCCGGACGGATACAATACGGTTATAGGGTTTGGGCATAAAGACCTGTCAGGCGGAGAACGGCAGAGAATTTCAATAGCCAGAGCTGTTTTGAGGGATCCGAAGATACTGATACTTGACGAAGCAACCGCGGCTATGGATACCAAAACCGAAAAAATTATCCAAAACGCGCTCTCGGTACTGACAAGAGGCAAGACGACCATTATGATAGCCCACCGCCTGTCAACGCTCAGAGATGCAGATAAGCTTATAGTAATAGATAAGGGGCGCGTCGCCGAGGAGGGCACACATAAAGAACTGCTCAAAATAAAAGGCGGGATTTACAATACCCTTTATACCCTTCAGGCCGAAGCTCTTAAAAACGCCGGAATAACCGAATAGGAGTTGAAAAAGTGAAAAACGATAACATACTTAAGGATTCTGCTGCCGCGATAGTCAGGCTTGACGGCAGTAACACGTTTTTTGAATCTAATAACGGCTTTCTTTCGGCAAAGGTAACGCTTGATGGGGGAACCCGTGAATACGGGCGGGTGTTTCTGCACAGAGCGTTTCCGTTTCAGCTTAAATGGGAGTACGTTTCCGTGCTTGACGATCAATCCAATGAAATCGGAATAATCCTGAATATAGAAGATTTCGGAGAAGAAGCGCGGAAACTGCTTGTGACCGAGCTGGAGCGCAAATACTACGAGCCTCAGATTAAACAGGTTTTATCCCTTAAAGAACGCTACGGTTTTTCATATTGGAATGTAGAAACACAGGACGGAAGACGGGTCAATTTCACAATGCAGGATACCTTCCGCAATATTATCAGGATAGGAGAGGACAAGGCTGTCCTGCTGGATGTTGACGGCAACAGATTCGTAATAGAAAGCATTTCATCCCTTGACCGCAAAAGCCACAGAAAGATAGAAATTTATTTATAGAGAGAATAGTATTTATGTCGATATTATCAAAGGAACTTCGGCAGGACATAGAAAAAGCCCTGCCGGAGAATATTGCACAGAACCAGTTCTGCGCATTCAGGTACAATCTGCTTCCCGACAGCAGTATAAGGCATTGCGAAGGAATAGTGACAGCAGATGAAGAATATCTGCGTATACTTTGCGACGGCAAAGAAACAGAGCGTATAAGCTGTGGTGAAATAAAGGAAATTATAACCGACATGGGTGTAGGATGTATATTTGTATCATGCAGGTACAAATCCGGCGAAGTGAGGCTTGTTTGCCGCAGCGATCTGGGATATTCGAAGAGTATAATTAAAAATACCCGTAAGATGAATACCTTTTTTGAAGACAAAAAGCTGCCTGAAGGCGAAGCGGAGAGGGAGTACAAATGTCCCAAATGTCACAGGCCTTACATAAACGGTTCTTCGGTATGCCCGCACTGCGCTGACAAAAAGCAGTTGTTTAAACGGGTATGGAAGCTGTTTGCGCCGTATAAAGTTTTTGTTTTTTCGGCGGTGGCTCTTTTTGCGGTGGTAAGCGCAGTCAATCTGATTGTACCGTATATAAACAGGGTAATAGTGGATTCCTACATCCGGAAGCCGGACTATGCACTTCAAAATCTAAGCTCATACGCTGCAATAATACTTTCTATGCTGGTTTTGGAACTTGTAATCCGCGGGGTATCTTCTGTCAGATACCATTTGTTTATCAAAGCAAGCAACAGTATGATAGTTGATTTGAGAGATTCGCTTTTCAGCCAAATACAGCGGCTTTCTGTCAATAAGATATCGGCAAAAACCACAGGTGACCTTATGAGAAGAGTCACTTCCGACACATCTCAGATGGAAAATTTTCTTATAAACTATATGCCGGGAGTGATCGAGCAGCTGACGGTTTTTGTGGCGGTAAGCATATATATTCTCATATATGACGCGCGGCTGTTTGTGATGATAATCATACCTACTCCGTTCGTAGTGCTTTCATTCAACCTGTTCTGGAAATTTATAAGAAACATGTTTCACAGGCGTTGGATTGCGGGCGCTAAAGCGAATACCGTTTTGCATGACATCTTTTCCGGAATACGTGTGGTAAAGGCCTTCGGAATGGAACATAAGGAAGGCGAACGGTACCGGGAAGCCACGGCGGATGAGCGTCGTATGCAGGAAAAGAGTGACTGTATCTGGAGTCTTATTATGCCTATACTCAGGTTTTTCATAGGATTTGGTGAGTTTATTATACTTTTTTATGTAGGCAATAAAATTCTGGACGGAAGTATGACATTAGGGCAAATGACCCAGTTTGCGTCATATACGGCTATGATTTACGGGCCGCTCAGAATGATAGCGCACATACCCCGCCATGTTATGAATTTCACGACATCGGCGTCAAAGGTGTTTGAGATACTTGATGAAAGCGAGGAAATATCCGACAGTGAAGCTTCGGTAGAGCTCAGTATAAAGGGAGACATAGATATCAAAAATGTTTCTTTCGGATATGACGGCGGCACGGAAGTGCTTCACAAGGTGAGCGTTCATATAAAACCGGGAGAATTTTTAGGTATTGTGGGAGCTTCGGGAGCGGGGAAATCCACCCTGATAAATCTCATAATGAGAATGTATGATGTTGAGGACGGAAGTATTTCGGTAGACGGTGTGGATATCAGGGATATTTCTCAGAATTCACTGAGAAGCCAGATGGGTGTGGTTTTACAGGAAACGTTTCTGTTTTCGGGTACGGTTTATCAGAATATCGCTTACGCAAAACAGAATGCGACGCTTGAGGAAGTAATAGCGGTATCGAAGCTTGCGGGGTGTCATGAATTTATAATAAAACTTCCCGACGGATACAACACAAAGGTCGGAGAAAAGGGATATACGGTATCCGGAGGAGAACGTCAGAGGATAGCGATTGCGAGGGCGCTGCTGCACAATCCGAAAATACTTATCCTTGACGAGGCCACGGCATCTCTTGACACTGAAACCGAGAAACAAATTCAGGATGCACTGGCAAGGCTGTCTTTTTCAAGGACTACAATAGCTATAGCTCACAGACTTTCAACGCTGCGAAATGCCAACAGGCTTATAGTACTTGATAAAGGCACAGTTGCCGAGGAGGGAACGCATAACGAGCTCATGCAGAAGCACGGTATTTATTACGGACTCGTTATGGCACAGCGGGAAATGGCAAACATGGAGGAAAGTTAATGAAGCATATTTTTATAGTAAATCCTGCAGCCGGAGTAAAGGATTCCACACAAAAAATAAAAGAACTTATAGAAAAGACCAATCTGGATATAGATTATACAATTCATATTACCGGATTCGGCGGAGAGGCTATCGAATATGTTAAAAAAGTGCTGTCTCAAAGCGGTGAGCAGATAAGATTTTATGCCTGCGGAGGCGACGGTACATTAAACGAGGTTGTAAATGGAGTTATAGGTTTTGATAATGCTCAGGTGGCAGTATTTCCCTGCGGAAGCGGCAACGACTATATAAAATATTACGGTACGGCCGAGGATTTTTTGGATATAAGTGAACTGGCAAGGTCGCCGTCGCACAGGGTGGACGCGCTGAAAATAGGAGAAAGATATGCAATTAACGCAGTACATTTCGGTCTGGACAGCTATGTGCTGAGAACGATGATCAAGGTCCGCAGAAATATAATTTTAGGTGGAAAAAGGGCGTACACCGCAGGTGTTATAGCAGGATTTCTGGGAGGAATGAGCACAAACTGCAGCATGTGGGCAGACGGAGTCAAAATAGGCGGTGACAAAATACTTTTGTGCACTTTAGCAAACGGGAAATATGTAGGAGGATCTTACAAAAGCTCGCCGCTGTCTCATAATGATGACGGTCTTATAGAAGTGTGTCAGGTAAATCCGATTTCACGTATGGGATTTTTAAAGCTTATGAATACATACAAGCGGGGAGAGCATCTTGAAGACGTCCGGTTTAAAAAGTATTTGAACTACATGAGGGCAAAAAGGGTAGAAGTATCTGCGCCCCGCGAAATACCGGTTTCTATAGACGGGGAACTTGTAACCGCCCGGAAATTTACCGTGGAAATTGTAAAATCCGCCGTAAACTTTGTGGTGCCGCGCAAACTGTTGAGAGCTGAAATGCGAGTATGAAAATATGATGGCTGTATTTTGCATTTGCAGCAAGAAATTGTATAGTGGGTTTTAATAAAACGGGCTGCTTCGCATTATGCGAAGCAGCCCGTTTAAGTTTATGGTTTAACGTATATTTACTGGCCGGTAACTCTGAGATATTCTTTATATGCGCTGTCCCATGACTGGGCATCCTGCGGCATATAGCGTTTCAAATCGGTAGACGCGGATACGGTTTTGCGTATTTCTGTGAAATCCTTGATTTCTCCCAAAGCGTAATATGCCACCGCGATATTGCCCATTACCGTAGCTTCAGTGGGACCTGCCAGAACTTCGGCGTTGCAGGCGTCAGAAGTCATACGGCACAGCAGGGTATCTTTAATACCGCCGCCCAGCATATTGATGCGGGTATACTTGTTTTCACCCACTGAGTTAAGCTTATTAAACGTATATTTATATTTCATTGCAATGCTTTGGTAAATACATCTCATTATTTCACCGCGGGTTTGGGGAACATACTGACCGGTTCTTTCACAGTATTCTTTTACGCGCTTCGGAAGATTTCCGGCAGATTCAAAGGAGGCGTCGTCAACATCCACAAAGCACTTGAAAGGTTCGGCCGCCAGCGCTTCTTTTTCGAGAACGTCAAAACCGACCTTTTCGCCTTCTCTTGCCCATTGACGGCGGGATTCTTGTATAAGCCAAAGTCCCATAATATTTTTGAGGAATCTTACTGTGTCTTTGAATCCGCCTTCATTTGTAAAGTTAAGGGCGGAAACCTCGTCGTTTATGATAGGCTCTTTGGTTTCTATGCCGAAAAGGCTCCATGTGCCGCAGCTGATATAGACAAAATCATCCGTATCTGAGGGCACTGCTGCCACGGCGCTCGCGGTATCATGACCGCAGACCGATATAACCGGAACCTTTTTGCAGCCTAATTCCTCACAGATTTCATCCGAGAGCATTCCGTATATGTTTCCTGCTTTGATTATTGGAGGAAAGATACTTTCAGGAAGCCCCAGCTTTCTGATAAGTTCAAAATCCCAGTCGCGTTTATAAGGATCATACAGGTTAGTAGTTGAGGCCATGCTCGCTTCCGCATGAATCTCACCTGTGAGCATGTATGCGAACAAATCCGGCATAAGGATCATTTTATCTGTCATGCCGAGCGTTTCCGGCTCACAGTATTTGAGGTACATCAGCTGGTAAAGTGTGTTTATTCTCATAAACTGAGTTCCGGTATGCTTGTATATTTCCTCTTTGCTGATTATTTCTTTAAAAACCTTTTCCGGTATCCCTTCGGTCCGTTTGTCACGGTAATGGACAGGGTTTCCTATCAGTTTTCCCCGCTTGTCAATAAGACCGAAATCAACACCCCAGGTATCTATTCCTATAGCGTCAAATCCGCCTTTGTTTACGGCGTTTGTAATACTTGTTTTCACTTCAAAAAACAATCTGAGAATATCCCAGTACATAGTTCCGTTTACAATAACTGTATCGTTGCTGAAACGGTGAATTTCTTCCATATTGATTTTTCCGTCTTCAAAAGTGGCAAGCATTGCTCTGCCACTTGAGGCGCCGAAATCAAAAGAGAGTACTTTTTTCATATGCGTCCTCCAAAAAATGATTTATAATTATATGGGTAATTTGCTGTTGTATTGGTAATTTTAACATATAATGTGTGTTAATTCAATAGTTGTTTTTACGCATTTGAGAAAACAATAATACAAAATGCACAATCTTTTACTTGACAAGGTAACTTTTTGGTGATAAAACACAAAAGTAAACACCTAAAATGCACAAATGATTTATAAATTTATGCCGGAATTTGTTGGTTTTGCGCAAACTTTTATATTTATTTTTGCGGTTTTAGGGTTTATTCTCTGATTGTTGATTTGTGGGAAATTCAAGAAATCAGAGGCTTAACAGAACGCGGTTTTGTTAAGGCTGTGCAAGGCGGGGCGATCCGCCGTGCATATAAATTTGAAGTTGACAAAAGACTATACTGTTGAGAGTGGGAAAGACTTTTGTTGCTTCAGATTCGGCTTTTTTCAGCATATCCATGTCAGAATATTCTGAACGGGTTTTTCTGAAAGAGGTCAAAAAATTTTATTAAGGAGTGTTTTATGTGAAAAATCTCAAAAAGCTGCTTGCAATAGTTATTGCTGTTGCATTGCTTTTGTGTTCGGTACCTATGATTGCAAGCGCTGTTTCCGTTCCTGCTATGAATAATGAGAAACAATATGCTTTGTATTCGCAGGAAGGTCAATTTATTTCCCGTACATATACAAGGGGTCAAAGTACGTATGACTTTGGTATTGGCGGCTGGGACGGTGTATTTTACTATGAATTCCCTACTGAAAACGCTTCCGGAACCATAAATGTTTCGGACGCGGAGGCTTTGGAGTTTGATATGTATGCAAGCGCCGCGATGCCGGACACTATACTTATAGTCACAAGCGGCAGCGGCGACGGCCCCGGACGCAGGGGTGTTAAATTCCCTGCTTTGAATGAAGGCTGGAACCACATCTGCATTCCTATGACGGACATAGGTAATGCCGAAGGCAATTACGACAGAGATATTGTTTACGATACAGCATCACTTAACGCTTTCTATGTTTTCAATACCGATGTTCAGCCTGTTGATCCTGAGGTTGAATCGGTGGATTTCATCATGGCAAACCTTGCCTTTACTGCCGATATCGTTGTTCCGAAACTCACTGTTGTAAACGGTGTGGCTCTGGAAACCAAAGAGGGTGTTTTCTGGGCTAAAGATGGTATTGCCGCAAATTATACAATGCCTCCTTTCGGACCTGACAATAACCCTTCCTGGTATGGACATTTAAACCAGTCTTACAATACTACCAATGCCGAATATCTTGAGATGGATATTTATTCAAATGTTGCAGTTCCAGACATTAAGGTATGGGTTTCTTCCGCTGCTTGGGCAGACGCGGGCAGAGCGCGTATGGAGACCGGCTTCAAATTAAATGCCGGCTGGACTCATATTATTGTGGATATGAGCAAACTGAGTGTTATTTCTACTGCTCCTAACGCCGATTTTAACAGAGCGGCGGTAAAGAATATATTCTTATAGCTTACGACACCTGATACTGCGGAAACCGTGAATCTGAAGATGGCAAATCTTGCCTTCACAAGAGAAACTCCGCTGATGGATAATACCCATACCAATACCGTATATGAGCAAAATGGTAAATTTATCAGCCGCACATATACAAAAGGTCAGAGTACCATGGATTGGAGCATGAGCTGGGGCGGTGTATTCTATTATGAATTCCCGACAGATAACGAATCCGGTACTATCGATGTATCTGAGGCGGAATATCTTGAATTTGATATGTATGCAAGCACGGCGATGCCGGAAACTACGCTTATTGTTACCAGCGGCAGCGGCGATGGTCCCGGACGCAAAGGTACAAAACTTCCCGCCTTGAATGCAGGCTGGAATCACATTTGTATTCCTATGTCAGTTATAGGAAATGACCAAGGCAATTTGGAAACTCCGGAAGCCCCATACGATACTTCTGCGCTTAACGCGTTCTATGTGTACAACACCAATGTGCAGCCTGTTGATTCTGATGTAAATTCTGTAGAATTCGCTATGGCAAACCTTGCTTTCACGAATGATGAGTCCGCTGGTGAACCTGATCCTGGTCCTGATCCGGAACCTGTAGGACCTGCTGAGGTTCCTGAAGCTCCTGTAGCCGGCGAAACCTATGAAAATATTGCTATAGATTATGATAACTCAGTATTTGAAAAATATTGGCAAGGTGACGTAACAAATATATATGTAGATCCGATTTACGGAGCAGACGCGCGCCTGTTCATGGGTCTGGCGGACGCAATGGATACTACATCTGCCGAATTCCTTGAGTTTGATATCTGGATTTCCGCAGAGATGCAGGATATGGGAATCTGGCTGTGTAATGATTTCGATTATGCAACTGAAGAAACCGGTCGTGCGAGATACAATGTTACTCTTAGCACACTCACTCCGGGACAGTGGAATCACGTGGTTGTTGATTTAACAAAGGTTGCAATCACTGAAGGTACATTCCGTAAGGAAAATCTCACTTCACTCTTCCTTGAAGGCGATCCTAACGCCCCCGGCGTTGAGCTTACTGTGGGAATAGCAAACTTCGGCGTTACAAAGAGTTATCCGGATATGAACAATGAACACTTCTTAGTTGATATGGCTGTTGACGGTATAGCACCTGTTAATTCAGTTGGCGGTAATACTGTTCCTGCAGGTTCAAATATGTATGATAAATATCAGTTATGGAATCAGTTTGACCCTGTTGACATGACCGATGTTGATTATATTGAGATGGATGTTTATGTTTCTGCTCCTATGGAAAGCAGCATACTGTTCCATACACATACAGACAAAGCTGCGGTACGCGGATTCTGGACCTTCCCGAAGCTTGAAACTGCGGGCTGGCATCATGTTGTAATCGATGTAATAAATGATTACGCGGGTTCCGGAAGCGGCTTCAAGATTGCCGATCTCACTTCATGGAGCGGCTACTTCTTTGAAGGCACACCGAGTTCGAGTGACGCAATTACCTTTAAGGTTGCTAATGTTGCCTGCACCAAATTCTCGCCTTATCCGCGCAGCGAGTATTTTGAAGCTACAACTCATCCGGAAATCAGCGGCGACGGAACATTTGTAGAAGGCGGAAAAATGCGCTGGGATGCCGACGGTTATGTAGGAAACTACGCATGGTATATTGATAAAACCAACTTCACAAAGACAATAGATTTTAACAAAGGTGACTTTATAGAATTTGATGTATATCTCGGTGCAAAGGCTGATAATGATATTGCTATCAGATTCGGTAATGATGCTATTGCATGGACTTCAACCGACAGGGCATCGGCATTGATAAATACATCTAAAATGGAAATCGGCTGGAATCATGTAGTGCTTCCGATCAGTGAACTGGAATTGGCGGAAGGCGTTGACGTTTCGGCTATCAAAGGATTCTTCTTCGACGGTACACTTCTTAATGATACCGCGGCTGAAATTCGGTTTGCGTTCACCAACTTTGCTCTTACCGTACAGGAATCCGAAAAAGCCGATATGGTTTATACCGGAAAGGTAATCAGCAGATTCAACGGTTATGAAAATGTTAAGATACCTGCTGCCGGCAACGTTCAGAATGCGACTGAGCCGATACTTCTTCCCACACCTATGGATTTGACCGATATAGATTATATTGAAATGAACCTCTATGTAACCGCTAAGTGCAGCCTTACATTCTATCTTAATGCAACTCCCGTTGAAATGCCCGATATTTTTGATCAAGCAAGCGCTTACTATACATTAGAAAATCTGAGCTTCGGCTGGAATCAGGTTAAGATCCCAGTGGCTGAACTTACTGCTAACGAGTGGTTCGATCCTGCAGCTGTTTACTACATATTCTTCAGCGGTGTTCCGGCTACCACCTATGATGTTACATTCGGTGTTGAGAGTCTCGCGGCAACATCTGTATCACAGGCTTTCGATATCGTAGCAGGCGACTACAATGTAGATAATGCGGTTAATATTCTTGACCTTATCCATGTAAAGAAAGAGCTTCTTGCAGGAAACGAAGGCAAGTGGTTTGCAAACGCTGCTGAGGCCGGCGAAGCGGTTGACGGCGTGCTTAATGCACTTGACTTCACAGCACTTAGAAAACTGCTCTTCGAATCATTCTGATATAATATAAATCAGGATTAAGGGATAAAACCAATAAAACTGCTTTGCAGAAGGCGGACTTATCATAAGGATGTTTTGAATATCCGGTGAGATCAGCCGATTGACGAGTGCTGATAAAGGACAGTATGGCATAAAAACTATACTGTCCTTTTTATATTAGAGCGACAGTATAAAGGTAAATATTTACCGTAATCCTCTAATTTCCGGAAAAAAGTAAATGTGAAATTTCAATGTTGTTTTTGCGATGATCCGGTTCATGATGCCGCCGTTTCTGCGTAATGGGAACGATGACAGCGTAGTTTCCGTTGACAGTTTGTACTTCTCGCAAAGTATTTTCACAGTTTCCCATATATACCTTCGCGCGTCCGTTTTCGATACGGATAAACTGATCAACATTGGCGTGCATTTCGGTACCTATGTCACTTTTTACCGGAATGTTCATTAATGTCAGCTGCATATCCCGTCCTGTCCAAAGAGTTGTCCGGAAGTTCTGATTCATATTTGCCGCATGATTGATATTAAAGACAAACGGTCCAGAACCGTAATCGCGGATTTCAGGGTGATTGCCCCGATGGCAATTTCTCATATACTGATACCTCCTGCTGTGGTTTCTGTATCAGTATATGCATTTATTACTCATTGTCAAAGAAATCAAGTTGAGCTACCTGCTTGTGTCCCATCAGCTTCGTGATGATAAATAATGATGCTACCGATAGCAGCGCCGTAAGAAAAACCTTTATTATTTCCATTTTTAAAACACCTGCCGCTGTTTATTGTTCGCAGGTAAATGGGAAAAATACATCTGTGCCGCGACATAATGTTAAAACTAACGGTTGTCGCTTAAAAGACTTGTTTTAAAACTTGCAGATATTATTCTAAAACAATATAACTGTACGGTAAATTGTTCTGTCAGTGCAAAAAAATTGTTGCATTTTTGGCAGAGCATTCAACCGGATAGACAAAAAGACAGGGCGGACAGCCTGAACTGTCCGCCCTTTTCCGGCTGCCGCTTCACATAAAGAAGGCTTTATGGCAAGCCGTGTGAGGTGAAGCGGTTTTTCAATATATTAAAACAATATAGATTATTTAAACAGCGGCGTTGAAAAATATCTTTCAGCCGTATCGGGAAGTACAGTTACTACACGCTTGCCTTTACCTAATTTTTTTGCAAGCTTAACGGCGGCGGCAACATTTGTACCGCTGCTTATGCCGCACATTATACCTTCTTTGCTGGCAAGGTCCTTTGCCGTCTGTATGGCTTCATGATCATTGATAATGCATACTTCATCATAAATTTCCGTGTTGAGTATTTGAGGTATTATTCCGTCTCCTATGCCCATTTGCAGGTGTGTGCCTATAGAGCCGCCTGAAAGAATTGCGGCATTTTCAGGTTCCACCGCCCAGATTTCGATATCAGGATTTTTCTCTTTGAGAGTTTCACCTATACCTGTAATTGTGCCGCCTGTTCCTATACCGGAGCAAAAACCGTCAATGCGGTCATTTACCTGAGCCAGTATTTCTGCGCCGGTACCCGTGCGCTGAATCTGGGGATTTGCGGGATTTTCAAACTGCTGAGGTACAAATACGTTTTTATCTTCACTTTTCATTTTAAGGGCTAAATTAAGGCATTCTTCAATACAAAGTCCTATATTTCCGTCGTCGTGCACCAGAATCACTTCGGCACCGTAATGCTCTACCAGCTTACGGCGTTCTTCGCTGACGGAATCTGGCATAATTATTTTTACTTTAATCCCTTTAACCGCGCCTACCAACGCAAGACCTATACCTTGATTTCCGCTGGTAGGTTCTACAATAACGGTATCCTTATGTATGATACCCTTTTTTTGAGCGTCAAGTATCATATTCAGCGCAGTACGAGTTTTTATGGAACCTCCTACATTGAGACCTTCAAATTTTACCAGTATTTCCGCCGAATCTTCGCTGACCAAATTGTGAAGCCGTATAATGGGAGTATGTCCGACTGCGTCTAAAATAGAATTACAAATCATAAATTTACCTTTCAAAACTGTGATTAATACATTATATGGCAATTCTGCCGTATTTGCAACTGTTTTTTTAGCTTTTACCGCAGCAGATAACCCATAACGCGTATTGACATTTTCTTTTTAAGTTGATATAATAAAATCAAAGATCATAGTCTTTGATTTGAAAGGAGTAATTTTATGAGCAATTTTGTAAAAGCTTTGATTGCGTTATTAGCGCTTTTCGGCGCAGCTATCGGCACTCTTGTAATTGTTGACCGTGTTTTCAATAAAAACCGTATTAAGGGAGATTATCTTGAGTGTGATACTTCTGACGAGTATTCAGAAGAATAATCATTAATTTTGCAATCAGTGAAAAGCAAAAAACTGTCGGATTTCGGTCCGGCAGTTTTTTATTTCTTTCTGTCAGATTAAGCGTGAATCAAAGTGTCTGTTAATTGTTTATAATGGTTGCTTCTGTGATAACGGCGCTGATATTATTTTCATTATCTTCGATTTTAATCGGCAGCCCGGTTCTGCCTAAGAACAGATTATAGCTGTAATTTTCGCTCTCTCCGGAAATATAAAACTCGTCGTTTTCAAAACTTACTTCGTAATCGTTTGCATTAATATCACTGTAAATTTCATAAATGAAGGTTATTGGTGAAACTTTAGGAAGATCGGAAATATTTATTTTATAGTTAAGCTCTTTACATGACACATTAACCTCAGAGCCTGAAAATTTGTAAAAAGTACCTTTTAGTCTTTCCGGATATACCGTTTCAATAGTTGTATCCTGTATATCGGGAATTTGAACCCTGAACTTATATTTTTGTGAGGCATAGCTTATTTCTGCCGTGAATGACAGCCCTTGAGAAACAGCGACAGTCTGCGAACTTTTTTTATTACATCCGCACAGCGTAAATACAAGCAGTAATATAATTAAACAAAATGTTTTTCTCACAAAAAAGGCAACTTTCCGAAAGCATGATTAAAGCTCTTCTATAATATCAGACGGCAGTACCGCACGCTGACCTTTCTTTAAGGCTGCTTTATCTCCGGCCAGAGAATGCAGATAAACGCCGCCTTCTGCCGCCTGTTTGGCAGAAAATCCCTGAGCCAAAAGTGAAACGATTATGCCGCTTAAGACATCTCCGCAGCCGCCTTTGGCCATACCGGGATTGCCCAGTATATTAAAACTGATTTCACCGTCTTTTGAAGCCACAATCGTATTGCCGCCCTTAAGGACTACCGTACAGCCGTATTTGACTGCGAATTCACCTGCCGCAGCAACTCGGTCGGCTTCAATTTCTGCAGTGCTTTTTCCGCACAGACGGCCCATTTCAGCAGGATGCGGGGTGATTATTACAGGAGCTTTGCTTTTCCTTAATATATCTATGTTTGAAGCCAGTAAATTTATGCCGTCTGCATCCAAAAGAATCGGAATTTTACTTGAGTCAATTATACGGTCAAGCAGTTCAAGAGTGCTGTTTCCTGCTCCCGTACCGCATCCGAAAAGTACGGCAGAAGCCTTTTCAAATACAGAATTCAAATCAATATCATCAGGATCGAACATGCCGTTCAAATCTTGCTTTACGGGTATGCATACGGCTTCAGGCACAGAGCAGGTGAACGCCTGATATATACCGTCGCATATTACGCATTTTGCGATTCCCGTTCCGCTTCTAAGCGCGGCTTTGCATGACATGATCGCCGCTCCTGCCATGCCGTAACTTCCGCAAAAAAGCAGCGCCGTGCCGTAGGTGCCTTTATGCGAGTTGCGCCGGCGCTTTGGAAATACGGGAGACTTTATAACTGAATATTTACGGTTAACCGGTTTTACACCGATGTCCGCAACTACTGTTTCTCCGCAGTAATCTGATGCCGGCGGCAGCAGCAGACACGGTTTAAGCGCTATAAATGTTACGGTAAGGTCGGCATCGAAAACAGTCCCCAAAATTTGGCCGCTGTCGGTTTCAACGCCTGAGGGCACATCAATAGCTATCCGCTTTGCTTTCAAAGTGTTCGCTTTCCCTAAAAGCAGATTGATTTCATCGCTCATTTTTCTGTTAAGACCTATACCGAAAACAGCATCTACAATAATATCATAGCTGTCAGTCAGTCCGTCGGCGATTTTGATATTGTTTAATTTCCCGAAAAAATATACCGCGTCTTCGGTTTTAGGAGCGCCTAAGGGAAGGATTAAGGTGACATCCGCCCCGTTTTCGTAAAATTTTCCCGCGGCGACAAATCCGTCTCCGCCGTTGTTGCCGTTTCCGCACATTACCGCTATCTTTTTGCCCTGGCAGCCGTATTTTTTAGTCACAGCATCGGCAGCCGCGCATCCCGCGCGGTACATTAATTCTCTGAAAGAAAAAGCGCCGCTTTCAACAGCACTTTCCTCAGACTTTTTAATTAAAGCCTTATCCAATACCATTGCAGTGACACTTCTTTCGTTCAATTTTCTTTGAAGGCACTGTTGGAAATATATTTCGGAACAAATTTCACGATAGCGCCTTTGAGTCTTTCTTCAGGTGAAAACACAAGATATACAGACGGTTTGCCTTCGCGTTCGGCCACCATAAGATATGCGTTCGGGTCATCCGGATTGCAGGCAAAGGTGATTTCTTTCTGATTCATTGAATTCAGCATACCGGCATTGAATTTGTCTATTCTTGAAACATTCGTCAGTTCAAATGAAAGTATACGTTTGCGCGAGCTTTTATTGATTATTTTATCAATATCTAATGTGCCGTTGGTAATAATATACTCATATTCAATGTTGAAAAGGGAAGAGAGTTTGTAGGCTCCGAAGAAAATGCCGCAGATAATAATTAAAGTAAGCGCCCTCAGTACCGGGAATAAAATCAATGCCGCGCATAAAAACAACGCTAAAATCCATATGCCTAATATTGCAGCAACAGCTTTTCCGGTCTTTTTAATTCTTACAATTTGTTCAAAAAAAGTATCCATGTCATATCTCCTAAATAAAAATAATATTATATATTGAATTCATTATACACCATAACCTATTTAACTTGCAATATAATTTACTTTGGTATATAATAAAATTAAAATTTTGTTAATAAAAGAGGTGCAGAATTGAAGATAAAAGACGGTTTTGAATTAATAAACCGCTCAGGCGTGTATGTTGTGGAATGCAGGAATAAATCTTCAGACGGACCGGCAAACGCAATAACACTTACTGAAACTGCGGTATTTCTATGGAACTTACTTAAAGAAAAGGATGTTACGAAAACAGAAATGTTGGGTGCGCTTATTGATAATTTTGAAATTTCTACGGTTCTGGCATTAAGCGATATTGATATTTTTGTACGTACTATGAAAGAAAATGGAATCATCGAATAATAAACAACAAAGCAGTTTGCAAACACTTAAGTGGGTATTTGCCCGGACTAAAAAATATCTGCCGTTAATTGTTGTTATAGCGGTTTTTTCGGCTATAGTATCTTTGAGCGGAATCGCGCTTGCCCTTCTTTCAAAAAATGTGCTTGAAATAGCTACCGGCGATGCCGAGGGAAATTTTTGGCTTTACGGCGGACTTATATTAGCTGTTGTGGTGGTTCAGATATTACTGTTCGGCGCAGATACAATTCTCAAGGCGTATGCCGGAGGGAAACTGACTATATCCATAAGAAACTATCTTTTCAATGCATTGAGCAGGAAAAAGTACTCCAAGATATCGCAGTATCATTCCGGCGATATTCTTAACCGTTTCACTTCGGATACAGAGGTTGTAATATCGTGTTTTACAAATTTGCTGCCGAGAGTGGCGGCTATAATAGCTCAGATAATCGGCGGATTTTGGGCGCTTGTTATACTTGACTGGCGCATAGCAGTTATAATCGTGGCGGCAGGAATTTTAGTTCCCGGTATAGGCAGATTTGTAAGCCGGAAATATAAGTATATGCATAAGGAGTGTCAGCAGACCGAAGGCAAAACGCGGTCGTTTTTGCAGGAATGTTTTGAAAATATTGTGGTGGTTAAAACATTTCAGAGCATAACGCCGTTTACCGGAAAGCTTGATCAGTATATGAAAAAGAATTTCAATATGAAGATTAAGCGCAGTATGCTGTCCGCGGTTATGAACTTAAGCTTATATTCGTTCTTTACTTTAGGATATTATGCTGTAATGATATGGGGCGCCGGAAAAATCTCAAGCGATGCTATAACTTACGGAACATTAATGGCATTTTTACAGCTGTTTCAGCAGCTGCGCGCTCCTCTTCAGAGCGTTTCGGGAATTATACCCCAGTATTTTTCGGCGCTGGCCTCGGCGGAACGTCTTATTGAGATAGAAGCCGGAGAAGAGGACAAGCTTTGTGAAGACAAAGAAGAATTATTGAGTTTGAAACACAATTTCCGCTGCATAGAACTGAATGACGTCTGTTTTTCTTATAAAGATGAAAATGTTCTTGAAAATTGCAGTTTCAGTATCCCTGCGGGGAAAGTTACTGCCCTTACAGGTGAGTCGGGCAGCGGGAAAAGTACAGTATTTAAAATATTGCTGGGACTTTACGATATACAGTCGGGAAGCATTACTGTAAACGGGAATATACCTCTTGATACTTCTCTAAGGGGATTGTTCGCTTATGTACCTCAAGGTAACCTGGTGCTGTCGGGCACTATAAGGGAAAATATAACCCTTTGCGATGACACCGTAAGTGAAGAGGATATTATAAAAGCTGTAAAAGCAGCGGAAATATATGATTTGATCATGTCGCTGCCTGACAGACTTGATACGGTGCTTTCAGAACGTGGCGCCGGAATATCGGAAGGTCAGATTCAGCGTATATCGATAGCGCGCGCGTTGCTTGCCGACGCTCCGATATTGCTGCTTGATGAAGCAACGTCGGCATTGGACGAGGAAACCGAGAGCCGCGTGCTTAATAACATAAAAAACATGAGCAGCAAAACTGTACTGTTTGTAACTCACCGCAATACAAGTCTCAGGGTATGCGACCGTATAGTGCATGTAACCGGAAAAAAGTTTACGCTTATAAAGGGATAAAAACAGGGGACCTGCGTGGGTCTCCTGTTTTACTTTACATAAACGGTGCAAACAGATGTAAAATAGCTTGTTTAATACGCAGAAATACCGGACGTTTTTTCCATTCATCGACAGTGATTTCCTGTGAAACGGATATGATATCCTCAAAGTGATCCTTAATAGAATGTACGGAATTTGTGTCGCAAAGCCAGGCCCCGCATTCGAAATGGAAGACAAAACTCCGGTAATCCATATTTACGGAACCTACGGTTGCGATTTTATCATCCGAAACAAAAAGTTTTGAATGAATGAATCCCGGGGTGTATTCATATATTCTTATTCCGGCTTCCAAAAGTTCCAGATAATTATATTGAGTAGCCGGATGAACATACCATTTATCAGGTATGTGAGGAGTAATTATTCTGATATCGATTCCGGATTTTGCCGCCATGCAAAGCGTGTTTTTCATATTATTGTCAATCAGAAGATAGGGAGTTGAGATATAAACATATTTCTGAGCGGTATTCAAAATCTGCATGTATAGCCCTTCGGCCGGATTGTTATAATTGAGCGGATCGTCGCAGTACGGGATTATGAATCCGTCATCCTGACGCTGAATACACGAAATATGAGATTTAATATCTATTTGCTCTCCGGTAGTAAATTCCCACATACAGCAAAACATAGCAAGAAAGCTTGTCGCTGCACTGCCGTTGAGCATAATTGCACAATCCTGCCAGTGACCGAACCTGGTTACGGCATTTATATATTCGTCGCCTATATTGATACCGCCCGTAAACGCAGTTTCGCCGTCAATAACGATTATTTTGCGGTGATTGCGGTTATTCATGAATATATTCATTATGGGATTAATGGGATTGAATACCGATACTGAAATACCTTCAAGACGCAGTTTTGTGATGAATCCTCTATGCTGTCTTTTGATAGAACCGAAGTCATCAAAAATAATTTTCACTTCTACTCCTGCCGCCGCTTTTTCTTTAAGTATACTGTGAATTTGATCCCACATTATGCCTTCGGCCAATATGAAAAACTCAAAATATATAAATTTTTCAGCTTTTTTCAATTCTTCAAGCAGCACAGGGAGAAACTCTTCTCCGGAAGAACAGAATTTTGAAACAGTGGAGTCATATAGAGGATATCCGGTTTCACCGGTAAGATAATCAGCCTGGCGGGAATGTATCATATCATAATATTTGAGTCGGTCAGATATTTCGGGATCGTTCCGTAAAAACGGCAGGTAGTGGGATTCACAAATCTTCATTTTTTTGCGTATGTGCGGCAGTACTCTTCCGCCGCCCCATAACAGGAATACGATTATTCCGAATATTGGGAATACCAAAATAAAAATGATCCATGCCATTTTATGATCGGGATTGCCTCTGCGGTTAATGATAACTATAACCGTAAGTGCGCTTACAAATCCGGATATCAGGTATGCGCCGAGAGAACCGGTAGAAAGCTCATATACCATATAGAATAAAAATGCGAATTGAATAAGAAGCAGTAAGGCTGAAACTAAGATACGTGTTGGAATACGTATGCCGCGCTTATTTTTAATCTTCATCGTTCCACCTCAACACAATATATATGAGATATAATATCATACTTTTATATAAATTTCAAATTATATTATATGATTCAGTGAATTTTTATATTTTTGGTTGTAAAAAGGCTGTAATATGTGTTACAATATATTTTACCGATCATAAATATTTCTTTAATAAAGGATATGGTGATTAACATGCAAAAAGGAATAGTTAAGTTAGGCAACGGAATCGAGGGACTTTTCATAAAAAATCCACGGTTTAAGACTACGCTGATTTCCTGCAACTTTTATTTGCCGTTGAAAAAAGAAACAGTTGCGGAGTATGCGTTACTGCCGTTTATACTGACGACCTGCAGCAAAGAGTATACTGATTTTTCCAAGCTTAATTATAAGCTGAGCCGCCTTTACGGAGCGGATCTTGATGCAAGCGCAGAAAAATACGGTGATTATCAGCTGCTTAAAATTTCTGTTTCGGTAATAAATGACCGTTTTACGCTTGACGGTGAGTCTTTGGCAAAACAGGCGGCGGAGCTTATCTGCGGACTTGTTTTTGAGCCTTCATGTGAGAACGGGGCATTTCTGGAAGAAGATCTTTCGCGAGAAAAACGAAAGGCGATAGAGCATATAAAGGGAGAATACAGCGAAAAACGGATATACGCAAAAAACCGCCTTATTGAAGAAATGTATAAAAATGAGCCGTATGGTCTTTCAAAGTGCGGAACGGTAGAAGATGTGGAAAAAATTACGGGCGAATCGCTTTACAAAGCGTGGAAAAATATGCTTAAAACTGCCTTTATACGCTTCCATGTGGTAGGAAGCGAAATGCCGGCAGGACTGTTTGAAAGCATAACCGAAAGGTTTTCGACGGCAGAACGTATTAATGTTACTGACTGCAGGATCTCCTCTGCTACAGAAGCGGTAAATACGCCTGCCGAAGTTGTCGAAAATATGGCGGTAAACCAAGGTAAGCTTGTTATGGGATTTTCAAGTGAAATGAAGGGAAATGACGACGAATCGCTTCCGCTTATGATGATGAGCGATATTTTCGGAGGCGGACCGTATTCGAGACTTTTCAGCAATGTAAGGGAAAAGATGAGTCTGTGTTATTACTGCTCCGCATCTTGTGTGAGGCAGAAAGGGCTTTTGACAGTTGAGTCGGGGATCGAAGCGGAAAATGCCGGAAAAGCAGAAAAAGAAATTTTAAACCAGCTTGAAATTATGAAAAAGGGCGGTTTTTCGGATTTTGAATTTGAATCATCCCAAAAAAGCATATACGATTCGCTTATGGGATATAATGACAGCCAGAGTGCCATTGACAGATGGTATACAATGAAGGTTAACAATATAAATGTTTATTCGCCTGACGAGGTGGCTGAAAAGGTAAAAGACATCACACGCGATGATATTGTACGGGCGTCCCGCGGTGTGAAAATTCACACGGTTTACAAACTTTTACCCTTAAAGGATAAGTCGGTTTAGGAGGAAACATTATGAAGAGAGATTTTTATGAAAGCGATATTGGGGAAAGTTATGTAAAAGCTGTGCTTTCCTGCGGACTTAAAATTTATATACTGGAAAAACCGCAGTATAATTCGGCTTATGCGATTTTCGGCACGAAGTACGGTTCAATAGATACCTGTTTTTCTGCCGGAGGAGAAAAACTGTGTGTTCCGGAAGGAATAGCGCATTTTCTCGAGCACAAATTGTTTGAAAGTGAAGAGGGAGATGCTTTCACAAGGTTTGCCGCAACAGGAGCTTACGCCAACGCGTTTACCTCTTTTGAGCGTACCTGCTATCTGTTTTCATGTACCGACAAATTTTATGAGAATCTTGATATTTTGCTTGATTTTGTGCAGTCTCCTTATTTTACCGAGGAAACGGTAAAAAAAGAGCAGGGGATAATAGGTCAGGAAATAAAAATGTATGACGACAGTCCGGGCTGGCGCGTTATGTTCAACATGCTTGCGGCGATGTATCATAATCATCCGGTAAGAATAGATATAGCCGGTACCGTAGAGTCAATTGCCGGGATAAATTATGATCTGCTGTATAAATGCTATAAGACTTTTTATAATCCTTCAAATATGTTTATTTGTATAGCGGGCAACGTTGATACTGAAAAGGTTCTGGCGAAAATCAAAGCAGGTATAAAGGAATCTGAGCCGGTTGAAATAACCAGGTTCACAAATAATGAGCCGGACAGTATAGTGACAGGTTATACGGAACAGAAACTGGCGGTTGCGCAGCCGATATTTTGTCTGGGATTTAAGGAAAAGTGCGAAACTTCCGAAAAGAGCGTAAAGGAAAAAGTCTGCGCCGCACTGCTTATGGAACTTCTCGCAGGTGAGGCATCTCCGCTTTATGCACGGCTTATAAAGCAGGGACTTATAAACGATGAATTTTCAACAGAATACTTTAACGGTTACGGTTATGCGGCATTTGTTTTTGAGGGTGAGTCATCGGATCCTGAAAAGGTAGCCGAAGAAATAAAAAGAGAAGCAGAGCGTATAAAAACCGACGGTATTGATAAAAAACTGTTTTCTGCCGTAAGATGCGGAATGTACGGTAACGCGGTAAGGAATTTTAACAGTGTGGAAAATATTGCCATGCAGCTGGCTGACTGTGCAATGTCAGACAGCGGGTTGTTTGATGAGATAAAGTACCTAAAATCGGTAACGGTTGACGATGTGTACAGAAAGCTTTTGCAGATGGAGAATGAAAAGGCGGTATTGTCCGTAATAAAACCGCTGGAGGAAGTATAATGGCAAATAATATAGTTATATTCGGAATAAGGCTTACGATAAATCCGGTAGCGTTTACTATACCGATAGGAAACGGCTGGGATGTTTATTGGTACGGTATAATAATAGCTTTCGGTTTTTTACTGGCAGTCGTGTACGCAATGAAAAATGCCTCGCGGTTCGGATTGAATACCGACAGGATACTTGACGTAACTTTGATAACCGTGCCGGTGGCAATTTTATGCGCGAGGGCCTACTATGTAATATTCGACGGTGAGAAACTTGAGGGTATAGGAGATTTTTTTGGCTTCGGGAATTCGTCGGGATTTTCAGGTCTTGCGATTTACGGCGGTGTAATTGGTGCATTTGTAATAGGTCCGATTGCCTGTAAACTCAGAAAAGTCAATATACCGGATATGCTCGACATAGCATCAATAGGATTTATAATCGGACAGGGAGTAGGCAGATGGGGAAATTTTGTCAACCAGGAAGCTTACGGTACATTTACAAACAGCAGCTGGTGGGGAATGGAGAGTACCCGTACAATAAGGGAAATGGGAGAAGGTCTTGTACATCCCTGCTTTTTATACGAATCGCTGTGGTGCATCGCAGGATTTTTCCTGCTTAACCATTTCAGCAAGAAGAGAAGGTTCGGCGGACAGATATTTCTTATGTACTGCGCATGGTACGGTTTCGGACGTGCTTTCATAGAGCTTTTAAGAACCGACAGCCTTATGATAGGGAACATAAGGGTATCGTCTTTGCTTTCGTTTATAATATGTATTACTGCGGTTGTACTGCTTGCCGTGTTTATGCGCAAATTGAAAGAAAAGGCGGCGGTCGTAGAATACGATACCGTATTTGCGGAAGAGGAGACCGAGTCTCAGATGTCTGAGACGGAAAATAATAAAGATATTACGGATGAGCAAAATATTTATACCGAGGAGACTGAAAGCAATGAAGATAATTGACGGGAAACTGATATCAGCGGCGGTTAAGGAACGTGTAGCAAAAAGTGTCGAGCAACTCAAAGAACAGGGAGTAACAGTAGGGCTTGCAGTAATTATTGTAGGAGAAGATCCGGCATCAAAGGTATATGTTAAAAACAAGAAAAAAGCGTGTGAGGCGCTTGGTATAATATCTGAAGAATATGCGCTTCCTGAAAATACCACTCAAAAAGAACTGCTTGATTTAATACATGAGCTTAACAATAAGAAAAGCATAAACGGAATACTTTGCCAGCTTCCTTTGCCGCATCACCTTGATGAAAAAATTATAATAAATTCTATTTCACCTCAAAAGGATGTAGACGCATTTCATCCGTATAATGTAGGAAGAATTATGATCGGCGATTATGATTTTGTACCGTGTACACCTGCCGGGATTATGGAAATGCTGGCATACGAGAATATTGAAGTTGAAGGAAAGAGATGTGTAGTCATAGGAAGGTCTAATATTGTCGGCAAGCCTATGGGTATGCTGCTTCTGCACAAAAACGGAACCGTTACCGTATGTCATTCAAAGACAAAGGATTTAAAGGATATCTGTCTGCAGGCTGATATTCTGGTCGCCGCGGTGGGCAGACCTAAGTTTGTGACGCAGGATATGGTAAGAGAGGGAGCGGTTGTAATTGATGTAGGAATTCACCGTACGCCGAACGGGCTTTGCGGCGATGTGGATTTTGAAAATGTAAGTAAAAAGGTTTCGGTGATAACACCGGTTCCGGGCGGAGTCGGACCGATGACCATAGCTATGCTTATGCAAAATACCCTTACAGCTGCAAAGCGGCAGAATAACATTGACGGGTGATTTTTTTGCTTAAAAAATTTTTATCGGCACTGATAATTATTATTTTGGTTTCAGGTGCCCACGCTTACGCTGATACAGATTTCAGTATAAAACCTTACGGGGATTTTTATATTTACGGCACTGACAATACCGATATAGCACAAATACTTAATATTACAGAAAGCGAACTTCAATCCTATTGCGGTGAAAAAACGGTTTATCTGGCACTTAACCGGGAAAATACAAAGCAGATAAGGATTTATGAAACGCAGAATGACTTTACCAACAGCGTTATAAATATAAGCGATTTATCCAATGATAAAATAACGGATTTATTGCCTGAGATAATAGGAATAGATGACGTTAAGGGTGAGGTTATAGATAAGAACGGTCAAAAGTTTATAAAAACCCAGCTTCGTTCATCCGACAGCGGAGGAGATTATATAATAACCGAATACATTACCGTTGCAGGCAGGAAAAGCTATGTTCTGAGTTTCTATACCGATATTGATGCCGATACAGATTATATAGAAAAAACATTTGAAACATTTGATTCGGTTTATTTCGAAAAACGGGAAGATCAAAGCGGTGGTATTTTGCGGTTCGTGCTGCCGGTTTTTACGGTTATGTTCGGAATAATTACACTCGCGGTTGGTTTTACGATTGTACGAGATTTCAGAAAAAGACATACGGGCGATATAACCGATGTTTCACAGCAGAGTAATATCGAACAATAAAAACAGGCTTCCTCATAAAGAGGAAGCCTGTTTTTATTCATACTAATTCATTATTGCTGAGATTATGACTGGGTCATTTTATATCTGTAAAATTCGCCTTTCTTTTCCATAAGCTCATCGTATGTACCGTATTCAACACAGTGGCCGCTGCTTACAACCGCTATTTTATCTGCCGAGCGGATAGTTGAGAGTCTGTGAGCTACGATAAAGGTGGTACGGTCCTTGGTTAAATTATTGATTGCCGCCTGTATTTCCGCTTCGGAAACGGTATCAAGCGCGCTGGTGGCTTCGTCAAATATTATTACGTCGGGATTACGGATAATCGCGCGGGCGATGGAGATTCTCTGTCTTTGTCCTCCTGAAAGCTTGCCACCGTGTTCTCCGATATCCGTATTGATACCGTCGGGAAGTTTATCTATAACGTGCTTAAGATTTGCAGCTTCGATAGCTTTATCAAGCTCGGCTTTTGTGACATTTGGTCTTCCGTATGTAATGTTTTCCTTGATTGTACCGTTAAACAAAATTGTATTTTGCGGAACCACAGCTATGCGCTTTCTTACCGAATGCATGTCAAGGTCTTTGATATTTTTACCGTCAATGGTAATTTCACCGCTTGTAGGTGTGAAAAGACCTATCGCCATATTTACAACCGTCGATTTACCGCTGCCCGATTCTCCGACTAACGCAATGGTTTCACCCTGTTTTACAGTAAGATTAAAATCTTTAAGCACTAAGCGCTCATCGTCATTGTAATGGAAAAACACATTTTTGAATTCAAATTCACCTTTAAGTGAGGTGATTTTCTTTTTGTTTTTGTACTCTTCGATGTCATAGGATTTAAGTATCTCGCCGACTGAATCCACGCTCTGAAGTCCTTTTGAAAATATCGGTATCAGGGCTATTACGGAAGATACCTTTGCCAGAAGCTGCGCAAAATAGTTTGTATATATCGAAATATCTCCAATAGTGATTTTATCCTTCATGGCAAAATAAACACATACCGCAAGACATAAAATATTGAAGAGAGATATTACAACCCATGTTACCGCACCGAACAGGTTGTTTGTAACATCAAGCTCATAACCGCGGTTTGCCACGCTGTAGAGTTGTTTATTCATTTTATTTATTTCTCTGTTTTCCAGCGCGTGCGAACGGGTAATAGGTATCAGCGCTACCATGTCCATGACATTTGCCGACGTTCGCTCAATCTCTTTATGGAAACTTTTATTTTGGCTTTTAAGCATATTCTTAAATGGCATAACCGAAAATGCCGCTACAGGAACAGAAATCAGAAAGATGAGAAAAATCAGCGGATTTTTAATTATAATTACCAGACAGGTTACTATAACAGAAACTACAATGTCAAGAAGAGTTATAAGTATCTGTGAAGATAAAAGTTCTATATTTTCAACATCGCGCATGATTTTTGATTGTATTCTTCCGGTTTCCATCTCCTTGTGAAAAGAAATAGAAAGTTGCTGTAATTTACGTACCATAGCGCCGCGAAGCCCCGCTTCAACGCTTCTTTTAGCTCTTGAAAAGTATTTTGCGTGAAGCGTATGCGTGGGGATATTTTGCACATGAATTACAATTGCGAATATAAGATTGGCGAAAAATGCGGGCATTACATTGACGCCTGTTTTGCTTTCGGTTACAAGGTCTATAAGATTTGCCGTAATAATAGGCAAAATCCAGACCGGAGATGTTTTCAAGAGCCAGAAAAAAGTTGACAGCGCCAGTTCACCGTAGTGGCCTTTATACAGCTTGAAAAAAGTTTTGACGGCACTGCCGTCGCTTTTGAGATATGTCTGTATAAAATCAGCTTCATCGGATTTTATTTTTCCGCTGTCGATGAAGTTCGCCGATTTAGACTTTGCAGCTGCTTTTGTGCTTTTTGCACCTGCAGATTTAGGTTTTCCGTCGGTTATTTTTTCGTTTTTAGACTTCATCGAGACACCTCATATTTTATTGCATTGATCTGTTTGGTATAATCTTTTGCGGTCATTATATCACATTGAAAAATAAATGCAATACTATTTTAAAAAAATGTTAAAAGATTTTTAAAATATTGAAAATTAGTATAATTTCCGTATTAACTAAATGTAAATTTTATTTAAAACGACGTTTTTTAAAAAAGACAAAACTTGAAAAAACATAATAGATATGATAAAATTTAACAGAAAAATGAGGTGTAAGTAAATGTCCGGAAAAAACAAGAATGAAATATTGGAAGAACAGCGCAGGGCGAGGGAAGAGTTTTTAAAACTTAAAAAAATGCAGAAAGGTGAACTGGACGCCGGACCGAAGCCGAGCGAGGTTGCAATAGTGCCGCGCACTTTCAAAGAAAAATGGCAAAACTTCTGGTTTCAGTATAAATGGTATGTTATAGGCATAACTGCTGTGGCGGTAACTCTTGTGATATTAATTGCACAGTGCGCAAGTGTACCGAAATACGATTTCAGTATAGTATACTTCACATATACACCGGTTGTTGACCAGCAGACCGACCTTATAGCTGATTATTTTGAAAAATACGGTACAGATGTAAACGAGGACGGAGAAATAAACGTACAAGTACTTAACTGCAGTTTTTTCGATGATTCGACTGATGTGAGATACAGGAATACTCAGCTTCAGAAACTTCAGGCGTTTTTTGCCGGAGAGTACAAGGCAATGCTGTATATTACAGACGAAGAGTCTATAAAATTCTTTGATAATATCGCCGAGGGTAAAGATATATTTGAAGATGACCCGGTAAAACTTTCTGAAGAATTTTACAGGTTTACCCAAGACGAAGATTTCGGAAGCTTGCCCGAAGGACTGCAGATTTCCTGCAGAAAAATAAGCGGAACTATGCTTGAGGATAATGAAACCGCGCTGACAACACATGAAGTATCCATTAGTGTAATGGAAAAAATCCAGGAAAAGTAAAACCGGTGAAGAGCCTATAGGCTCTTCACCGGTTTTGATTATAATTATTATATTAATAATTTTCTTTTCTTACTTCAAAGTAACTCTGAGGATGGCTGCATACCGGACAGATTTGAGGCGCTTTTTTGCCGATTACCAAATGTCCGCAGTTGCGGCATTCCCACATTGTCTCCTCTGATTTTTCAAATACTTTTTTCATTTCTACATTGTTGAGGAGTTTAAGGTATCTTTCCTCATGACTTTTTTCTATTTTGGCTACACCGCGGAACTTTTCAGCTATTTCGGTGAAACCTTCTTCTTCCGCTTCTTTTGCGAATGTGGCATACATATCGGTCCATTCGTAATTCTCACCTGCGGCTGCCGCCTTTAAATTCTGCAGTGTGTCGCCTATACCGTTCAAATATTTGAACCACATTTTCGCGTGTTCTTTTTCATTGTTGGCAGTATCAAGAAAGATTGCGGAAATCTGCTCGTATCCTTCCTTTTTAGCGACGCTTGCAAAATAGGTGTACTTGTTCCTTGCTTCACTTTCACCCGAAAATGCCGCCATTAAATTTTTTTCTGTTTTGCTTCCCTTTAATTCCATTTTTTATCACCTCATAATTTATTTTACCGCATTTTTCAGCGATTATTTTAAAAAACCGTTTACTATTTGTTCCTCAGCTTCTTTTTCGCTGAGTCCCAGAGTCATAAGTTTAATAAGCTGCTCTCCCGCAATTTTTCCTATTGCTGCCTCGTGAATAAGTGAAGCGTCTATATGGTTGGCGGTTATTTCCGGTATCGCCGAAACATGAGCGTTATCCATAATAATCGCGTCGCACTCGGTATGTCCGCTGCAAATATTGTTTCCGTTTATTTTCGAAAGAAATACCTGTTGTGAGTTATCTTTGGCCACAGATCTCGATATTACGTTGGCACTTGAATTTTCACCGTCAAGATTGACAGTAAAATCTGTTTCCGCTTTTTGTTTCCCATGGGTCATAAGCTTTTCCTTTATAATAAGTGTTGCGTCTTTTTGAAGATGTGCTTTTGTAACCCGGTTTGTAGAATCAATACCTTTTATTTGTGTGGTTTCCATTTCCATACTTCCGCCTTCGGCGATATTGATTATTGTGGTGGGATTCATATTTTTTTCGCCGTTGCCGTCGCCGTTGCCGAAATGTTTTTCCACATATCTTACTTTAGCGTTTTTGCCTACGAAAAAACTGTGGATACCATCATGGCGGGATTCTTCGTCGCCGCAGTTATGAATACCGCATCCTGCTACTATTTCAACGTCGGCGCCGTCACCAATAATAAAATCATTGTATACTATTTCTTCAAGGCCGCTTTCGCTTATAATTACAGGAATGTGAATTTTTTCGTTTTTTGTGTTGGGTTTAACTATTATATCTATTCCCGGTTTATCGGTTTTTGTTACGATGTTAACATTTTCAGTGATATGTCTTTCGGCAAGACTTCCGTTTGAACGTATATTAAACGCGCCCGCAGGCGTACCGTCCATATCTGCAATGATTTTTAAAAGTTCAAGCTCTGTGTTGTTCATAAAATCTTGTTTTCAGCCTCCTATCAATTTTTTGCAGGCCATATCCGCTTTGCCTAAAAGTGCGGGCAGAATTTCCTGTTTTGTTCCCGTTTTTTCAATGTTTCCTTCAGATACCACTATTATCCTGTCGGCGATATTAAGAATTCTTTCCTGATGGGAGATAATAATAATAGAGCCTCCCAAAGTGCCGTGCATTTTTTCAAACACCTGTATCAAACTGTTAAAGCTCCATAAATCTATTCCGGCTTCAGGCTCGTCAAATAACGATATTTTGGTTTGGCGCGCAAGAACCGTAGCTATTTCAATGCGTTTAAGTTCACCGCCGGAAAGCGAGGCATTAACTTCACGGTTTATATAATCCCTCGCACAAAGACCTACCTGTGACAGATAGTCGCAGGCTTCGGTAATACCGATATTTTTTCCGGCCGCAAGACTTATAAGGTCATTAACGGTAATTCCTTTAAAACGTACCGGCTGCTGAAAAGCAAAGCTTATGCCTTTATTGGCCCGTTCGGTTATGGAATATCCGGTAATATCTTCACCGTCAAGAAGTATTTTTCCTGACGAAGGTTTTAGTATACCGGATATTATTTTGGCAAGCGTTGATTTTCCTCCTCCGTTAGGGCCGGTTATAACCGTAAAACCGTTGTCGATTTTTAAGCTGATATTTTTAATTATTTCTTTTTTGCCGTCCACATTTTCAGCTGAAAAAGAAACATTTTGCAGTTCCAACATTTTTAAATTCCGCCTTTACAATTTATGTATTCGATCAAACACCGCGCTTGGCAGGCAAAAATCAAAGTACCGGTGGATATCTGATTCTCTGTACGGTGTATGTAAAATTAAGCGTAAAATATTTTGTTAAAATTTTACCATAGTATATAATAACCTTTTTAATGAAAAAAATCAATATTTTATTAAATATTTAAATTATAGTGGAAATTTTGTATGAGATGTAGTACAATATAAAAAAACTTGAAAGGGGTTTTGTTTTTATGAAGAAAAAAGGTCTTATAATAACAGTTTCAATAATTGCTGTTATAGTATTGATAATAGGTATTTTTGTGGGAGCTTACAACGGACTGGTAGAAAGCAGGGAAGAAGTCGAGGAATCATGGTCCAATGTGTCGGTTTATCTGCAGAGGCGGGCGGATTTAATACCTAATCTTGTAAATTCAGTTGAAGGTTATACCGATTACGAGCAGGAAACACTGACCGCCGTCACTGAGGCAAGGAACGCGTTTAATAATGCCGGTAATGTCAACGACCAGATACAGGCGTCTAATCAGCTTGAAAGCGCGCTTGATATTTGGGTGAACGCCGTGACAGAGGCTTATCCGGAGCTTAAGGCGGACACACAGTTTACGGCGCTTAACGATGAGCTTGCCGGCACTGAAAACCGAATAGCGACGGCACGCAAAGATTTTAATGAGGATGCGCGTGAATATAACTCTGACATTAAAAAATTCCCCAAGAATATTATAGCGGGTATATTCGGATTTGAATCATTCGATTATTTCGAGGCGGCATCAGGAACCGAAACTGTTCCGGAAGTGAGTTTTGATTGATAATGGGGATTAAAAGATTATCGGTTTTGGCGGCGGTATTTTTAATGCTTTTCCTTTGCGGCTGCTCAAAGGAAGAGACGCTCAAACCGACCGACAGTTTTTATGTTAATGATTTTGCGGATGTGATATCGCAGAGCGATGAATCCGAGATTTTGTCAAAGGCTGTAGCGCTTAATCAGAAAACTACTGCCCAGGTGGTAGTGGTGACGGTAGAGAGTATAGGAGCGGCGGATCCGAGCGAATATGCGCTCGAATTAGGACGGGACTGGGGAGTAGGCGATAAAGACGCTGACAACGGAGTCGTCATACTGCTTGCGGAAGAAGAACGTCAGATTGAAATAGCTGTGGGATACGGACTTGAGGGAGCTATACCGGACAGCAAAGCCGGAAGAATAATAGATGTTTACGGACTTGAATATCTTAAGCAGGATGATTTTTCAAAGGGAATCACATCTATTGCAGACGCGGTCATAAACGAGGTATACATTGAGTACGGTATTACACCTGACGGATATACTCCGATAGACAACATCAGCGTCACGCAGAATGTATCGCAAAGCCCGCTTTCAGTCGGGGTATCGTGGATAATAATGTTTGCGGTTTTATTTATTTTTATAATGATATTTTCCCGCGGCGGAAGAAGTTCGTTTATATTTTTCCCGACATTTTTCGGCGGACCGCGGGGCGGCCGCGGAGGAGGATTCGGAGGCGGTTCATTCGGCGGATTTTCCGGCGGCGGAGGCTCATTCGGCGGCGGAGGGGCAGGACGCGGATTTTGATTCGGTTAATATAAGTAAATAAATAAAATACAAATATATTTTTATACTTTAAACTTTGAACGGAGAATTCCCATGTCAGAAAATTCGTGGCATAACAAAAGCTACGGCGGATACTTTAAATCGTTAGAGCAACAGCTCGAAAGGCGTAATGACACAAACGGTACAAATACCGGCAGAAAAAAAACAGAACAGCCGGCAGCAAAGAAGAAATTCAAAGGCGGCGTATACCGCATCAGAAAATCTGTGGTCGCATTAGCCGCTGTGATCGTATTGGTTGCAGCGGGAGTAACGGTTATAAATGCTTTGGCCAAATCCCAGGACGATACGGGAAGCATCAAAAAGCAGGAGAATAACGTATCTGTTGTGCAGAGGGCGGAAAAAGAGCAAAAGACATTATTGCCGTCATATACATTCAGTGATAATACTCAGAGCATACCGGATTCCAATGACGCGAAAGCGGCTATAATAATTGATAAACAGAATAATACGGTTGTAGCCGAACGCAATTCTCATGAGAAGATGTATCCTGCGTCGACGACAAAAATAATGACACTGATCGTTGCGGCCGAGCATCTTAAAGATTTAGACGACACGTTTACCATGACGTATGAGATTACAGATCCGCTGTTTGTTGCAGAGGCTTCGGTGGCAGGATTTTTAAATGATGAGGTAATAACTGTCAGAGACCTGTTTTACGGGACGGTACTTCCTTCCGGAGCAGACGCGGCGATGGGGCTGGCGATCATGACTGCTGGAAGCGAAGAAGCTTTTGTAGAACTGATGAATGATAAGGTTGCTCAATTGGGTCTTAAAGGAACACATTTTACCAATGTTGTCGGATTGCATGACGTTGATAATTATTCAACTGCGTACGATATGGCGGTTATACTTGACACTGCGCTGCAGGATGATTTCTGTAAGCAAATTCTTTCAACCTATCAGTATACAACAAGTAAAACGCCCCAGAATCCCGACGGTATTTTACTCTCAAATACGATTTTTGAGTATATGTACGGCACAGAACCCGGAACAGCTACGATTTTAGGCGGAAAAACAGGGTTTGTAAATGAATCCGGTTATTGTATAGCTTCATACGGAGAGTGTAACAGCAACGGCAACGAATATATAGTTGTAACTATGGGTAATTCTTCGAAATGGCCGGCGTTTTACGGTCAGATAGATCTTTATAAGGAATTCGCGAAATGACATAAAGCGGACATTCAGGATGTCCGCTTTTGATATATCCGCTGACCGTAAATTCAGGGTTTTTATTTTGCAAATTCATTGAGTACATAGGTTGACTTTTGTGCTTTAAAATGGTAAAATATAAAAATAAAATTATATTAAAATATCATTTTGTGAAGATATGCGGCGGCTTTTACGCCGCGGAGGGAAAAGTGTGTTATGACAATTGTTCATTTGCTTGAGAGAAACGCAAAGGAGTTTCCGCAGGATACATCGCTTATTGAAATAAATCCCGATCAGCCTGAAACCAGAAGACTGACGTGGAATGAATTTGAACTTGTGGAGCCTACCGCAAGGGTTCCTCATTACCGCAGGGAAATCACATGGGAGGTTTTTAACGAGAAGGCCAACCGGTGTGCAAATATGCTTAAGGCCAACGGAATAGGGAAGGGACGAAAGGTCGCGATACTTCTTATGAACTGTATTGACTGGCTGCCCATTTATTTCGGTATATTAAAGGTAGGAGCATTGGCAGTGCCTCTTAATTTCAGATATTCATCTGATGAAATAGAATACTGTGTAGACCTAGCAGAAGTTGACGTATTGATTTTCGGACCCGAGTTTATAGGACGGATTGAAGCCATAGCCAACAAAATAGGGAAAAAACGTGTGCTTATATATTTAGGGGCGGGATGTCCTGCATTCGCAGAAGATTATAACGATTTAATATCTGAATGTTCAGGCACTTTCCCGGAATGTGAGCTGAAGGAAAGCGACGATGCAGCAATTTATTTTTCTTCCGGAACGACAGGTTTCCCGAAAGCAATATTACATAATCACGAAAGCCTCATACATTCAAGCCGCGTAGAGCAGAAGCATCACGGACAGACAAAGGACGACTGTTTTTTATGTATTCCTCCGCTGTACCATACAGGCGCTAAAATGCATTGGTTCGGCAGTCTTATCTCAGGATCGAAGGCGGTTATACTTAAAGGCGCACAGCCTAAAAATATAATAGAATCCGCAAGCAGGGAGAAATGTACGATAGTATGGCTGCTTGTCCCGTGGGCACAGGATATTCTGAATGCAATTGAGCGGGGAGAAATAAAGCTTGAAGACTATGATCTGTCTCATTGGAGGCTTATGCATATCGGAGCGCAGCCGGTACCTCAGAGTCTGATTAAGAAATGGCTTGAAATATTCCCTAATCAGCAGTATGACACAAATTACGGGCTTTCTGAATCCATAGGACCCGGCGCTGTGCATTTGGGAGTTGAAAACACGCACAAGGTAGGGGCAATCGGCATACCGGGATACGGATGGCAGGTTAAAATCGTAGATACCGAAGGCAAAGAGGTAACGCAGGGCAGGGTAGGAGAACTGTGTCTTAAGGGTCTGGGTGTAATGACATGCTATTACCGCGACGAAAAAGCGACGGCTGAGACTCTGAAAGACGGGTGGCTTTATACAGGTGATATGGCCATGCAGGATGAAGACGGTTTCATTTACCTTGTTGACAGAAAAAAGGATGTTATAATAAGCGGAGGAGAAAACCTTTATCCGGTTCAGATAGAGAATTTTTTGGCGGCATATCCTAAAGTGAGCGATGTTGCGGTTATAGGACTCCCGGACAAGAGGCTCGGAGAAATAGCTGCCGCTATTATAAAGCTCAAAGACGGTGTGGAGTGCACTGAAGCGGAAATAAATGAATTTTGTCTGGATTTACCCAGATATAAACGTCCGCGGAAGATAATTTTTGCCGATGTACCGCGCAACGCTACGGGTAAGATAGAAAAGCCGAAGCTCAGAAAGATTTACGGAGCGGAAGAATTGGTAGCATCGCAGAACAAATCTTAAACCGGTTAAGGTATTATAATATAAGGGAAAGGAAAAAAGCAATGAAAGAGCTAATGATAGGTAACCGCGCGGTAGCGGCCGGTCTTTATGACGGCGGATTGGGTGTAGTTTCAAGTTATCCCGGTACGCCTTCTACTGAAATAACAGAATTTTTGTCGGAATATAACGACATACACAGTGAATGGGCGCCTAATGAAAAGGTAGCGTGTGAGGTCGCGTTCGGAGCAAGCCTTGCAGGAGCACGTTCGGCATGCGCGATGAAGCATGTAGGTTTGAATGTTGCGGCAGATCCGCTGTTCACCCTCTCTTATACAGGAGTCAACGGCGGTATGGTAATCTGTGTCGCAGATGACCCCGCTATGCATTCGTCCCAGAACGAACAGGATTCAAGACATTATGCTATTGCCGCCAAGGTTCCCATGCTTGAGCCTTCGGATTCGGCAGAAGCCTATGAGTTTGCGAAATCTGCTTTTGAGCTTTCTGAAAAGTACGATACGCCGGTAATTCTGCGAATGTGTACCCGTATAGCCCACAGCCAGTCAGTTGTTGAAACCGGAGAAAAAACACCGGCGGTTTTAAAGGAGTATGTGAAAAATCCTGCAAAGTACATAATGATGCCGGGCAACGCAGTAAAGCGGCATCCGGTGGTAGAGGCCAGGACTCAGGCGCTGAGGGAATTCGCCGAAGACTGCATTTATAACCGTGTGGAAATGAATTCTTCGGAAATAGGAATCATAACCTCCGGATGTTCTTATTTATATGTTAAGGAAGTTATGGGTGACAAGGCAAGTATACTTAAAATCGGAATGCCGAATCCACTGCCCGTAAAGCTTATTAAGGATTTTGCCGCAAAGGTGAAAAAATTATATGTAATAGAAGAACTTGATCCGGTTATAGAAACTCACGTTCGTTCGCTCGGAATAGATTGTATAGGCAAAGAGCTGTTCTCTGCCTTGGGAGAATTTTCACAGCAAACCGTTGCCAAAGTATTCGGCAGGGAAACCGTACAGGGAATTACTGCCGATTCGGATATCCCGGCACGTCCGCCTATGATGTGCGCAGGATGTCCTCACAGAGGAATGTTTTATGTACTGGCAAAAAATAGAATTACGGTTCACGGCGATATAGGATGTTATACTTTAGGCGCGGTGCCTCCGCTTAACGCTCTTGATTCGACGCTGTGTATGGGAGCATCGGTTTCAGGTCTGCACGGATTCAACGCCGCAAGGCGTGAAGAAACCGAGAAAAAGTCGGTTGCCGTAATAGGAGACTCCACATTCATGCACTCCGGAATGACAGGGCTTGTAAACGTAGCGTACAATGCCACAAATTCCACGGTAATAATTCTTGACAACTCGATTACCGGTATGACCGGTCATCAGCAGAACCCCACTACCGGTTACAACATAAAAGGCGATCCTGCGGCTAAGGTTAATTTAGAGGAGCTTTGCCGTTCGCTCGGAATAAACAGGGTAAGGGTTGTCGACCCGTATGATCTGAGCGCCTGCGAAACCGCGGTGAAGGAAGAGTTGGCGGCGGATGAGCCTTCGGTTATAATTTCCCGCAGACCTTGTGTACTGCTTAAATATGTAAAACACGAAGCTCCGCTTAAGGTGGAAACCGATAAATGCAGGTCCTGTAAAAGATGTATGGGACTTGGATGTCCGGCAATAAGCCTTAAAGACGGCAAGGCAAAAATCGACAATACCCTTTGTGTAGGCTGTTCAGTTTGCAAGCAGCTCTGCGCATTTGACGCTATCGTGTGAGGAGGCAGTGATCATGAATACTAAAAGTGTTATGATAGTCGGTGTAGGAGGACAGGGAAGTCTGCTTGCATCAAAATTGCTCGGAAGGCTTTTGCTTGACGAAGGTTATGATGTAAAGGTAAGTGAGGTTCACGGTATGAGCCAAAGAGGTGGTTCCGTTGTAACTTATGTAAGATACGGGGATAAGGTATATTCGCCTATAGTTACCGAATCGGAAGCCGACTTTATAATTTCCTTTGAAAAGCTTGAGGCTGCAAGATATTCCAAATATCTTAAAAGAGACGGAGTCATAGTTGTAAATACCCAGCAGATAGATCCGATGCCGGTTATTATAGGAGCGGCACAGTATCCGGAAGACGTACTCAGTCAGCTTACTGCCAAGGGACTCAAAGTGGAAGCGCTTGACGCGCTTTCGCTTGCTGAGCAGGCCGGGTCATCCAAAGCGGTTAACATTGTACTTATGGGTAAAGCGGCAAAGCATTTTGATATACCTTACGATAAATGGATAACCGCAATAGAAAAAACCGTCGCGCCCAAATTTATTGAAATGAACAAAAAAGCTTTTGATCTGGGATTCAGCCATTAATTTGAAATTTTTAACTAAGTCCGCCGGACTGTGTATGTACAGTCCGGCGGATTTTTGTCTGCGAAAAAATAAAAAACCAATACAAAACCAACAAAAAACAAAAAAACAAAGAAAAAATAAAGATTTTATGTTGACTTTTATAAAACAATGTGATACAATGATACCATAAAACAGAGAAAAAACAAAATAAAACAAAATACAGAAAAGGAGAAAGTCAAATGGTTAATGAATATCAAATTAAAAAGCAGATATGTGAAATCGGAAAGCGCATTTATGACAGAGGAATGGTAGCCTCAAATGACGGTAACATATCGGTAAAACTGAATGATAACGAATTTCTCTGCACGCCTACAGGTGTCAGCAAGGGCTTTATGACACCTGAATACATTTGTAAGGTAGACCGCAACGGCAATGTAATTCAGGCAAATGCCGGGTTTAAACCTTCTTCAGAAATCAAGATGCATATGCGTGTATATAAGGAGCGTCCGGATGTAAATGCGGTTGTACATGCTCATCCCATGTACGCTACCGGTTTTGCAATTGCCGGAATTCCGCTTACCCAGCCCATTATGCCTGAAGCTGTAATAGCTTTGGGATGTGTTCCGATTGCCGAATACGGTACTCCTTCTACCGAAGAGATACCTGATGCGGTATCAAAGTATTTACAGTATTTTGATGCGGTACTTCTTGAAAACCATGGGGCTCTTTCTTACTCGGATTCACTGCTCAATGCGTATCATAAGATGGAATCAGTTGAGTTTTATGCTAAACTTCTTTATATATCAAAGCAGCTCGGCGGTCCAAAAGAGTTATCCGAGGCACAGGTTCAGCGTCTTTATGAAATCCGCCGTAAGTTTGGTATGAAAGGTAAGCATCCGGCTGATCTTTGTCCCAATGCTCAAAGCGGTAAGCCGAGCTGTCATGGCTGCGGCAATAATTGCAAGGGCGATTGCGCAAACAGCGCAAAGTCAGATAACAGCGACCTTGTAAGTGAGATAACACGCCGCGTAATTGAGCAGATAGGCAAATAAAGGTAAAAACAATGGACGAGCAGGAAATACGTTCTATTGTGGATCAGGTAACACGCGAATTGGGAGGATCCCCGAGAAATATTACGCTCAGTGAAGCGCAGACACTAAGCAGTGCGGTTCATGCCAAAGCAAAAGAAATGGGAGTAAAAGCGGTAGTGGCGGTATCTAACCGTGCTGCGCAGCCTCCCATATTAGTTGAATGCGCGGATGATTCCTATATTGCAAGTTACGATGTTGCGGTTCAAAAGGCGTTTACCGTTGTTTCTCTTAAAATGTCAACATCAGAATTAAAACCACTGGCGCAGCCGGGCGGACCGCTTTACGGAATACAATTTACAAATCAGGGCAAAATTGTAATTTTCGGCGGCGGAGAGCCGTTATGCGATAAGCAGGGCAATATAATAGGCGGACTCGGTGTCAGCGGGGGAAGCGAAGAACAGGATACTGCCTTGGCGGCATACGGAAAAAAGTTTTTTGAAAATTTATAAAAACCTTTAAAGGAGAAATTAAAGATGGCACTTGAAGCATTGGGAATGATAGAAACCAGAGGTCTGGTAGCGGCAATTGAAGCAGCGGATGCAATGGTAAAAGCTGCAAATGTTCAGCTTATCGGTACTGAAAAAATCGGATCAGGACTTGTAAGCGTAATGGTACGCGGAGATGTAGGAGCAGTAAAATCAGCGGTTGAAGCGGGTTCTGCCATGGCTTCAAAGCTGGGAGAGCTTATAGCCACACATGTAATTCCGCGTCCGCATGAAGATGTCGAGAAAATTTTACCTGTATTGAAATAATCAGTAATCACAACCGGAGGGCAGAAAGATGGCACTTGAAGCATTGGGAATGATAGAAACCAGAGGTCTGGTAGCGGCAATTGAAGCTGCAGATGCTATGCTTAAAGCGGCGAATGTTCAGCTTATAGGTACTGAAAAAATAGGATCTGGACTTGTAAGCGTAATGGTTCGCGGAGACGTAGGAGCGGTAAAGTCAGCGGTTGAAGCGGGTTCTGCCATGGCTTCGAAGCTGGGAGAAATTATAGCCACACATGTAATTCCGCGTCCGCATGAGGATGTTGAGAAGATTCTTCCCACACTCAAATAATCGGATTTTTGAAGTTATTGGGAGGCCTGACACAGCCTCCCAATTTAAAGTATCAGTGAGAGCAAGGTGAGGCAGTTGATTATCGGCAATGTAGTGGGAAGTGTTGTAGCTACAAGAAAAAATGAAAAATTGATAGGTATGAAACTCATGATAGTTGAGCCTATCGCTGAATTCGGTACAGCTGCCCAGCGTTTCGTTGCTGTAGACAATGTCGGAGCAGGCATCGGTGAAATGGTGCTTGTGGCTACCGGAAGTGCGGCGCGCATAGGATGTGGAAAGGAATTTGCTCCTATTGACAAAGCTATTGTGGGCATTGTAGACAGCGGTACGGGACTTGTAGTTTAGGATAAAAATTATAATTATAAAATATGTATAATAGGTTGTTTTAATTGCCGTTTTGTTTGTATCAGGGATCCGGCACTATAACTTTTAACATATTAAGGAGTAGAGCAATATGGAATTTGATGCTTCTTTAATCACGGATATAGTTAAGCGTGTAATTATGAATATTGATGAAAATTCCTGTGATGATACAGTACCTGTAGGTGTGTCGAACAGGCACATACATCTTTCACAGCAGGATTTGGAAACTCTGTTCGGAAAAGGATATGAACTTACGCCTGTTAAGGATCTGTCACAGCCGGGTCAGTTTGCATGCAAGGAGCAGCTTACGCTCATAGGACCATCGCTGAGAGCTATTGAGGGAGTGCGTGTACTCGGTCCTATAAGGTCAAGTTCTCAGGTGGAGATTTCCCGTACAGACTCTTTCACACTCAAAGTAAAACCGCCTGTACGCGAATCAGGAGATATTAAAGGGTCGGCGCCGATTACGATTGTCGGTCCCAAAGGAATAGTATCGCTTAAAGAGGGCTGTATAATTGCGAACAGACATATACATATGAGCGAAGAAGAAGGCGAATTATTTGGTCTTAAGGACGGCGATACTGTAACAGTTGAAGCTGACGGTGAGAGAAGAACGACATTTTATGATGTTCAGATAAGGGTAAGCAAAGCCTTCAGACTTGAAATGCATATAGATACGGACGATGCCAATGCAGCCGGAATAGGAAACGGCGCAAAGGTCAGGATCATTCGTTAATTAGTGCAGCTGTAAAAAACACGGCGTATGAATTTTTCATACGCCGTGTTTTTCTTTACATTTTAATAAATTAGTGTTATAATTATAAAAAAATATATATAGATGCTAAATTTCATCAAAATATACAATATAAGCTCAGGAAAGGGAGTGCCGGCTTGACAGAATACAGAGAAGTTCCGAGGTTAAAAAAAATTACAGCATCTGCTGTAATGAAAAACAGTATACCGGAAAATTTTTTGAACGGTGCAAAAGAGCATTTTGAAGCAGTATTTGTAAATTCGGGTAAACTTAAGGTAACATACGCGGATAAAACGTTTATATGCACAGCGGGTACCGGAGCGGTGTTCGCGCCCGGCGAAATACATTTTGTAGGTCTTGTTCCGGATACCGATACAGAATATATGTTTGCCGCGGCTGAAACTGACAGTACCGATCCGCAGGGATATAACAGCACCGCAGCAGAACTTAATATATTTCAGAAACAGCTTCTGCTCAGTATGTCGGGAACAATTGAAAACATCTGTGAATACAATGTTATTTTGTCTGAGTTTTCAAAGGCTGATTATAACGCCGCTGCCATTCTGAGCTTAAAACTTGAACTTTTAATTATGGAAGTTGAGGCAAATTCAAAAAAAATTCCGCCCGTTCAGTCGCGTGATGCACTTTTGTTCGGTGAAGCTGTAAAAGAAATGGAAACGTGTGTCAACGGCAGGCTTTCAATTGGTGATTTGGCGGATAAACTGGAAATAAGTCTGTCACATTTGAAAAGGATATTCGCGCTTTTCACAAATTCGGGAGTGCATGAATATTTTATGGAAATAAAAATTAAAGAAGCAAAAAAACTGCTTAAAAGCGGTGTAAGTGTAACCAAAACAGCCGAGATTACAGGATTCAATAATCAAAATTATTTTTCGGCGGCATTTAAGCGTATAAGCGGGATTTCGCCCAAAGAGTACAGTGTCCGAAGGAATGTTAATCATGATAAGCCTGCCGTTAGAACCAAGAACCGTGAAACGCCGGCTGTGTCTAAAAAAACAGACATGCGGGAAATGCCGAGCTACTTATTATAATCAAACTTTTATTGCATAAAAATTGTATATTTTCTTAAAATATACAATAATAGTTCATTATTGCTTTATGCTTGTTGTATAATAAAAGAGCCGAAGACTTTGTCTTCGACTCTTTTAATGTGTAATAATAACCGGTAAAATTACTGAAGTTCAACAGTTGCGCCGACTTCTGCAAGTTTAGCTTTGATTTCTTCAGCCTCTTCCTTAGGAGCAGCTTCTTTAAGAGTCTTAGGTGCGCCGTCAACCAGAGCTTTAGCCTCTGCCAGACCAAGACCTGTGATTTCACGTACAGCCTTAATAACCTTAATTTTCTCTGCGCCTGCTTCTTTGAGGATTACGTCAAATTCGGTCTTTTCCTCAACAGCGGCGGCAGCGCCTGCAGCCGGAGCTGCTACTGCTACTGCAGCGGCGGCAGATACGCCGAACTCCTCTTCTACTGCTTTAACGAGCTCTGAAAGCTCAAGAACGGTAAGAGTTTTTAACTCTTCAATCATAGCTGTGATTTTCTCTGATGCCATTTTTAATTCCTCCAAAAATAGTTTTTTTAAAATTAAATTATTCTTCCGCTGCAGAACCGTCTTTATCGACGATGGCCTGAACAGCGCGGGCAAAAGCTGCTATAGGAGCCTGGAATGCACTGAGTACAGTAGCAAGGAGTACCTCCTTGGACGGCAGTTTTGCGAGTGAGTCAACAGTTGCGACGTCTACGATTTTGCCGTCAAGAAAACCTGCTTTAATCTTGAAGTTTTCATGGGCCTCGGCATATTTGCATAAAATACGTGCGGCTGCAGTATAGTCTTCGTTTGAAAGCGCTACGGCTGTATTACCCTCGAGAACGGAGTTTAAACCTTCAAGCTCGGTACCTGCAATTGCTCTGCTGATTATGGTGTTTTTAATGACAGAATATTCAATACCCGCTTCGCGCAGTTCTTTACGCAATGCGGTATCGTCGGCAACACTGATTCCGCTGTAATCAACTAAAACGCCGGTGATTGCTGCAGATATTTTTTGCGATAAGTCTGCAACCTGCTGCTTTTTCATTTCTAAAACTGATGCGTTTGGCAATTTGTTCACCTCCGAAAAAAACAGTAAATGCCTGTCCAAAGGCAAGGACAGGCATAAATAAAGACAAAAATCAATTATTTAAGCGCGTATCCTGGGTAGGCGCATAAGACTTACGGTCACAAGACCACCTACTGTCTTTGGATTGCAACACAGCAATTATACAACGGCGGTCGGGAAATGTCAAGTGTTTTTTTGGCAATTAACGCCTGAATAGCGTTATGCGGCAAAATTAAACATATTTTTATTATTTATTAACAAATATCTGCGTTTTGACGGATATAATTATATCAGAGAATGAAAAGAGGTATTTATATGAATTTCAGGTATAAATTAATGCAGTTCATGAGCGGACGTTACGGGCCGGATATGCTGACATATTTTTTACTTGGCTGTGCAATTGCAGTTTCTTTTATCAATATATTTTTAAGTATTTTTGTAAGCCGTACAGTTTCAGCGCTGGTACAGCTAATTGTATATGCATTGCTGGCTTTCGCGGTTTTCAGATTTTTATCCCGTAACATAAGCGCACGCCGAAGGGAAAACGATTGGTTTGTTTCAAAGATAAATATTATAAAGAGAAAAAGAGAGTTCAACAATCAGAAGAAAGCGGATAAATATCATGTTTATAAAAAATGTCCGTACTGCAAAGCGGTGCTGCGGCTTCCGCACAGGCTGGGGAAACACAAGACGGTTTGTCCAAAATGCGGAAAAGAGTTTAATGTCACTGTACGTAAATAAAAAATTCAAAAAAAATTAAATAATTGTTGACAAATGGCATTGTTTTGGATATAATATGAAAGTCGCTTTAAATATGGCTGTATAGCTCAGTTGGCTAGAGCATGCGGTTCATACCCGCAGTGTCATTGGTTCAAATCCAATTACAGCCACCAGCGGCCCGGTGGTCAAGAGGCCTAAGACACCGCCCTTTCACGGCGGTAACACGGGTTCGAATCCCGTCCGGGTCACCAAAAATCGACAAGTTTTTTAAACTTGTCGATTTTAATTTTTTATTACTGTCTTGTCCACTTAAAATTCGGATGATACTGAAGCGCGTACAGAAAACAGATTTATCAGGGAAAACTTTTGTTTGTGATACAATATGATCGGGTGATATATGTGTCAAATTAAAAAGTCTTATACATAAATTGCTGTGTCAGAAATGACTCCAGAACAAACCGTATCGCTGAGGCATTACTGGGTAAAATCAATCGGGAATACGAAGAATTAAATTTATACGACGAAAAATTGATGCCTCTTACGAAAGAAACTTTGGAAAAGCGTACACGGTTTATTGAGAACGGAGATTATACATCTCCGATTTTTAAATATGCAAAACAATTTGCGGAAGCGGAAATTATAATTATATCCGCACCGTATTGGGATTTATCGTTTCCCGCGGAACTGAAAATATATATCGAAAACATTTATGTAACAGGTATTACGTCAAAATACGGGACCGACGGAGTACCGATAGGTCTGTGCAAGGCGGAAAAGCTGTATTATGTCACAACGGCGGGAGGCCCATATTTGCCGGATTACAGCTATAATTATATAAAAGATATAGCCAAATGTTTCGGAATTCCTGAAACAGAGCTCATTAAAGCTGAAATGCTTGATGTAGACGGAGCTTTTGTAGAAGGACTGATTCGGGAAACAATAGAAAATTTATGAGCCGTATCGGTTGCTTATGGAATAACAGTGTTCGGAGCGATTTCAAGTTCCGGCACTTTTATTATTTACAGATATTACTTATAAAAATATAAATTTAATATTTTTAAAATTTTTTTCGTATTCTGCCGGCTGTATTCGTAAAGTGTTTTGAGAGTCCTTAAGCGCAGGATTGCAACGGCTGTAAAACATTATTGATATAAGATTTAATTCGGAAAATAAACTTTACGGAAAATTCAAATTGATATTTACAATTATATACAGTTTATGTTAGAATATAAAGTAATATTATTTTTAAGGAGAAGAGTATGTCGTTTCCGCTTGACAGGATAAGAAATTTTTGTATTGTAGCACATATTGACCATGGCAAATCCACTCTCGCAGACAGACTGCTGGAACTTACCAAATCCGTGTCGGAGCGCGATATGGAGGATCAGATACTTGACAGTATGGATCTTGAGAGAGAGCGCGGCATTACAATTAAGGCTCATGCGGTAACGCTTTATTATACCGCGGCTGACGGACTTGAATATGAACTTAATCTGATAGATACTCCGGGACATGTCGATTTTAACTATGAAGTCTCAAGGGCGCTTGCGGCCTGTGAGGGAGCAGTGCTGATAGTTGATGCCTCACAGGGAATCGAGGCTCAGACGCTGGCAAACACATATCTTGCGGTTGATCACGGACTTGAAATTCTGCCGGTGATAAATAAGATAGATCTTCCGTCGGCTGAACCTGAGAGGGTAAAAGCCGAAATAGAGGATATAATCGGCATTCCTGCAGATAACGCTCCGATGATATCTGCAAAGACGGGAATCAATATAGAAGAAGTCTTAGAAAAGATAGTAACGGAGTTTCCGGCTCCCAAGGGAGACAGAAACGCTCCGCTTACTGCGCTGATATTCGATTCGTATTACGATCCGTATAAAGGCGTTGTGGTTTATTTCAGAGTAGTAAGCGGAAAAATAAAAACCGGTGACCGTATCAGAATGATGGCGACCGGAGCGGAATTTGACATTGTGGAAATCGGCAGAAAAAGGGCTACGAGCTTAGAACAGTGTGATGTTCTGGAAGCGGGAGAGGTAGGATATCTTTCGGCGTCGATAAAGACAGTGAGCGAAGCACGGGTAGGAGATACTGTCACGTTGGCCGAATGTCCGGCGGAAAAGGCGCTTGACGGTTACAGAAAGGTAAATCCGGTGGTATTCTGCGGAATTTATCCGGCTGACGGCGCCAAATATCCTGATTTGCGCGAGGCATTGGACAAGCTTCAGCTCAATGATGCTTCACTGCTTTTTGAGCCGGAAAGCTCAAATGCGCTGGGATTCGGCTTTCGGTGCGGATTTTTGGGCCTTTTACACATGGAGATAATACAGGAAAGGCTTGAAAGGGAATACAATCTTGATCTTGTAACAACTGCTCCGAGTGTGGAATATAAATTTGTTTTGACGACAGGAGAAACCGTAACGGTGGACAATCCTACAAATTATCCCGATCCTGCCGTTATAGCCGAAGCGCTCGAGCCTGTGGCGGACGTGCATATTTACAGTCCGAGCGATTACGTAGGCACCATTATGCAGCTTTGCGAAGAAAGACGCGGGATCTATACCGATATGAAGTATATGGGAGACCGTGTTGATATACACTATATAATGCCTATGGGAGAGATAGTGTATGACTTTTTTGACGCGCTTAAATCCAGGACAAAAGGTTACGCAAGCTATGACTATGAAATGAAAGGCTATGAAAAATCAAAGCTTGTAAAACTTGACGTAATGCTGGCGGGAGATATTGTAGACGCGCTTTCATTTATAGTTTATTCGGATAACGCGTATAACCGGGCGCGTAAAATTGCCGAAAAGCTAAAGGAATATATTCCGAGACAGTTGTTTGAAGTGCCTGTTCAGGTTGCGGTTTCCGGTAAAATAATCGCCAGGGAAACGGTTAAGGCACTGCGTAAAGACGTGCTCGCGAAGTGTTACGGCGGAGATATTACACGTAAGAAAAAGCTTCTTGAAAAACAGAAGGAAGGCAAAAAGCGCATGAGGAAACTCGGAACGGTAGAAGTACCTCAGGAAGCGTTTATGGCAGTATTGAAACTTGACGAATAGAGGTAGAAATATGGATAGAAGAGAAAGAAAAAGGCGTATAATGTTAAGAAGAATATATATCGGATTATTTACGGTGATTTTTATACTTGTAGCGTCAGTTATAATATTCACATTGGTATCGGTATTTTCAAAAGACAGTGATAACGACACTCAGAATCAGAGCTCCTCGGAAATATCTTCTCAGGATATGTCTGAACAGAGTGACGTGGAACCGGATCCGGTAGAGCCTGGAGCGGGCAGCGCGGCGACCTTTGACACAGAATACAGTGAGCTGCTGCTTGTGAACGGAAACAATCCTTTGCCTGAAGATTATGATTACGAGAGAAACCTGACTACGATTCCTCAGGAGTATATAAAAGGTTCGCTCACTCAAATCGATAAGAATATGTGGCCTTATCTCAAAGCAATGCTTGATGATGCCAGGGCAGAAGGTATAGATATAGGGGTATGGTCACCATATCGTTCGTATGAGACACAGGAGCAGCTGTATAACGCTCAGGTGCAGAGGGAGATGGACAAAGGACTTGACAGGGCTGCGGCGGAAAAGGAAGCGGCTACTGTAGTGGCGCGTCCGGGAACCAGCGAGCATCACACGGGTCTTGCGTTGGATATAAATTCGGTTCAGGATTCGTTTAAAACGACCGACGCGTATAAATGGTTAACGGAAAACGCAGAAGATTATGGGTTTATACTGCGTTATACTGAGGACAAGCAGGAAATTACGGGTGTAATCAGCGAACCTTGGCACTGGCGGTTTGTCGGAATTGATACGGCGAGGGAAATAAACAGGCTTGATATGTGTCTGGAGGAATATATTGAATATTTAAACGATAAGGAATAATACACGGTTAAATATCACAGCATACGGGAATTTGGGGAAAACGGAAATGAAAATAGGTTTTGGTAACGAAAAATATATAAAGCTGCAGTCACAGAAAATAAGAGACAGAATAGCGGAATTCGGGGGAAAACTTTATCTGGAATTCGGCGGAAAACTGTTTGATGATTATCATGCGTCAAGAGTTTTACCCGGTTTTCAGCCGGACGCCAAGGTAAAAATGCTGCTTCAGCTTAAAGATGACGCTGAAATAGTGATAGTTATAAATGCCGATGCGATAGAGAAAAACAAGCGCAGAGGAGATTTGGGTATCACATACGATCTTGATACGCTGCGCCTTATAGACGCCTTCAGGGGGATAGGACTTTATGTAGGCAGTGTGGTCATTACACGCTATACGGGTCAGCCTCTGGCGGAAGCTTTTGAGAAAAGACTGAATTCATTGGGAATAAAAACCTACCGTCATTATCCGATAAATGATTATCCTTCAAATATTTCGTATATAATAAGCGAGGAAGGCTTCGGTAAAAATGATTTTATCAAAACCGACCGCAAACTGGTTGTGGTTACGGCCCCGGGACCGGGAAGCGGTAAAATGGCTACCTGTCTGTCACAGCTTTATCATGAGCATAAACGCGGGGTCAAGGCCGGGTATGCCAAATTTGAAACATTTCCGATATGGAGTATTCCGCTTAAGCACCCTGTAAACATAGCTTATGAGGCCGCTACCGCCGATTTAAACGATGTGAACATGATAGATCCGTTCCATCTTGAAGCCTATTCTGAGACGGCGGTAAACTATAACAGGGATATTGAGATATTTCCGGTGCTTAGCGCTATGCTTGAAGGGATACTCGGAGAATCTCCGTACAAAAGTCCCACCGATATGGGAGTTAATATGGCGGGATTTGCGATTTGTGATGACGAGGTTGTAAGGCAGGCGGCAAAACAGGAAATCATACGCAGATACTATGCCGAGCTTGTAAATGTGCGTCAGGGAATGGGCGAGCAGTCGGATGTGGCAAAGATAGAACTGCTTATGAAGCAGGCTCATGTAGGTACAGAAGACCGTCCGGTAGTGGCGGCGGCGCTCCGAAAAGCAGAAGATACCGGAATGCCTGCCGTCGCGCTGGAACTGAGCGACGGTACTATAATTACCGGAAAAACCTCGAGCCTTTTAGGCGCATCATCGTCTCTTCTGCTTAACTGTCTTAAGGTTTTGGCGGGAATACCAGATGAAATAAATCTAATTTCACCTACAATTATCGAGCCTATCCAAAAACTGAAAATTAATATTATGGGAAATCATAATCCGAGACTTCATACAGATGAAATATTAATCGCGCTTTCAATATGCGCCGCCACGAGTGATTACGCTAAAAAGGCTCTGGAGCAGGCTTCAAAGCTTAAGGGTCTTGAAGCACATTCTACGGTCATACTTTCGCGCGTGGATGAAAATGTTTTCAGAAAATTGGGAGTAAACATAACTTTTGAACCGAAATATCAGACCAAAAAGCTTTATCATAATTGATTTGGTTTATGATACAAAATAACCGGTTTACATTTCAGCTTTTACAGGCTGACGATATTAAAAAAGAAAGTTTCCTGATATCAGGAAACTTTCTTTTTTATTGTTTATATTGATTAAATAAGCTTAATATTTTCGCAGAATTCGTTCTTTACGAAGTATTCTTTCGGCAGCTCAGTGATTTTTTTACCGTTGTAATATAAATCCTTGACTGTAACATTTTTTGTCTTGTGTTCCGAGTCATAACCGTAAAACTCGATTTTAACAGGCTGTCTGGCTGAAAGATGTATGTTTTCAAATATTATATCATGATTTTTTCCCCTTTTAGCGCCTGACGCGGAATATTCAAAATGGTAGCTTACATCTACACGGATAAGAGGAGGAAAGCTGTTGTAATCATTTACTAAATTTTCATATTTTTCATTGTTTTTATACTGATAAACCGCTTGCGGATTGACATCGTCATATTGAATATTGATATTGCGGTAAATAATGTCGTGCACATCGGCATAGTCGATATTGTAACAGTCGAGAGGCGCGCCCTGAACATGAATTATATCGCAGTTTTCAAATACAATATCAAATATTTCTTCGGCACGGGTCTCAGCGCCGATTTCAAGACATTTTCCCCAGTCGTTCCATATAGTACAGTTATGTACACGGACATTTCTGAATATATCGTATTTTTTCCCGTTGCGGTACATTGCGTTTTTAACCTGTTCTTCGACATCGCCTTCGTAGTAGCAGTCGAATCCTTTAACGCAAATACAATCGTCAAATGTGCGTATGAAGCAATTATCAATATCAACATTAACGCAGTTGTGCATATCAATTCCGTCAGAATTGTACCGCCAGTTTCCGATTAGCTTTACGTTTTTAACAGAAAAGTTTTCACAGCCTATGGGACGAATATTATAAACCAAAGAATCTCTTATGGTAATGCCCTCAATACAGACATTTTTACAGTATTCAAGCTGAATGGTATGTATGCGCCTGGCATTGTTTATTGCCGATTTGTTATCTTCGGCATTCGCTTCAAATAAAATTTCGGCTTTATTATGACTGTTGTCCAAAATGCCTCTGCCTAAAATTTTAATATTTTCAGCGTCGGCAGCGCTGACGCAGGCATAAACCACAGCACCCTCGTCGATAAACAATGTCTGATTGCTTTTAAGCGTGATCATACCGGCTTCGTGAATGCCCCTGCCGTAATAAATGACATTTTCGTTTTTAAAATTAATATCATAGTCCGATACCGGGTCGACAAAAATATGCAGCGCGTTATGCCTGGAATAAGGCTCTACCGTGAAATAGGCCGGTTTTTCCAATTTGAAGCGAATAACTCCATCCTTTACTTCAGGGATAATTCCTAAAGATGCGGGCCTTATTTCAACTTTTTCGAATTTTTCTGCAGGCGTAATTTCAAAATCCAAAGGTTCATCCGCGGAAAGTGATATAAAGTTTACAAGTTCAGTCTGGTCAAGCGTACGCTGATGTCCCGGCCAGCGTCTGTTATAAGGCTTTGCGGAAACTCTCGCTGTATCAGGCGTTGCATCAATACCGTTGATTTTTATATTATAATTTTTACAGGAATATTCAATCTCGGTCAGAGGATATATATTTAAACTCATAATTCTTCCTATTTTAAAATACCGTCACTTTTAAGCGCGTCGATTATTCTTTGGGCAATATGCGCCATGCCGTTGTCATTAGGGTGCTGGGCTACGCCGCCGTGTTCATATTCGCCTACGGCTTTCATGCTGTCATCTTCTCCGAGATCGCCTAAATCTACAAGGGTTAGTTTTAAGTCCTCCGAAGTTTCTTTAATTGCGCAGTCTCCCGGATGGCGCCAAAATCCTGTTGTAAGAATTATATGCGCTTTACCGCTTTTATTGAAAAAGTCAAGCATAGCTTTATATTCCCGTTTAAATACCTGGCAGTCAAAGTCTTTGCCGGGGCAGTTCTCTATGATTCGGCATATTATAACGTCGGCATTGAAGTCTCTGCACACCTTATAGTTGTTAAGCAGTTCGCTTCCGTTTTTAAACTCGCGTTCCCAGTCTGCAATCTGAGCTATAGCAAAGGTAGCTTCGCTGTCATAATTTAAAAAGGCATTCATACATAAATGCACATAATCTTTTTCCGGCGCCGATGCCGCCATACCGCAGAAATGGTTCCAGCCGATTTCTTCGGCTATGCCGTGCAGTGTTATTGAATTTCCGACAAATAATACCCGTATACCTTTACCGTCCGGATTTAATGTATAGCAAGACGGCGCGTCTTTCAGCTGGTTGTAAGAAGGAACTGTGTTTTTCTCTAAAGAAGACATAAATTTTACCTCCGTCAATTTTATTATAATTAATGCCTGCTGAACAATTCAAAAGTACCTTAACCAAGCATGTTGGTGTAAACTTTTGAATTGTTCAGGTGCAAGGTTTTTGCGCAATTTTGCGAAAAAACCTTGCACTTTAAAAAGAATCACATTTTGATTCTTTTTAAAATCAGGCGACAATCAATGGATACTGACGGTCAAAACAAAGGTTTTGACCCATAAAATCGAGATTTTAACTCGATTTTATATAATTGCATTTGCTAATGCAATTATTCAGTAGACATTAATTAAACAGTTGCGTCAAATAAAGTATACATACTTATCGAGAAGAAATTTAAATTATACCGTACGCTTCGACAATACCGCTTTTCTGATAAAGCGAAGGGGTCACAAGAATAGAATATCCCCTGCCGTTGTCTGCGGTCCATTCAACAGGTTTATGATGGGGAACCGCCGTAGCTCCGAGCAGCATCATAATAGCTCCGCCGTGCATTATAACCGCGGTTTCGCTCAGATCTTTGTCGGACATATCGTACACGATTTCGTTCAGCCCTATACAAAGCCTTTTTATAAATTCGGAATTTTCTTCTCCTCCTGGCGGAGCCGAAATTTTTCCCGCTGCCCACGGCTTAAAATACGGATTTCCTTCAAGTTCTGCGGCAGTTTTTCCCTCAAAACTTCCGAAATCGTATTCTCTCAGATTATTTACCGGTATTATTTTTTTGTCGGGATAGAGCACAGCCGCAGTCTGCCTGCAGCGCAGCAGCGGACTTGAGTAAACCGCATCCACTTCGGGATATTCAATGCTATCCGCCAGAAGACGCAGTTCGTTGAGACCTTCGGGCGAAAGCGGTATATCGGTTTTGCAGCCGATGTACTGTCCTAAAATATTGGCATCAGTCGCGCCGTGACGTATAAGATGTATTTTAAATGTTTTCATTCTATACACTCCAGAAGTTCGGTTATAATTGAATTGCTCAGCAGCATTCCTCTTTCGGTAAGACTTATCCGGTCAGCGCCTGAATTAACGTATCCGACGTTATTGAAAAGCCTGCATTTTTCGATAAACTTTTCGGGTATCGGGCGCCTGAATTTCTCCTCGAATTCCGATAACGATATACCTTCACTGAGACGCAGCCCCAGCATTATATATTCGTCTTTAGTACCGCCTTCACCTTCGTATACAGGCTCGTTTCCCTTTAAAAACGCTTTGAGATCACGGGGATAATAACATCGCCTGCCGTCAAAATAAGAATGAGCCGAAGGACCTATACCCAGATATTCCTGACCTTTCCAGTATTTAATATTGTGGCGGCTTTCAAAGCCTTTTTTACAGAAATTTGAAATTTCATAATGTATGTATCCGTTTTCCTTTAGAAAACCGCATACAGTCAGGTATTGCTCGGCAGAGTTGTCATCATCCGGCAGACTCAGTTTTTCCTTTTCACGGTAAAAAACGGTATTTTCCTCAATTTTAAGCAGGTAAGCTGAAATGTGCTCCGGCGAAAGCTCTTTTAGAAGGCTTAAGCTTTTATTTAATGTTTCGACGTCAGAAAACGGAAGCCCTATCATAATATCAAGTGAAATGTTGTCAAACCCCATATTTCTTGCAAGCTTTACCGTGTTTACGGTATCTGCGCAGGTGTGTGTTCTGCCTAAGATTTCAAGCTGTGAATCTATACCGCTTTGCATGCCTACAGATAATCGGTTTATTCCGGCGGATTTTGCATATTTCAAGACGTTTTCCGCATCTGCGCCGGGATTTAATTCTAAAGTGATTTCAGCGCCGTCTGTCACATTGAAAGCTTTATAAACTTCCGACAATAAAGGAACCAGGCGCTCTTTTAAAAGCGAAGGTGTTCCTCCGCCTAAATATACAGTATTAATGGGACGGCGAAATCTGCCGCCCCATTTTTTTATGCTTTCTGTAAGCGCTTCGGTATATCTGTCAAGCAGTCCGCCGCCCGGAAAGGCGGAATAAAAATCGCAGTATTTACATTTTTTCACGCAAAACGGGATATGTAAATAAAGTCCTGCCTTATCAGTCAAGGATTTCACCTATGCAGCTTCCCGGAACGAGCGCCGCGTTTGCCTCGTCGGTATCAATATGCATAGCCAGCGCATATTTATCACTTACTCTGGCTACAACATCGCCGAAAATAAGGGATCTGTCCGCTGTGGGAATTTTAACGGTTAAAATCTGTTTGTCTTTAATGCCGTATTTTTCACCGTCGGCAACAGTCATATGTACATGTCTTTTGGCGGCGATTACACCTTCGGTAATTTCTATTTCTCCCTGCGGGCCTATAATTTTACAGGCGCCGCTTCCCTTTATGTCACCCGATTCTCTTATCGGAGCGGTTACGCCTATTGAACGCGCGTCGGTAAGAGAAAGCTCTACCTGGGTTTTTGAGCGTACCGGTCCTAATATCGAAGCCTTCAGCGAGCTCTTGCTTCCGACAACCGTGACTTTTTCTTCACATGCAAACTGTCCCGGCTGTGAAAGATTTTTCTTGTTTGTCAGCTCATATCCTTTTCCGAAAAGGATATCGAGATGCTCGCGTGAAAGATGAACATGACGGGCAGAAATTTCAACTAATACTTCCTTTTTCATTTTAAGACTCCTTTAAAAATATATACACACATAATTTTAACACAAATTCACATTATTTCAAGAGGAATATATTATTTTTTCTGCTTTATACCGGCAAGCGGATTAGCTTCCGCGGCTTTTTTGATTTGCTTGTCGGAAACGTGGGTGTAAATTTGAGTCGTGCCTAAGTTAGAGTGTCCCAATATGTCTTTCAGCACCCTGATATCCACATCTCCGTGCTGGTACATAAGCGTAGCCGCCGTATGCCTGAGTTTATGCGTGGAAAATCCCATATTTCCCAGACCTGACTTTTCAAGGTATGTTTTCACTATATGCTGAACGGTTTTATGGCTTATCCGTCTGTGGTTGCGGCTTATGAACAGAGCGTTTCTTTCCGATACGGGCAGTCCCTCTGCCGGACGGACAGCAAGATAGTTTTTTATAGCCGACTGACATGCCTCATTCAGATAAATCATTCTTTCCTTGTTGCCTTTTCCGGTGACCGTAAGAGTATTTTCGCTTGATATATCGTTAAGGTTTAAGGAGCAAAGCTCCGCGAGCCGCAGTCCGCAGTTCAGAAAAAGCGTTAATATGCAGTAGTCCCGCTGTTTATTTTTGCCGTCTACCGAATTTAAAAGTTCAAGAGAATCTTCGAGCGTCAGATGCTTCGGAAGGCTTTGTTTGACTTTGGGCGTTTCGAGCATAAGCGCAGGATTTTCATCGATTTGATGAGTCTGAGAAGAAAGGTACTTGAAGAATATACGGAGAGTGGAGGTTTTTCTTGCCCTGGTAGCAGTATTGTTTGAGCGTTCGTTTTTGCAGAATACCATAAACGCATAGAGGTCCGAAACGGTTATAGTTTTAATAAGATCTATATTTACGGAAGATATGTCAATTTTTTCAAATTCCGTATCCTTGTCTGTAAGTCCCCTGACAGAAATGATATACCTGAAAAACGTCTGCAAATCAAGGTAGTATCCTTCAACCGAGCGTGACGATTTACCTTTGATTGCTTCATTGTAGGTCAAAAAGTCCCTTATTACCGGAGGACAGGATTGCAGTATCTCTTTCTTCATAATTGAAACTCCGTATAAAATGTAGTATTATATAAATGATTTTATCACCGATAAAGAAAAAAATCAATCTTAAAGAATTCTTAATAGTTTGGCTGCTTTTTTCTTAAAGTGTGTATTTATATAATTAGACAGGGTGAGAGAGATGTACAGTATTTTGATTTGCGATGACGAAAAGGATATAGTAAATGCGTTGAAAATTTATCTGGAAGCGGAGGGCTACAAGACTTACTGTGCCTATAACGGAAACGAAGCAGTTAAGCTGATAAGCCAAAACGAGATACATCTGGCGCTGCTTGACATTATGATGCCGGAATGCGACGGAATATCAGCTATGGCAAAAATCCGCGAGTTTTCGAATATACCGATAATTTTTCTTACAGCAAAAGGCGAGGATACCGATAAGATATTGGGGCTTAATGTCGGGGCGGACGATTATGTGACAAAACCGTTTAATCCTGTGGAGCTTATAGCGCGTGTGCGTTCCCAGCTGAGGCGGTATATGAAGCTGGGAGGAAATAAAACCGCGGACGGCGATATTATCTCGATAGGCAATATAGAGCTTAACGACAGCGCAAAAAAGGTTACGGTCGACGGTGAAGAGGTAAATCTGACGCCCACCGAATATGAGATTTTAAAGCTTTTAATGCAAAATGCCGGCACGGTGATGTCCCCTAAAGAGATATACCGCAGAGTATGGAATGATACCGCGTACGCCGCAGAGGGTACGGTTGCGGTGCATATACGGCATCTCAGGGAAAAGATAGAGATAAATCCGGCGGAGCCGAGATATTTAAAGGTTGTATGGGCACACGGATACAAAATGGAAAAAGGTGATTAGCTTGAAACTTAAGGAAAGATTAGGTGTAAAAATAGCCGCGGTTATTTTCTCTTATATATGCGTGGCTGTGCTTACGGTAAGCCTGATTTCCACGGCTGTTATGGGATACTATAAATTTTATTTCAGCAGCCAGGAATTGATAAAGGAAGAAATTTTTACCGATATGGCTCAGAGTGAGGCTTATTATATACATTCACTGATGGGCGCGGATATTGATCTGACTGAATACTACAAAGACAAAAACGTATTTTACCGACTCACCGATAAGGCAAGCGGGACAGTATATGATACCAATTATAACGGGGAGGAATATATGGCTTCGGCGTCTGATGAATACAATCATTATTTTATATCGCATCTCGAGGAATACGGTGAAGATTATACGGCTCTCCAAGAGGGAAACGTTACTGTTATAGAAGTTTTTGTCGCAAGGGATATGACTAAAAGCGATATGTTTTCGGTTGTGTCTAAGATAATCGAAACAGGGTATTCGCTGAGATTCGTTATGGTATTCATTGTGCTGATATCAGCCGCATTAAGCATAACGCTTTTATGTTTCCTTTACTGTGCGGCGGGACATAGGCAGGGAGGAGCTATAGAATGCAACGCTGTTGACAGAATGCCGTTTGATATAATGACCCTGCTGGTTTTGGCTGCGGCTGTATTGAGTATTTCGGCGGCGACAAGCTTTATTTATGATTTTCAGTCTACTGTGGTGTGGTTTTTCATAATAGGTTCATTTGATTATTTTGTAGCGCTCGGATATACCATGAGTTTTGCCACAAGGGTAAAAACCAAAACGATTATTAAAAACAATGTAACCGCCTCACTGCTCAGGGCTGTAGGAAAATTCTTTGGCGCATTGTAAAATGAACCTGCAATAGTAAGAAAACAGAAAAAAGTATCCATAGTGACAAACCTGTGGTAGAATTGAGATTGGACAACAACAATTCTGAAAGGAAAATCACTATGGACATTCC
>CALWUY010000040.1 GCA_944384855.1 uncultured Clostridia bacterium | reverse complement strand
ATATGGTGATTCGCAGAGTGGTGGAATGCATTAGAGTTTTTAAGGACGGAACAATAAAGGTAATAACGAAATTCGGAACAGAAGCCACCGAAACCGTATAAACGAAAGCCGGCAGTCTGACTGTCGGTTTTTTACATAGGCAAATGAATTTCTTGCATTTACGATTGAGTTGATGTATAATAACAGACAGGAAAGCCACTGCGATTGAGCAATGGGGATTGTGCTATTTCGTCAATGCAAGTTGATATGAGAATATATACGGCAGCAGAGGCCAAAACACCGTATTTTAAGCGGGATTATTCATTGTGCGATTTCGTCGTACAGGCACAGCGTGACGCTGGACCCAATACATTTTGGGTTCAGCGTTATTTTTTTCGTTCTATCGCAAGAAAAATCTTTTTTACAGCCCATAGACAAAGCCTCAAGGCCGAAAGTTCTTGAGGCTTTGTCTCTTACTTTTTATATATTCACTCTTACCTCTTTGCTTAAAAGTTATTCCGTCTTTTGAAGTAGTAAGTAAAAGTTGTATAGTAAAAAGCATTGTTCAAAAAGTGAAAATATGATAAAATATTTTCAGGAGAATAAACGTTATGAAAAAGAAATTTAATTATACAACGGAGCTTTAGTATAAAGCCTGCGGGTTGGTTTCAAAAGCGGCTGCTTAAAAGGAGAATAAAATGATTTATGTACGTGATGTTTTATTTGATAACAATTTTGGAAAAACCTCTTATTTAAACAACCTGCCGGTTGTTAAATATCTGTCTGAAAATAAAAAAATCGCCTTTTCATCGAATGTGACTTTTTTTGTGGGCGAGAACGGAACCGGGAAATCAACTCTGCTTGAGGCAATTGCCGTGGCTTACGGATTCAATCCGGAAGGCGGCTCTGAAAACTTTAATTTTTCAACCGAGGAAACACATTCAGAGTTATGGAAACATTTGACGCTGGGTAAAGTCGGATATGCCAAAGACGGATTTTTCCTCAGAGCTGAAAGCCTTTATAATGCTGCCACATATATTGAAAAAATTGACAGAGAGCCGTCATTTGATCCTTTGGTCATAGAAAGCTACGGAGGAGTTTCTTTGCATAAGCAGTCCCACGGAGAGAGTTTTTTGGCTATTGTAAAAAACCGCTTTTTCGGAAACGGGTTTTATATTTTAGACGAACCGGAAGCGGCATTATCACCTATGAAACAGCTTGCGCTTATGTCGGAAATTTATAAACTGACAGCTGAAAATTCTCAGTTTATAATTGCTACGCATTCACCTATATTGACGGCTTTTCCGGGAGCTCAGATTTTAGAACTTTCAGGTTCGGGTATAAGATCGGTGGATTATAAGGAAACAGAGCATTATAAAGTGACACGGGAATTTTTAAACGATCCCGAAAGAATGCTATATTATCTTTTGGAAAAATGAGTAAAATAATCAAAAGGAAATGTTAAGCTGAAATGTAATAAAAGAGGCAAAATTTGCTTTAAATTTTATTTTTTTGTTGACATTAAGGTAGGTTTTGAAGTATAATTTATATTCGATAGGTTATGTCTTGATTATTATCGGCCTAACCGCTATTACTATTAGGCTTACAAGGAGGGTTAACGTTGAAAAGAACATATCAGCCGAAAAAACTTCATCGTAAAAAAGAACACGGCTTTTTAAAGAGAATGGCTACCGCTAACGGCCGCAAGGTGCTTGCTCGCCGCAGGGCTAAAGGAAGAAAGCAACTCACATACTAAAGCCACAGACTGTGGCTTTTCCTTTTTTAATCACTGTTTTGCATTTGCGGATATGATTTCCTTTCGGGTTGTGTTATTTATGAATAAATTAGTAAAAATAAAGGAAAACCGTGATTTTAGAAGGGCTTATTATAAAGCTAATTCATTGGTTTCTCCTTATGTTGTATTGTATTATATGAAAAACCGTTACGGCAACATAAGGCTCGGAGTTACCGCCGGCAAGAAAATAGGCGGCGCGGTTCAGCGTAACCGCGCCAAGAGAGTGGTAGCAGCTGCGTTCCGCGGCTGTCTGCCGGTTATTCGTACAGGGTATGATTTTATTATAGTGGCAAGAACACGTATATTGACAGTCAAAAGCACTCAGGTGCAGGAATCTATAATAAACCTGCTTGAAAAAGCGGATTTATGTATATAATTGAAATGAAGAATATATTGATCAAGTTAATCAAATTTTACCGAAAGTATATTTCGCCGTATAAACTGCCGTGCTGCAGATTCACTCCTACATGTTCGGAATATGCTATTGAGGCTATAAGGATTCACGGCAGTATAAAGGGATTAGGTCTTGCGTTTTGGCGGATTTTAAGATGTAATCCGTTTTGCCGCGGAGGATACGATCCGGTGCCTCAGAAACGACAAAGAAAAAGAATAAAAAACAGAGTATAAAGATAATTTGTATAACTATGTCTTGGGAATAAAAGTAATGAATGGACGGTGCTTAAATGCAGTTCCTGTTTGGTATCATAAATAAACCGTTAGGTTGGGTATTGGAATTTATTGCCGGGCTTACGGGCGGAAGCTTTGCGGCTGCGGTGTTTATTTTTACAGTTCTAATCAATCTGGCGTTAATACCGCTTAGTATTAAGAGCCAGAAGTCATCTGTTCAGCAGACGCGTATCAAGCCTAAGCTTGACGAACTGAAAAAGCAGTGCGGTGATGACAGGCAAAAATACAGCATGGAGATGCAGAATCTTTACAGGGAAGAAAACGTTTCCATGTCAGGCGGATGCCTTCCGATGATTTTGAGGCTTGTACTGATGCTGAGCATTTATTATTTGATTTTGTCTCCGCTTACCTATATGACGGGAGTTGAAAGCGACAGGATAAATAATGTTTCAACAACTATTTCCACCGCTATGAGTGAGCTCAGGGAGGAAAATAAAGAAGAATATGACAAGCTTGCAAAAAAGATCAACTGGAACGAATCGGTCAACAGCAGGGAATTAAACATCGTAAGTATTATACGCAATGACAGTGATATTTTGAAGGAAATACTTTCAGAAGATGAGTATGACAAGATCAAAGATGATTTGGAGTATATCACTAAAAAGGACAAGGAAGCGGACATTGATTACTCGTTTATCACGAGCAAGATAAATCTTACTCAGACTCCTAAATTCTCATTTGATATTTTCCATGACGCGCAGCTTATATGGATAATGCCGATACTGGCCTTCGCCGCACAGATGCTGTCGAGTATAATTTCCATGAAAATACAAAAGAGGGTTAATCCTGATGCGCCTAATATGATGGGTATGATGCTGTTTATGCCGCTTGTTACCCTGTTCATCGGTTTTGGATTCCCCAGCGGCGTAGCGTTTTACTGGACATGTTCATCTATAGTCGGAGGACTGATACAGGCGGGAGTACAGACATTTTACGGTCCCAACAAAATGCTGGCACGCCAGCGCGGTAAGGAATTGGTAAAGCAGTATGAGTTTGAAGCGGGTCAGGTAAAAAAACTGGGACAGCCGCAAGAGTCTCAAATAAACGGTGAAGAAAGCAAGTAATGCATTAAAATAAGAGGAGGTTAAACCTTGATTAAGGAAGCGATCGGTTTCGGTCAGAGTATTGACCAGGCAAAAGAGGATGCGATATCTAAATTAGGAGCATCGGAACTTGATGATGTACAGTTTGAGGTAATCGCTATACAGAAAAAGAAAATACTGGGAATTTTCGGCGGTTCTGACGCGCAGGTACGCGCGTATATAGAAATTCCGGAAAAGAAAAATAAGAATATTAAGAAAAATCCGCCTAAGGCGAAGACGGTAAAAGAACAACCGGTTAAAATAACGGAAGAGAAACAGCCGGAAGCTAAAAAAGAAATAAAAAAGAGCGAAACTTCTGAAAAAGCACCTAAGAAACGGGAAGAATACGGAGAGGCTGTGGGAAGCAGTAAGATAGACGCACAGTCACCCGCGGGAAAAGCCGTGGCATATATTGAAACGGTATTAAAAGCAGTAGGCTGTGAAGGCACCGATATAAAGGTATCAAGCCGTGAAGGCGGATCACTTATTCTGCTCAACGGAGAGAATCTCAGCATAGTTATAGGGCACAGGGGAGAAACATTGGACGCGCTGCAGTATCTTGCAAGCCTTGCGGCAAATAACGGCGGCGGACATTACAAGATTTCTCTTAATATCGGAGATTATCGCGAGAGAAGGGAAGAAACCCTTATAATACTTGCAAAGCGTATATCGGCTCAGGTTTTAAAAACAGGCAAAAGCCGTACATTAGAGCCGATGAATCCGTATGAGCGCAGGATAATTCATACTGCGGTACAGGAAATTGAAGGAGTAGTTTCTAATTCGTTTGGGGACGGGATCGGCAGGCGTGTTGTTATTTATCCCGAAGGCGCGGAGATCAAGCCTCCGAAAAATAACAGCGACAGGCGCAGACGCGGACCTAACGGACGCGGATCTGCCCGCAAGCAGCAGACGGCAGGCGCCGTGCAGCAGACACAGACACGCGAACCCAAGCGTGACAGTGATATGCCGCTTTACGGTAAGATTAACTGATATAAGGAATAACAGCGCAATATATATTTGAATTACAGCTTTCAGTCTTAAATTTGAAAAACAGATTAGATTTTTTATCGTAATAAATCCGGATGCAGAATAAATATAGAATTATTTATATGAAACGGAGAACTGATTTGTACTATGAAAATTGCGTTTGAGAAGGAAATCAGAGTCAAATATGATGTTGATGTATTTATAGCGGGAGGCGGTCCTGCGGGCGTGGCAGCAGCGGTTGCGGCAGCCGAAAACGGAGCGTCGGTATTTATTGCCGAAGCGTTCGGTGCTTTCGGCGGCGCGGCTGTGAATGCGCTGGTTCCTGCTTTTATGCAGTTTACCGACGGCGAAAATTTCGTTGCAGACGGAATCGGCAGACGGGTACGGGATTACATAAAGCAAAACTGTCCGGAAAAAATGAAAAAATACTGTCCTGACAGCATTCCGGTTGAGACGCTTAAACTGTGCTATGACGGTATGATTGAGAAATGCGGCGCAAAATTTGCATTTTTTACTAATGTTATAGACACAATAGCGGAAGACGGAAAGGTGAAATACGCTGTATGCAGTACCAAAGGTGAAATTTATGCGGTCAAGGCAAAAGTTTTCATTGACTGTACCGGAGACGGGGATATGGCAAAAATGTCTGGAGCCGAATATCTGACAGGCGATGAAAACGGTTCTGTTATGGGTGCTACTTTGTGCGCTTTATGGACCGGAATTGACTGGGAAAAGGTAAAAGGACCTGACAGCCGCCGTCTTGAAGACGCTTTTAGTGACGGCGTATTTACCAATGAAGACCGGCATTTGCCGGGAATGTGGCCGATAGGAGACGGTTTGGGAGGCTCAAACGCCGGACATATTTATGATATTGACGGATGTGACGGAGACTCTCTCACGAGAGGTATGGTTGAAGCGAGAAAACAGCTTCTTGAATACAGACGTTATTACAGAGACTATCTTGACGGTTTCGGCGACAGTGAACCCGTAATAAGCGCTTCTGTCATAGGCATCAGAGAATCACGCAGGATAATCGGCGACTATATTCTTAATCTTGATGATTTTAAAAACCGCGCCGTGTTTGATGATGAAATCGGACGGTACTGCTATTGTATCGATGTTCATTCTCCGAAAAACACGACGGAAGGCTATAATGAATATAAAAGGCTTATTGAGACTTTTATATATAAAAAAGGCGAAAGCTACGGTATACCGTACAGGTCACTTACCGTAAAAGGAATAAGCAATATGCTTACTGCCGGCAGATGCATTTCTACAGATAAAAATATGCAGTCTTCGGTCAGGGTAATGCCGGGCTGTTATATAACAGGTCAGGCGGCGGGAGTCGCGGCAGCCATTGCCTGCGAAAACGGCGGAGGATGCCGTGACATAGATATCAAGGAACTGCAAAAGCGGCTTAAAAAACTCGGCGCTTATCTTCCCAATGCGGATAAATAAATTTTAGTATAAAAAACATTCTGCATATCGTCTCTGATATGCAGAATGTTTTTTTATATTATTTATCATAGGACTGATTTTTTTAAGATCATATAGGATACGGCAGGTAATTCTATTCCGTTTTGGTCTGTTTTAATTTCTGAGTCGTTTTGTAAAACGGGAGTAAAACTGCTGAAATCATATTCAAACCGGTCGGTACGGTCGGTAGGATTAATGCAGATTATAAATTCATCTGTCTGGCAAAATCTTCTGAAAACCAGAGGATATCCACCGTATTTCAGATTTAAAAATTCTATTTCACCGTCTGCCGAAAGCGCTTTAGAGCTTTTTCTCAAAGCAATAAGCGCTTTTACATGATTCAGCAGGGATTTGGGATCGTTTAACTGGTCCTCTGCGTTAGGACCGTTCTCATCTACCGGAAGGTACAAATTTTTAGCATCGGCATTAGAAAATCCGGCGTTAACACCGCTGTTCCACTGCATAGGGGTTCTTGAGCCGGTGCGGTTGAAACCGCCTTCTTTTGACGGAAGATCCGGGAAATATTTCATACCTATTTCATCACCGTAGTAAACAAAGGGTATTCCCGGCAGGTTTAAAATAAATGCGTAAGCCGCTTCAAGTTCTTTCGGATCGCGCATATAGCTTATGCGCGGTATATCGTGGTTGCCGGTAGGTATGGAAATATATCCTTTATTTTTGGTTGCCGAAAGGTGATATAAATATTCTTCAAGAAAGTTTTGGATATTGCCGTTGCCTTCTTTACGGAAGAAACTGTTGCCGAGACATAAACGGTCGCAGTCGTTAGTGCCTTTTTCATATCTGAAAAGAGAAGAATACGCTTTATAGTTGAAATGTATGAGAAAATCTATATGGAATCCCGCATTTATAGCGGCAGTCGGGTCTGACCATTCGGATATGAGCACGCACTGCGGAAATTCTTTGTCGAACATCTGGCGTATTTCGTTCCAGAACTTTGCGATGCCGGTACCGTCATAGTCATTTTTGATAAGGGACGGCGCCATATCAACCCTGAAGCCGTCTGCTCCCAGACCAATCCAGTACCGCATAATATTTTTAAGTTCTTCCTTGGTTGCTACGCAGTCGGGATGCTCCGGCGGCAGCTGCCATTCCGGCTGATCAATGTTGGCAAAGCCGTAGTTGAGCGCAGGCTGGCAGTAAAAGAAATTCTTCATATACATACCGTTGCGTGATGAATATCCACCGATACATTCACCGTTGTAATTTTTTCCCCATTCATCTGTCCAGATATACCGGTTTGAATACTCGTTTTTCTGAGGCTGGCAGGATTTTTTGAACCATTCGCATTCAAGCGCCGTATGACCTGCTACGAGGTCAATACAGACCTTTATACCTAACCTGTGGGCTTTTTCGCAGAGAAGCTCAAAATCATGATTGCTGCCGTAACGCGGTGCTACTTTATAAAAATCGGAAACATCGTATCCCGCGTCTCTGAACGGTGATTCATAAAACGGGTTAAGCCATATAGCAGTGAATCCCATATTTTGCACATATTCTAATTTCCGGATTATTCCTTGAAGATCACCTATACCGTCATCGTTGCTGTCATAAAACGACTGAGGGTAAATATTATAAAATACTGCGTTTTTCAGCCAATCAACCATTTTTACGGCTCCTTTTTTATGTAAATTTTTGCATCGGATTATTTATTTTCTGCTTCTTCCTCTTTTCTCAGAGCTACATTTTCGGGAGAATAATAATTTATTTCATAAATGAAGTCTCTTATCTCCTTTTTTGCCGCGTCTATATCGTATGTATAATACCATACTCCCGATATCATCCGTCCGGTTCCTTTAACGTTGTCATTAGGAATACTCAGCTGCTCAAATTCGGGCGAGGCAAATATTGCCCAAAGTCCCATACTCATGATATCGTTAGTTGAAAGAGAGGTTTCGCATTCTTCGAGAATAAGGCTTGCAAGTTTAGGAAGCTTAAGCGGATTCATTTTTTTGGCAGCCGTAAACATTGCGGACAACACCTCTTTCTGTCTGTTACCGCGTTCAACATCGCTGTCGATTTTTCTTATTCTTGCGTAACATACGGCTTGGGTGCCGGTTAATGTCTGCAAGCCCGCTTCCGATACTCTTGGGTTTGGAATGCTTCCGAAATCGGTCTTTCGTATTATCCGGTTAAGTTCCTCAAGTTCTTCTTCTTTTACTTCTATCTCAACACCGCCCATATAATTTATGATATTGGCCAGTTCAAAGAAATTCATAGTTACATAATCTGTAATTTCAAGACCGAAGTTTTGGTTCAGAGTTTTGACAGCAAGCTGAGATTTTCCGTAGGCATAGGCGTGGGTTAGCTTATCCTTTGAATGACCTTCAATTTCCACATAACTGTCACGCGCGATAGAGGTAAGTTTTATTTTTTTGTTGGCCTTGTCGATAGTTACAATTACATTGGCGTCCGAACGTCCGGTTTTATCGTCTTCACGGGTATCAAGACCTAAAAGGGCAATATTTTTATATCCCGAATAATCATCCGTGGTAATTCCAAGATTGTTTTCATCAAGCGGAGTGCGCTTGATTTTGCTGATTATGCTGTACGCGTATCCGTAAAACCCGAGTCCCGCAACTATTGCGACACAAAGAAGCACCGAAACAAATTTTAAAAATATATGCTTTTTGCGTTTTTTGCGTTTAGTGTTTTTTGCAGTCTGGTTACGTGGGTAAGGCGGCTGCTGACGCTGAACGGTTCTTCCGGGAGTATAGGGATTTAAAGGTATATCGTAATCATCCTCATAATCCGAGGTGCGCGATGAAATATCTGTAAAAGACCGTGATGAAATATCCTTGCCGGAACTTGAAAAAATATCTTTTCCCGAATCTATATCTTCAAAATCGTTTTTGTTATACATCTTTTTTCTCCGTAAAATAATAAGACTTAATGCACTTCAGGCTGCATTAAATCTTATTATATTACAAAAACCGAAAATTGTAAAGTCTAATCGACCGTTGTTCCGCGTTTAAGACTTGATTTTCCGAATCTTTTGCGTATACTGTAAATACAGTCATCAATTTTTTCAAGTTCAGCTTTTTTTATATCCTCTCCGAACATATCCTGCTGTACGGCAGACTCACTGCCTTTAATATTAATTGCGCGCAGACCTACCGAACGAAGAGGTTCTCCGAAAGTGTAGTTTTTGCAGAATAACCTGAAACCTTCCTTTGCTAAAACAATGGAGATGTTTGTAGTAAATGCAAATGTATGGCTGAATTCCTTTACCGAAAGCGTCGAAGTTCTTATGTGAACCTGAACTCCTCCTGCATACAGCCCTTTTTGATGTAATATATCGCAGATATACTGTGCAAATGAAAGAAATACTTTCCATACATCGTCATTACATGTAAAATCCTTTGCTGTTGTTTCAGATTTACCTATACTTTTCGGAGTTTCTTCTTCAAAATAAGGTATAACAGGCGAATTATCCTCACCCAGAGCGTATTTTTTAAGACAAATGCCGTTTTTGCCTAAAAGCCTTTTTAATGAAATATCATCGCAGCAGGTGATATCACCTATGGTATTTATGCCGCAGCTTTTAAGCTTTTCACAGGTTTTCCTTCCGACAAACAGCAGGTCAGAAACCGGAAGGCCCCATATTTTTTCTTTATAGTTTTCGCGGCTGATTACTGTTACTGCATCCGGTTTTTTCATATCCGAACCGAGTTTTGCAAAAACTTTGTTGAAACTTACTCCTACCGATATAGTAACCCCGAGCTCTGTCTTAATGTCATTTCTTATGCGGTCCGCAATAACCTCTCCCGTCCCGAACAGCATTGTGCTTCCGGTAACGTCAAGCCAGCATTCGTCTATTCCGAACGGTTCGACCATATCGGTGTATCTTTCATACACAGAGCGGGCTTTTTGGGAAAACTCACGGTATTTTTCATAATCGGGAGAAAGTATCACAAGCTCGGGGCATTTTGCCTTTGCTTCAAAAATAGCCTCGGCTGTTTTTACCCCGAAACGCTTCGCGATGTCGTTTTTTGCCAGCACTATTCCGTGACGGTTTTCTTTATCACCGCAGACTGCTACCGGAAGATCTTTCAAAGTAGGATTAAATAACAGAGATACCGATGCGAAAAAATTATTTAAGTCGCAGTGAAGTATTATGCGGTCTTTCAAGTGTATCCCTCCGTAAGAACAAATGTTCTGTATGTTATTATACACCTATTTTTATATATTGTAAATACTTTATTTTAAATTTCAATTTTTTCCAGCGCTTTTATATGAAGCCGCTCAATGTGACGTTTGCTGTAATTGAGAATATAGCTTATTTCCTCAAGGGTTTTACCGAATATATATTTGTTATATAAAAGTTCTCTTAAAACGGTATCTTCCACCGATGAAATTTTTTCTTCAATATCACTGCGCGTTTTCAATGCCTGTGAGATTTTATCACGGTAGATACTTTTCTTTTCGGGATTAATTACGGCTAGCTGATTAAGAGAGCGGATTACGCTTTCCTGATACATATACTGTTTTAAATATTCTTTTTTCTCGTTTTGCATTTTTTCATATCCTTTTTCTCAGGCAGTACAAAGGCTACATACTGACCGTAGCTTAAATCGGTACCGTGTTCGGTATTATATTTTTTCAGCTGCTTAATGATTTCACATACGGGACTTTGCTCGGTAATGCGGCGTCTTTTGCGTTCTAATGCGTACAGTTTCTCGCCTTTTTCCCGGCACAAATCACTGCAGTAGTCATGCGCGTCTTTCGGGAGTCTGGCTCCGCAGCATCTGCAATGGGTGATATTTTTTTGAAAAATGCGGTCTGAACGGCAGTTAGGGCAGACGCTGATTTTTTCAAAAGGCGGAGATAGCATACCGTGATTTTCGTAAATGTTTTCGGGCTTTTCGAATTCAAAGCCGCAGTTTCTGCAATAGAACATAATTTTCCTCCTTAAAATGCTTTTGACTATAAGAAAGAAAAAATATTGTATTTTGTAAACCCGGCATAAAAAAATACCTCTGTGAATAAATGAACTGCCCCAATTTGTGCGGACAGTACAAAAACCGCCTTTATGGTAGTTGAAATTAAATTTTAAGCAACGAACTGGCATCGCTTTTCAAGTGGTGTCAGTTTTGTTTTCAACTGGATGCGTTTATGGTTGTAGAAATGGATATACTCACCTATGAGGAGGCGCGCCTCCTCATAGGTCTGAAGTTTGGTTCGGTAAATACACTCCGTTTTAAGAATAGAAAAGAAATTTTCAGCCAAAGCGTTGTCATACGGATTACCACGTCTTGACATCGACGGAGTTATGCCGTATGATTGTGTTAGCTTGAAATACCGATGGGATGTGTATTGAAAGCCTTGGTCACTGTGGAGTTGCAGCTCTGCGGTGACCTTCTCTTTTTTCTTGGCTTCTCTAATGGTGCTTAACACAAGATTAACGTTCTGCTCGGTGCCGGTCTTGTACGCAACAATACTGTTGTCGTATAAATCTCTGATGATCGAGAGATACAATATTCCTTGCTTTGTGTGTATGTATGAAATATCGGTAACCCACTTTTGGTTAGGTCTTTGGGCAGAAAAATCTCTGTTCAGCAAATTTGGATACTTGTGTAGATAATCTCCATAGTTGCGGTATTTCTTTCTTCGAATTACCGATAACAACCCGTATTTCTGCATAACTCTTAGTATTGTCTTAGGATTGCGGTATATGCCATTCCTTTCGAGCCATATATGCACTCTGCGGTATCCATAGGTGTTGCCGCACTCATCCTGGCATTCCCGAATCTTTTCAGCCAGCGACAAATCCCACGCGGGTATATCCATTCGTGACACGTAACCATAATAACCACTGCGTGATACGCCGAAGAAACGACACATTTCACTGATGGAATATTTGTCTTTGTGACGATAGATCACCATATATTTTACGCTTGTTCTCACTTCCTTTCTGCGAGCGAGAGAAAATCCCGCATCAATTCATTTTCCATCTCTAACCGTTTAATGTGTCGCTCTTTCATTGCAAGTTCATATTGCAACTGGGTGAGTTTGCTCAATTGTTGTATGGATGGCGGCAAAGCACTACCGTCTTTTCTTGGTCTGCCTTTAGGCTTGATTACTATTCCTGCTGCAAGTTTTCTTTGACTTTTATTGTATCTGTGAAAAAACTCTTTTATTTGATATTTACTAAAGCCTAATTTATCTGCAATTTCTCTTTGTGTTAACCCTCTACTTTTCATTTCTAATATTTCATTTTCAAATTGCTTAATGTATCCATATCCTCTTGACATAAAAATTCCCCCTTATGGTAGTTTTTTAATTCTACCATAAGGGGGTGGTTTTTTCTATTGTCCGTTTTTACTGGACTTGTTCAA
>CALWUY010000039.1 GCA_944384855.1 uncultured Clostridia bacterium | reverse complement strand
AAGCTATAATCTGCAGATTCCGTTTGAGCGGCGCGGCGCGTCCGTATTTTTCATACTCAGGCAGAAACTCCTTAAGCTTTAATCCGTTTGCCGACGCGTATTCCCTTGCGCATGTGTCTATCCCCTTTGCTCCTCCGGACACAATTTCCGTGGTTCCCTTAGGTAGATACTTTTCCAAATTTTCTACCATTAAATTTCTTGAACCTATTACTGCCATACGCACACAGGCAAAACGTCTGGCACAGCTTACAAGCAGTCTAATACAGCTTTCCCGAATGGAGGAACAGCCCCAGATTCAAAAAATCGAATTTCCGCTTTCAGATTTAGCAGAGGAAACAGTCGATACTTTTCAGTCGCTTGCACGGACGCAAAACAAAACATTATCTGCGAATATTCAGCCAATGGTATCCATGACAGGCGATGAAAACGCGATACGTCAGCTGATTACCATACTTATCGATAATGCCGTTAAATATTCTGACGACTCAGGGAAAATAGAGCTTACTTTAGAAAAACAGAAAAACACAATACGCTTAAGCGCTTTTAATACAGCGGAATATGTTTCAGCCGAGAGCCTTAATCATCTGTTTGACCGGTTTTACCGGGCGGATCAGTCCAGAAACTCCGCGACCGGAGGATACGGGCTCGGCTTATCTATTGCCGCAGCCATTGTAACGGCGCACAAGGGCAAAATATCTGCGGCGACGCAAGATGAAAAATCATTACTGATTACAGCTGTTTTCCCTGCATAACCGAACAAAAATATATTTTAATAAAAACTTCACTGTCTGATTTTCAGGCAGTATTGTTTTTTACGGGAAAATATTAAATTTTAAGTTGAATTAAGCTTACATTTTAAGTTAATCTAAGAAACAAATGCTATACTTTGACCGTAAAACAAATATATCCGTAGTTAAACGGTAGAAGGGAGAATACTATGCGGTAAACATTTCCGGCAGCACAATAACCGTAACAACGGAATAGTATCAAAAGACGATTTAGTTATTACCAGCGGCAGCTACAATATCAACTCTGCCAGTCAGGGACTGTCCGGAAAAGACAGCATAAGAATCGCAAACGGGACCTACACGATAACATCCGGCAAAGACGGCATTCACTCCGAAAATACCGACGATACAAGTTTGGGATTTGTATATATAGCCGGCGGAAAGTTTACCTTAAAGTCAGACGGTGACGGTATAAGCGCCAGCGGATACCTTCTGATTGACGACGGAACATTCAACATTTATACCGGAGAAGGCAGTGAGAGCGTCACAATGGAAACCGACTCTGCAAGTTTCGGCCGTTGGAGTGAATTTTCACAGCAGAATACAGAAACAACAGATGATACCGCAAGCCAGAAAGGAATAAAATCGGACGGAATATTAACTGTAAACGGCGGATCTTTTGTAATAGTTTCCAACGGCGACTGCATAGATTCAAACGGAGCGCTTACATTCAACGGCGGAGATCTGGATCTTACCTGCAACGGAAACGGCAATACCGCCCTTGACTGCGACGGCGAATATACAAACAACGGCGGCGACGTCACAACTAATGACGGCTCAGAAAACAATCCCGGGCAAATGGGCGGTGCCGGAGGAATGGGCGGTATGAATCCGCCCGGAAGAATGGGCTAACACTTGAAAAACTCTTTAAGTCACCTATTTTACGCGTAATAAATATTACAAATTTAGGTTTAATCACCTTTTAAACCGTATTATTTATTAAAAAATATAAAATTATTAAACTAACCCGCAGAAATAAACTGCGGGTTAGTTTATATATCCGTTATTGTTCTGTATTTCTGTTATATGTCTCGAACTGTGAGTAATACAGCTTAGAATAAAATCCGTTTTTTGCAATTAATTCATCATGTGTTCCCTGTTCCGCTATATCTCCGTCGCGTATAACAAGAATATTATCCGCATTTCTTACAGTTGAAAGCCGGTGTGCAATAACAAAACAGGTTTTATCACGCATAAGCTCACGCATTGCCGCCTGTATCTGCTGCTCTGTGCGGGTATCAACATTTGATGTGGCTTCATCCAATATCAGCATTTTACAGTCAAGCAGCATAGCCCGGGCTATTGTCAGCAGCTGTTTCTGCCCTTTTGATATATTTATTCCGTTATCGCTGAGCATAGTATCATATCCGTTCGGAAGACTTTCGATATAGCTGTGTATCTTTGCAGCTTTCGCCGCTTTCTCTACTTCCTGCCTGGTAGCCCCTTCCTTACCGTAGGCTATGTTCTCAAAAATAGTTCCGTAAAACAGCCACGTATCCTGAAGCACCATTGAATACGCGCTCCTCAGGCTGCCCCTTGTAATTTTATAAATATTGTTTCCGTCTACATATATGGCTCCGCTGTCAGGATCGTAAAACCGCATAAGCAGATTTATTATTGTGGTTTTTCCTGCTCCCGTAGGCCCCACTATTGCTACAAGGCTTCCCTTTTCAGCCTTCATACTGAAATTATGTATAACTGTTTTCTCTTTCGTATAACCGAAAGACACATCTTTAAGTTCTACCTCTCCGTAAACCTCTCGCAATATTTTTGCCGCTTCGCAGTCGGGCTTTTCGGGCAGTTCGTCTATAAGCCTGAATACACGCTCGGCTGCCGCAAATGCCGATTGCAGCTCTCCAATAATATTTGCAATTTCATTTATCGGGCCTGAAAATTTTCGCGAATATTGCACAAACGAAGAAATATTTCCGAGTCCTATTCCTCCGTCAAGATACATCAAAGCGCCGAATATGCTTACAAGCACAAGCGAAATATTATTTATGAAATTTACCGACGGTCCTGTAAGCGTACCGTAGTATTCAGCTTTGTTATATGCGTCTACAGCCTCTTTGTTTTTTATGTCGAACCTATCTATTACGCGTTTTTCCCTGCCGTATGCCTTTGTGGTTTTCTGCCCTTCTATCATCTCTTCCACAAAACCGTTAAGCTCTCCTAACTTCTTGGAGCGGTTCCTGAAAAGAGGACGTACACGTGTAGTTATAAAGCGTGTGAAAATAACAGAAAGAGGTATCGTAACCGCAAATACAAGCACCAGAGCCGGAGCAATAGTAAGCATCATAATAAGTGAAAATACCACTATTACGGCGCTTTGCAGTATCTGCAGAAGATCATTCGAAAATGACTGATTTACCGTATCTATATCATACGATATGACGCTTATTATATCACCTGTCTGATATTTGTCGAAAAATCCGACAGGAAGCATCGCAAGATTATTAAAAACATCTCTGCGCATACGGTATATTACATGCCTGCTCAGGCGTATCATCAGCAAAGACAGCAAATATGAAAGCACGCCGGATACAATATAAAATACCGCCATAAGCGCCACATAATAAAAAACCTTTTTAAAATCCACTTCTCCCGCGCCGATACCCATAGCGTCTATAGCGTTGCCCGACAGTTTCGGTCCGAAAAGCGCCAGAATGTTTCCCGAAAGCATACATACAAGCGCAAGAAAAATTATCAGTCTGTGACGGCTTAAATATTTCCACAGTCTTCCTATAAGATATTTTTTCTTTTTAACTTTTATCTCAGACACCGGACTGCACCTCCCCGAAGCCCATCTGACTCTCCGCTATTTCTCGGTACACCGGGCAGTTCTCCATAAGACAGCTGTGCGTTCCCTTGCCTATTATTTTACCGTCATCCATTACAATTATCATATCCGCTCCCATTATCGAGCTTATACGCTGGGCTACGATAATAACTGTGGAGCCGGAATGATTTTCGGAAAGTTCTTTTCTCAGCGCAGCGTCAGTGCGGTAATCAAGCGCGGAAGACGCGTCATCAAGCACAAGTATTTCGGGTTCTGCCGCAAGCGCCCGCGCTATCAGCAGTCTCTGCTTTTGGCCCCCGCTCAAATTGTTTCCCCGCGCCGACACGCAGAAATCCGTTCCGCCGGCAGATTCAATAAAATCTTTTGCCTGAGCGGTCTTAATAGCACTGTAAAGTTTTGTGTCAGATATATCGCGAAAATACCTTATATTTTCAGCTATCGAATCCGCGAACAAAAAATCATTCTGAAAAACCACTCCGAATTTGGCGCACAGCTCTTCTTTAGGGATAGAGCGTATATCGCTGCCGTCTATTATAATCCTTCCGCTGTCGACATCGTAAAACCGCATAAGCAGGTTTATTATTGTGCTCTTTCCGCTCCCTGTTGCACCGATTATTCCAAGTGTCTGCCCGCGTTTCAGAGAAAAGCTTATATCCTCAACGTTATTCTTTATTTTTTCATACGAAAAACTGACACGGTCAAATACTATGTGATAGTTGCTCCGGCACTCCGTCATGGTCTGAACAGCCAGATCCTCAGTTTCTTTAAGCACTTCGGCTACACGTCTCGCGGAGGCTTCTCCCTTTGAACACATGACAAAAATACGTGTGATCCCCAGCATAGCATTAAGAATTATGGTAAAATAATTCAAAAACGCTATTATTACTCCCGCCGAAGTCAAACCTGAGTTCATTCTGAACGCACCGACTGCTACCACCGCTGTCAGCCCTAAATTTAGTATAAGCGTTGATCCGGGATTGGTTACAGCCATTATACTGCCTACATGCTGTTCAGTGTCTGACAGTTCACAGTTTACATTGTCGTATCGTTTTTTTTCGTATTCAGTCTTTGAAAGCGCCTTTATAACACGCGCTCCGGTAATATTTTCCTGAACGACACGCACCATTTTATCAAGTACGCCCTGTTGAGCCGTATAAAGCGGAACGCTCTTCTTTGTGACTGTGTATACAAGTAAAGCGATTACCGGAAGTGTTCCTATTAAAACCAATGTTAGTCCGGCATCCATAATAACGGTTATTATTATTCCTCCGATCAATAATATCGGACCGCGTACCCCTATACGCTGCATACGGGCGAATAACTGATTCAAATTATATGTATCGGTTGTGAGTCTCGAGACAGCGGAAGGAACCGTAAAAACGTCAAGCTGGCGCGACGACAAATATGTTATCTTACTGAACAGGTCATGACGGATGTTTTTGGTTATTTCTCCGGCCGATTTCGCTGCCATGCGGTTGGCGAATATATTTCCCAATAACGCTGTCAGCGCGCATAGCGCCATGGCTCCTCCCCACAAAAAAATTTTTTTCCTGTCTCCCGTAGGAACTATATCGTCTATAATGGCAGCAAGTATGGAAGGTATAATCAGCTCCATTATCGAAGCCAGAAACTTAATACTGAGCGTTACGGATATGTATCCGAAAAACGGTCTTATATACTTAAGTATATCTCTCATTATACCTGTCCTCCCTGCCTGAAAATATTTTAAATATTAAAATAAAGGATAGCACATTTTTTATTGTTTGTCAAAATTTTGATTGCCGGTATATTAATTTTTTTACATAAATATCCGCTTCTGAAAAAAAATTCGATAAAATGAAAAAAAGAATTGACTTTTGCTTTTAGGTGGTATATTATACGCGTGTAATAACAATAAAATGTAATTATAGGTAAACCGGAAAGAAGGGATACCGATGTGATATACATTACCTACAGCTGTAAATCGAATAATTTCGCATTAATTGAATCTCATTAAATAAGCTGATAAAATAATTTTTGCATATTAAATGCATTATTCTTTGCGTCAATTAGGCTGGAAGGTTTTATTATGGAAAATTTAAAACAAAAACCAAAAAAACAAGATTCATTTTCAGATACAAATATAAATCACTCAGACACCTGCAAAAGCGAAACTGCCGAGCGTACCGAAAAGGCATTTACTATCAATAAACCGTTTCGGGGCAAGCAGTTTGCCGCCAACAAAATATTGTCCGATAACGATATTGCCAAACTTGAAAAAAACATTTCGCCCGATGAAACCCTTCTGTTTACTATTTCAGGCGATTTGAATATCAAAAGCAAATACAGCGACACTTTTCTTGCGGTTACCGATAAACGCATATACGGATTTGACGATTCGTTTGAATCCGGAGTTAAAATACATACTTATGATAACATAAAACGCGCAGCGGTAAAGAGATATTACGGAAATGCGATCCTTATTTTATCTATGGACGACAGCGATAAAGAATACATCGATCTTTCAAAAGAGCATGTAAACTTTATGCGTTTTTCGTATAAAGTAGCCTCGTTATATGACGCGGCGGCCTTCTTTATACAGAATATAGCCGGCGGCAAGGATATGAAAGAAGAATTGCAGATCGTAGAAGCTTCTTTTGAAAAACAGTTCTGCGTTTGCCCCCAGTGCGGCAGAAATCTTATACGTCCGGGTGCTGAATGCCTCAACTGTCAGTCAAAGGATAAGATAGTTAAAAAGCTTATAGGCTATGTGGCTCCGTATAAAGCCATGCTTTTCTTCTGTTTGTTTTTATCGGTTATCACTACGGCGGTATCTCTTCTGCCGCCTTATATGACAAAGCTGCTTGTAGACGACGTTCTGCCCGCAGGAAACAAAAGTATGTTAGGCGTATGCGTAGGCATATTGCTGCTCACATATATTATACAGTACGGAGTGGGTGCTGTCCGGTCATATCTGCTTCGCGTCAGCGGAGATAAAATCGTGGCGGATCTCAGAAACGACGTCTATAAAAAAGCTCAGCTTTTAACAATGCGTTTTTATGACAAAACTTCTACCGGCTCTGTCATAAACCGCATAAGCGGAGATACGTCTAACATTCAATCCTTTATGCTGAGAATAACCCAGGAAGTTGTGGTTCAGTTTTTCCTGCTGATAGGAATAATCATTATAATGTTTGCAATGAACTGGCAGCTTACATTGCTCTCTCTTATTCCCGTCCCGTTTGTCGTTGTGGGAGCCAAAATTTTCGGCAAAAAAATCGCTCCGTTTTACCGCAGGATCTGGAGACGGTGGTCGGCAGTAACCTCAATCCTTACCGACACAATCCCGGGAATACGTGTAATAAAGGCGTTTACCAATGAAAAAAACAGTTATAACAATTTCAAAAAATATAATGACAGATGGCTGAAAACCGATATCAGCGCGTCTAAAATCACAACTCTGTTTCCTAATATAGTAGGATTTGTAATCACCTGTGGTTCGCTGATAATTTGGGGCGTCGGAGGTAAACTGGTTATCGAAAGCCCTGAGTTTATTTCTGCAGGTCTTTTGGTTTCTTTCCTGTCCTATACCTCTATGTTTTACGGTCCGGTAAACTTTTTCGCAAACCTTAACGATTCGTATCAGAGCGCCCTTAATTCTGCCGAACGCATACTCGATATAATAGACGCTGAACCCGAATCCAACTTCGGAAAAGGCGTCCACCCTGACAGGATAGAAGGACGTATAGAGTTCAGAAACGTAAACTTTTCGTTTGACAGATCCAAAAAGACACTCAGCAATGTAAATATTTTAATTGAACCGGGAGATATCGTCGGTATTGTTGGCACTACCGGAGCCGGAAAATCCACCCTCATAAACCTGCTTATGCGGTATTATGATAATTACGACGGAGAGATACTTGTAGACGGTATAAATATTCGTGATATAGATATGGAATTTTACCGTTCGGAAATCGGTTATGTTCAGCAGGAACCCATGATGTTCCACGATTCAATATTCAACAATATTGCCTACGGCAGTGAAAACGCATCGGTTGAAAGCATAATAAACGCTGCCGAGGTCGCAAACGCTCACGAATTTATCGCAAGGCTTCCCGACGCTTACGACACGGTGCTCGGAGAGCGAGGAACCGGGCTTTCCGGAGGTGAAAGACAGCGTCTTTCCATTGCCAGAGCGGTGCTTAAAAATCCGAGCATACTCTTTTTTGATGAAGCCACCGCTTCGGTTGACTCTGAAACTGAAAGTCTGATTCAAGCGGCTATTGAGCGTCTGATCCGAGGAAGAACGACTATAATGATAGCTCACCGCCTTTCAACCCTCAGAAAAGCAAACAAAATCATTGTAGTTGACAAAGGCGAGATAATAGAAATGGGTTCTCCTGAAGAGCTTATGGCGCTTAAAGGCAAATACTATAAGCTTATCCAGATTCAAACCATGTCGGATCAGGTGAGAAAAAGCAAAGAGGAAGAGAGGTTTGACTGATGTCTCGTTTGTATATTGATAATGATATGGCGCGGTTTACAAGAAAAGATATCTCGCTTGTGGATATGGAGCTTTTTGACGGAAGAAAATTCGAAAACTTAGAGCCCAGACGTCTGTTTCCTCTATCCGGGCTTGAAAAATATATAACCCTGCTTGATCAGGACGGTATTGAACGGGCAATAATACGCGACATGAAAACTCTTCCGCCTCATGAACAGGATATTATACAGGCATGTCTTGCTGAATATTATCTTATACCTAAAATAACCAAAATAACCGGATGTAAGGAAAAATACGGGGTGCTCCGTATATGGGCACAAACCAACTGCGGCGATGTCGTTATTGAAATCCGTAATATCATTCACGGTATTAAGCTTATTTACGGAACAAGAGTCCAGCTGAGAGATGTAAACGACAACCGATACGAAATATCAAATTTAAATGATTTAGACTCACACAGCCGCAGATTGATAGACTCATTCCTATAAATTTATCAGTCAGAATGACTGCAAAATAACAAGAACAGGAGAAGGTAAAATGAAACTTATACTTGCCATTGTATGCAATGACGACAGTCAGAGTGTATCGTCAGCACTTATCAGAGAAGGCTTTTTTGTGACAAAGCTCTCTACCACAGGCGGTTTTCTGCTGGTGGGCAACACTACATTGCTCATAGGCACTAAGGATACTGAGGTTGAACGTGCAGTAGATATACTCAAAAAATTCTGTACCGTACGCAATCAGGTGAAAAAACCCGACGCCGCGTTCGGCGCCGGACTTACAAATTACAGCATTCCCGAAGAAGTATCTACCGGAGGAGCAACCGTATTTGTGCTGAATGTAGATGAAATGTTTAAAATGTAAAATTATTTAAACCGGTTGCTATCATAAAACCAGCGGCTGCATAACAGCAAATCCGGCATTGTGCATTATAGTTATATCCGGTAAATAATAAAAAGGTTTCCTTTATAAAGGAAACCTTTTTGTTTTACACTGACTGTAATTCTAAAATCATACAGAATAATGATTGTCGCGCGGTATAAAATATTTGTTTATAATTATTGCGGAAATTATTAAAAGAGCGCAATCGCACCCGCTTGATAAGGCGCCTGAAAATGAGGTGAAAAACTCAGTCAGCGCCGTGATACCGGAGCAGACCGCAAAAAATATTATCCAGTTTCTCGCTGCCTGCGGTTTATTGAAATAAGGTATCTGGAAAATTATACCCTGATATACAGATTTTACAAACGCGTGTATTTTTCGCATTCCGAAAAAGTTTATCAAAATCACCGCTAATCCTATAATAATAAATATAGGGCCTATAAGCTTTAATAAAAATGATATAAACTCATTCAAATTAAACATATATGTATATTCCGGCATTTCATCAGCTATTTCATGATATATTGAATTTATTAAATTTGTGTTTTCCAATAAAAAAGGAAAAAATACCGAAACCAAGGCTCCGAAAAATATAAGCAGGCCTGCTATTACATAATTTACCACATAACCCGCAAATACTGTTCCGCTTAAACAGCGCAGCATATTTGTATCAGCTATGTTATTTTGACTCTTTGCAAATATAATCCATAAAAATACAGCTGCCAGTATGTATATTATCGGAAATGATCCGCTTAATACGGAAAAAGCACATGAAGCGGAAATAAGTATACATAATACTAAAAATAACTTATCTTTCAGCGCCGCTAAAATTTTATCCTCAGTAGGATTAATGCTTACAGGGATCGCCTCCGCCTGCGCAGGAGCCGAGCCGCAGTTTGGGCAGTAGCGGTACCCGTCATCGTATTCAAAGCCGCAATTCAAACATTTCATTAAAAAACCTCCCAAAATCATATTTAAAACCAATCAAAATTATGAACCGAATTTTCGTAAAGTACGCAATTCGATTTATTATAACATATTTTCTAAATTAAATCAATACCGCATGACAGCGAAAAAGAGTAAATGATTTTTTGTTTTACCGGCATTCCGAATATTTTCTCACAGGCGGCAGCATATATATCAAGCTGACCTGAGTATGCTTTTATAAGTTCTTCGGCGCTGTCTACCCTGTCGGTTTTGAAATCAAGTATAACCACACCGTCCGGCTCGGTAAAACATACGTCTACTGCGCCCTGAACGATAATTTTTTCATTTTCAAACCGTTCATTCAGTTCGGGTTCTATCCGTCTCGCAGGGATCTCTGTTAAAAACCGCATTTCTCTTTTTACAAGACCTGAAGCTTTTATTCTCCTGAATATATCGCTTTCAAAAAATACTTTGAGCTTTTCGGTATTTATTGCCTTATATTCCCTTTCGGATATATACTGCCACTCATATAAACGCTCAAGCTCTCCGCCGATATTTCCGCTGTTGCTAAAATCAAAAAACTCTAACACCTTATGCATTGCGGTTCCGCGTTCTGCGGCGGTTATACCGCCTTTACTCATAAACGCCGGTTTTATCGAAAAAGCATATTTCATGCTCTCGGCGCTGTTCGCAAGCCTTGATACCGATGCTTTGGCCTCTATGCTCAGTATATCTTCAAAAGCATACCGGTAATTTATATTGTTCTTAACAGCCGATATCAATTCCTGCTGCGGCAGCACAGACTGTTCAGCCGGATTTTCGGCATAATCTTTTAGCTGTTCATGACCGATTATGTTTAATTTAATCTCACCTTTTTCCTCGATCACTGAAACCGAGCCGTCATTTCCGCGAAGCTGCTTACCGTCCGGATGGGTAAGAAGCGTCAGAATGAGCCAGTCTGAATAAGATTTAGTACGGGCAAATAAGTTTTTTGAAATTATTCCGCCCGATGATATAAGCATGGTCTTAAGTTCGCCGGCCTTTTTTTCGGTATCCGACAGCGAAGACGTCATAAAAAGCCGGTCCTGTGCCCTTGTCATAGCAACATACAAAAGCCTGAGCTCTTCGCACAGCCTTTCCGACCTTATCCTGTCAAGTATAGCCTCTCGGCTTACGGTAGTATACTTGGTCTTATCGGTTTCATCAAAATACTTGAATCCTATTCCGAAGTCAACGGAATAAAGAGTATTCTCGCGCGCTTCATTGTCATTGAAATCAAACGAAAGCCCGGATATAATGCATACCGGAAACTGAAGTCCCTTTGAAGCGTGAATGCTCATAATTCTTACCGAATTTCCGCCTGCAGGTACACCTGCCGCCTTTAATCCGGTCTGTGACTGCCGGTCCATAAATCTTACAAAACCGCCTAATGAGGCATTGCCGTTACTGCTGTACTGTTCCGCATAATCACACAGCAGCAGTAAATTGTTCCGTCTGCGCATACCGTCCTGCATAGCAGTTATCAGCTGCAAAAATCCCGTTTCGTCCAAAAGAATATTTATAAGCTTCGGCAGCGGATTTACTGCCGCATATAACCTGAATTTTTCTATAGATTCAAGAAATTTTTCGGCCTTATTATTTCCGTTTTCAGCTGAGTTTACAATTGCGGCATAAAAATTGGACTGTCTGTTCGCAATTCTGATTTTTGCCAGTTCTTCCGCGGTAAAAGCGAAAATCGGAGACATCATGCATGACAGCAGCTCAACCTCGGAACTGGGGTTATCTATCACCTTAAGCAATGATAAAAAGGCTGCTATTTCCAGGCTTTCAGTAAAATTTTCAGCATTGTAAGTTACCGGTATACCCTGTCTTTTTAGCTCCTGAGCCAAAACCGGAGCTTTTAATTTTGCCGAACGGAGCAATACCGTAAAATCCGAATACTCGGCATTGCGAAGTTTATCCGAATCCACGCGGATTACTTTACCCTGCGACATTGTCCGCCTTATATAATCTGCTATTTCCCGTGCTTCAAGCCGTATCTCCGGAATATCGCTGCCTTTGGTATTAATCAGACTTATTTCGACCGCGGCGTTTTCTGTTTCCGGATATTTTGCCGACGCAGTTAGCCTTTCTTCACTGCCGTAAACAATATCGCCAGTGTTCTCGGTCATAAATAATGTAAACATAAAGTTTACAAAATCACAGATTTCCTCCCTGCATCTGAAATTATTGCCTAAAATTATCTTTTTCGGCATTTCAGGCTCTGCGGTTTCTATCGGGATATACCTGCTCTTTTTGGCTAAAAAGTTTTTGGGATTTGCGCCTCTGAATCCGTATATGCTCTGTTTGACATCTCCCACGGCAAAAAGATTGCTCTCGCGGTTTGAAAGCACATAAAACAGCATGTCCTGTAAATCGTTGGTATCCTGATACTCGTCTACCATTACTTCCTCATACCGGTTTAAAAGTTCGGCGCTGTCTTGGCGGATTTCAATTTTCCCTTCCCTTTCTTCACACAGCAGCTGCAGCGCCAGATGCTCGGTATTGTGAAAAGTAAAAGTATTAAGCCTTTTATATTCCTCAAAAAGCGCTCTGTCAAACTCTGTCAATATATCAGACAGTAATTTAAGAGGCTGATAAAGCTTTTTAAACTGTGTATTTATAAAAACGCTGTCCGCAAAAAATATTTTCTTAAGATTTTCCGCAGCTTTGGAACCTATATATTTATATATATCCTTTGCGGCAGTCACTTCGTATATATCGGAAACTCCCCGTACCGTCGCGAGTTTTGGAAGGCTGAAATCTATAAGCGACCTATAAAAAACATCCCAGTCATAGCTTAACGCGGCTTTTTTCAGCGTCGCAAGTCTGTAAGACGCTTCGGTGAAGTCTCCCATGAATTTATCAACTGCGGTTTCAGAAACAAACAGCATATCTATTGCCTTCGCCAATGAGTTCTGACATTCGTCTATAACGCTGTTTGCCTTGTCAAACGCGTATTTATACCATATATTATCACTGTCAAAAATACCGTTGTTATAATGTCCGCATAAATCCCTGAACCATTTTTCCGGAAACGGAAGCTGACGGCTGTAATTGTAAATATCTCCGATGAATTTTATAAAACCGCTCTCGTCATATTCCGCTCCGATGATATCCAAAAGCTCCGCAAAAACTGCATTTTTTTCTTCGAGGTACCTGTTTATTATACGTGACAGCACCTTTTCGTCTGCTGTTTTCAGCTGACTCCCGTCACTTATCTTAAAATCGGGAGTTATATTGAGCTTATCAAAATTTTCTCTTACCAGATCTATGCAGAATGAATCTATTGTACATATCTTTGCTCCAGACAATAAATGTTTCTGTACAAGCAGCGAGGCGTCATGAGGATTTTTGGATATTTCCTCCTCAAGCCTTTTTTCTATTCTCGAACGCATTTCCGCGGCGGCCGCATTGGTGAATGTAACTATCAGCAGTTTATCGGCGCTTATTCCGTTATCTTTTGTGCAGAGCATGGAAATCACGCGTTCGACCAAAACCGCAGTTTTTCCCGAACCTGCCGCGGCAGATACCAAAATATTTCCCTTCGCCTCAATCGCGCTTTTCTGCTCGTTTGTGGGCTTAAACGCCATCTTTTTCACCCTCTTTCATGGCATCTAATATTTCATCGTTCTTAAGATCGGGAACCCGCGGTACTTCACGGTCTTCTATTCCGCAGACACCCGAAAAATCGCAGTACTTACAGGCCGGTGATTCCCTGCCGTCAAGCGGGGAAATTTTTATGTCACCGGAAGCTATGGCGTTTCCCGTCTTTTTCATTATCTTTTCAATATAATCAAAAATGGCGGTAAATCCTTCCTTTTCAATATAAGAGGCGCATTTTTTAGATATGCTTCCGTCTTTGTTGAATGAAAGCACCGGTATAAACTCACCTTTGCCATCCTTATCCATAGCCGCATACAGTTTTTCATCCGACTGCAAGAGTCCGTTCATCGCCATATTGTTATCAGCAGTGTTCCTTTTCGCAGGCTGATAAAGTATGCCGGCCGCCGCCGAATCGTCTAATCCTGCTCCTCTTGTTACCGCATAAAGATATATCAGCATCTGAAGATTGAGACCGAACAAAACATCCGGCAGCTTGAAGTTTTTAGATCCTGTTTTATAATCTATAACCCTGATATACCCGTTATACTTGTCCACACGGTCAATGCTTCCGTAAATTCTGATTTCACCTTTATCGTATTTGAAACTCAGACTGTTATTTTCTCCAATTTTCAGTTCACATGCATCAGGTTTGAATTCGCTTTGCGAAAGCTCTTTCGCAATGTGCTGAACCACTTCTTTCAACGAACGGGTTATCCTGGATATTAAAAATTCGGTACGGGCGCTCATAACACTTTTAAATCCCGTGATACCGCTAAAATATTCGTCTATATATTTTTCGGTAAGCGTATTCAGCTCATCAGGTAAAAGACTTCCTATATTTTGCCCGTGTTCGGATATAAGCCTTTCCAGCACAAAGTGTACTATTGTACCTCTCTGCATTACATCGAAATCGGCCGGCTGCAGCTTTTTTATCTTTAAACCGTAACGGCAGAAATATGAAAACCTGCATCTGTTGAATGTATCAAGTCTGGAAGCCGACATGCCGATATTCTGTCCGTAAAGTTCCCGGGCAGTCTGAGGGGATATCTTTTTTTCTGTTTCTTTCACCGCCTGCTCAATAAAATTTATCCTATCATAAGACGCTGTGCCGCAAAGCGCCTCCTTAAGCGAAACCGCTCCCGATAAATCTTCCCTGACTCTCCGGCAGTATTCCCCGAAAGCCGCGTTTTCGGTTTCAGGCGCGTTTCGCGCGGTCAGCTGTTTTTCAGGCTCCGAAACCGTCGGAAGATTTGAATTTGATGTTATGACCCCTAAAAAAGTCGACGGTTCTGCTTTTTCTCCCGAAACCGACTGCTCATAATAAGATATATAGAGCTTTTCGCTCGGGCAGCACAAACTGCAGTAAACTAAAAATTCTTCATCAATCGAGGAATACACCGAATTATCTGCGATATTTATCCCGTTTTCAATCAAAATTTTTCTTTCCGATGTATTGAATACGCCTGTATTCTGCTGCGACTGAGGAAAAACTCCCTGATTTGCGCCTAAAATAAAAGCCACTTTTGGCCGCGACGGCCTTATCCTGTCCGCGCTTCCGAAAGTTACCTGGTCAAGCGTCTGAGGGATTACTCCTATATCCGCAAGATCAACCGCAAGGTTTAATGTTTCGGAAAATTCCTCGATACTCACTTTTTGGTTTTCAAAACATGAAACAATGCTGTCAAGTATTTTCATATACTCATCAGCCGACTGCTTAAGTGCGTCGGCCTGAAAAAAATCGCTTTCGTCTCCCAGTTTCCCGCACATTTCAGCTAAAGTTTCCGAAACACCGCATTCCCCGAATAATTTAACCAGGGCGCCTGCCATCTGTGACGCGCTGCCTCTGAAATTTTCTTTGAATTCCGATATAGGCTTGACCGCTCTTGACCTAAGCTCATTAAGCTGTTTAAGCCTGTCCGAACTGTCCTCTTCCGATTCCTCTTCGGTTTTAAGACCGTCTGGGTTCATATCCCATTCTTTAAGCCATAACCCGCCGTCTATATTCCATATATAAACATAGTTTTCCAAGACTGCAATTTCATCAGTGCTGAGCGTTCCTAACCCTGTTTTGTGAAATCTTAATATATCCTCTGAAGAAAATGACAGGGCATTTATTGCCGATTCACCTGCTGCCGCAATCGGAAAACATGAAAGCGGTATCCTTTTATCGTAAAACAGACTTATTCCGTTCCTTTTGCATGCCGAAGCCACCAAATCGGCATATTTTTCACTTTTACGCGCTATAATCACAAAATCACGATAACGGTAACCTTCCTGACGCACTAATCTGCGTATAGTCTTCGCTGCATATTCCGCCTCATCCGCAGGTGTCGCCGCCCGGCAGATGTTAACGCTTCCGTCATCGTCAATAAACTCATCCTCTGCTGATGATATCAGCCTTTCCACTGCCGCTATACCTTTATTTTTATACCTGCTTTCCTCCAAAATCATAGGCTGTTTTATTTGCACATTATGAGTTTTTGCGATTCGCTTTATATTGCTCTGCGCTTTTCTTATGTTGGTATAAATACTGTATTCATTTTTGTTGTTTATATCGTCTGTAAGACTTATGTATACATTTTCCGCCTGTGCCAGAATCCTCTCTATTATCTTGTACTGCTGACCGGTGAATCCCTTAAATGAATCAATGAATACCGTTTTGCCTTCAAAATACCGGAAATTTAAGAGTGAATTATAAAGTTTAGTAAGCGAATCTGCCGGATCAATGAATTTTTCTCCGACTACTGCATCATAGTTTTCCATTATCAGCGCGGTATCGCAGAGCTTTAATTTCAGAGTCGGTTTACCCGAATCCTCTGCCGCCTGACGCAGCTGCATGGGGGAAACCGCGTTGATTTTGAATTCGCCTGCGGTATCAAGCATGGTTTTTGAAAAACTGAGGGAATTCGTATATCTCTGCCATATTTTCAGGCCGTCTTCCGCCAAAGCCAGAGCCCTTTTCATAAATACCGCTTTATCATAGTCGTTCAGTACCCTGCCGGCAATTCCGCCCGTGTTTCTGCCTACTTCATCGCAAAGTCTCGTAAAGCTTAAAACCTCAGTATTCAAAACTGCTTTATCTCCCAGGGTTTCAAGCACTGAACGCTCGCTTTCAAATGTAAACTGCTCAGGAACAATAAGCACACACTTTTTCCCGTTTTGACTCAGATACTTGATTTTCTCTAAAACCGTATAAGTTTTTCCCGAGGACGGTTTGCCTAAAATAAATTGCAGCAAAATATCACCTACAAATAATTATTCAATGTTATTTTACCATAAACCAATACATTTTGCGACAATATTTTAAATAAATACGAATTTTAATGCCAGAAACATCAACAAAGCCGGTATCCCGTAAACCGCGCTTCCGGTTACGGTATATTCATTTACGGGTATATATACCCCCGTAAACTTAGCAGTCAAATCTATTATGCTCAGCAGTATTAAACCCATAAAAGCATTGAAAAATACTGTTTTGAAAAATCTTTTTGATTTTACGGCAAATACAAACATTATAAGCCCCGATACCGACAAAAGCGCTATTGCCGAATATTTTAAAATTTCCATAACTCCAATCCTCCTCATATTAAAGGTATGTCTTAAAGCTATCGGAAATTACATAAAAAGCTGCCTCAGCTTTTGCTGAGACAGCCAATAATAATCTGTATTTAATCCGTATTATACCTTGCTACAACCTTTTTGATTCTGTCGACCGGATCGAGCAGACTGCTTATTGAATTATCGTAATTAAGAGTATCTATTAAAAGCGCGATATATTTTGCCATATTTACACTGCAGTACCATTCCCGGCTTAACAGCTCTTCAGGCTGATATATGAGATTTGTTGTAAATACCTTGTCAATTAGTCCGCTGTTGTAATATTCATCAAACTTATCAAGACCCTCAACAAACAAACCGAATGTTGCGAATACAAATATCCTGCCCGCTCCCTTTTCTTTGAGCTTGGCAGCTATGTCAAGCATTGACTCTCCGGAGGAAATCATATCGTCAACCAGAATCAAATCTTTGCCGGTAATGTCGTTCCCCAAAAATTCATGAGCTTCAATCGGGTTTCTTCCGTTTACAATAACAGAATAATTACGGCGCTTATAAAACATTCCGAGTTCAAGTCCCAGTACCGACGAATAATAAATGCATCTTCCCATACCGCCTTCATCCGGTGAAACTATCATAGTATGATCGCGGTCAAGCTTAATGTCGGGAATTGTCTTCAAAAGCGCTTTTATCATCTGATACGCCGCCTGAACATTATCAAATCCTTCAAGCGGTATGGCATTGTTAACACGCGGGTCATGGGCGTCAAACGTGATTATATTTTTTACTCCCATAGCTACAAGCTCCTGTAAAGCCAAAGCACAGTCCATAGACTCCCTGCTCGTCCTTCTGTGCTGTCTGCCCTCATAAAGCATAGGCATAATTACCGTAATCCTTCTGGCTTTGCCTCCCAATGCGGCAATTATGCGTTTTAAATCCTGAAAATGGTCATCCGGACTCATCGGAACAGTCATTCCATACATTTTATATGTAACGTTATAATTAAAGCAATCACAGATAATATAAACATCCAAGCCTCTTGCGGTATGATTTAATACCGCCTTGGCTTCCCCGGTACCGAAACGCGGACAGTTTGCCGAAATTACAAAAGATTCGTCATCCGGGATTTCCCGCCAGTTTTTCAGATAGTAGTCAACTTTTGAAGATATATCTTCACAGCCGCGCATACTTATAATAGCTAAATCTCCGTAAGGTGAATGTTTAAAATCAATGCTTGCCATAAATTACTTCCTCCGAAAAATTTAAATTTTCATTTCGCCACATATATAATATAACACAATTCCCTGTACAAAAAAAGAGTTTTTTTAAAATCAGGCCATTTTCTGCATTTTGCGACAAATAAAGCATATTTATTTGTTATTTTCTGTAATATGTATAGTATACTATTATGTCCGCATATTCCCCGCTTATCTGGTTGAGCCCCGAAACCGTTATTCCGTCTCCGCTGAGCAATGTATAGTATACTGCATCTGAGGTCTTGCATCTGAAAACATCCTTTTCACCGCACATAACTACAATTTCATCATTCAGCACAACTATTCTTCCGCGTTTGCCTAATATTTCCTCTTTTACGGTGCCGTCTTCCTGCTTAACCCTATGAGTTACATATTTAATCTCACGGCCGTCCATCTGACGAAGAACATCCTGATTTTTGTTTTTCCGTTTAAATCCAAACATATTTCTACCTTTTATCCGTTACGATCTTTCTCATTACGGAAAGATCATATTCATCTCCCGTATAATTTTCAAAGTATGTAATCAGACTATCCGCATCATTGAAAACTTTTATCATTCTGCCGCTTGCTTCAGACATGAATTTTTCTTCTACACTTTTGGATATCATATTTCTTAAACTGTCATAATATCCGTTTATATTGTAAACAGCCACAGCCTTTTTATGTCTGCCAAGCTGTTTTAATGAAAGTATCTCAAACAGTTCGTCAAATGTCCCTATTCCTCCCGGAACGGCGACAAACGCGTCTGCCCGCTCTTCCATAGCCGCTTTTCTCTCACGCATAGTTTCGGTGTAAATAAATTCTGAACACCCTTCAAACAGCACGCCGTCAACCTTGAAAAACGACGGCGCTATACCGATAACTTTTCCTCCGCCTTTGACAACACCACGCGCCGCCGCTCCCATAAGTCCGTTAGCGCCGCCGCCGTATACTAAATTATGCCCTCTTTTGCCTATCTCCTCGCCTAACTTTTCTGTAGCTTCGATATAGGTCTTATCAATATCGGGACTTGATGCTCCGTAAAGACAAATATTCATAACTTTTCCCCGTTCAACACAGCATTTATTAATGTATCGCCTTCGTATTCAAGCTTGAGTGAAAAAAAATCCGATTTATCCTCTATTAAACGTAAAAATATTTTGTCACCTTCCCATATAGGCATATTATACAGTTTATCTTTATCTATCCACTCAAGGTTTCCTTCGGCGCATTCTTTTATTTCACCGTAAAAATCTTCACTATGAAAAATATGCATATATTCCGTTTCCCAAATATCAGATACAAACGTAACTATTCCGCAATACCTTGCGCTTTTCAGAGTAAGCCCGGTCTCTTCCCTCACTTCGCGCAGGTTGCACTCCTCCGGGCTTTCCTTATCCTCGAACTTTCCGCCTATTCCTACCCATTTATCACGGTTCAAATCATTCTGTTTCTTCACTCGGTGAAGCATAAGATATTTGCGGTCTTTTTCTATATGACAAAGCGTTGTATTACGCACAAACTAATCCTCCTCTGCGGTCTCTATTTCTTCTGCAGGAGGTACATATCCGTCAATATAAAATACCTCTGGATTTACATTTTGCTGATCAAATATACCGTTGTACTGAACCTTTTCGTAATCGTCAAGCAATTCCGTGTACGGACTTGCATCGCTCCATTTATAATAGTTTCCTGCATTGTCAATATATCCCACGGTATCTATTACCGGTAAAGTTTCAGAAAGCTTTAAAAGGTATTTATTGTACTCTGTCATCTTTACTCCTGCCGTTTGCAGTACAAGTGAAGAAAGATAATTTGAACTTAGCTTATCTATATATTTTTCCTCAATATCATAATTTGCCCAGATATAAAACGGCGTACAGTGCCTTGCCTGCTCCTGCTCAGGAGTTAAATCCGACAAATTCGAAACACCCATTATTTCGGTTACAAACTCTGTTTCTATTGACGGCTGATGATCTCCGAACATACATATCACCGTAGGCTCGTCAACATTTTCAAAATACTCTATCAACTCTCTGAATGCATCGTCACTTGCTTTTACAAGCGAAAGATACTTATTTGTCTTATTATACGCTTTGGTTGTTGATGTGGTATATATACATTCATCAAAATTGCCGGCGCTTGTGGTATACCCGCTGTGATTCTGCATAGTTACATTAAAAGCGAAATAAGGCTGAGATTTGTCTCTGTTCTCATAATCCTCTATCAAAAGTTTGTAATTATATGAGTCGCTTACATACTGACGGATAAGCATATTCGAACCGGGGTAGTACTGATCTATTAGGCTTTGCAAATAGTCCGGATCGTTTCCGTTATCCTTATACTGATCCATAAGCGAAATATCCATTATATCTTCTAAACTTACAAATCTGTTGAAACCTAAATTATTGTAAACCTCATTGCGTTTCCATCCAAAAGAATAATACGGATGCAATGCAAACGAAGAGTATCCCTGCACTTCAAGTGTCGATACCAATGAAGCCAGAGGATTCTTTACATAAAGCATATACGCATTGCTTCCCGACGGCAGAAACGCAGTAGTATGACCGGTTAAAAATTCAAACTCCGTATTTGACGTTCCCGCACCGATAACCGGAACATACAGATTGCCTTTTATTGTGTTTTCAGAAAGACTGTGCAAAAACGGCATATAATCCTCATTTGTTGTAAAGTCTCCCAATACCTGTAAATCCGACAGTGACTCATTCATAATACATATAATATTCGGCTTTTCGTAACTGTCGTCAATTTCAGGCTTTTCGTTTTCTACAACATTGTCGACGTATCCCTTTATTTCATCCGGGTTATAGTCTGAAGGTTCAGACATATACAAATATTTTGTGTTAAGAACAAAATTCAGTACAAATCCGTAATTCCTGTAGCCGCGCGTCTGATTCCAGAAATCAGGCTTTACTCCCATATTTGCAAATACATTAGTCCCGTAAAAAAGCAATAAAAGCACAGCAGAAAATGTACCCATAAAAGTTCTCGATATAATTTTTGTTAAAAGATTATACTTGGGCGTTTTAGTCTTGGCTGAAATTATTATAATAAATATAAATATAAGTGACGCAGTCAACACCTTGTAGGTGGGTGCATAATTGTAAGTGTTTGCCACTCCTACTGCTGTTGATATGCTCAGAAAATCCATAGGCAAAAAAGGAGTCCCTCTGAAATCCATAATATAAGAATGAGCCAGAGCAAATCCGTATAAAACAGTTGTAGAAAAAATATAAGAAAATTTGAAACTTCCGGTTATGGCAAAAAAAACAAAATAAAATACTAAAACTAAAATATAATTGCCCAGAAAACCTAAATATGTCATGTTATAAATAAATATGTTATTTAAACATTCCGTCATTGTGATGGTAATAAACGGCATCAGAAACAAAAATATAAAGTGCCATACCTTATTTATTTTTTCGTTTTTTATCCTTATTGTATAAGCACAGAAAAACCACAAAATAAAAGGCGCCGCCAATCCGAAAGCCAATAGCAGCCACTTGGCCGCGAAATTCTGTGAAGTATATGCATCCACACTTAAAACTACGATTATTAAAGAAACTGCGGCTATAATTGTACCTATAATTTTAGAACGCCTGCTTGTAGTTATTTCAATGTTTTCCTTTAAAAAACTTAAAACTTTATTTTTAAAAAAGCTGTGAACTGATTTGGGAACATCTGCAATCCTCATTAACAGCCTTCCTTTCAAAAATTTAATATTTCACACCGTACAAAATGTTTCAACAATATTTTATTCAAAATTTTCAACCGATAACTTATAGTATTATACCATATTTCTACAAAAAAACAATCATAAAATATTATACATTTATTAATTGTTTATTAATGTTTTTTATACATTTATACTTGCATGCAATTCTGAAGATGTCCCGATTTCACAATACAATATAAAACAGTCAATTAAATACCGCCTGAAACCATTGTCGGATTAAAATCCTGATTTCAGACGGTATTGCGTATAATTTTAAAATTTATCGTAAAAAAAATTATTTGAATGTTAAGTGTAAATTATGAAAACTGCAGTTATTATGTCAGTTCCTGATACATCTTCATCAGCTCCGCCACACAACTGCTTTCTGTCATAGTTTTCACATCAAAGCCGTAAGCCTGCATAACGGCACGATCGTTTGCCTGATGTGCCTTTCGGAGTTCCGGCGGCATAGTGAGTTCGTCGTAAAGGTCGGCAAGGCTGCAATCAGGGTAGAGCGCACGGGCATCAAGAATGGCTTGTGCGGTCTGCTCGATTTTTGCCTTTTCTTCTTCTGTAGGCGTAGGCCACGGAAAGTTGTTGTAGACGATATCCTTAGCATAGCGATAATCGCTTTTTAATCTACCACATACTGTTCTCATCCAAGCATTGTGGACATTGGAGGTCAATACTCCAAAATGAAATAGAGTAGCATCAGGAATTAAAAACAGAAGATCGCTTGCTACTACATCTTTATTCAAAAAGCCAATCGGAATATATTTTCTTCTTTGTGAAGAAGTTTTTGGAACAGCAATATAATCCGTATCCGGTTGGGCAATTTGACAAAATAGAGTTGGAGTTTCGGCAAACTTTCTTGTTCCAGCAGCAACACTATTAGCTCGAAATTCTCTTACACTTTCAACACGCTTCATTACTGTCGGACATTGTTTTAACTCATGAGGATTTGCTCCTACCAACCAAAGACACCAGCGAGACTTGTTATTGATAAACTCATATGCTCCAAGATATGGATGTATCCATTTCACAGACAAAGGCTCTTTGCTTATCAATCTCTCTTTTTCTTCATCTGAAAGGATAAATCCACCTCCATCTCTCGGCATACTACCAAACCTTATTTTTGGTATATCACAAATTGGAGTTGATCTGCTTTCCACAAAAATATTTGGAGCTTCCGCAAGATACGAATTTAGGCAATCAACATGTCTTATCAGATCGTTGTCATACAAGATCTTTGGCTTTCGATCCACAAGAGAAAATCCGACAATAATACAGTGAACATGTGCTTTAACCTTTGCTTCACTATCCCATATAAAAGTACGGTGAGCGAATTGAATACGAACACCCTTTTCAAACAAGGGTTTCCATAAAGTAACCGCCTGTTGTCCTTGACAAATGGAATTTGTTGAAACAAATGCTACATCGATATTGGTGTTTTGGATATAGTCGGTTGCTTTGTAATACCATGCGGTAACATAATCCAGCTCACCAAGTCCTTTGATGTCTCCAATTGCAGAAAGCATATCAGCTTTCTGCTCTTTTGTTGTCATCATACCGCCCACAAATGGCGGGTTGCCCATTATGTAATTCAGCTTGTCTTTTGGTACAACCCTCTCCCAATCCATACGCAGAGCGTTGCCCTCCACAATATTAGCATATGATTTCAGCGGAAGAAATTCGAGATTTCGATGACAAATCATCTCTGTTTCTTTCATCATCTGGCTTTCAGCAATCCAAAGTGCTGTTTTGGCTACCGTCACAGCAAAGTCATTTATTTCAATGCCATAAAACTGACCTATGGAAACCCGAATAATATCTCCCAAATCCAACAGCATTTGTCCTTGCGTAATGATGGAAATCGCTTCGTTTTCCAAACGGCGCAGTGAAATATAGGTTTCGGTCAAAAAATTGCCGGAACCACAGGCAGGATCTAAAAAAGTCAGTTTTGACAGCTTTTCACGAAACACATTCAAACGGTTTTCCCGCTGTTTGATGATCTTAACTTTTTTAATTTCTTCCAATTCTTCCCGAAGGTCATTGAGGAACAGCGGATCAATCACTTTGTGAATATTTTCAATAGAAGTATAGTGCATACCGCCGGAACGACGGGTTTCGGGGTTCAAGGTACTTTCAAAAACGGCGCCGAAAATGGTAGGACTGATTGCACTCCAGTCAAAATCTTCACTGGCGTTCCGCAGGAGCAGGTCACGGATACGGTCATTCATCTGCGGAATTTCAATACTTTCATCTGAGAACAATCCGCCGTTGACATACGGGAATGAGGCAAGCTGTTCTTCCATATACGGGTCACGGTCTTCCGCCTTCGTATCCAATACCTGAAACAATTCGATTAACGCCCGGCGCATATCCCTCGCCGGGAAGGATTTGATATAGTTATGAAACTTGGAGTGACCGCCGAAAATCCCTGCGTCTTCGGCATATAGACAGAATACCAACCGAACACAGAGCATATTCAGGCTTTTAAGCGAGTGCTCGTTGTCCGGGTTTATATACTGTTTGAGAATCTCATCGTACAGTAAGCCGACAAGCTCCCCGGCTTTGATAGATACTTCCATTTCTTTGCGGATATTTTCATCGCCGGTATCTACGAGGAATTGCAGACGGTAATATTCTTTCGGCAGGTCTTTTAAGAGGATAGACTCCGGCTCTCCGGTGGGCTTCTCCATATCGTAAATCAAAAATTCGCTGAAATTACAGGTAACAATCCAACGAGGACGCTGTGAATATGGAAGCTCAGCGGCATACCGCTTCGCCTGCTGAAAGGGATTGAGAAGTGTACCGTCAGACTGCTTTATAGGTTTGCGCAGGTCTTTGGACTGACCTTTTTGCTCAATCAGCACATGAGTAGCAGGAATAGAGCCGTCAATAAAGCTGGTGTGGTCAAGATGAACCTGTTCCTCAAAAACAATGAACTGTTCTGGATGTTCAACGCCATACACATCACGAAGCAGTGAGAGCCAAAACGGTTGACTTTCGCCCTTTTCATATCCTCTGTCTTTCCAATATTCCGCAAACGCTTTTGCGGCCGCTCGCTGTTCGGTGTCTCTATTTATATAATTCGACATCTTAATTATTCTCCTCCAATTTTATAAATTCTAATATTTCGTCTACACCGCAGTCTAAAGCGTTGCAAAGCCTCTCTATGCTTTCCATTGAAATGTACTGATCTCTCTTTAAGCGTGTGATAATATTTGCACTTACGCCAGCTTTTACAGCAAGCTGCGCATTTGTAATCTTTTTATCAATCAGCAGATGAAATAACTTATCATATTTAACTGCCACAAACCACACCCCCGATAATTATTCATAATTATAATATCACAAAATCGTGAAAATTTCAACAGAAATTGCTCAAAAAACAATCATTATCGATGACCGCTCAACTTAAAAGCCGTGGAGTATTTGCAAAAAAATCCGCATAAAAAAGATGCAGTCGCTTTTTCAGAGATTGCACCATCATTTCTGAATTGCCGCATCATTATCACGTAATAACATCTTCGGCATTTTTTAAATCATTTGTGGCGGGATTGTCGATAATATCCCCCTCCTGCGAAAAACGGGAGCCATGGCACGGACAGTCCCAGGAGTGCTCGGCAGGATTCCATTTAAGCGCACATCCTAAATGGGGACACCGCTTCATACTCGGATAAATCAATCCTGATACCGCCTCAAAGGCATTCAGTGCAAGCTGCTGACGAAGTATACTCCTTGACGGAGAAAATATTTTTGTATAATCATTGTCTTTACCCGTCAGCAAATCACAAAGTATCATAGCGGATACCATAGATGAGGTCATACCCCATTTGTTGAATCCCGTAGTGACAAACATATTTTTCGTTGATGACGAATACGCGCCTATATACGGTATTCCGTCGAGAGTCATACAGTCCTGAGCGGCAAAATGATATTTTTCCTCTGAGTGCGGGTAATACTTTTTTGCAAAATTCCGCAGCTCTTCCCAGTTTCCTCCTTTTTTGCCGGTACGGTGGCCTCCTCCGCCCAAAAGCAAAATATTCTTATAATTTCTGAACGATAAACCGTTCTCGGCAGCGTCTATATACATTTCTTCTACATCCTGTGCGTTCTCCAGACCGATAACATAAGAACGCTGCTGATACATTTTCATAAAATAAGCTCCGTGTTTATTTATGAAAGGAAAATGTGTAGCTACTACTATATTTTTCGCATATATTTTTCCGCTGTCTGTAACTGCCGTGGTACCCTTAAGCTCTCTTACCGGCGTGTGCTCATAGATATTCAGACCTTCAGATATCGCAAATATGAATTTCAGAGGATTGAATTGTGCCTGATTTTTGAATTTTATTGCTCCCGCCGCATTTAACGGCAGTCTGAGTTCTTTCGTAAACTCAGCACTCACTCCTATTCTTTCAAGTGCATACAGCTCTTTTTCGATTTTTCTGAGGTTATCTGAGGAATATACGTATGCATCCTTTTCCTCAAAATCGCAGTCGATATCAGCACATATCTCCTTATACCTGTCAATTGCCTCCTGATTGGCTTTAAAATACTTCAAAGCCGTTTCCTCTCCGAATTCCCGTATCAGCCTGTGATAAATCAAACCGTGCTGTGATGTGATTTTAGCCGTTGTATTTTCAGTTATGCCGCCGCATATTGTATGCGACTCTGCAAGCACATACGGTACTTTACGCCGCTCAAGCTCATAAGCGCAAAGTATTCCGGCAACTCCTCCGCCTATTATAAGTACATCGGTTTTAACATCATTTTTCAGGCTCTCAAAAACCGGACGAATAGCCGTATCTTTCCATACCGAATTCATAATAAATCCTCCGTAAACTATATTATCAATATTATTTATCAAATAGCAAACGCTATTCCATAAAGCTTACGGTAATATTACGTCTTTTGTCTATTTTCCTTACAGTATACACACGGCTATAATAATCATGACTACCGGCTAAGCCGGTAGTTTGCTCTGCGGCTGTAAGCCGCTGTTACTGGCTGGACTGAAAGTCCACTGAAATGATCTGCCAACCGCAAGCGGACTCTTAGCTACCGCTAAAGCGG
>CALWUY010000038.1 GCA_944384855.1 uncultured Clostridia bacterium | reverse complement strand
GGAAAAAGCAGTTTAATGATTTTTGACAAACACGCAAATCTAAAATACCGATACGGAAACCGAGAATTTTGGTGTAGAGGATATTATGTAGATACCGTAGGAAAGAACAAAAAGGCAATAGCAGAATACATACGGAATCAACTACAAGAAGATTTAGCGTACGAACAAATGAGTATAAAAGAATTGGTTGACCCGTTTACGGGTGAGCCAGTTAAGGCAAGCAAAAAATAACCAACCGCTTTAGCGGTAGCTAAGAGTCCGCTTGCGGTTGGCAGATCATTTCAGTGGACTTTCAGTCCAGCCAGTAACAGCGGCTTACAGCCGCAGAGCAAACTACCGGCTTAGCCGGTAGTTATGATTGTTTTATTGCGCAACTGCCTCCCTATCGAAAGGAGGTCGGTTACATTGTCCGGCTCAGTAAGCCCACTCCCTTGGACTGGAAGCAAAGGCTGTATTTACACAACCATAGATGCATATATGCCTCCGCACAAAACCTATGTAGAACCTTGCATGGGTAGTGCGGAGGTTTTTTTGCGCAAAAAACCGTCAGAACGAGAAATAATCAACGACTATAACGGAGATTTGGTTAAGTTCTTTCGGGTTTTACAGCGAAGCGAAAAGTTGGCATATTTGATTGGTCGCCTTTATCTGTCTTTCAATTCAGAACAACTGTTTAAGGCTAATAAGGCCATGCTTGCAGATGTCCCAAACATTCTCGATGACATCACTGAAACATCAATAATCATCGAAAATGCAGATTGGTCAGATATCGAAAAAGCGGTTGCTTTCTTTGAAAATCAGATTTTTAGCTTCTCCTCCACAGGAAAGACCTTTGCCATTGCAAAGAAAGACATGACAAAAAGGTTCGGCATACTGGTAGCAGCTTGTAGCAGACTGAGGAATGCGGTCATTATGCATCGAGATTATAAAGATTGCATTTCCTATGCTGCGGGTAAGGATACTTTTATTTTGCTCGATCCCCCGTACAAAGGTACGGAGAATTACTATCAAAAAGCCAGTTTTGGTAAATTATATCGGCCGCCAAGGTGAAATGGAATAAGCCAGTGGTCAGTATACAAACTGTTGGTTTATAACTTGAAAATTACATAAACAGACAAACGAGGCAGCGAGGAAATCCTTACTGCCTGTTTGCCATGCTTATTTTTAGATATGAACCGATTTTCTTGACATCAGGAAAATCGTGAATTTATAAGTTTACAAAAAGTTCCTTCTCGAATTGTCAAGTAAAATCCGTTTTTACTTGACAATTTATATTTTTTTGAGTATAGTAATAACGAACTCGAAAAGAGGAGGTGCAAAAATGAAAGGTAATCCTATTGTCAGAAACTCTATTGCTGAATTCGAAGCTAACGAATTAATTATTGCAAGTAAGCTATACAAAGAAAAACTTTCCGGTCAAATTTCTGAAGCTGCATATTACAAAACACTTCAAAGAATGTGTGAATCAGGCGAACTCGTTAAGATTGCTAAAGGCACATATCATCTACCCAAAGTTAGTAAATACGGAATCGTTCCCCCCTCGGAGAAAGAGATTGTTACAGCTTTCACCGAAAATGAAACCGGAACAGTAATTGGATACTCTTTATACAATGCACTTAATCTTACAACACAGATACCCAAGACCATTACGGTCATGTCCTCTGCGTTGGAAGGACTCACAAAATCAATACGAAATGTTATTGTGTATCAAGTTCCATTGGAATTCTCAAAAGAGATAACGAGTATGATACATGGATTAGAAGTATTGCAAAACTTCAATTCAATTCAAGACATTAATTATTCAGCCTTTCTTAAATTTTCAGAAGAACTGGCTCTTTCCTATAATCCCGAGATATTTGAGGAAATAGTTAATACTAAGACATATAAGAAATCAACGATTTCATTCCTTTATGAAATCCTTAATTATTATAATGTCCAAAACAACTTGAACAAATACCTTTCTGCTCTCTCAGAGTATAAACATCCTAAAATGGAGGAACTATATGAAGCTGCACGAGTTTAATAACGAATTCAAAGATTTAATATCAATAGTTGCTGCCGATAAACATCTTCCCGAATCGGCTATTGAGCGCGACTAAAACAGAGTGCCGTTTTATATAAACGGCACTCTGTTTTTACGGTATATTAATTTACCGCAAACTTATTCTTCCCCATAATACTCATCAAGCACTTTAGATGCAGTCTCTGCCCATATAAACAAATTTTCCGGTCTGTAATTGACAGTACTTATATCTTTTAATGTAATATCGCAAGGACAACCGTATTTAATGCACGCCTTTACTGTTTCGGTGATTTCTTTGCGTACGGTATTGGCATCTGTACTTATTGAAACATTTGCGGGATTCGGTTTGCGTGAAAGCACATACTCTCCCCCGATCTGTTCTGCTGATTTTTCAACATCCGACCACGGAGAAACTCCGATTTTACGCAAATTCTTATATTTCTTAACATAATCTATTCTGTCATACAGAGCTTCACAGCAACCATAGTATGTATAAGCGCACTTCTCCGCAAGCGGAATCGAATACTGCATATCAAACTCATAATGTACCGCAGGAGAAACAGAACCGAATGTTTGAGCCATCGTCCTAAACCATATATCCTGACAGCAGCAGCCGCTTTTTGAAGGATTAGTAACTGTAACATCTCCCGGTGTGCAGTGTAAACCGGTTACACTTCCGTCATAAAGTCCCAATTTTTCCATCTGCTCCATTTCTGATTTCTGAGCCTCGGTGAACAATCGGATAATGTTGTGAAGATGTTCCGGATTATCATAAATATCAATTAAAATATTGTCAACTCCCCGCAGCCGGGATATTGTATCCCATGGAGCATAATATATTCCGTGACCTGTAAGCCGCACCGGCAGAATACCGTTAAAAATTTCCTCTGCCCTATCCATATTTTGCTTATCTGCATCCGGATAAGCCGTAATTACCGGAAGATGAAATTTTTCAAGCGATTTTTCATCCGGCAGAACATCATGGTAACAGTGGGATACAATGTTGTTATTATCATCAGTTTTTATGTAATTTTCATCTACCGCAAACCCATTCCCGGTAGACATATATGCCTTTGGCACCTGCCAGTATGCCGGAACCAGATTATCGCACTTGAAATGCTTTTCACAATAAATAATCCGCCTCATATGGGCTTCTACTGCATTAAAAAAAGGATCCTCACATATACAATCCAACTCATGATTTATATTCATCTCATGCCAAGGAATTTCATCCATGTTTAACGGCGGACGTACAATCTTCAAGTCATTGGTATCCTTGAATCTTTGATGCATTTTGGCGTGCCTTTCAGATGTCACAATATCAGCATACTCCTTTGCAATTTCGCGCACCGTTTTAAGCTGCTCTTGATAATTCATAGTAAAAACTCCTTTACTTTTTTCTGATGCGAATATTTTATAAAGCTGAAAAATCCGATAATAATTTAAATAAATTTTCGCTTAATTATACAGTAACCAAATAATAGTTGGAATTGTAAAAGTTATTATATCGTTACAAAAGACTTTGCAAATATTAACAAATATTATCGCTATAAACTGTTTTGGTATTTAGATACAAACGCCGTAAGTAAACGTCTGAATTGTACTGTTGCAAAGCTGAGATATTCTGTTATAATAAATACGTAATGCACTTAAGGAGGCTGCTCTGATGATTATAAGATTTATGAGCCACATAAAAAAACGTAATGTATTGGACGGCATAATGGAACTGCTGACACTGTGCGACCATGAGTTTGTTCCTCCGCTTTCTTCCCGCAATTCAACAACTCAAAGTAACCTTGACGTGAACGGTAAAAATTCCTCTGTCCCATACGAATATTTTGAAAATATACGTATACAACCCGCATTTGTTGTACTTGAATCCGGAAAAGTGATAGGTTTTATGTCCTTTAAAAAGAATTATGTATCGCATGAAATTCCGACGTCAATGACACCCAATATATATATTACTACTGTTATAGTTCATCCGCGCTACCGCAACCGCGGAATAACAAATAAACTCTACAGTGCTCTTTTGGAACGCTTCACTGGCTATCATATATTTACACGCACCTGGTCTTCAAATGACAGTCATACACGCATTCTTTCATCACGGAAGTTTTATGAATTCCGCAGATTAGAGGATGACAGAGGCGACGGAATCGATACTGTATATTATCACCATGCGCCGATCTCCCAAACAAAGCTTCAAATTATAAGACAATACCGACTGACCGGAAGTTTTATTTTTCTTTTACTGCTGACAATTTTAACCATTATTTTCTTAATAACATGGCTGCTGACTCCCGGCGGAGGGATTATGCACGAACTTTCAATTGCATTTTCGACCTCGCTCATAGCTTCTGCCCTATGCCTTTTTTCTGATTCCATACTGAAATACAGGGAATCAAAAAACGATGAGTATATTAATACTTTAAAAAGTTTCGGAATTGAAAATTTGCAGTTTCACAAGGATGAACTTCTTGAGGATATTATCCCGAAATGTGAAAACGAAATCTGGATTTCGGGTTACAGGCTTATTATGACTGCAAAGGCGTCTTTTCTTGAAGCGCTGGAAAAAGCCTGCAAAAATCATAAAGGACTTACTTTAAGAGTGCTTACTGTTGCTCCGTGGAGCGAAACTTTTAAATTGGTATATGAAAATGAAGATGTTACAGACAATTATCTGAAGGTCTTTTACACTTTATGCCGCTGTATGAAAGAAAACGGCGCTAAATTAGAAATCCGTATGACTGAAAAACCGATTTTTAATGATACATATAAGGTAGACGACCGTTTTGTAACAGGTCCTTATCTGCACTGCACAAGTAAAAATAATCAAAAAATCACAGCAAAAGATTTCTTTTCGCTTGACATAAACGATCCCAAAAAAGAGTTGTTCGGGATTATAAGCAAAGATTATACTGCGGTCTGGGACAGCGCGAGCACTCAATTCAGGTGTTTGGATTTTTACGGAGAATGTATTTCATCGGGTGATGTTATTAAAAATTACAGCAAACAGGAAAAATTAACCTTACTGAAAAAGTTCTGCAGTCCTATTGTTGATACGGAAAATTAATGAAATTTTTATATTTATTAATTTTTATCTATAAGAAAGCCGCCGGCTATTTGAACTGCCCCAATTTGTGCGGACAGTACAAAAACCGCCTTTATGGTAGTTGAAATTAAATTTTAAGCAACGAACTGGCATCGCTTTTCAAGTGGT
>CALWUY010000037.1 GCA_944384855.1 uncultured Clostridia bacterium | reverse complement strand
TTAATTCGTTTGGCTGCTTTGGTCGTTTCTCTTATCAAAATTTCTTTATCATCAAGCGATATTAAACTACTGAGTTTACACGTAATTGGAACATAACACTCAAGGATTTCATCATTATATGAAATTTTGCAAATAAACCTGCTTTTTCCTTCTGACACAAATATAGCTTTATATAGTTTAAAATCAATAATATTCAACATGCAATCTACCTCGTGGTTAAAATTGTATCACAAATACCCAAGTTAATCAATCTCAAACAACCGATAGGTGGGAATTTTTTTCTTTTATATCGCAAAATTATTGCAACCTATCGAGTTCCATGTTATAATTAAAATGGTTATATCTGAAAGCGAGGTTATTCGTTATGGCTGTTTCGTATAATAAACTGTGGAAACTTCTCATTGATAAGAATATGAAAAAAATGCAATTGAAAGAAGCCGCAGGTATTGGTTCTACAACTTTATCAAAACTAAGCAAAAATCAGCCTGTATCAATGGAAGTAATGATGAAACTGTGTGGTGTCTTGGATTGTAATATTGGAGACATTATGGATATTATTGAAAAAGAATAGAAAGGAGAGCTTGCTATGAGTCTTGCTCAAAACGCTTACATAGATGCTTCTAATGTATATGAAAGCTCTCTTGAAAACAGCTATAAAAAAGACAATGGAGTTTTTTATACAGACTTACCACTTGCTGAAAAAATGTTAATGGAACTAAAACTTCCGAAAGATACAGTGATCATGGATCCTTGCTGTGGTTCAGGAGTATTTCTTTATGCCGCAAAAAAGCATGGATTTGTTAACCTTTTTGGTGCAGATCAAGATAAAAATGCTATCAAGTTTTGCTTAAATAACATTAACAATGTTTCTTTTGCTGCTTGCGACTCCATTGGCAGAACGGCTTCTACTCTATTGAGTGAATTTGAATTAGCTGATCAACCGGATGTTGTTATAGGTAATCCCCCTTATGTTCCTTTGTTGGGTGATATTGAATTAAACTGTGATTATCTTTTCAGACGTAGAGTATCTGATTTTGGCAACAATCTGTTTGTGGCAGCATTAATTCGAGCTTTTGAGATTGTAAAAACCGATGGTATTGTATCTTACATAATTCCAAAAAACTTTCTACACGTAGCTGGATATAGCTTGTTGCGAAGAACTATTCTTGAAGAAAAAACGATTATATCCATTATTGATATCGGCGCTTATTTCAAGAATGTTCGAGGAGAGCAAATTATTCTTACAGTTAAAAATTGTGCAGCAGATAGAAAGCATAAAATCAAATTAAAAAAATTGTCAAGCAACCGCTTTGTATCTATGTGCAGTATTCCTCAATCATTTTACAAAGATGAAATTCTAATCTTTAACTGTTCAGAGGATTATTCGACTTATAAAAAATTAACTTCCTCATATCAAACTTTATCTGATTTATGTAATGGTTATGTTGGTAGAGGAAAATCTGTGTCAAAAGATGCGATAGCAGGAAAAGAAATACGTAAATTTGGGTATAAAAATCATACTGTGCCTACAACAGGTAATAAGGTTTTTATTCAAAATATTTATAGTGCAGAAGCAGGTATAATAGCTGCTTTTGGCGGTAATATGGAAGCAACGCAGACAGTTACTGTATTCACGGACGGTGACGAAAAAATGTGTCGTTACATATTAGGCATACTTCATTCTCGCTTGTGCAATCTTTTCTTGTACAAATACTGTTATAATTACTCCAAACTTACAATGCATACAGATGCAAAATACTTAAAAAAAATACCACTTCCGTCAACTAATCAACAAGAAATATATTTTGATTCTATACTCAGTTTAGTTAGCAGATTAGAAAGCAATGATTATATGAGTCAAGAATGGTTCGACTGTTTAGAGGAATTAAATCAGATAGTGTACAAAGCATACGGTATTAACAAAAAAGAATCCGATTATATTGATTGTGAAGTAAAAAGAATTCAATCAAAAAGGTGGATACCCAATGGACAACTCTAAAAAATGCAATGATCTCACCGGCAAGGAGTGGCTTCAAAATTCTTTTAGCATTTGGCGAGATTTATCGAAAACAAAAGAAGAGAAAGAATTTAAGCATCCCGCATCCTACCCGGTTTCGTTGTGCGAAAAACTAATACGCACTTTTTCAAAAGCAAATTCGCGTGTATTAGATCCTTTTAATGGTATTGGTTCCACAACTGTTGCTGCACAAAAACTTGGATGCGAAGCTGTAGGAATCGATTTATCTGAGGATTTTTGTAATATAGCAAAACAACGTGTGGGCAAAGATGATAAAATTCAGATAATTAACGGTGATAGTTTTGAGGTGCTAAAAACACTTCCTGCAAATCACTTCGATATTTGTGTTACATCCCCACCGTATTGGGATATTCTCAATATGAAACGAAGTGCCGACCAAAAGAATGCTGTAAATTACTCTGATAAGACCAACGATGTGGGAAATATTGCAAATTATAGTGAATTTATAAATACATTATCAAACCTTTTTGCTTCAGTTAGTAGAGTTTTGAAAAAAGGTGGTTATTGTATCGTAAATGTAATGGATATTCGTAAAAAAAGCAATTTTTATCCTTTGCATAGCGATTTAGCTACAGCATTACAAAAAATTGGATTCATTTACGACGATCTAATTATTTGGGATAGACAAGCAGATTACAATAATATGCGGCCGCTTGGATATCCATACAAATTCCGTATCAATAAGGTTCATGAATACCTTTTGATATTTGTTAAGGAGTAGATGTTATGGCATTATTAGGATCCAGGGCTCTCGATATAGAGGTTAACACCGCAGACTTTTGTTTGATTTTAGGGTATTTATGTAGCCCTGGAAGAATCGGGCTTATTGAAGCACAGATTCCAGAAGAAAAAGCGTTTATGTTCGAAAGAGAATTTCCTGATGAAGAATATTACCCTATAACTCAAGGTGAAACGACAGGTGGATATTCGATGAAAAGAAGCCATCAACTTCGTATTTATTTTAACAATATAAATAATTGTCCTTCTGTTCTTCTTCCTTTTTTAGGCGAGGGAAACACCAGTTATGTGAGAAGAATCAATAAAGGCAAGTTTGTAGAGAAAATTGTTAGAGATTATGGCTTCCATTTTGGGGAATATCAAAATGTTGCAGCCATACGAGCTATTGTCTCACGCTTACATCCTGCAAATCTTACAGACTTTGATCGGGGATATAATTTGTAATGGAGGATCATATGCTAAAAAGAATTTTAGACTTTTTAAATGATATTAAGCAGAATGGCGGAGACTTCTTTATAGAAGCAGAAGCAAAACCGGGAACAATGGCCAAATTTATCAACGATTATAATCAAACTCATACTCCTGCTATCACATTATATAGCGAGGGAATAATTGTTTTACAAGAAGATGCTAACAAATGGGCTCTGGAATTAAGGCTCTATGTTCCTGTTGCCCCACCCGCTGACATAGCACACTTATTTGGAAAAAACAGAGTTTATAAGGCCGAGTATTTATATCGTCTTAATGATAATAGAATTATTCGGGAATTATTCAACAATGGATATAGAATAGGCTTGAATTAAAAGGATTGTGATTGTATGAATCTAGAGATGTCTTACCTTTTAGGTATGATTTGTGGCAATGGAGAAGTGAGACGTGGTGCATCAGAAACCACCATATCTGTTGAAATTCCACATAAAAAACTGGTAACAGAAAATAATAACGATGTTAGAATATATGTACGTGCAAGTATAACCGATATTCGCACAGTATTAGAACCTCTAATCGGCACAGGATTGAGCTTTACTCAGCAGGATAATTATTCTATTATCTCTTTCACTAAGAGAAATGACGAATATATGATGCGAGAAATTTTACGTTATATCGGCAATGCGGTATCCCACGAAAATATTAGAATTGATGAAGAAATTTTTTCCTTTACTCGTGATGAGAAGATATCTTTTTTGCAAGGATTTGCTGATGTGACGGGTTACATTCGCAGAAGTAACTACTTTTTTAAAAACTATATGCATCGTGTTTACTTAGAAGTGCCACATAATTGGTATTTGGTTAGCGATGTTTGTCGTTTACTTAAAGATGTTAATATTCCTGTACAGGCAATAGATTGGGCTCATCCCAATATGCGTGACGGCAATCTTGTTAAATTCAAGGAAGGGAAGCCTGATTTTTGGAAAAAAGAACATCAAATTAAAATATGGGCGAATGAATTTTTGCCCATAGGATTTGCTGTTCTGCACAAAAGAGAAGCTCTTGCTCAGTTTGCAACCGAATTAATCGATGGTCTTGAATCAGAGGGGAAAAAACCTGAAGAAGTAACTCACAAATTCTATTGGGAAGGCCGCGAAAGAAATAAAAACAAACCACATCACCCAAGCGAAAATGATGGCTTTATTCCATCCGAGATAAGAGGCAAACACTATGATTCGTGGAAGCAAATAGCCAAAGATTTAGGATATGGAGAATAAAGATATGAGAGAATTTGACTTATACCCACCAATGCAGCTATGGCTTAAAGCATACCTGAAAGATAAATACAAATCTGCTGAGGAAATAATCGTAGTTGACTCACACAGCGAACGATTGGATAGAGTTCTTAGAAAGTACGGTATCATTCAAGAAGAAGCTATCGGTGTAGATATTCAAATTGATGTTCTCGGCATAGTAAAGAAGGCAGATGAGTTCAAACTGTTTTTTATTGAAGCAAAAAAGACAAGTTTAACTCTGCGTGATTTAGGACAACTGTGGGCATACTGCAAACTAATCGATCCGGAAGAAGCGTTTTTAATGACATCTGCGGACTTGGGATCGTTAAATAAACTTTTGAATGTTTATAAAAGGGAAGATTTGCTTGATTTTGGTGATGGTAAGCGTATTAAAAAGATGAAAATAGCTATCTGGAATATGCAAGCCAATGCTCCTAATTCCGCGAGTATGATTCCGAAAATCTAATTATTAAGCGAAAATGGCGAGGTGAAACACCTCGCCATTTACTAGTTTATCGGAATATCACATCATTATATATAATTTCATTAATAACATCTATAATGTCGTTGTTTCTGTGCACCCATTCAAAAGGATTGGATTTTTTAAGTTCTTCAGTAACTTGGTATAACGATTTATATAGCGGTACCATATTTTCATAGATGCTATTTGCTAACTCGTCAATATCAGCAAGATAGCTATATAAATCACCACTTGTAATCAAATTAGTATAAAATATTTTTCTATGTTGTTTAATGTATTGAAGGTGTCTTTGCCCCCACAATCCTATCGGCACTACGTCTTTGGCAGGAAGGGCGAGACAGGGGATAAGATAATCTCCCTGTTGTTCGTATGTGCCACCCATCTGTTCAAATATTGTCTTTTTCATAACCTTAAACCTCCGTGATTCTGATTTTGAATTTCTTGACAGGTGCGTTGACTACTTTGATTAGAACATCATCTACTGCGTCCGTATATCTGCCTTCTGCCAGCAGATTGTTCCGCAGCGCATTAAGAGCATTTAGAATAATTCTCCGTTCACTTTCATCAATCGCTATGTAGTGTTTTTGATTTCGCATATCCGCTTACCTCCTTCACTCACATTGTAGCAAGGAAGGTCTTGTTTGACGAATGTGCGATTTCATTTTTGAACATAAAGAAAGACAGCGTAAAAAGCATTTCTGCCTTCTACGCTGTCTTTTTGCCTTTGCAACGCCCATAAGCTGTATTTCAATATTGTTTTCAAATTACTGCCTTATATGGCGTTAGCAAATTTGCCGCCGTTTTTTGTTTTATATCTTCTGTTAATTTTCCGGAGTTTATAAGCTTCTAATATATGAGATTAAATCCTCGAAATTACCGTTAGGATATACGTTAATATCCTTATTATTCTTATTTATCATACAATCGATGATCAGAAAAACTTTCATTCCAAGTGTTTTGGCTACCATATCTTCATCTACATCATTTCCGACCATCAGGCATTCTTTAAAATCCACACCCAGTTTTTCTGCTACATCGCGGTAATATTCAGGATTCGGTTTGCAGTGTACGCTGTTGTCATATGTTGTGTAAAACTCAAAATCTTCAGGTGACAGTCCGGCCCAGCGTATACGCGACTGCGTGGCAGTTTGCGGAAATATCGGATTTGTCGCAAGTGCAATTCTGTAACCCATATCTTTAATAGATTTTATACACTCTTTCACCTGCGGATTAAAACCGCAGTATTCTCTTACGCGTTCAAACTCATTTTCATAAAATTCGTCAAATACAGGAACATCTTTCAGCGACTCCGGACCGTATTTAGCAGTAAATACACTCCAAAACACATTTTTATTTGTGTCTCTTCCATCATTTGTCACCATTGCAGCAGTTCCCTGCCAGATTGTACTGATTAAATCCTCCGTTTTATAACCGTAAGGCTGTGCTTTTTCGGCCAAACCTTTAAAATACGCTTTCGCAAATATATCCTGATCCATGGGAAGCAGTGTCCCATCCAAATCAAATAAAATTACCTTAATCATTTTTCTCCTTTATGTACTTTCCAGTATTCTTTATTCCTTAGACTTATATTCTATATACTCATAATTGCTGTTTTTGCTGAATTCTTTCATTTGGCTGTATATAACGTCATGCAGTGACTCGGCTTTCGCTTTTGCCGTATCTCCGTGCGGATAAAACGGACCGTTTACATATACTGTTGATTTCGGTTTTCTGCCGTATCTCCGTTTCTGATACGTCATTGTCATTACAAATGCCGGAACATTATATTTATCCGGATATTTGAAAGCTCCGTCTGAAAAAGGCCGTATGTCCGTATAATACGGCCATACATGTGCTTCCGGATAAATAACTACCGGGTGTTTTTCCACTCTTTTGCCAAATGCTTCGGTAAAAGCTTTCATACCCCCGAGAGATGAAGGAAGCGGCAAGGCTCCCAGCGGACGCAGTATTTTTCCGATTATCGGAATATCCAGATTTGCAGGACTTACAACCGTATAGATTCTTTTCGGGAAGCATACCAGCGCAGGTATAACCACATCTCCCACCGGCTGAGTGTGGTTGGCGTAAACAATAAAACCGCCTCTGTACATCCGCATTTTCTCAGCGCCCTTTATCCTCATATGCAGAAACAGACGGCAGTACACCGCACCGAATAACACCGCCAAGCTGTAAACCGCCGCAGATTTGATTTTAAATCCAAATCCCGTCTTGATGTAACGGTAATCTTTCGGCAGCTTGTGCTCTCTGCCGTCTTCAAAAAAATCATCGCTTAAACTTTTATAACTGAATATCTTATCCCTGCTCATATATTGTTCCAGCCTGCTATATCACTGTTTTCAAACTCGTAACTGAGCTTTTTACCGTAAATGTTTTCATAAGCCGTCTTTTTTAAACCGTAATCCGCATCGCAAAGCCTGCGGCTGTTTTCTCTGACGCTGACGTCAGGGTCCGGTTTCAACACATCAAGTATATGAATACGGTATCTTATTTTTTTGAACTCATCGGTATCGTTTTTATCCAAATCTATAATTTCAACAAAACAGGATATTACCGGTACGTTTAATTTTGCCGCAAAATAATAAGCGCCCCTTTTAGGAGGACGCGGCTTACGGTAATTAAACCACATCTCCTGTTCGGGGTATATTAAAATAACCTCATTATTATGAATGTGTTCGTTTAATACATTCATAAAATCGCCTGTCATAAATTTTATATTGCCGGATAAAGGAACAGTGTTTGCAAAGTTCATAAAAAAGCCTATTATTCCCTTCATGGCAAAATTTGTTACCTGACTCACTATGCAAAGACGCTTTTTGAGTTTTTTGTTTACATAATGTCTGACTACCGTATTCTCAATAGGAGAAAAATGATTGCTTGTTATAATCGCGCCGCCGCTGATTCTTTCCGCCTTCTCACAACCGATAATTTCGGTATTCTTATTGATAAAAGCAGTCACAACGTCAGCGGCAAAACAAGCCGTACGCATTTTCAACTTATAACCGATTTTCTTCCTGTCAGACAAAAATTTTTCGATTATTTCGCTGCTCTCCTGATCAGTAAGTACAGGATCATTGGTTTCTACCTTTGCATAAAAATCCAATTTTTTAAGTGCTTCCTTTATGTTTTCTATAACCGCGGTTCTGTTTTCGCCGATAATCATATCCTTATTTTTTCTCCGCTCTCATAAAGTTTTTTAAATGTTATGTCAGCTTCCGGTATCGCTTTTCCACGGGAAATAAGCAAAGACAGGCAGCTTTCATCGGATTTCTTCTGCTCTTCCGAATAATTTTCCTTGTAAGCTCTGGCCTGATCAAAATAGTCAGTATCCTTTATGTATTTCCAGAAAAGCTCACCGTACTGAACACCGTCATAGCACCACGGTTTTGAAAACAGATTATAATGTATAAGCTTTGGATTCTCCTGAGGTGGCTTGCTGTCATTCGGCATCGCGTCCCACTCTTCTCCCAGATAACAAATGTTTCCGTTGCAAAGAGCGTTGATGTAGTCCTGATCCGGAGCTATACAGTCAAAATGATATTTGTTGAGCAGCCTTAAAAAATGATAGTCAAGTCTGACTTCCCGCAGTTTCTTCAAATTCATTAAAAGTATTCCTGAATTTATGTATTCCTGCCGTTTTACTCCCACACCGTTTTCAATATAATAGACAAGTTCCGGAATCTCCTGTATTGAGGCATCGGTACATGCTCCTATATAGTAATTCTCTATATCAATGTCAAACAGTTCCGCTATATCGCCGTTTAATACAACATCGCTGTCAACATATATGCCTTTATCATATTCCGGAAACATTACCGGAATAAACAGCCGGTAATAAATAGTCAGTGTAAAATAATCACAACGCAGCCTGTTAGACATCTTATCGGTTATACTTTCAAGTCCGCTCTGCATTTCCCTGAATTCTATTTTGAAATTTTCTGCAGCTATTTTTCCTAATTTTATGCGGTTGTCTTCGCTTAAATCCTGATAAAGAATAACGGCTCTGTATTTTCTTTCAGGTGAAGCTTTCAAAACAGCCGACCTCAGAGCCGCAGCTAAAAACGGCGCATATCCGTCATCTATTGAAAAAAATATCGGAATCTCTCTTTGTATCATTTACGCTTTCTCCTTGCTCATAAAATTTTGTTTTATGTTAATGTATTCCTGCAATATACTGTCATATTCAGTAATTTTTAAAATATTATGCATACCGTCTATATTCCACGGTTTTACACTGACTGTATGCAGCCATGGGAAAAAGCGAAAACTTGTTGTAAAATGCTGAAATACGGTATCCTTATGCAGTTTTCTCTGCTCATTATACCTGCGCGGCACTATAATCTTTTTTTCGGCAAGCTTGTTTATCGCCGATTGATCCGGCATAAACATTTCGGTTTCAGCGCATCTGGCACGGCATTTTCTAAACAGCCCTGTTTCCCTGATTTTATCCATATCCAAAAGCAGAACGCCTGAATTCAAATAATCGCGCCGGATAAGATGATGCTTGAAAAACCAGCTTCCGTAATAATCAAGGCATCCTGCCACAGCAGAGCCTTTCATATCAGTATTATAAAACTGTGACGGATCAGCCCGGCAAATAACATCGTTGTCAAGATATAATATCCTTTCAGGCAATGAATCAACCATATCAGCATAAAGCCTGAGCATACAGCAGGGTGTAAACCTTGTCTCCATATTCGCCCGCGGCGGCTCTGCCGCAAACAAATCCGATATATCGAAAAGCTTTACCGAATTATCCCCATCGTATTCCTTTACCAAACGGTCAAGACTGTCAGCAAATTCACTTGACAGCGCTTTATAATACGTACTTTTATATCTTACCGTAGCAGTCAGCAAATATATATTAATTTTACCTTTTGCGTTTTTCAGAAGAGACAGTACCGATATTATCACACCGTCTGCTATATTGCCGTCACCGCAAAATAATATATTCATTCATATCAGTTCTCCTTGCGAAGTTTTAACTTTATTTGAACTGCCTATGGTTGCTATTATATAACAACTTTCGCTTATTTTCAACCTACCGTCAAAATTTAAAACTCTATTCGCTTAAAGCGCCGAAAGAGAGTACATTTTATTCTCTCTACCTCTATATATTCAATTCTACCGGGAGTATACTATTATTTTTCGAAAAAAGCAACTCCTATTACACCCGGCCCGGCATGAGTCCCTACCGTAGCGCCGATAGGCGAGATGCTGAGACAATCCTCATATCCCTCCCAGAGCTGTCTGCTGTCTTCAATATATTTTTTCAGCATCGTTTCGTCAAGACCCGAATATCCTAAACACAAGGGTTTTGTAAAATCCACACCGGAAGTTTCTTCAATCTCTTTTATAAGATAATTATTTCCGTTGCGCGATCCCCTTGCCTTTCCGATTATTGCGACCTCGCCTTCCTTAATCGCTATAACAGGTTTGATTGACAGCGCCCCGCCTACAAACGCAACAGACTTTGATATGCGTCCGCCTTTTTTAAGATACTCCAATGTATCAAGGACCGCAATCAAATGAATTTTTTCCTTTTCCTCTTCAAGTTTTAAAGCTATTTCCTTTGCGGTCATTCCGGATTTTATGAGATCCAACGCCAAAAGCACGAGAATCCGTTCTCCTATAGCGACATTTTTGCTGTCTACTACGAATACCTCGTTTTCATACTCCGACGCTGCCAAAACCGCACTTTGATATGTTCCGGAAAGTTTGCCTGATATAGTTATAACAATGACCTTTTCCCCTTTTTCTGCAGATTGCCTGTAAGCATCTTCAAAAGCGGCCGGAGTTATCAGACTTGTGGTAGGAAGCTCATCGCTCTCAATAAGTTTTTCGTAAAACTGGTTTACCGACAGATTCACCCCGTCAAGATATTCAGTATCCCCGAAACGTATAGACATCGGCAGCACAGTAATATTTGAATTGAAATTTTGCGCTATATCCGACCCCGAATCTGTTATAATTCTGATTTTTTCCATATTCGATTAATACCTCACAGAAAATGATATAAATTTTTAACGCTTTCACATGTTAAACTTGATACTATAACCCGAATTATAAAGAATTTTTAATTTGCGAAAACGTAGTTGTTGAAAATTCAACATCTGACATGTATGATAACATATCTTCCGCTAAAAGTCAATAAATATCTTATTGCTCGCTTCATTAAATACAGAGTCATAAGCATATAAAACTATATTTTCATAAAAAGTGTTGACATCTGCGATATAAAATGATATACTGTATTAAACCGTTGAGGAAGAGTAAGTAGGTTTCATCACTTTTTCTACAGAGAGCTGCAGACAGTGCGATTGCAGCGGAATATATGATACTGAATGGACTTCTGAGGGCAAGCAGAAAAGAGTTTTGATAAGCTCTGAGTATTCGAGACGGAGTGTGGCTCTCCGTAAACAAAGGTCTGCGTATATTTGTACGTGAAAAGTGGGCGTATTGTAATGATACGTCAAGCCGGGTGGCACCGCAGGAATGTATTATCAAGTCCTGTCCCAGCATTATTACAGCTTGGGACAGGACTTTTTGTTTTGTCTCAGCAAAATTTACGAAAGGAGACATAAACATGTCAGAAAAGAAAATTCCCTACAAAATTTATCTTGAAGAAAGCGAGATGCCGAAAGCTTGGTATAACCTGCGCGCCGACATGAAAAACAAACCGGCGCCGCTGCTTAATCCGGCAACTCTCAAACCCATGACCGCCGAAGAACTTTCAGGCGTTTTCTGCGCAGAATTGGTAGAACAGGAACTGGACGATACAACTGCCTTTTTCGATATCCCGGAAGATATCAGAAATTTTTATAAGATGTATCGGCCGTCTCCCCTTGTAAGAGCTTACTGTCTTGAAGAAAAACTGAATACTCCGGCAAAAATCTACTATAAGTTTGAAGGAAACAATACAAGCGGATCGCATAAGCTTAACTCCGCTATCGCACAGGCTTATTATGCTAAAAAGCAGGGTTTAAAGGGTGTTACCACCGAAACCGGAGCAGGCCAGTGGGGTACTGCGCTTTCTATGGCATGCTCATATTTCGGACTGGACTGTAAAGTATATATGGTAAAGTGCTCCTACGAGCAGAAGCCTTTCAGACGCGAAGTTATGAGGACCTACGGCGCATCGGTGACGCCTTCTCCGTCTGAGGAAACAAATGTAGGCAGAAAAATACTTGCAGAACATCCGGGAACAACCGGAAGTCTCGGCTGCGCAATCAGCGAAGCAGTTGAAAAAGCGGTTTCCAGCGAAGGATACAGATACGTTCTCGGCAGTGTGCTTAATCAGGTGCTTCTGCACCAGTCGGTAATCGGGCTTGAAACCAAAACCGCGCTTGACAAATACAATGTAAAGCCCGACATTATTATCGGCTGCGCCGGCGGCGGCTCAAACCTCGGCGGTTTGATAGCTCCTTTTATGGGAGAAAAACTGAGAGGCGAAGCCGACTACCGTATTATCGCGGTGGAACCGGCGTCCTGCCCGAGCTTGACACGGGGCGTATATGCCTACGATTTCTGCGATACCGGAATGGTCTGTCCGCTTGCAAAGATGTATACGCTGGGATGTGATTTTATTCCTTCTGCAAATCATGCCGGAGGACTGCGTTATCACGGTATGAGTTCAACGCTGTCACAGCTGTACGATGACGGTCTTATGGAAGCCGTTTCGGTAAAACAGACCGACGTATTTGAAGCCGCTGAATATTTTGCCCGGGTTGAAGGTATTCTTCCTGCTCCGGAAAGCGCTCATGCAATAAAAGCCACTATTGACGAAGCGGTAAAATGCCGTGAAACCGGAGAAGACAAAACGATAGTATTCGGACTTACAGGTACAGGATATTTTGATATGGTTGCATACGAAAAGTTTCATGACAATCAAATGAACGACTATATCCCAACTGATGAAGAATTAAAGTCTTATGCCGCAAAACTTCCTGAAATAAAATAAACATCGCATTCGGAGGCGCCCTTATTGACAAGCATATGCACCCGCTACCCTGCTGATAAAATCATCAATGGCAGCCGTAACAGCAGCAATATACCACAAAAAAATTTTTAATAATAAATTCGCGAAAATATCGCTTTTGGCTGTCGGGGACTGCTTTCCGAATTGATAATGATATGCGGTTATTTTGTATATGATTGTATTCTATACAATATACCAGGCGCTGCCGCCTCGCTGCCGGGAAACATTATTCAGGGATTGTGTTCAATCGCAGCAGGTTTAACGATTGTCACGGCCTTTAACCGATTACGTGGTATAAAATGACACCATCAAAAAACTTCGCTTGCTTCTGGCAGGCGAAGTTTTTTGAAAAAAATTATTTTAGCACTCTACGCTTAAGAGTGCTAAATTTACAAATTGTTAATAAAAATGTAATACAAAATGTGATTTTCGGGGATACAATATAATTGTCAAAAGGAAAAAGACAAAAAGACAAAAAGAGATGGTCGATTATGTACAATTTGAAATTTCCGACTGATGCCGACCTGGTCGGATGAAAAACAATAGGCCGACAAAAATATTAATTTAATTTTTTTGGAGGTATATTTTATGTTTGAACTTACTCGTAGAAATAATAACCACATAGCTGACTATTACAATCCTTTCCGTGAAATGGAAGAATTCGAAAAGAGATTTTTCGGCAGACCGTTTGACAATTTCTTTACTTCGCATGATCTTGCAGAATTCAAAACCGATATAACCGATGAAGGTGATCATTATGAGCTTGAAGCTGATCTACCGGGATTCGCAAAGGAAAATATCCACATTGATTTAAGCGGCGATACGCTTACCATCAAGGCGGAAAGAAGTTCCAAAAACGAAGAGAAAGACAAGAAGAATAAAGTCATCCGCTGTGAACGCTCTTACGGCTCTTACTGCAGGCAGTTTGATGTAAGCGGAATTGATACCGATGCAATCAAGAGTAAATATGAAGACGGTGTTCTGAAACTTACTCTGCCGAAAAAGGAACAGTCGTTACCGGAAACCAAGCGTCTTGAAATAGAATAATAGCAAAACTGCCGCCGGCATTTTAATACCGGCGGCAGTTTTTGTTTTATATAACAAATTAAACTGTTACTAAAAAATGCGTATACTGAAATTCCGTTTTTCCTGTAATTTGCGAACCTTCTATTTCGTTAAGCACAAAAACCGATATTTTGTTTAAATCACATGACATTATACGTTCATTCATCGGGCTTGGATTCAGCACTATAGTCATACCCTTTTCATAAGCTAAATCTATAATCTCCGATATACCGTTGATTTCATTTTGCAAAATTAAAACATCATTTTGCCTGAAATCCGCAAGTACCCGGTAAATATATTCCCTGTCATTTTTCTGATTGGCTCCGCCAAATAAAATAATCGAATTCTGCCCTTTACTGTCAACCTGAATTATAGCATTACCCGTGGGCTCGGTATCCAGTTTACGCACATATTCGGTATGCACGCCGAATGATTTCAGCTTATCGAGTAAAATATCTCCGTCAAAGCCAATATTCCCCGCGTGATAAACCTCAGCTCCCGCCCGAGCCAGCGCAATAGACTGATTAAGGCCTTTTCCACCGCAATAACGCGCCATTCCCAAAGAAGATATCGTTTCACCGGGAACAACTATATCCTCAACCGAATAGACTGAATCAAGATTCAATGAACCAAAATTTAAAAATTTAGCCATTTTTATCTCCCTTTCATATCACAGTCTATAAACTTTTAAGAATCCTTAATCAGAACATTTTATCCGGACAAGCACGGTAATTAATATTAAGAGTATGTTTTTATAATATTTTCCGCTATTTCACACTTTGACACGCAGGCGTCCATAGCCTGTTTTTCTATGTATCTGTGTGCCTCCTGCTCAGTCATGTGCAGTTCGCTTACAAGCAGTATCTTTGCACGGTTTATGATACGTATCTCCTTCATCCTGTCCTCTACGGACAAAGTTTTCTTTTCCAATTTCCTCAGTCTTTCGCGTGAACTCGACAGCCAGCCGAGCGCATGCATTATTACAGCTTTTGACGTGGGCTTAGGCAGAGTAAACACTCCGTGCACAACCACCTTGCCGTGTATTTCTGCGTAGATGTCACTGCGTATGATAAGCAGTACCGATGTTGTCATAGAGGAACAGCAATCAATCGCGAATCTGGTTCCGGATTCATCCGGAAGCGGAGAGTTAATGATAACAAAATCAAAACTGCGTTCGGCGAAATGTCTTTTTGCCTCGCTTATATTTGAAGTGAAAACAACAGGCTGATATCTTGAAGGAGACAGCAAATCGGTTGCGGCACTGTTGAAAGTTTCAGATGAAGAAACCACAAGAACACTGTATACCCGTGCTTCCAGACTCATTTGCCGTCCCCCCTTTTCATATCAGCGGCATATTACCTGCCGCAGTAAATGTTGATTAGTTTTTCAGGAATATACCTATTTATAAACTCACTGCCTGCCGCAATCTCACAAGCTTCTTTCAGGCTTACCGGAATCTTTGTGAAACCTTTCAATGTATCTGCATCAGCATTAAACATATTGATTTCAGATGCCGGAATAGGTTCCATTTTATTTTTTAATCCTTCAACAGCCGCGTATATAACAAGTGCAAATACAATATACGGATTAGCGCTCGGATCAGGTGAACGGATCTCCGCCCGCTTGTTTATTTTTTCCGAGAAAGGTACCCGTATCAGCTGGGTGCGGTTTTCTCTTGCCCATGAAACATAGGCGGGAGCCTTATACTCGCCGAATCTGTCATAAGATTTTTCTGTGGGATTTAAAAACGCCGTCATTTCGCGGATTCTGTTGAGCACACCGGCTATTATATTATGTACACTGCGGATATCCTCGTTATCCGACAAGGAGATATTTACATGAAATCCGTTTCCGGGTTTATCTTTCAGCGGTTTTGGTGAAAAATCAACATATAAGCCGTTACGCCTCGCAACTGTTTTTACTACAGTTTGAAAAGTCATAGTGTTGTCAGCCGCCGAAAGCGGATCGGAATACTGATAATCAACTTCGTTCTGTCCGGGACCCTCCTCATGATGCGAAGTTTCCGGCCTGATTCCCATCTGCTCCAGAGTAAGACAGATTTCACGACGTATGTTCTCTCCTCTGTCATCCGGAGCTATGTCCATATACCCGGCTTCATCATACGGCGTGACGGTAGGTTTTCCGTTCTCATCAAGCAAAAACAGATAAAACTCCTGCTCGGAACCGAAATCAAACACATATCCTTCATTATAAGCATAATCCACTGCCTTTTTCAAAAGCCAACGCGTATCGCATTCAAAAGGCGTACCGTCAGGATAAGTAATGTATGAAAACATTCTCACTACCCTGCCGTGCTCCGGTCTCCACGGAAGAACCATAAGGGTTTCGGGATCGGGATGTAAAATCAAATCAGAATGGGTTTCATCCACAAAACCGGTTATAGCCGCCGCGTCAAACGGAATACCGTATTCAAAAGCGCGGGAAAGTTCCGGCGGCATAATAGATATATTTTTCTGCCTCCCGAATACATCGCAAAACGCAAGGCGGATAAATTTTACATCCTCTTCATGCACATACTGCATGACCTCTTCCTTCGAATACTTCATAGCTTATACCTCACTTTCAGTTTGCCACATACATCTGCTTATAAGGATTGTTGCTGTCAGGTGTGGCAACGGTAAACTTTGACTGTAATATTTCATTTTTGTCTAAACCGAATATATCGGCATATTCTGAAATTTGTTCGTTTATACATTTCATATCATCTGCCGAAGCGGCTTTCAGACAAACATTTTTCGGAAAAATATCTTCGGCCGGTTCTCCCCTGAAAAATACCTTTCCGCCGTGCATGCCCGTACAGGGAAAATTGCCGACAAGCTTTCCGCCGGATTTCATGCCTAATACAATTATAATTCCGCCTGCCTGATATTCACCGAGAAAGCTCCCCGCACTGCCTCCGATTATCATTACAGGCACCTTGTTCTTATATTCTTTCATATGTATTCCGGCACGGTATCCGGCATTGCCTTTGATGTATATCCTGCCGCCTCTCATAGCGTACCCTGCGGCATCTCCGATATTACCGTGAATTACAATTTTCCCGTCATTCATAGTATCTCCTACTGCATCCTGCGCGTTGCCTTTTACCGTGATTTCGGCACCGTCAAGATAAGCTCCCAGAGCGTTTCCCGGTATACCTTCTATCGTGATTTTCTTGTTTTTCATCCCGGAAGCGATGAATCTCTGTCCGCAGCAGCCGTTAACGGTTATTTTATTATCCGATCCGCGCAGTTTTTCATTGAGTTCCTTAAATTCAATACCGTTTGCGTTCAATACCATAGTATTATACCACACCTCCAAGCTTTTTTCTACAATTTTCGTCAGAAAGCGCAAAAAGCGAAGCATTTCCCACTGAACAGCAGAAATCAACAATATATATTGAAGTATTTTCACATGTTACAGACATATTTATTCCCCCGCATGAGTAATACCAAGTATATCAAGTTCTTTTTCGCTGAGTCCTATACCTCTGAGCATTAATCTGTTTCCGCGCAGCGATTCAATGGAATTTATACCCATACCGCCCATAAGCTCCTTAATTTCATGTTTCCAGGCGGTCATGAGATTCACAAGGCATTCACTGCCCTTTTCGGGATTAAGCCGCTTTACAAGCTCGGGTTTCTGGGTAGCTATACCCCAGTTGCAATTTCCTGTCTGACAGGTGCGGCACAGATGACATCCGAGCGCAAGCAAAGCCGCGGTAGCAATATAACAGGCATCGGCGCCTAAGGCCACCGCCTTTACTACATCCGACGCGGAGCGTATGCTCCCTCCTGCTACCAGAGATATATTGTTGCGTATACCTTCGTCTCTGAGTCTCTTGTCAACCGCTGCCAGCGCCAATTCCACCGGTATTCCCACGTTATCCCTTATTCTTGTAGGTGCCGCTCCCGTACCTCCGCGGAAGCCGTCGATAGCTATTATATCTGCCCCGCTTCTTGCGATTCCGCTGGCTATAGCCGCAATATTATGTACGGCAGCCACCTTGACTATAACCGGCTTTTTATACCCGGTAGCTTCCTTAAGCGAATATACAAGCTGCCTCAAATCTTCTATGGAGTAAATATCATGGTGAGGCGCCGGTGATATAGCGTCGCTCCCCTCCGGAATCATTCTTGTCCGCGATACATCTCCGACTATTTTGGTCCCGGGCAAATGTCCGCCGATGCCGGGCTTTGCTCCCTGTCCCATTTTTATTTCCACTGCCGCGCCGGCTTCCAGATAATCTTTATATACTCCGAATCGTCCCGATGCCACCTGAACTATCGTGTTTTTACCGTAAACATAAAAATCCTCGTGAAGTCCGCCCTCGCCGGTATTATAATAAATACCGAGCTCCTGCGCCGCAGATGCCAGCGATTTGTGAGCATTGTAGCTGATAGAACCATAACTCATCGCCGAAAACATAACAGGCATTGACAGCTCAAGCTGCGGCGGCAGATCAAATTTTATTTTTCCGTCATCGTCTCTTTGTATCTTACTGGGTTTTTTGCCTAAAAACACCTTTGTTTCCATAGGCTCCCTCAGCGGATCAATAGACGGATTGGTAACCTGTGAAGCATTTATCAGTATTTTATCCCAGTAAACCGGAAACGGTTTGGGATTTCCCATAGATGATAAAAGCACACCGCCGGAATTTGCCTGTTTATATATTTCTTTTATTGTATCGTCCTGCCAGTTTGCGTTTTCTCTGAAACCGCAGTTGCTCTTTACTATTTTCAGCGCTCTCGCAGGACAAAGACTTACGCAGCGCTGACAGTTTACGCACTTTGTTTCATCCGAAAGCATCGTTCCCGTTACGGCATCGTAGCTATGCACCTCATTGGCACACTGCTTTTCACATACACGGCAGGCAATACATCTGCTTTCGTTTCTTACAACTTCAAATTCAGGATAAAACAGCATAGCCATTAAAACGCACCTTCCTTTAATTTAACGATTACAGGTTCTCCTCCTGCCGGAGCGTATATATTTTCAGCCTCCGGTTCCATAACCCGTATTGCCGCTTCCTCGCTGGCTATAAATACTTTATCTTCTTTTTCTCCAACCACCATTGAACGCAGCTTTAACCGGTCGTTGAGCGCCATAAGTCCTCCGTTAAATCCGAACACGATTGAAAACGGTCCGGTAATAAGCAAACTCGGAAATACCGTACGCAAAAACTCATATTTCTTTCTTTCGTAAGCATCAGTCTTGCTCTCTATCGTACTCCAGAACGGAGCGGCAATAACGTTTGCCGCCTCGGCGAGCGTTAGTTTCTGAACACGAAGGAGATAATCCATTATATATGTAATAACCTCTGTATCGGTCTGCAGAGTGCATTTATAACCAAACATTTCAATAAATCTGCGGTTTGCATCATAAGAAGAGATCTCACCGTTGTGAACAATGGAATAGTCAAGCAGCGTAAACGGATGAGCTCCTCCCCACCAGCCAGGAGTATTGGTAGGATATCTGCCGTGAGCCGTCCATGAATAACCTTCATATTCTTCCAGTTTATAAAATACTCCTACATCTTCCGGAAATCCTACTGCCTTGAAGGCTCCCATATTTTGGCCGCTTGAAAACACATACGAACCGGCCATCTCGCAGTTTATCTTCATAACAGTTCTCGCCACATATTCTTTTTCGTCAAGCTGGAGGTTTTTGAGCTGTGACTGCAGCGGAGAAACAAAATACCGCCATATCACCGGCTCATCAGTGATGCTGGGGATCTTTCTTGTAGGTATTATCTCACTTTTTACTATCTCAAAGCGTTCCTTCAGAAATACCTCACAGTCTTTTCTTGCGGCGCGATCATTAAAAAACATATGCAAAGCATAAAAATCACGATATTCCGGATAAATTCCATAAGCCGCAAAGCCGCCGCCGAGTCCGTTTGAGCGGTCGTGCATAGGTTTCATTGATTCCACTATTTTTTCGCCGGTCATACAATTCCCTTCTCTTGATATTACGGCGGCAATCGCGCATCCGGACGGTATTCTTATCTGACCTTCAATACTTTTCATAAATTCCGCGTCCTTTCTCCTTACGATATAAATATAAAAGGCGTTCATTTCACCGCAGAAGTTTCTGCAATAAAATGAACGCCTTTGCTCATTAGCGTATATTATACAGCAAAAAATAAGCTTTGTCAATCACAAAGATTATTTTTTTGAAGTTTTTTTTATTTTTTTCAAAAAAAGCCTTGACAAACTTTTCCTTGCGATGTATAATTTGTAAACAGAAAGGCAAAGGCGTCTTTAAGGGTTGTTATTGTTACCCTTAGAGGCTCCTTTTATTTATTTTAGGAGGAAACGAAATGAGCTATGTTGATGAAGTTTACGAAAGAATAGTCAGGGAAAATCCCGGTGAGCCTGAATTCCTTCAGGCAGTCAAAGAGGTTTTTGATTCACTTAAGCCTGTAGTTGACGCCAATGAAGATAAGTTCAGACGCGAAGCGCTGCTTGAAAGAATCGCAAATCCCGAAAGACAGTTCAAGTTCCGCGTTCCGTGGATCGACGATAAGGGTCAGGTACAGGTAAATACAGGATACCGCGTGCAGTTCAACAGCGCAATTGGACCTTACAAAGGCGGTCTGCGTCTGCATCCGTCGGTAAATCTCGGCATTATCAAATTCCTCGGTTTTGAACAGATTTTCAAAAACTCACTTACCGGTCTTCCGATCGGCGGAGGAAAAGGCGGTTCGGATTTTGATCCCAAGGGCAAATCAGACCGCGAGGTTATGGCTTTCTGCCAGAGCTTTATGACAGAACTTTGCAAATACATAGGCGCAGATACCGATGTTCCTGCCGGAGATATAGGCACCGGCGCGCGTGAAATCGGATATATGTACGGACAGTACAAAAGAATAAAAGGTGTTTTTGAAGGCGTTCTCACCGGAAAAGGCCTGTCTTACGGCGGTTCCCTTGCGCGTACGGAAGCTACAGGATACGGACTTTTGTACATAACAGAAGAAATGCTCAAATGCAACGGTCAGGATATTAAAGGAAAAACCGTAGCGGTTTCGGGCGCCGGAAATGTTGCTATATACGCAACAGAAAAAGCTCAGCAGTTAGGCGCTAAAGTTGTTACCTGCTCTGATTCAACAGGCTGGGTTTACGATCCGGACGGAATTGATCTCGCGGCTCTTAAAGAAATTAAGGAAGTTCGCCGCCAGAGACTTACCGAATACAAAAATTACAGGCCCAATTCCGAATATCATGAAGGAAAAGGTGTATGGTCGGTTAAATGCGATATCGCTCTTCCCTGCGCAACTCAGAATGAACTTGACCTTGAAGATGCAAAAACACTTGTCGCAAACGGTGTAACGGCTGTCTGTGAAGGCGCTAATATGCCTACCACTTTGGAGGCCACCGAGTATCTCCAGAAGAACGGTGTATACTTCCTTCCGGGCAAGGCTGCAAATGCCGGCGGCGTTGCTACATCAGCCCTTGAAATGTCACAGAACAGCGAAAGGCTGAGCTGGTCTTTTGATGAGGTTGATTCAAAACTTCAGGGCATAATGGTTAATATTTTCCACAACCTTGACGCGGCCGCAAAGAAATACGGTATGGACGGCAACTATGTTGCCGGCGCAAACATAGCAGGCTTTGAAAAGGTTGTTGAAGCAATGACCGCGCAGGGTATTGTATAATATTTTAAAAAAGGCAAATATAAGAGTATTTATAAGGCAAAGGCGTCTTTAATTTGAAAGAATTAAAGGCGCCTTTTGTTTTTTGTATAATTTTTAATTTCGGGTCTGTGTCCGGAGATTCGGGCAGGGTCCCCCTCCTAATACTTGTCTTAATCTCCGACGCACCCGAAAAAAATTATACATTTTAAAGAAAGGAAAGATAACTATGAGCACAGTAACAAAATTTTTCGGCAGCAAGGTATTTGATGACCGCGTAATGAAATCGCGGCTTGACGAAAAAATCTACAATACACTTAAGAAAACCATCGACGAAAATGCCGATTTGGATATCAGCGTGGCAAACGCTGTTGCCTCAGCCATGAAAGACTGGGCGGTAGAAAACGGAGCCACCCATTACACCCATTGGTTCCAGCCGCTTACAGGAATAACCGCTGAAAAACACGACAGTTTTATAACACCGTCGCCCGACGGCGGCGTTATAATGGAATTTTCCGGAAAAGAACTCATAAAAGGAGAACCTGACGCATCTTCATTCCCTTCAGGCGGAATCAGAGCGACATTTGAAGCGCGCGGATATACAGCATGGGATCCTACTTCATACGCGTTTATCAAAGGAAAAACCCTTTGCATCCCCACAGCTTTCTGTTCTTACGGAGGAGAAGCTCTTGACAAAAAGACTCCTCTGCTGCGCTCAATGCAGGCACTGAATATCCAGGCGCTCCGGATACTCAGACTGTTCGGAAACGATACTGTTAAATGCGTAAAAACTTCAGTGGGACCGGAACAGGAATATTTCCTGATTACCAAAGAAATGTATGACGCGCGCCCGGATATAAGGTTTACCGGAAGAACTCTTTTCGGTTCAAAGCCTCCCAAAGGGCAGGAAATGGACGACCATTACTTCGGAGTTATCAAACCTAAGGTTGCCGAATATATGGAGGACCTTAACAATGAGCTTTGGGAGCTTGGCATTTTCGCCAAAACCGAACATAATGAGGTTGCTCCCGCGCAGCACGAACTGGCGCCGATTTATACCACAACAAATATAGCTACCGACCATAACCAGCTGACTATGGAAATTATGCAGAAAGCAGCCGCAAAACACGGACTTGTATGCCTGTTGCACGAGAAACCCTTTGCAGGAGTTAACGGCAGCGGTAAGCACAACAACTGGTCAATCTCCACAGACACAGGAATAAATCTTCTGTCTCCCGGAGAGACACCTTATGAAAACGCACAGTTTTTACTCTTCCTGTGCGCCGTAATAAAGGCGGTCGACGATTATCAGGATTTGCTGAGAATTGCAGTAGCGACCGCCGGCAACGACCACCGTCTCGGTGCAAACGAAGCTCCTCCGGCTGTGGTTTCGATGTTCCTCGGAGACGAGCTGAACGCCATTCTTGACGCCATAGAGAATGATACTCCTTACATTTCGGCAGGAAAGAAAAAGATGAAGCTCGGTGTAAGCGTACTTCCGAAATTCACCAGAGATACCACCGACCGCAACCGTACTTCACCATTCGCATTCACGGGAAATAAATTTGAGTTCCGTATGCTCGGTTCTTCCAACAGCATAGCCTGCGCCAACATCATGCTTAATGCCGCGGTAGCCGAATCTCTCAAGATTTATGCGGATAGGCTTGAAGGAGCGGAAGACTTTGAAACAGCGCTGCATGAAATGATAAAGAAAACAATAAAAGACCACAAAAGAATCATTTTCAACGGCAACGGATATGACGACGGCTGGATAAAGGAAGCTACCGAGCAGCGCGGACTTCTGAATTACCGCACAACTGCCGACTGTATGCCTCACCTGCTTGATAAGAAAAATGTGGATATGCTTACCTCTCACAAAGTGTACAGCGAAATAGAGCTTAGATCCCGTGAGGAAATAATGCTTGAAAATTACTGCAAGACAGTAATCATAGAAGCAAATACAATGGTAGATATGGCAAAGTGTTCTTATGCACCGGCAATTGAAAAATATACCGCGGTCATTGCCAAAAACGCGGCGCTTAAAAAACAGCTTGACGCTTCGGTTCCGTGCGGATATGAGACCGGTATTGTAAAGCGGCTGTCAGTCCTTACCGACAGAATTGCAAAATCAGCCGATGAACTCGAAAATGAGGTTTTGAAACTGAGCGACGCAGAAAATATCGACAGTGAAGCTTACATGATACGCGATAACGTTCTCGGCAAAATGGCAGAATTGAGAGCTGCCGTTGATGAGGCAGAGACAATTACTTCAAAGGAATTCTGGCCGTTCCCGTCCTATGCTGACATACTGTTCAGCGTAAGGTAGGTAATCGATTGAAAAAGGAGAGATTTTTATGAGCACAGCAATGATTATAGACACTTTTTGGGTTTTCCTGGCAGCGATACTGGTATTCTTTATGAACCTCGGCTTTGCTTCGGTAGAAGCAGGCTTTGCGAGGGCAAAGAACACCGTAAACATACTTTCTAAAAACTTCATCGTTTTCGCCGTATCGTCAATGGGATTTCTGCTTCTCGGCTGGGGATTTATGTTCGGCGGCGACAACCCTATCATAGGTACAGAGCATTTATGGATTTTGGGAGATACAGATCTTTCTTTTTATGACGAAACACTGACGTCCAACGTGCCTTTTTGGGGCAAATTCTTCTTTCAGCTCGTGTTCTGCGGTACGGCGGCAACCATTGTTTCGGGCGCTGTAGCGGAACGTGTAAAATATATTTCATTTATTATTTTCTCGTTTGTTTTGACATTATTTATATATCCGGTAGTAGGTCACTGGATTTGGGGCGGCGGATGGCTGGCTGATATCGGGTTTATGGACTTTGCGGGCGATACCGCTGTTCATTCGGTAGGAGGCTGGGCCGCTCTTGCAGGAGCGCTGATTTTAGGTCCGCGTATCGGGAAGTATGATAAAAACGGCAAGCCCCGCGCTATTCCCGGACACAGTATGTCATTAGCCGTAATCGGTTTATTTGTTCTATGGCTCGGATGGTTCGGATTCAACCCGGGTTCAACAATGAGCTTCCAGAATCCAAGCGATATTATGCACATACTTATGACGACTAACACTTCGGCTATCGCGGCAGTGTTGACCTCCACAATCACCTCGTGGATTTTTATCGGCAAGCCGGATCTCGGAATGACCGTTAATGGATGTCTCGCCGGACTTGTCGGCGTTACCGCTTCCTGTGCATATATAAGTATAGAAATATCTCTGCTTATAGGCGCCATTGCCGGTATTATAGTAGTATTTGCGGTAATGTTCTTCGACCGCATCCATATCGACGATCCTGTCGGAGCTACAGCCGTTCACCTCTGCTGCGGCGTTTTCGGAACGATCTGCGTAGGACTCTTCGCCAAAGAAGGTGTCACTACCCTCTCAGGCCGCAACGGACTGTTTTACGGAGGAGGCTGGGGGCTACTCGGCACACAAATTATAGGAATTATTGCGGTAGGCGCATTTACATTTGCTGCTTCTGCACTCGTTTGGATAGTGCTTAAGCATACAGTCGGCATAAGGGTATCAGCCGAAGAGGAACTCTCGGGTCTTGATATCGGCGAACACGGAAACACCGCATATCCCGACTTTGTTCCGGCTGTAGAAAGCATGGATTTTGGTGAAGCAAGCGAATCCGAAATTACAGGAGAAGTTCCGGTCGAAGCGGCGATACCTGTTAAAGAAAACATTTCTCCGGACAATAAGGTTCCTAAGATTACAAAGGTTGAAATAATCTGCAAGGAGCACCGGCTTGAAGCTCTTAAAACAGCAATGATGAACATCGGTATAACCGGTATGACCGTTTCCCATGTGCTTGGCTGCGGTGTTCAGAAAGGCAGACAGGAATATTACAGAGGCGCTCCTGTAGAAGCCACGCTGCTTCCCAAGGTACAGGTTGATATTGTCGTCAGCAAGGTGCCCGTAAGAAATGTTATTGAAGCTGCCAAAAAGGTTCTTTATACAGGTCACATCGGCGACGGCAAGATTTTCGTTTACGATGTGGAAAATGTCGTTAAGGTGCGTACCGGCGAAGAAGGCTTTGACGCGCTTCAGGACGAAGAATAACAAGCAGCGTCAAAAAGCCGGTTTTATAAATCGGCACGCACTGTACAGAAGCCGCAAAACCGGCTTCTGTACAGTTGCATACATTAAGAAGGGAGAAAAAATATGTGTTCGATAATGGGATGGTGCGGTACCTCCGCCGCAATGGATAAATTTAAGCAAGGTTTAAGCGAAACCAAGTCAAGAGGACCGGACGACACCCGCATAATCGATACCGGCAAAGGACTGCTCGGCTTTCACCGGCTGGCTATTATGGGACTTCACCCCGAAGGAATGCAGCCTTTCCGTCTTAAAAACAGCCTTTGCGTCTGCAACGGCGAAATATACGGATTTCATAGATTCAAGGATAAACTGAAAGAAAAATACACATTCAAAAGTGAATCCGACTGCGAAATTCTGCTTCCGCTGTACAAAGAGTACGGAGCAGATATGTTCCGCATGCTTGACGCCGAATTTGCTATGATTATTTATGACGGCGAGACCGGAGAATATATAGCCGCAAGAGATCCTATAGGAATACGTCCGCTATATTACGGATATGACAGCAGCGGTTGCATACTGTTTGCCAGCGAGCCCAAAAATCTTATGGGTTTAGCCGAAAAAATAATGCCCTTCCCTCCCGGACATTATTACAAAGGGGGAAAATTTATATGCTACAACGATATAGCTTCGCCAGACAAAATTTCTGACGATGATCTTGAGACTGTTTGCAGTAAAATACGTCAAAAACTGACCTGCGGTGTTGAGAAACGCCTTATTGCCGATGCAAAAGTAGGATTTTTGCTGTCAGGCGGACTGGATTCTTCTCTTGTATGCGCTATTGCGGCGCGCAAAAGTGAAAAACCCATACGCACCTTTGCCATAGGTATGAGCGAAGACGCGATTGATCTGAAATACGCAAAACAGGTCGCGGATTTTATCGGAAGCGAGCATACCGAAATATTTATGACTCCTGACGAGGTGATTTCCTCGCTTGAAACAGTAATTTATGCTCTCGGGACGTTCGACATAACAACCATAAGGGCGAGTATGGGAATGTATCTTTTATGTAAAGCCATACACCAACAGACAGATATAAGGGTGCTTCTGACCGGAGAAATATCTGATGAGCTGTTCGGTTACAAATATACCGATTTTGCCCCTGATGCGGAGGAATTTCAGAAAGAATCTCAAAAACGTATAAAAGAGCTTCACATGTACGACGTACTCAGAGCCGACCGCTGTATTTCAGTAAACTCGCTTGAAGCCAGAGTACCGTTCGGGGATTTGGATTTTGTCAGATACGTTATGTCGGTAAATCCCGAGCTCAAGCTCAACACCTACGGGAAAGGCAAATACCTGTTGCGTCACGCCTTCGAAGGACAGAACATACTGCCGGACGAAATATTGTGGAGGGAAAAAGCCGCTTTTTCCGACGCGGTAGGACATTCAATGGTTGACTATCTGAAAGAATATGCTCAAAGTTTATATTCGGACAGCGATTTTGAAACCTTAAGCAAAAAATATAAACATGCTGTTCCTTTCACAAAGGAATCGCTTCTATACCGGGAAATATTCGAAAAATATTACAACGGACAATCCGAAATGATATCTGATTTCTGGATGCCTAACAAATCCTGGAAAGGCTGTGACGTTAACGACCCTTCTGCGCGTGTTCTTTCAAACTACGGCGACAGCGGAAAATAATGAACATTTTTTACACAAATTTCAACAATTTTTTTTAAATGTTAATACAGTATTAGTACAGTAATTATTATTGATTATTTTAATGTTTTCTGATATAATTATAGTGTTTGTGATAATATCATTTTTTTGACTGAATACAATATCCGACTCGGATTTATTAAGGCAGATCACTCCGCTTTATGAACCCGTTTTATGAAAAGCCCGGATAATAATTGATAACGCAACTATACAGAAGCCGGACAGCGGCTTCTGTATAGTTGCGTATAAATAAAAACCGTATGTTATCACGATTATTGTATTGCGTAAATTATCCACTGCATGTAAAGGCATCCGCCTTGAGACAGCGGAAAATATAAATATGAGGTGTAAAAAAATGGAAAAATTGAGTCAGCTTTATGAAGGAAAGGCAAAAAAAGTTTTCAAAACAGAAGATCCGGAATTGTTGATCGTATCCTACAAGGATGACGCAACCGCCTTTAACGGCCTAAAAAAAGGAACGATTACAGGTAAAGGCGTCATAAACAACAAGATGAGCAACAGACTTATGCAGCGTCTTGAAAAAGCGGGCGTTCCGACACATTTTGTAGAGGAACTTAACGACAGAGAAACACTTGTAAAGAAAGTCGAGATAGTTCCGCTAGAAGTTATTATAAGAAATATTGCCGCAGGCTCCTTTTCAAAGAATTACGGCGTTCCGGAAGGAACGGAATTTCTCTCCCCCACAATTGAGTTTTCTTATAAAAACGACGAACTCGGTGATCCGCTCTGCAACAGCTATCACGCAGTAGCTTTGGGACTTTGCACACGCGATGAAATTGAAATCATAAAAGATTATGCTTTTAAGGTAAATGATTTTCTTAAATCATTCTGGGAAGAATGCGGAGTTATCCTGGTTGATTTTAAAATCGAGTTCGGCAGACTGTCCGACGGCACCATTGTGTTAGCAGACGAGATAAGTCCGGATACCTGCCGTCTGTGGGACAGCAAAACACACGAAAAACTTGATAAAGACAGATTCCGCAGAGACCTGGGCGGCGTGGAAGACGCATATAACGAAATAATGTCAAGACTGGAAAAAAATATTGAAAGCAAATAACACCGAATATTATTTGTATTGTCCGAATTCGTACCGCCGCTGAGAAAGCGGCGCCGCTTCGGACAGGATAATTTTTTATCACGGATTTATAAAGACAAAAACATCAAGCGAGGAGTAACAGTAATGGGAAAAAATTGTGCCATAGTCGGAATTAACTGGGGCGACGAAGGAAAAGGCCGCATGGTTGATCTCCTGACCGAAAATTATGATGTTGTAGTACGTTATCAGGGAGGAGGAAATGCAGGCCATACCGTAATAAACGATAAAGGCAAATTTGCCCTTCATCTTCTTCCATCCGGTATTTTCAGGGACGGCGTTATAAACATACTGGGCAACGGAGTAGCTCTGGATCCCGAAAACTTATGGAATGAAATATGCGGGGTCACTGAAAAAGGCGTTTCGATTACTCCTGAAAACCTTAAAATCAGCGACAGAGCGTCACTTCTGCTTCCATGGCACAGAGAAATGGATGAACTTGAGGAAAAAAGATTAGCAGATAAAAAATACGGTTCCACAAAACAGGGTATAGCACCTTTCTATTCAGACAAATACCAAAAGAAAACCGTGCTGGCAGGTGAACTCTTCTATCCCGAAAAGTTGAAAGAGCATCTCAACGACCTCCTTTTATGGAAAAATCTTACTCTTACCGGTGTTTACGGCGCCGATGCCATAACCCTTGAATCAATTGACAAATGGATTTCCGATTACTGTGAAAAAATCAAACCCTTTATATGCGATACCGGAAAAGTACTTAAAGAAGTGTCCCAAAGTGGAAAGAACATTTTGTTCGAAGCACAGTTAGGATCGCTCAGAGACCTCGACTACGGTATTTATCCTTACACGACCTCCTCAAACACTATCGCCGCTTATGCACCTATCGGTTCAGGGTTTCCGGCAGCTAAAATAGACCGCATATTAGGAGTTGTAAAAGCATATTCCACCTGTGTGGGAGAAGGTCCGTTCGTTTCTGAAATGTTCGGTGACGAAGCCGAAAACCTCCGCAGCGCCGGCAATGAGTACGGCGCAAAAACAGGGCGTCCGCGCAGAGTAGGCGCTTTGGATCTGGTCGCGACTTCCTACGGAATCGAAGTACAGGATGCCACAGAAATCGCTCTTACAAAATTAGATGTACTGTCCGGCTTTGATAAAATTCCCGTGTGTGTCGCATACCTGCTTGACGGTAAAAAAACAACACGTTTTCCCTTCCCTGCGGCTCTTAACGACGCAAAACCCGTTATACATTACGTAAACGGCTGGATGCAGGATATATCCGGTGTCAGAAGCTGGCAGGATCTGCCGCAGGCAGCTAAGGAATATGTGACTTTTATTGAGGAAAAAATAGGCTGTCCTATCAAGTATATATCCGTAGGTCCTGAGAGGGACAGCATTATTATAAAAGATTAAGGAGCTTAAGTATAATGTCATATAAAATCATTGAAAAACGCGATCTCAGCCCTCAGATATTTCTTTTGAAAATAGTTGCTCCGGCGGTTGCCCACAGGGCAGAGCCCGGTCAGTTCATAATACTCAGAACAGATGAGTACGGCGAACGCGTACCCTTTACCATAGCGGATTTTGACCGTGAACAGGGTACCGTAACTATTATAGTTCAGGTTGCAGGCAAGACGACCATGGATATGCAGAAATTAAAAAGCGGTGACTCTGTTCTCGATTTCGCAGGTCCTTTAGGTATGCCTACCCCGCTTGAAAACATAAAAAAAGCGGTTGTTATAGGCGGAGGACTCGGTACGGCTATTACATATCCCCAGGCCAAAAAGCTGAAATCTCTCGGCGCCGAAGTTACCATGATTGCCGGGTTTAAAAACAAAGAGAGCATTATACTAAGTGAAGAATTAGCTGCAGTTTCAGATAAACTTATAATAACTACAGATGACGGCTCAAACGGATTGAAAGGTTTTGTTACCGACAGACTGAAAGAAGAACTTGAAAGCGGAGAGCTATTTGACGAGGCGATAGCCGTAGGACCGCTGCTGATGATGAAAGCAGTATGCGATCTTACAAAACAATACAATCTCCCCACAACTGTATCAATGAACCCGGTCATGATCGACGGCACCGGAATGTGCGGTGGCTGCAGAGTAATCGTAGACGGCAAACCTATGTTCGCATGTGTTGACGGTCCGGATTTTGACGGTCATAAAATCGACTGGGATATAGCGCTTAAAAGACAGAACGCGCTTAAATCTCAGGAAAAAAGAGCCTGTGAGGAAGGCACATGCAGAATCGGAAGGAGCAATATAAATGGCTAATATGTCAAATATCAAAAATCCAATGCCAGAGCAGCCGGCCGATGTGAGAAACCGCAACTTTTCGGAAGTTACGCTGGGATATTCTCCGGAAACCGCAATTGACGAGGCGCAGCGCTGTCTTAACTGTAAAAACCGTCCTTGCATGAACGGGTGTCCCGTAGGTGTGAAAATACCCGAATTTATTTCGTTGGTGGCAAACGGCGATTTTGACGGGGCTTACGATAAAATAACCGAAACCAATTCTTTGCCGGCAATCTGCGGAAGAGTATGTCCTCAGGAAAAACAGTGCGAAGCACAGTGTGTCAGAGGAATAAAAGGTGAATCTGTGGCAATAGGAAGACTTGAACGCTTTGTTGCTGACTATCATCTGAACCATAAACAGGATGTCCCTCAAAAAAGAAAAAGCAACGGCAAAAAGGTTGCAGTTATAGGTTCCGGTCCTTCAGGACTCACCTGTGCGGGCGACCTGTCGTCAATGGGATACGATGTTACGATATATGAAGCCTTTCATACTGCAGGCGGAGTGCTTATGTACGGAATTCCGGAATTCAGGCTTCCTAAAAGCATTGTGCAGAAGGAGATTGAAAAGCTGAAAGACTCAGGAGTTAAAATTGAAACCAATGTAATCATAGGCAAGTCATTCCTGCTTGATGAACTTTTGGATACGATGGGTTATAATGCTGTGTATATATCCACCGGAGCCGGTCTGCCTCAATTTTTGGGGATACCCGGAGAAGCATTAAACGGGGTATACTCCGCCAACGAATTCCTGACACGCATAAATCTAATGAAAGGATACCGTTTCCCTGAGTATGACACTCCGGTATACTGCGGCAAAAAGGTCGGCGTTTTCGGAGGCGGAAACGTAGCTATGGACGCCGCGAGGTGCGCAAAACGTATGGGCGCGGATGACGTATATATTATCTACCGCAGAGGAATGGAGGAACTTCCGGCCCGTGCGGAGGAAATCGCTCATGCAAAGGAAGAAGGAATTGAATTTCTGCTTCTGAAAAGTCCGTCGGAATTTGTCGGTGACGAGAAAGGAAACCTTACCGGAGTCAAGGTTTCGGATATGAAACTCGGCGAACCCGACGCAAGCGGAAGAAGACGTCCGGAAATTATAGAAAATTCCGAACATCTGATAGATATCGATACCGCTATAGTAGCAATCGGACAGTCCCCCAACCCGCTGATAAGAAAGACTACCGAAGGTCTTGAAACCACAAACCGAGGATGTATTGTCGCCGATGAAGACGGCGCAACCTCTAAGCCTTTTGTCTATGCGGGAGGAGATGCCGTAACGGGAGCAGCTACCGTAATACTTGCAATGGGCGCCGGCAAAAAAGCTGCGGCTGCAATACACAAAAAACTTACTGCACAAGGAGAAACATTATGACCGGAAAATATGAATCCCCTTTGTCTTCAAGATACGCATCCGATTATATGCTGAAACTGTTTTCGTCTGATACGAGATACCGTACCTGGCGCAGACTCTGGGTATCGCTCGCAAAAGCGGAAAAACAATTGGGACTTCCCATAAACGATGCGCAGATCAAAGAGCTGGAAGACAACGTAAACAACATCGATTATGAATGCGTAAGAAAAAGAGAGGCTGAAGTGCGGCATGATGTTATGGCACACGTATATGCCTACGGAGCTGCCGCTCCAGATGCCGCCGGCATAATACATCTCGGTGCCACAAGCTGCTATGTCACAGACAATGCGGACATTGTTATTTACAGAGACGCTCTGAAATACATAAGGAATGAACTGCTTAAGGTCATCGCAAATCTTGCCGATTTTGCGGAAAAGTACAAATCCCTGCCGACACTCGGATACACTCATTATCAGCCGGCTCAGCTTGTAACCGTAGGCAAAAGAGCCGCTCTTTGGATGCAGGATTTTGTTTCCGATCTTGAAGAAATAGATTTTATACTCGAAAACTTCAAATTTTTAGGCTGTCGCGGCACCACCGGTACGGAAGCCAGCTTTTTAGAGCTGTTTGACGGTGACACTGCCAAAATAGATAAAATGAATGAAATGATAGCCGCAGATTTCGGGTTCAACAAAAAATTCTCGGTTTGCGGACAGACTTATCCGAGAAAGCTCGATTCAAGAATACTGAGTACGCTTTCAGCCATCGCTCAGAGCGCCTACCGAATGGCAAACGACATACGGCTTCTTCAGCATGACCGCCAGGTCGAAGAGCCGTTTGAAAAAAACCAAATCGGATCTTCGGCAATGGCGTATAAGCGCAACCCCATGCGAAGCGAAAGAATATGTTCACTGTCTCGCTATATCATTTCCGACGTAACAAATGCCGCAATGACCGCTTCAACACAATGGTTGGAACGCACACTTGATGATTCGGCAAACAGGCGTATTTCCATGCCTGAAGGCTTTTTGTGTACAGACGCTGTTCTCAGGCTGTGCCAGAATGTTACGGACGGTCTTCATGTAAATGAAAAGATAATAGAAAAAACCGTAAAAGAGTATCTTCCCTTTATTGCCACAGAAAATCTTATGATGGAAGCTGTCAAAAAGGGCGGAAACCGTCAGAGCATACATGAAATAATACGCACCTGCTCCATGAAAGCTACTGAAGAAATGAAAAACGGCGGCGCCTGCGATTTGCTTAAATATCTGGCAGAAGAACAGGAATTCGGGTTATCGAAAGAAGAAATGGAACAGCTGCTGAAACCTTCTCTTTACATTGGCAGATGCGAAGAACAGGTTGAGAATTATCTGAATGAAATTAAACATTTGATTACAGATATAGATCGCACAACTGCGCAAATCACATTGTAAAGGCGGTAAAATAATGAACGAAAAGGTTCTTGTTCTGGATTTCGGAGGTCAGTATAACCAGCTTATCGCAAGACGTGTCCGCGAACAAAAGGTTTATGCGGAAATCAAGCCTTATAACAAAATCAGTTGTAACGATATAAATAATGCCGGTTATAAAGGTATTATTTTTACAGGCGGACCTAACAGCGTATACGATGAGTCTTCCCCTCACTTTGATCCGGAAATATTGAATTTGGGGATTCCTATATTAGGAATTTGCTACGGAGCTCAGCTTATAGCTTACATGGCAGGCGGAAAAATACTGAGTGCCGCCGAAAACAGCGAATACGGGAATACTCTTTTGAGAGTCAAAGAAAATGCTCTGTTTGATAATATACCGGAATACAGCGACTGCTTTATGAGCCATACCGATTACGTTTGCGCTTTGCCTGACGAATATGAAATTACGGCTACAACGAATAAATGTCCTGTTGCCGCTTTCTGCAGCAAAAAAAGCGGTATTTACGGCGTTCAGTTTCATCCCGAGGTAACTCATACTCAGTACGGTAAAGCGGTGCTTCACAATTTTCTCTTCAATGTATGCAAATGCAGCGGCGACTGGAAAATGGAAGATTTTATCGACAGGACCGTACAAAAATATAAAGCAGAGCTTAAAAACAAAAAAGTTCTGCTGGCGCTTTCTGGAGGAGTCGATTCATCCGTAGCGGCTGCATTACTGCATAAAGCGGCAGGCGAAAACCTCACATGTGTATTTGTGGACCACGGACTTCTGAGAAAAGGCGAAGGAGATTTTGTCGAAAATACATTCAAGGATAAATTCGGCATGAATTTGGTTAGAATAAATGCTGAGGACCGTTTTCTCAAAAAACTGGCGGGTGTAACAGAACCCGAACACAAACGCAAGATAATCGGTGAAGAGTTCATACGGGTTTTCGAAGACGAAGCAAAAAAGCTGGGCAAAATAGATGTTCTTGCTCAGGGAACGATTTATACCGATATAATTGAAAGCGGCAAAGGAGATTCTGCCGTTATTAAAAGTCATCATAACGTAGGCGGGCTTCCGGATATAATATCATTTGAGAGCATCGCGGAACCTTTAAGCGATTTGTTCAAGGATGAAGTACGTGAAGTCGGACTCAAACTGGGGCTTCCGCGTGAACTTGTTTTCCGTCAGCCTTTCCCCGGTCCCGGTCTTGCGGTCAGAATAATCGGAGAAATCACAAAAGAAAAGCTAAGAATATTAAAAGAAGCGGATGCTATTTTCCGTGAGGAAATTGACGGGAGTACCGAAAAAATAGATACAAATCAATATTTTGCCGTGCTTACGGACACATACAGCGTAGGCGTAAAGGGCGATATGCGCGCATACGGTTATGTGGCGGCGCTGAGAGCCGTTACAACCGATGATTTTATGACGGCTGAATGGACCCGTATTCCCTATGATGTGCTTGAGAGGGCAAGCAACCGAATAAACGGCGAAATAAAGGAAATCACTAGAGTTGTATACGATATAACTTCCAAGCCCCCTGCTACTGTTGAATGGGAGTAATCTGTTTTTAGAAAGGATTTTATTTATGTGCGGAATAGTTGGATTTACCGGTATGGATAATGCCGCCCCTAATATACTTGAAGGTCTTGAAAAACTGGAATACCGAGGCTATGACTCCGCAGGTATAGCGGTATTGAACGACGGTATTATAAATATAACAAAAGTAACCGGAAGAATTGCCGCGCTCAGAGAAAAAACCGAAAACGGCGAATTAATGCCCGGTACAACTGCCATAGGCCATACCAGGTGGGCCACGCACGGTGCTCCGACCGACACAAACGCGCATCCGCATTTAAGCAACGACGGAAGATTCGCGGTAGTGCATAACGGAATAATCGAAAACTATATGGAGCTGAAATCCAAACTGATTGAAAGCGGATACATCTTTGAAAGCGAAACCGATACCGAAGTAGTGGTTCATTTGCTTGAAAAATACTATAAGGGAGATATGCACAGCTGTATACGCAAGATAGCTTCCAAGTTAAAGGGTTCGTACGCACTCGGAATTCTCTGTACCGAAAATCCGAATAAAATATTCGCTACAAAACAGTCAAGCCCGTTAATTTTAGGCATCGGTGCGGGCGAAAATTACTTTGCGTCCGATGTGACTGCGCTGATAAATTATACTCAGAATGTCATTTACCTTGAGGACGGAGAATTCGCCGAAATCACTCCCGATGAGATAAAAATCTTCGACTGCGCAGGATATGAGATAAAAAAGCCGGTTTCACGTGTGAACTGGGATATTCAGGCGGCGGAAAAAGGCGGGTATGAGCATTTTATGCTCAAAGAAATAACTGAACAGCCGAGAGCCGTAAAAGCTACCCTTACCCCGAGAATTAAAGACGGAAAAATAATGCTTGACAATCTTAATATCGAGCTTGACGGTATCAGCAAAATTTTGATAACTGCCTGCGGTTCGGCTTACTATGCCGGATGCGCAGGAAAATATATTATAGAAAAGCTCTGCCGCATTCCCGTAGAACTTCAGCTGGCAAGCGAGCTGAGATATTCAGACCCGATTATCGACAATAAAACTCTGCTTATTGTTCTGTCGCAGTCGGGTGAAACCGCCGACACTATTGCAGCAATGAAAGAGTGCAGTCAGCGAGGAGCTAAAACACTGGCAATAGTAAATGTTGTCGGCAGTACCATAGCTAATCTTGCTGATTATACACTCTATACACATGCCGGACCTGAAATCGCGGTTGCCACTACAAAAGGTTATACCACTCAGCTTACGGTACTGTATCTGTTCGCGGTGTACGCGGCGGAAATATTAGGCAGAATAGAAGCGGATGAATACAGCAAGCTTTTGGATGATTTAATGAGCATTCCCAAACTTCTGCAAAACACAATGGATATGAACTCAAAAATCGAAAATACCGCAAAAAAATACTATACATCCGATTCGATGTTTTTTATCGGCAGAAATACCGATTATGCGCTGGCGCTTGAAGGAGCGCTGAAAATGAAAGAAATTTCTTATATTCACGCAGAAAGCTATGCGGCGGGAGAATTAAAACACGGTACCATTGCGCTGATCAGCGAAGGCACACCCGTTATTGCGCTTGCCTGCAACCAAGATATCAAAGAAAAAACCATGAGCAATATAGTTGAAGTCAAATCGCGCGGAGCGAGAGTGCTGGCGGTATCTTTAAATGACGATAAAAATATTGCCATGCTCGCAAACGATATTATCACCGTTCCGAAATTTGACTCGCCGTTTGCTCCGATACTTGAAATTATACCGTTGCAGCTTATGGCGTATTATGTGGCAAAGCTTAACGGCTGCGATATTGACAAACCCAAAAATTTAGCAAAATCCGTAACAGTGGAATGAGGCGATATTTATGGCAAAATATATTTTTGTGACCGGCGGCGTTGTATCGGGACTGGGAAAAGGCATTACAGCCGCATCTCTCGGTCGGCTGCTCAAATGCAGAGGCCTGAAAGTCGCGGCACAAAAGCTCGATCCGTATATAAATGTCGATCCGGGTACTATGAGCCCGTATCAGCACGGAGAGGTATTTGTCACTGTTGACGGCGCGGAAACCGATTTGGATTTAGGACATTACGAAAGATTTATTGACGAGAACCTTAACAAATTCTCAAACCTCACTACCGGCAAGGTATACTGGAATGTTCTTAATAAAGAACGCCGCGGTGAATATTTAGGTTCTACTGTTCAGGTTATTCCTCATATTACAGATGAAATCAAAGCGTTCATTTACAGAGTAGGAAAACAGACTGACGCCGATGTCGTAATAACCGAAATCGGCGGAACTATAGGCGATATTGAGTCACAGCCGTTTTTAGAGGCGATAAGACAGATATCTCTTGAGGTAGGCAAAGAAAACAGTCTGTTTATCCATGTAACGCTGGTGCCGTTTTTGAGCGGCTCAGACGAACACAAATCCAAGCCCACCCAGCATTCCGTAAAAGAACTTCAGGGTATGGGCATAAGTCCCGACATCATTGTTCTCAGATGCGACAGGCCGCTTGAGGCTTCCATTTTCAAGAAAATATCACTTTTCTGTAATGTAAAGCCTGACTGCGTTATTGAAAACATTACCCTTCCGATTCTTTATGAGGCTCCGCTGATGCTTGAAAAATCCGGATTTTCCGAAGTTGTTTGCAGAGAGCTGAATCTTGAAACAAAACCGATTGATCTGACTGAATGGTCCGAAATGGTTGATAAAATCAAGAACCGTACTTACAGTGTGAATATCGGACTCGTAGGAAAATACACCGAACTCCACGACGCTTATCTTTCTGTCGCAGAGGCGCTCAGACACGCGGGATATGTTTATAACACATATATTGACATACACTGGATAGATTCGGAAAAATTAAACTCTTCCGACGCGGAGAACATATTAGGCGGCGTTGACGGTATTATAGTACCGGGAGGTTTCGGCGACAGAGGAATAGAAGGTATGATAACCGCCGCAAAATACGCAAGAGAAAATCATCTTCCGTACTTCGGAATTTGTCTCGGTATGCAGATAGCAGTCATTGAATATGCGCGCAATGTCCTTGGATTGGAGGACGCTAATTCCGGAGAATTCGATGAAGCCTGCACGCATAAGGTAATCGATTTTATGCCGGGGCAAAGCGACGAAGTCGATAAGGGAGGCACACTCAGGCTCGGCGCGTACCCATGTGTCATCAAGCCTGGCACTACACTTGCAAAACTGTACGGATCAACCGAAATCAGTGAACGCCACCGTCACCGTTACGAATTCAACAATGACTACCGCCAACGGTTTACTGATGCGGGTCTTACGCTTGCCGGCACTTCCCCTGACGGAAGACTTGTTGAAACCGTAGAACTCAGTGACAGACCGTTTTTTGTAGGCGTTCAGTATCATCCCGAATTTGCGAGCCGTCCAAACCGGGCGCATCCGCTGTTTAAGGGATTTATCGAAGCAGCTTTTAATCATTCAAAGGAAGAAAAAAATGAGTATCCATGAAGAATGCGGCGTGTTCGGCGCAATCTCAAAACAAGATACAGATATAGCAGGTATTGTATATTACGGACTCTACACATTACAGCACAGGGGTCAGGAAAGCTGCGGCATTGTAGTTAATGACGACGGTGTATTTACCTCCCATAAAGATTTGGGACTTGTGGGTGAAGTATTCGGCAACGGAGTGCTGTCCTCACTGCCGAAAGGGAAAATCGCTGTAGGTCACGTAAGATACGGAACTACCGGAGGAAACAACCGCAATAACTGCCAGCCTATCGAGGTAAACCATCAGAAAGGACGTATGGCAATCGCACATAACGGCAATCTCAGCAACGCAGCGGAGCTTAGGAACAGTCTTGAAATTAACGGCGCTATTTTTCATACCACAAGCGACACTGAGACGATCGCTTATATCGTCACTAAGGAAAGACTCACCTGCGGCTCTATTGAAGAAGCTGTAAGCCGTGCCATGAATTCGCTTGAAGGAGCCTATTCTCTCATTTTGATGTCGCCTCAGAAGCTGATACTGGCGAGGGACCCTTACGGCTTCAGACCGCTGTGTTTCGGAAAAACGGAAGATGATATTTATGTCGCAGCCTCCGAAAGCGCTGCGCTGACTGCGGTAGGTGCCGAATTTATCAGAGATGTTGAACCGGGAGAAATAATAGTTTTCGACGGTAAAAGTGTAATTTCAAAAACAGAGCACTGCCGCACAAAGCCAAAAAAGCTTTGCGCGTTTGAATACATATATTTCGCAAGGCCTGATTCGGTCATAGACGGACTGCCGGTACACAGCGCAAGATTCCGCGCCGGAGAGATATTGGCAAAAAAGCATCCTGTCGGCGCAGATATAGTAATCGGTGTTCCGGATTCCGGAGTTGACGCAGCTTTAGGATACAGCAAAGCATCCGGTATTCCCTACTCGGTCGGTCTAATCAAAAACAAATATATAGGCAGAACTTTTATATCTCCGGGACAGTCCGCCAGAATTGACCAGGTCAAGATAAAACTGTCTGTCATAAAGGAAAACATAAAAGGTAAAAAAGTTATATTAGTTGATGATTCCATAGTCAGAGGTACTACATCCGGAAGAATTGTAAAATTGCTTAAGGATGCCGGAGCTAAAGAGATACACATGAGAATTTCCTCTCCCCCGTTTCTGCATCCGTGCTATTACGGAACAGATATTGACAGCGAGGAAAATCTTATCGCATGCAATCATTCCGCTGAAGAAATCGCCGAAATCATAGGCGCAGATACTTTAGGGTATCTGCCGGCAGAAAGTTTGAAAGACATGCTCAAAAACAATTTTTACTGCAGCGCGTGTTTTGACGGAAATTATCCTACCGCGATACCGAGCGACACACGCAAAGACCGTTTTGAACAAAAGTTATCCCAAAAGAGAGGTATTAAAAATGATTAGAGAATTTGACCGCAAACTTGTCTTGGAAGACGGCACCGAAATTTCCGGCTACTCGTTCGGAGCAGAGTGTGATAAGGTGTGTGAAATGGTTTTCAATACCTCTATGGTGGGATATCAGGAAATTTTGTCTGATCCGTCATATACCTATCAGGCTGTAGTTATGACCTATCCGCTTATAGGAAATTACGGTATGGCGGACGCTGACTATGAAACCGATTTCCCTACGCTCGGAGCATTTATTGTCAGCGAAGTAAACCATGAACCTTCAAATTTCCGCAGTACCGCAACTCTTGACTCAGTGATGAGAAAATTCAGTATACCCGGAATATCAGGTATAGATACACGCAAACTGACAAGATATATACGGAATAACGGTATGTGCAAAGTTTTGATTTGCAACATCAATACTCCGCATGAAGACTGTCTCGATATGCTTAAAAAAACCGGGATACCCAAAAACGCGGTATCCCAGGTTACACCTTCAGAAATTATGAAAAAGGAAATCCCCGATCCGCTGTTTCATGTGGCGGCTATCGACTGCGGAATGAAACACAATATCATCAGGAGCTTTAATGAGAGGGGCTGCTCAGTTACAGTTTTGCCTTACGATATTAAGCCCGAAGATATAATCAGTATGTCTCCTGACGGAATTTTTATTTCAAACGGTCCGGGTGATCCCCAGGATGTTGACAAGCTTATAAATACAATAAAATCTCTCCACGGAAAATATCCTATGTTCGGAATTTGTCTCGGCCATCAGATAATCAGTCTTTCTTATGGCGCAAAATGCTATAAGCTGAAATTCGGACACAGAGGCGGAAATCATCCGGTAAAAAATCTTGAAACCGGAAAAATCGAAATCACCTCTCAGAATCATTCTTATGCGGTAGATATTGAAAGTCTTAAAAATACTCCTCTGACTGTCACTCATATCAATCTGCTCGATAATACCGTAGAGGGTGTCGAAAACAAAAAAGACAAAGTTTTTTCAGTGCAGTATCATCCTGAAAGCGCTCCCGGACCGGAAGACAGCAGGTATTTGTTTGATAAATTTTTGCAGATGATGGAGGAAAACAAAAATGCCTAAAAGAGCCGATATTAATAAGGTATTAGTTATAGGATCCGGTCCCATCGTCATCGGTCAGGCGGCGGAATTTGACTATGCGGGAACACAGGCCTGCCTTGCGCTTAAAGAGGAAGGTTACGAAGTGGTACTGTGCAACTCCAACCCCGCAACCATCATGACAGATACATCAATTGCCGACAAAGTTTACATGGAACCGCTCACACTTGAATATATATCAAGGATTGTGCGTTTTGAACGTCCGGATGCTATACTTCCGGGAATAGGCGGTCAAACCGGACTAAATCTCGCAATGCAGCTGGAAAAAAAGGGCGTTCTAAGCGAATGCGGCGTAGAACTTCTCGGAACCCCCAGCTCAAGTATAGAAAGGGCTGAAGACAGAGAATTATTCAAAGAGCTCTGTGAAGAACTAGGAGAGCCCGTGCTTCCGTCAGACATTGCTACATCTGTTGAAGACGGTCTCAAAACCGCCTATAAAATCGGCTTTCCGGTAGTACTTCGTCCGGCATTCACTTTGGGCGGCACGGGCGGCGGATTTGCGGATAATGAAGAAGAATTTTTGCCACTTATGAAGAATGCGCTGTCATTATCCCCCGTAAAACAGGTTCTGATTGAAAAAAGCATTAAAGGCTACAAGGAAATTGAATATGAAGTTATAAGAGATGCAAATGATACGGCTATTACTGTATGCAATATGGAAAATGTTGATCCGGTAGGTATTCACACAGGTGATTCAATAGTTGTATGTCCCTCTCAGACTCTTACAAACAAAGAATATCAAATGTTGAGAAACAGCGCGCTTAAAATTATCAGAGCGCTCGGCATCGAAGGCGGCTGCAATGTTCAGTTCGCGTTGGACCCCAACTCTTTTCAGTATTATCTTATTGAAGTTAATCCCAGAGTTTCACGTTCATCCGCACTGGCATCTAAGGCAAGCGGATATCCTATTGCAAGAGTCTCGGCCAAAATAGGTGTTGGAATGACCCTTGACGAAATCAGAATCGCCAATACGCCCGCAGCTTTCGAGCCTACTCTTGATTATGTGGTTACAAAAATGCCACGTTTCCCTTTTGATAAATTTACCGATGCAGATAATTCTCTCTCCACTCAGATGAAGGCCACCGGAGAGGTTATGAGCATAGGCAGAAATTTTGAGGAAAGTCTTCTTAAGGGCATACGTTCTCTGGAAATCGGATTGTTTCATCTATACAACAAAAAATTCGACAGCCAAACATCCGAAGACCTTCTTTCATACATTAAAATCGGAACAGATGACCGTATTTATGCGATTGCGGAGCTGCTTCGCAGAGACATATCGCCTGACACGATAAATGAACTTACAAAGATAGATCTGTTTTTTATACGCAAGTTAAAAAACATCACAGATACTGAAAACATGCTTAATAAAAATCCCGGCAGCGAAAAAGCTTTAAAGGCTGCTAAAATTATGGGATTTTCAGATAAATGGATAGCTAAATCATGGAATACCGATGAAAACTGCATAAGAGCGCTAAGAAAAAAACACGGTATTGTTCCGGTTTATAAAATGATAGATACCTGCGCGTCAGAGTTCGAAAGCTATATACCCTATTTCTATTCCACATACGCGGACGAAAACGAATCCATAGTATCAGACAAGAAAAAGGTAATCGTACTCGGTTCAGGCCCGATAAGAATAGGACAGGGCGTTGAGTTTGACTATTCTACGGTGCATGCTGTGCAAACCATCAAATCCGCCGGATTTGAGGCTATAATAATAAACAACAATCCGGAGACAGTTTCCACTGACTATACCTGTTCGGATAAGCTTTACTTTGAACCGCTCTGCGTAGAAGACGTAATGAATATTATTGAAATGGAAAAACCGTTCGGCGTTATTGCCACGCTCGGCGGTCAGACAGCAATAAACCTTGCAGAGCCGCTTTATCAGCTCGGTGTAAACATAATAGGCACAGACCGCGACGCAATAGATAAGGCAGAAAACCGTGATTCATTCGAAAAACTGCTTCGGAGTCTGTCAATACCCCAGCCTAAAGGCAGGGCGGTAACAAGCATAAGCGAAGGTTTGAGAGCAGCGGAAGAAATCGGATATCCAGTTCTTGTACGTCCGTCATTTGTACTTGGCGGAAGAGCCATGCAGATTGTGGCAAAACCTGTCGATTTGAAGCATTACCTTAAAACCGCCGTTGAAATTGACGCTGACAAACCTGTTTTGGTTGATAAATATCTGCGCGGTAAGGAAGTGGAAGTTGACGCTGTATGCGACGGTAAAGATGTTTTCATTCCGGGCATAATGGAGCTTGTTGAGCGCACCGGTGTTCACTCAGGAGACTCGATAAGCGTTTACCCGTCATTCAGTATATCTCAGAAAGTAAAAGATATAATTATTGATTATACAAAGCGGCTGGGTTTGGGAATAGGAATTATCGGTCTTTACAATATCCAATTCATTGTCGATGAAAATGAAGATGTTTATATAATAGAAGTAAATCCGCGTTCTTCGCGCACAGTTCCTTTCCTATCAAAAGCAACCGGATATTCCCTTGCGGACATCGCTACCCTTGTAATACTGGGTAAATCTCTTAAAGAACAGGGCTTTTACGAAGTTTATCCTAAAGAAAAAGAACGTTTTTATGTAAAAGCTCCCGCATTTTCTTTCTCTAAACTTCACGGAATGGATTCATATCTGTCTCCTGAAATGAAATCTACAGGCGAAGCCATAGGCTACGACAAAACATTGCCGAGAGCCATGTACAAAGCAATGACTGCAAGCGGAATAAAGGTTCAAAATTACGGAACTCTGCTGGTGACACTTGCCGATGAGGACAAGGAAGAAGCTCTGCCGCTTGTCCGGAAATTCTATAATCTCGGATTTAACATTGAAGCGACCATCGGTACGGCAGTCTTTCTGAAAGAACACGGCATCCGCACACGCATACGCAGAAAACTGTCGGAAGGAAGTCAGGAGATTCTTGAGTCTATACGGGCGGGTTATGTAAGTTATGTAATATGCACAAGAGCCATACTTTCAGGCGTTCATTATGAAGACGGTGTTGCAATACGCCGCTGTGCTACCGAAAATAATATCACAATGCTTACCAGTCTTGATACAGTTAAAGTTCTTTTAAAAGTTTTGGAAGAAACTACAATAGGAATATCCACTATAGACGCCTAAGGAGGTTTTTACAATGCATTTTACAAAAATGCACGGACTCGGAAATGATTATCTTTATGTTTTCGGTGAGGTTCCGGAAAATATCGCCGAGCTTTCCCGCCGACTGTCCGACAGACACTTCGGCGCCGGAAGTGACGGTATGATTTATATCAGCCATTCAAATAAAGCTGATTTTAAAATGAGAATTTTCAATGCTGACGGCAGCGAAGCAAAAATGTGCGGCAACGGAATCAGATGTGTCGGAAAATATCTTTATGATAAGGGTTATACGGATAAAACAACTCTGAAAATCGAAACTTTATCAGGAATAAAAACACTGGAATTATCGGTTTCATCGGGCAAAGTCAACAGCGTTACGGTTGATATGGGTAAAGCCGAGGCATTTGACAAAAAGACTTTAGATATTGACGGTCGTTCAGTTACTTTGATACCTGTATCGGTAGGAAATCCGCATGCGGTAATATTTGTTGACGACATATCAAAAGCAGAACTCACAACAACAGGTCCGGCGATAGAGCACCACAGTGCCTTTCCCGGCGGTGTAAATGTTGAATTTGTCCAGGTTATTTCTAAGACTGAACTCAGAATGCGTGTTTGGGAAAGAGGCAGCGGTATTACTTTTGCCTGCGGTACGGGAGCCTGCGCAAGCGCCGCTGCGGCAATAAGCATGAAATACTGTGACTGCGGAACTGACATATCTGTTTTACTTGACGGAGGGATTCTGCATATAACTGTTTCTAATGACGGCACAGTTACAATGCGCGGTCCTGCAGCCACAGTTTATGAAGGAGAAATTGATGAATGATAACGCCTAATATGCATTATGCAGATTTAAAAGAATCATACTTATTTTATAACATTGCAAAAAAGACTAAAGATTATCTGTCTAAAAATCCCAATAAAAAACTTTACCGCATGGGCATAGGCGATGTTTCCTTGCCCTTGTGTGATGCAGTAATAAAAGAACTTCACAGCGCAGTCGAGGATCAGGCCGTAAAAGAAAGATTTCACGGGTACATGCCGGAATGCGGAGCTGCGTTTTTACGCGAAGCGATTGCTGAATACTACCGTAACCGCGGTGTAATTCTCTCCCCTGACGAAGTGTTTGTATCGAGCGGCGCAAGCGATGAACTCGGCGATATCCTTGACCTGTTTGACCGCAGCAGTTCCTGCCTTGTAATAGAGCCTGCCTACCCCGCTTATGTGGATGCTAATATTATAGCCGGAAGGGAAATTCTGCATTTATCCTCTTCACAGGACAACGGATTTTTACCTGAGCCGAATGATGAAACAAAGGCTGATATAATATATATATGTTCACCTAACAACCCTACAGGAGCAGTATTTACAAAAGAAAAACTGCAAAACTGGGTGGATTTTGCAAACCGTAACGGCAGTATTATATTGTTCGACGCAGCCTATGAAGCATTTATAGAAGATGAATCTCTTCCTCACAGTATTTTTGAATTAAAAGGAGCCGATACCTGCTCAATTGAAATCTGCTCACTGTCAAAGACAGCCGGTTTTACAGGGACTCGGCTTGGATATACCGTAATACCGAAAAAATTGGAACGTCAGGGCATGAACTTTAATAATATGTGGGTAAGAAACCGAACAACAAAAACCAACGGTGTTTCCTACATTATACAAAAAGGCGGAGCCGCTGTTTTCACCGAAGAGGGTCAGAAACAAATTCACAGCAACATAAAAATATATAAAAACAACGCCAAGATTTTAATGTCAGCATTAGATCGACTGGGTATATGGTACTGCGGAGGAAAAAATGCGCCTTACATTTGGATGAAATGTCCCGACGGAATGGGAAGCTGGGAATTTTTTGATTATCTGCTTAATGAGATTCAAGTTGTAGGAACTCCGGGAGAAGGCTTCGGTGCCTGCGGGGAAGGATATTTCAGATTTTCAACATTCGGCAGTCCGGAGGACACAAAAGAAGCGGCAGAAAGACTCATAAAACTATTAGGTTAATATGGAGGTTATACTATGAACTTACACTACGGAATGGATATAAACGAAAAAGGACATCTGACCATAAGCGGATGCGATACAGTTGATTTAGCACGGCAATACGGCACTCCGCTGTATGTAATAGACGAAGATTTTCTGAGACTAAACTGCAGGAAGTTTAAATCCGCAATGGAAAAATATTTCAAAAACGGACGCGTAATGTATGCATCAAAAGCACTTAATACAAAAGCGATTCTTAAGATTGTCGACAGCGAAGGTCTCGGCATTGACACAGTTTCCGGAGGAGAACTCTACACAGCACTGGAAACAGGGATAAGTCCTAAAAAGTTAGAACTTCACGGCAACAGCAAAACTAAGGATGAAATTGAAATGGCGGTAAAAAACGATATTTACTGCATAATCGCCGACGGCTTTGATGAATTAACGATGATAGAAGAGGTATGTCAAGAGCTGAGCAAGCCAATAAACGTATCCATCCGGCTTCGTCCGAATATTGACGTACATGCCCATCACGCAGTGCAGACAGCAAAAATGGACTGTAAGTTCGGATTCGGTGTAATTGACGGTCAGGCAATAAAAGCGGCAGAAATCATCAATAACAGCAAATGGATGAATCTTCACGGAATACATTGTCACATAGGTTCTCAGATATTCAGCGAAGATCCGTTCAAGGAACTATGCAGGCATTTCGTGGATTTTGCGTGTGATGTGAGAGAAAAGCTCGGAGCAGTAATAAAGGAATTCAACTGCGGAGGCGGCTTCGGTGTAAGATATACCGAAGCGGATGAGCCAAAACAGTTTGAAGCTTTCATAAAACTTATTTCTGAAAGTCTAACTACACTTTGCAGCGAAAGAGACTATCCGTTGCCGTTGGTTTCAATTGAACCCGGCAGAAGTATTATCGGAGAAACCGGAACAACTCTTTACACCGTAAACGGTATGAAAGAAATAACCGATATACGAACTTACTGTATGTGTGACGGCGGAATGTTTGAAAATGTTCGCACAGCACTTTACGACGCAAAATACACGGCATACTGCGCATCAAAAATGAACGAGAAACATGACAGATTTGTTTCAATAGCGGGAAAATGCTGCGAATCCGGAGATATGATCACCTGGGACACCCCTATGCCCCACAGCCTTGCACGAGGCGATATTTTAGCTGTGCTCACCACCGGAGCATATAATTATTCAATGGCAAGCAATTATAACAGGAATACAGTTCCTGCATTAATTCTGGTAAATAACGGAAAAAGCAGTCTGGCAATCAAAAGACAGAGCTATGAATATATAACTGCAAATGATTTACTCCCTGAGTATTTAAAATAATCAAACTTATAATTAAATATTAAAATATATAATTTGATTTTAATCCTTGACAATATAAATGAAATTTAATATAATAATCAGTGCTGTATAATATTTTTTATATAGCACTGATTAATATGGAGACGTATCGAAGTGGTCATAACGGGGCTGACTCGAAAATTTAAGACCGTTTGGTAGTTACGTCTGTAGAAAAACCTTGATTTTATTGAGGTTTTCAAACTTGAAAATCGAATAATTTTTAGTTTTCTTTCCTGTTTTTCTTCCCAAAAGTTTTTTGAATGAATTTTTATTGGTCGGAAAAACAGATTGAAATATACTCGTGGAGAGTTGTCCGAGAGGTCGAAGGTGCGGCACTCGAAATCTCCTTCGGCAAACGGAAGCCAGACTTCCGAAAAGCCTTTAACCGTGCGGGTTTCGGGCATTCGCCCGCCGCAGGCACACCGTGAGTTCTAACAGAAATTCTAATACAACCGAATACTTGCGTTAATCTCGGTTTTCCGAGTTAACATACATGGAGAGGTATCGAAGTGGTCATAACGGGGCTGACTCGAAACATAGTCGGGTCTGTCACTTGCCTTTCTCCGTAAACCCTTTATTTATCGGGGGTTTGGGGACTTCGGTTTGCATTTTCAGAATTCTGCATCTCGCAGTTTTCTCGCAATTTGGTAAATTGGCTTTGCCTTTACAATTTTATATGGAGACGTATCGAAGTGGTCATAACGGGGCTGACTCGAAATCAGTTAGGGAGCAATCCCCCGCGAGTTCGAATCTCGCCGTCTCCGCCAAGGACTCCTTGAAGGTTTTATCCTTCAAGGAGTTTTCTCTTTTATCCCAAAGCTGATCCGATCGCCATCGCACTTGCTTTCTTGCTCTCACTATCGATGTGACTGTAAATATTTGCGGTTGTTCCCATATCACTATGACCGAGCCAGTCCTGAATCATTTTCATCGGCACACCGTTTGCGAGGAGTAGTGATGCACAACTGTGTCGCAGGTCGTGAAAGCGTACAGGTTTTAATCCCTTTTCTTTCAGCACCACTTTAAAATGGTCGGTCACGTAGTTGGGTTTTATAATTTCACCGATTGCATCTACACAGATGTAGTCGGTGTATTTTTTGCAATAACCTCGGCGCATCACTCGCATCATTTCCTCTTGCTTTTCTTTCTCAGCAAGGAGAACTTCTTCCACCTGAGGTATCAAAGGCAGTGTGCGGTAGGAAGATTTCGTCTTCATAACGTCCATACCGACAACGCCTTTATCGTTCTGTACCACCTTGTGACTGATGCTGACCGTCTTGTTTTCAAAGTCCACCGCCGACCATTTCAGTCCAAGCACTTCGCTACGCCTAAGCCCATAGTAAGCTGCAAGGAAGATTACAATGTGTATCGGGTCATTCACCGTTTTGTCGAGCAGTTCTTTCAGCTCGGTGGTGTTATAATACTTGCCGATATACTGTTGCGCCTTCGGTCTGTCGGCTTGCTCAACGGGATTGCTCGGTATCACCCTGCGCTTGACCGCCGACTTGAAAGCAAGATGCAACAGTGCGTGATGGCGTTGAGCAGTTGTGCCTTTGAGTCCGTCATTGCGGATGCGAACATAGTAATCGTTGATTTCATCACCCGTAATGTCCTTGACCTTGAGGTCACCGCAGGCACGGAAGAACGGAACCATTCGTGACTGTATCATCAGCTTGTAGCCTTCGTAGGTGGTTTCCGACACGTTTACCTTGTGCGACTCGAGCCACTCAGGAAGATAATCCGCCACCTGCATGTGTGCCACTCGGCTACGCTCTTTGTCGGCGTGGGACATATTCTCACGCTTGTATAGGTCGTCGGTGTTGTATTGGTCAAGGATTTGGCGGAGGCGGTGTTCCGCCTCACGCTTGTTACCTTTGTTCGCATCAAGATTCAGACCTTGCCATTTCTCTTTGCGCTTACCGTCTGTGTCATACAGATTGATGACCGCATACCACTTTTTGTTTTTCTCGGTCAGGTGTCCTGTGATTCGTTTCATTTACTCACGCTCCTTTCTTTTGAGAATTAGGTTTGGTGTATTCTCGGGCAACACCAACACTATCACAACCATCTTCATAAGTCCAGAGATTATTCGGGACTGTCGGGGACGGTGTCTGATAGTTTCCTGCATTGGTCAAGAACTCAACCAAACAAACCTTCGGCACAATAATTTTCTTGCCTTGTTTGATGCTACCAATCCTACCTTCTTTGATAAGACTGTAAACGGTATTTTTACCAAACTGCAACAGCCTTACCACATCCGGCACGGTCAACACATCGGGTTCATTTTTAAACATCGTATAATAATTTCTAATATTCATAAGCGGTTCCTTTCTTCAAGATTTCCGTACCGGATATCTCAATTACATTTTCATAGTTATTTCGTTTTGTTCTTCCGCGAGATCCTCGGGAAGTTCATCGTCGGTGCTGTCGGTTGCGGCAGAGACAAGCCCTACCGCAAGACCGATAACTGCACCGAGGTTTGAGGCATTTTGTTCTGCCTCAATTCTTTTACGGCGTTCCTCGGGATCTTCACTGCCGTCTGTTACACCAGCCAAAGAGCGCAGAGCAGAGTTGATAACACCGCCGCCAACAGCAATGCTCCCACCGATATCGCCGTGCGGATCAGCCATGTGCGGCGGTCTGTTTTCTCCTGCGCCTTGGCGATAGCCTTCTCCAGTTCCTTGCCCTGTGCCAAGGTATCGTTCATAACTTTTTCGAGATGACTCCCAGCCTGTTGCTCGTAGTTCTTCATCTGAAGTAAAATATTTTCCACCGCCGTCTGCTGACTGCTCAGCTTGTAGGTCATCTCCTTGATCACCTTGTCGAACTGTTGCTGTTCCGTTGCCGACCACTGTTCCATCATCGATTTCATTTTTGATACGGTTAGAAGGGTTCTCATCAGTTCGTACACCTTCGGTTGAAAGTCCACCGCCGACTGCAACAGTCCTACCATCGTATCCCAATCTTTTTCCTGAATTGGAACCATAACGGGCAGAGCGTCTGTGCGCATCTCGGCTATCCCTTGCGCGTTTTTTTTGGTAAGGTTCTCCACCAAACTGTTTTCTGTTCTTGTAGTGCTGCTGTCTGAATTGTAATTCATATTCGATATTCTCCTTTAAATATTTTTCATCGTGCAGAGTTTTATCTCTGCATTTTTTACCGTTAGGACAAGTGAAAGTAATATATTTTCGCTCGTCCGTCCAAGTGATTTCATATCCGCGCCTTTGCATTTCGGATATAAAATCTTGTTTGTTGCCGCTTTTGTTCATCACCGAGTCGATATCAGACATCAGCCTGAACTTCCAACTCTCACCCTTGACGGCGGCTCGGTACTCGCGGCTTGAAACTTTTGAGCCGCCGCCTTCATATCGGGTGAGGATACTCAGTCCATACGCCTTGCATATCTCATCGCTGAGTGCACGAAGTTTTATAAGCGACTGTGGGTTTTGACGGAGCTTATATCCGTTTTCAAAGTTCACCGAGTTTATAACAAAGTGGGAATGAATATGCTCGGCATCGCTGTGGGTAGTCACTAATACTTCGTGACCGGGCCACGCTTTTTGTGAAAACTCCAAACCGATTTGATGCGCCCTTTCGGGAGTGATATCCTCTCTTGGTGAGAAGGACTGAACGTACTGATAAAAATTCATACCCGTTGTTTTGCCGTAAGAATTTTTTGTTGTCATAAACTCGGTGTAAGCGTTCTCGCCGTTACAATTTACGCCGCCCACAAGTCTGCGACCGCTTCGCTCGTCACGGACTTTGCAGTCTTGCAAACAGTAATTGATGAGACCGCGCATTGCACTGATCGACTGCTTTGTTTCTGGAATAAAAGTTACCGTTGCCATCTGCATTCCTCCGTGAGTTTCAAAAGTAAATCGTAAATCTTATTTTGATTTTCGATTACTTCTGTTAGATTTTCTACATAGGTCACGCCCGAATTAACCTTCGCTGCGATTTGATTTAGGTTGTTGCCGATGCGCTTTAGTTCCAAAATGATCGGCGCAATGTCGGGCGGTAACACGATTTTTGTGTCCCTTGACACCGCCAAGAGATATTCGGTCAATGTCATCTTGGCTCGCTTTGATTTTGCAATGATCGCCGCCTTTTCCGCTTTGGTGAGGCGGACGGTCAGCGTTTCACTGCGCCTACGGTTTTCTGCCATTTCCATCATTCCTTTCGTAATAATAGTGGGTTCGGGCTACCGCCCGTAATTTTGGCGACACGGCGGATAGCCGGACGCTCTGCTTGCCCCAGACTGAAGTCTGGGTGTCGAAAACCTGAAGTTTCCAAAACCGCCCCAAATTCGCATTTTAATTCAGAAGTGGGGTGTTTACTCCTTTTTGTGTTTTGGTCGCCACACAGGGCGAATCACGGCGCATAATCGGCGGCGGAATTTAACAATGCAACAATGCAAATGACTCCCATTGTCATCATTTTTACAATGCAGAAAGGACACACTGCAATGTTGCAATCTTTATTCGGGTATCGACCACGCCCAGCCCTTGCCGACCTTTCGGGTTTTGATATTCGGTATCTTTTTCTTGGCTTCGTTCACCGTTCGGCGCGAAATATTCTTGCTTTCAGCCATTCGGAAAATTTCATCTGCCATAACCTCTTTGCCGTCATCAAGCATATCCCGAATCAGTTCTTCGGCAACCGCCGTTTTGGTTTCGGTAGAATAACCGCAGAGGAGTTCTTCGGCGCTTATCTCACTGTAACCGTCCAGCCAATAAAAGCCGTCCTCGTTTCCGAGATTGAATGCCATCGACTTTCCTTCGGGCGCCAGCGAAGATTTATCGTGAACGATGATGCGCACATTCGGTTCTTTGCGAAGACGACCGACGAGCAACACGCTACGAGCGGCGGCACGGAAGTCAATAGAACCGAGTCCTCGGTACTGTGAGCTTGCGCCTTTGGCTTTGTTAAGGTGACCGACCAAAACAATTGCACAGCCTGTCCTATCAGCAACGGCAGCAACCTTTTTCAGCACCGTTCGTATTTCGTTTGCGCGGTTGATATCAACATCCTCGCCGATATAGCCTTGAATAGGATCAAGTATCATAAGACGTGCACCCGTTTCGGTTATCGCTTTTTCAATACGCTCATCCGACAGAGAAAGAGGATCGGTGTCTTCAATAATATTGAGTACCATATTTTCATCTGCCCCTGCTTCAATGAGCCTTGGTTTGATGGTGTCACCGAGTCCGTCCTCTGCTGTTTGGTAAATCACATTGAAGGGTTCTGTGGTTTCCATACCGGGCAGAGCCACGCCTGACGAACAAGCGGCGGCAAGCCTTAACGCAAATGTTGTTTTACCTTCGCCGGGATCACCTTGGATAATGGTGAGTTTTCCGAACGGGATATACGGTTTCCATAGCCACCGCACCTCTTGTAGTTCCACCTCTGACATTTTTCTGATAATTGTTTCTGACATTCCGCCACTTCCTTTCTGTTTAATTGAATTTGAAATTGTAATCACCCCTCATTCCTTATTTGGCAATTTTTTAAAATTTGTAGCCTACACATTTATCCCTCCATTCCTTATTTGGCAAAAAACTCGATTTCGGGCCAAAACTTTTTCACCTCCTCAATGGGTAGAGCACGAAAAATCAGTTTTTACAACCATTTTTCAAAAATTTTTTATTTTTCTTTCTATCTTGTCCCTTCACTTGTAGTCCTCGTTTCGGGATTTTGTACTGCCTTTTTTGAAAAAAATTTTCTATCAAAAAATAAAAACCGCCAAAAACATAGGCGGTTAAAGGAATTTCGAAAGAAAAAAGTTTTTGAAATTTTTCTGTTTTTATTGCAAAAATGGGGGTTTTGAAATATAATCATATTACGATATGATTTTTAAGGGGAGTGAGGAAAATGCATGAGTGTAATGATTTCTATGTTGAAATGCTTCGGATCGGTATAGACAACGCCAGACAAAAAATGCATCGCAAAAAAGAAAAGATAGGAATTCTTACCTACACCGGATGGATAGGCACGGGTAAAACATCTGCCGTTTTAGATTACTGTAAAAAATATAGTAATTGCCTATACTTTTCTTTTGAAAACATCGAGCATTCTCTTGCGTTAAAACTTTTCCCAAAAAAGTATCCTCAAATTTTCTCTGACACTGCGGATTGGGCAATGTTTTTTGAACAGTTATATGCTTGGTGCCAAAGAAGAAATTGCACAGTGTTCTTTGACTCTTTTGTCATAAAAAAGGACAGCGATTTTCACTCACAGCTTGCCGATAAATTTTATAACGACCATCACCGAACCGTTTTTGTCTATATTGAGGACAAGCACGGGCAACGTATGTTTACGCCACTTCACATTGCAGAGATAAAGAAAATATATCCCAAATTAACCGATGAAGAAGTTGTCCTTGTTAAATCTATTACCGGCTGCATTTCAAGTTTGGTTGCACTTTACAATCCCAAACTTGATTTTGAAACTAATCTCAAAAGGTTTTTACAACCCAATTCTTATTTCCGTTTGTTAGCCGAGCGTATTATTAAAGAATATTATCGCACTCCTGATAGTTATAATACTTTGCTTTACGGTCTTTCAATCGGCAAAAAGAGAGTTTCGGAACTTGCAGAATTTTCGGGTTATCCAAACAACAAATGCGATAAGTATCTTAAATCGCTAATTAAAAATGGAATTGTAAAACACGTAGCTGCCAGAGGTAAACGCAAAGCGTACTATGAAATCACCAACGAATATTTAAGTTTTTGGTTCCGTTATATTTTTACAAAGCAAGATTTTCACAACGAAACCGTTTTCAATAATATGATAAAGTATATTGAAGATGTTTTGGTAAAAAGAGCCTTTAGAAAAGAGTGCGAATATTGGTTATTTTATAACACCCGTTCATACCGATATGTAAATAGCGACTTCGTAAAAGATAACGATAATCTTCATCGCAACGCCAGAATCAGAAAATTATCCTTTGATATTATCCACGAACTCTACGGCGAATATATTTTCATAAAATATTTTGACACGTTGGGTGAGCATTGTACAAAAGAGGATTGGACTGAAATCGAACGCATTACAACTAAATTCAGCAGAAAGGAAAACAATACTTATATTCTGTTTTCTATACACCGGTTCAGTGACTTCTGTTGGAAGATGTCAAGCAAATACGATAATCTTCGTTTGGTTCAACTCACCGCCTTTACAGCACAATACCATAGTCATGAACATTACAGATTATCGCTCGATGAGATGTAATCCCCGCATCAAAAAGAGGTTTCTATTACATTTTGGCTTTAACCACTTTTGATATAAAAACACCTCAAAAAACCAGTGTCTATGCGGTATTTGGTTTGTACAACAAATTGGTACAAACCACCTGTTTTTTTGATATGAATTGAATACCCCCTACAATCGAACAGAAATAGTTTTATCGACCCGTAGGCCGTTTCGGATAAAACAAACGGCTACAAAGGCAAAATAAAAAAATACCCACTGGATGTTGTAGCAAAGTCCTCTGTTGAACCGCCGCATCCAGTGGGTATTTTTATACTTGTTTATTTTCAATTTAAATTAATCAACATACTCAATACAGTCAATTTTTTTACTATAAACATTCGGAGAGTGTTTGGAACGCATTTCATATCGAATATAGGTTGGCTTTTCTTTGAAAAACAAAAATGAAGGAAAGAACATTTTAGTATTTTGTTTCAAATACCGTATGTTAAACGAAAGAATAACCTCAGTATCATTTTCAAGAGCATCATAACAAAAAATTCGCTCTATCATATCTTCGTATTCTTCTAAAAATTCCTCGTCATCATTACCTGAGGAAAATAATGGAGGAAGTTGAACCTTTGGAATATGAACTGCCTCCGGTGGATAATTAGAATATTCGTCTATATCGGGATCTTTTTTCCCGGAGAAAAGAAAATATGGTGCATTTGCTTTCAATACTTCTTCAATAAAAAATGATTCCGGGTGAGGAATATCATTTATATCTGCTAATTTACCTTTTTCTATAAAAATCTTTACATCAATATCTTCATCAAAAGAGGAACCAATATTGTTTACAATCAAAGACAATCTGTAATAAGCATTTAGCTTTTCAAAGTATGAACACGCATCTTTATACTCATAAATCTTGTGACAAAGATCATATATTAGTTCTTTCTTTTTCTTTTCTGTATCACTACCCTCGTAAGAAACACTCTCTGATCCAAAAATTGAAGCAGAAAATGAAAGAGTTCCTTTTTTGATTTGCAAATTACCCAAATCAAAAAACAGTTCTGAAAGATGAATATTTTTTGAAGAACAATAATCAGTAATGAGAGATATTTTTTGTTGAGAAATCTCCGCTTTTTCGTATGTCGCTGGATTCAATCCCATAAACACACCCAAACTTTTCTCGCTCATTCGTTTTTCTTTAATAGCTGTTACCACTTCCTGGTAACTCATCTTTTCAATAACTTCCTTTGAAACATCTGGCGCCTCTTCTTCATGGGCTTTGAATTCAGATATCTCAAGAGTAATACTATTAATCTGTTCTATTAGTTTTTCTATTGCATTTTCTTTGGCGGAGATGATCTTTAAATTTGAATAGCAATTATTCGATAATGATACTTTTTCGTTATCGCCGTTTTGTGGTGTGATTATTAAATTAGGCGAATAAGTGTGTTGTGAATCACCTGTATTAAATATATTTTTGATGAAATATAAAGATAAACTATTGAGGAATTGGGCTTTTAATTCTTCCTCACTTTTTATTACAGAATATATCCCTTTGTCAGTATATTTTTCCTTAAATGATCTCACTTTAGACAATTGTTCTGTATCTATAGTGCTTGGGTCCACTGATCTCTCGATAAAGTATAAAAAAACTTGTTTTCCATTGGCAATCATGTTTTCTATTTCTTCTTCCGTGCCGGAATCATAATTATCTGTCGGTGTTCCAAAGCGATTACCCAACAGTGCTACGCATAAATCACAATCATCAATGAATTGTTTGTTAAGTAAATTCTGTGGTTTATCACCGGACTGAGGAAAACTATCTGTCGACCAATGTTTTAAATCGACTCTTATGTTATTTGTTTCTCCAAGTAGTTTGTTGAAATTTTTAACACAGTCATCAATTATATCTTTTAAATCAATAACATCACCAGGACATGATAATAATAGATCGTAAATTGTAGCACCTATACGCGGCATTATAAGACCTCCTATCTTTTGACTAATTATATCATAAAAAATCGAAATAAACAATCTTATTAAAATTTTCTAAGATTGAAGATATTAAACATTTCGAAAACGGTACATTTGGGACGATGATAGATGTGTTTCCTCAATTACAAAATGTTTCAAAGCTTGTGGCAGGTGTTTGCTTCGACTAAAATACACCTGCCTAAAATCACTTTATATTGTTTTATCCGCCGTAATTTTCCTCGCTCATGCAGATGCAGACATACCATTTACCGTTGGCTTTGGTTACGCCCACGGCAATGTAGGGATATTTAGAGCTGCCGACATACGACCAGTGTCCTTTGCTGTGATGGAATCCGTCTGCGATGCGGTCGGACATGCTTTCCGCCGTGCCAAACCAATCACCCATGCCAATTGCTTCGCGGTTGAAGCCTTGGTAATAACTATCCTCGGCGGTAAGACCGTATAGTGTCATATCTATAAATTCACCGTATTTTAAGACACCGCACGCATCACGGGGACTTGTGTGTGAGAAGTTTGTTGTCAGCTCGTTTGCTCTGTAGCGTGCCACCTCAGTTAGTCCGGGTAGCAACGTAGCTGCCGTATCACCCTGCGCTATGCGGTAGGCGTTAACCTTTTCTATAACAAGTCTTTCGATATCCGCAGGATCGACTTCCGGCCATTGTATGCCCACATATATTTCTTATTGCGTTTCTTCGTTTTTCGGTGGATCATCTGTTTCAACTATGGTGATGCAACCGTTTTCTTTTGGAGTTTCCGTCGCTGATGGCTCAGTCGGTTTGGTCGTTACCGTAGGTTTGGTTTCTTCCGTTGGCTTTGCCGTTGTTGTAGGCTCTGTGGCGGTCACAGTCGGCTCGGTCGCCTGAGCTTTGCTCTCAGTCGGGGGAGGCTCTTTTTCTTTCTCTGTCGGCTCTACCGCCGTTACAGGCGGTGTTGTTTCGGTGGACGATTCTGTTATTATCGTTTCCGATACCGTTGATGGCGGACTCTCGGATGGTGGAGGTGCGGTGTTGCCACCGCATCCTACCATGCTTACGAACACCCCACAGCAGAGAAGAAGGATTATGATTCTTTTCATATATCCTCGACCTCCTGTAGACCTTCCATCACTTCCACCATTATGCGTGTTGCGAGGATAAATCCCGAACTGAATGCCTCACGCTCAGTGATGCAGGACAGTTCGCTTGTGCAGTCCTTGAACTTTTCAAAGGTTTCTTTTTGTTTCTCTGTGAGGGTAGAGTTTAATTCTTCCTCGTTTTTGCATATCAGCTTGACGAGTTTGTCAACTCTCGTCCCTCGCTTAATATACCTTTCATGCGGACTGATGTTTCCGTAATATAAATCTTCAAGTGTTGTCATGTGCATAGCACTCCTTTCTTTTGCGTAACCGCCAAATAAAGGCGCGGATATGAAACGGCAGTTCAAACCGGTAGAATGAAGTCCGACGAAGTTCAATTAGGTTTTAAGACCTGGTTGCAGCACGTTGGAATATGTATGTAACGGAGTTGAACGCAATGGACAGAGTAGAACGCATAAAAATGGAGGTACAGCTGAAGAACTGGTTGGAAAGCATCCGTAGGCAACAGGAATCCGGAATGGACGTAAAAGAGTGGTGTTTGCAGGAAAAGATAAGCCGAAGCACCTATTATTATCGGCTCAGAAAGGTACGGGAGCATCTGTGTGAGCAAATGACGCCGGAATTTGCAAACGAAGTACCGTGCCAACAGGTAGCCGTTCCGGTAAGTGTATCGGCTCCTGCACCGGCATTCAGCAAGACGGGTCTTCGCATTTCCGGTAATGGAATAACCGTTGAAACAGGCTGTTGTATGGATGAAAAATTACTGTCGGTAATTTTAGAGGCGCTGAAATGCTGACGGAACTGCTTGTAAAGCAAACGGTATACATCGTAACCGGATATACGGATATGCGCCGTGGCATAGACGGTCTGTGCCGTATCGTCGAGGGGAAATTGAAATGTGACCCGTATTCTGCAGATGTTTTTCTTTTCTGCGGAAGAAACAGCACGAAAATGAAAGCGCTTGTCTGGGACGGAGACGGTTTTCTGTTGCTTTACAAACGGCTGGATAACGGAAAATACCGCTGGCCGAGAAATGAACAGGAAGCGAAGCGTCTTACCGAGCAGCAAATAAGATGGTTGACCGAAGGGCTTGAAATTGAGCAAAAAAGAGCAATTAAGCCGGGTAAAAAGGCTTGTTTATACTAATTTCAAAACTTTGTAACTCTTACGGAACATTATTGTTGTATAATAAATTTATTAAGGATGAACGGAGGTTTGAATGATGCAGGACAAGGATAAAATCGCAGAATATGATCGTATTGCAGCAGAAAATTCCGAACTGAAATCCGAGCTTGAAAACCTCCGTAAGCAAATTGCTTGTTTGAAAAAAGCTGTGTACGGCCCGAAATCCGAGAAGACGGAAGTTATTCTTAAGGATTCGCAGCAAATGCCGCTTGAAGGTGTGTTTAACGAAGCGGAAACCGAAGAACACAAAGAGGAATTGGTTACGGTTCCGGAACATAAAAGAAAGAAAAAACGCAGCCGTGAGGAAATCATCGGAAATCTTCCGACCGAGGAAGTTGTTCATTATGTTGAGGACAGAAGCTGCGACGTTTGCGGCAGTGAAATGACGGCAGTCGGAAAGGAATTCGTAAGAGACGAACTTGTATATGTCCCTGCAAAACTTTTTGTTCGAAAACATTATTCCGAGGTGCTTAAATGCACCAAATGCGGAGCAGACGAAAGCAGAGATGCTGAAAATGAGGACGTGGAGAAATGCCGGTTCAAAAAGGCGGATGTGCCCGCCCCGCTGATCCCGCACAGTTTTTGTTCCGCAGAGCTTCTCGCGCACATTATTTATGAAAAATACATCAATGCCGTTCCGCTTTACAGGCAGGAAAAGTCTTTCAAAAACATCGGTGCGGATATTTCCAGAACGACTATGGCAAACTGGATTATATATACAGCACTCGAAAAAGCAAAACCGATTTATTCCGCCATGAAGCGGGAACTGCTGAAAGGCGATGTCATTCATGCAGATGAAACACCCGTGCAGGTGCTTCACGAGGACGGAAGAAAAGCGACCTCACAATCGAGAATGTGGGTATATTGCAGCCCGATGGCTTCGGATAAACACATCGTGCTTTATGACTATTGTAAGACGTGTGCAGGCAGCAACGCCGTAAACTTTCTCGGAGATTATTCGGGGTATCTGGTTTGTGACGGATACGATGGTTACAACAAGCTGAACGGAGTCAGGAGATGCGGATGCTGGGCACACTTAAGGCGCAAATTTACCGAAGCGCTGCCCGCAGATGAAAATCTGAAAAGCAACTCTAAAGCGGGGGTCGCAATTGATTACTGTAACAAAATATTTGCGTCAGAAGCCTCAACAAAAGGT
>CALWUY010000036.1 GCA_944384855.1 uncultured Clostridia bacterium | reverse complement strand
ATTAAAATACTTCACAGACCTTTTAAGCTCTCCCGAACCGCTTATGCCATACTGAATATCCACATCTGAAAAGCCGCTTTTCGCGGCTTTTTTCATTTTGCTCCTCACGCGGTTTTATTTGGCGGTTACGTTGCTTTTCGGGGTGGTGAGGCATTTGGCAAAAAGATGTGAGAGAAAATGTACCGATAAAAACTCACATCTCGAAATAGAAGACACACCCGAAAGCTATAGAGTGGGGATTCTTGTTGAAGAGGTTATGGTTTTTGAAACTTGGTTTGGTAAAACGGGATACTATGTTTGTCCACGTTGCAAGATAACAATGGACAGGGAGTTTATGTTTTTTTGTGATCGTTGCGGTCAAAAATTAGATTGGAAAAACTACAGGAAAGCTAAAATTGTATATCCCGGGAAAGCCCGAAAATAGTGGGATTGATGCGGCTTGTTGTCCAAAATTAAGAAGTTGTTATCTGCCTTTAAGTTGTGAATTATCGTTCCTTGAAAGATTGTTTTTGCTTATTTATAATTTTACATAGTTGTATAACATAATAACATATGGATAGGCGAAATATGAGTTATAAAAATCTTTACAGAGAGATAGGAAAGCGTTTTAAAGAAAATAGGGAAGCTATTGGAATTACACAAGTAGAATTAGCAAAGATTGTGGGAACTTCTGTTACTTATATTTCTTCGCTAGAACGTGGCTTGTCATTTCCACGCGGCGATAAGCTTGTGGCGATGTTAAATGCTTTGAACGCATCTGCTGATTCAGTATTTTGCGATGTGGTTCAAGCTTCCGCAAAACAACGAGCAAGTGTTCTTTATGATATGTTGTTTGATCTACCCGCAAGTGAACAAAAGCGAATATTAGAAATTGTAGAGTTCCTAATTCGACAATCTAAAAATAACAAATAATGAGTGCTTTAGAGAAACTGCGTAGAAAAATACGCAGTTTTTTGCAAGAAACAGCATACAGTGCGACGAGCTGAAAGGTAGGCTTGAAGAACTGATTAAGAATCTTATTGAGAAGGAAGGTGTAACGCATTTCATTTCCGGAGTGGCATTAGGTGTAGATACATACGCAGCAAACATAGTATTGAATTTGAAAGCACAATATCCAGGCATAACCTTGGAGTGCGCTATCCCTTGTGAAACTCAGGCAGTGAAATGGAATGAAAGGGACAGAGATATTTATTATGATCTGATTGCAAAATGTGATAAGGAAACTTTGTTGCAGCAAAATTATACTTCCGACTGTATGCAGAAAAGGAATGAGTATATGGTAGATAACTCCGATTATGTTATTGCGGTCTGGAACGGCAAACCAAGTGGCACCGGGAATACGGTTAAGTATGCTAAAAAGAAAAATAGGGTAGTGCTTTTAGTTAATCCCTGACATTAGAAATTGAGGAAATATTAAGACTTAAATAAATTTAGCCTTTTACAATAGAATTTAGTGTGTTTTCAAGCAGTGGGTTCAGTGCCTGCTGCTTTTTTGCGCCGATTGGAAACAGAAAAATTATCCGTGGATAATTAAGTGTTGTCTGTGATTAAGGAGTTTTACTTGCGATATTGTCATAAATAAAGTCAAATATTATACTTAAAAACAGAAAATCGTCAAAGAACGGAAAATCTTATTTTTTAGTGTAAATTTTCTGTTTAAGCAGAACAACTTTATAATGTGAGCGTTTTGCATAAATGGGTTTTGATGGTTTTTAATTAAATTTGGAGTGTGATTGTGTGAACAAAAATGAATTGTCGGGGTTTAGTATTTATCTGACCAATGATTGCAATTTGCGATGTAAGCATTGTTGGGTATCTGGTGGCGAAAAAGCAGATTATTTGGATTTTAAACTTATCCAAAAAAGAGTCTCAGAATCCGTAGAAATGGGGGTAAAATATTTTTTGCTTACTGGTGGTGAGCCATTTATGCATCCCGATATAGATGATATAATATCTTATATTGTGTCATATGAGAATGTCTTTTTATCTGTTGAGACAAATGCCACTATGATTCATGAAAAACAAATAAGACAACTCGCTAAACATAAAGATAGGATTAAATTGATTGCAAGCGTTGATGCCTCAAGTTCTAAAGTTCACGACGAAATACGTGGAATCGTTGGAGCGTTTGATATAACTATAAATACGGTAAAAAAGTTAGTTAAGAACAGATTGTTGGAACAATGCATAATGGCGGTCAGTAAAATTAATGTTGAAGATATAGAGAATACAATAAAATTATGCATTTCTAATGGAGTAAAATATTTACGTGTTTTACCTGTACAACCGTGTGGTAGAGGAGAATTAATGTCGGAAGACAGTGTGACTTTTTCTGTTCAAGAGCAAATTGACTTCTACGAAAAAGTTCAATTGTTGGCAGAGAAGTATCAAGATGACATTAAAGTTAGAACACCTATTCCGCCCGCGTTTCTGAAACTATCAAAAATTAAGCATTATCAAAACGAATGTTCGTTTTGTAACAGACTTACATTGTTAGCAAACGGAAGATATAGTATGTGTGGTATTGGTGAAGCACATAGCGATTACCAGTTTGGAATTCCATATATTACAAGTGTTTACGATTGTTGGCATAACGATGATAGGGTCAAAGAGATATTTGATAATATTCACAGCAATTATAAAATACCATGCTCAATTTGTATATATAAATCTTTATGCAAAGGCTTCTGTCAAGCAACTGCAGTTCAATTGCCTTTTGTAAAAGAAAATAGTTATAGGTTTTGTGAAGAGGTATATAAAATGGGATTATTCCCTAAAAACGCATTAAAGAAATCGGAGGTAAGATTATGAAAACATATGAACAATACGAAGGTTTAGTAATTAATGAGGACTGTGAACAAATCGAAGGAAAAGATTCCCAGTTTGCCATTATTTTTCATCTTGATGATGAAAAATTGCACTATTTGAATGAAACTGCCTATCAAATATTTATGATGTGTAGTACCCCACAATCACGCGAAGATATTCATACATGGTTTGGTGAAAACTATGAATTAGAGCCTAACGATGTAAGTAGTATTGATGATTGTATCGATCATTTGGTATCAATAAATATATTGGAAGAAAAAGAATAAATTTGTACTCTTGCTATCAGCTTAAATATAAAAGAAGGAAATGGTTTTATGAAAAAAATTTTTGTTACACCCATGGTTACAGAGATTTCAAATGTTTTTGGGGCTGGTACTAACACCTGTGTTAGTACCGGTTCTGGGAATAATAATCAGTGTACTACCAGTGGTAAATAAGGAGTGATTTTATGAAAAAATTTATTAAGCCAATAGTACAGGAGATCACAGAGGTATTTGGTCGAGGAAATAACACGTGTATAAGCTCTGGCTCTGGCAACAACAATAATATGTGTAACGCTAGCGGCAAATAGGAGGACAATATGGAAAAGTTTGTTAAACCTATTGTAAAAGAAATTACTGATGTGTTTGGCAGAGGCAATAATACCTGTACAAGTTCTGGACAGGGAAATGCTAATAATTGTCAGCATGTTGGTAGTGGTTATTAATCGTTACTATTAAGTAATTTCTAATCACTGAACTGGTAGCAAGAGTAACTATTTTATTTAGGAGAAAAGGTTGAAACATTGTAATCTAAGTACCATTCCGAAAAAGGACGCACAAAACCAAGCCCCCTAAGAGCGGGCGAAAAATGCAGTTATGCTTAAAGTCTAAGTGGTGGATGGAGCAGTCACCAGATATCCCTGCCGCTGGAGGATAAAGATGGCCTCGTCTACGGAAACCTCACGGTGTGCAGGCGGCCGGTCTGCCTTCCGGTATAGTTCAGGATTGTAAGGCTCATTTTTCTTGAGCATATTGTAAATGGCGGTGAGCAGCATCCTGGCAATAGCGATGATTGCTTTTTTGTTGCCTCTGCGTTTCTTGAGTGCAAGGTAGCGATTGCGGACTTCCGGGAACTGCTTGGCACGAATGGCGCAGAGAGCGCACTGAACAAGCAATGGCTTGATGTAAGCTCCGGCCCGGCTGATTCTGGTGGTTTTCTTCTTTCCGGCACTCTCATTGTTCTGCGGCGTAAGCCCAGCCCATGAGCACAGGTGCTTCGAGGTGGGGAACACGGACATATCCA
>CALWUY010000035.1 GCA_944384855.1 uncultured Clostridia bacterium | reverse complement strand
TAGGTTATGAAATCTCCGACAGCGGCGAATGGAGATTATATCGGTATGTTTCGCGGTTGCCTTTTATGTAATAAAAGGCGAGCGGAACGCCGTCCCTATATTGTGATTAGCGTGATTTTTCACGCTATATCACCTGCAAAATTGAATGGCGGCTTCAGCAGCAGAAACGGCATCAGGCGTGAATTTATCAGCCCCGATTTCTCTGCAGAAATCCTCCGTTACGGGTGCCCCGCCTATCAAAATCTTGACTGTATCCCTTATACCTGCGTCTTTTGCGCATTCGACAACATCTCGCATAACTCCCATAGTCGTTGTCAAAAGTGCAGAACAGCATATTACCTGACAATTCTGCTCAATAGCAGTATTTATAAATTCCTGCGGCGCTACGTCAACGCCTAAATCTATCACTTCAAGTCCTTTGCTCTGCATCATAATCTTTACAAGATTTTTTCCTATATCATGCAGATCACCTCTTACCGTACCTATACATACTTTGCCTATATATTTCATTTTTTCATTAACAAGATATGGCTTGAGAATTTCCATTCCGCTGTTCATTACCTTGGCGGCTGCCAATACCGTTGGCACGAATACTTCGTTGTTCTTGAATCTGTCAGCCACAATGTTCATACCCGCTAAAAGTCCGCTATTCAGGATTTCAGCAGCCGATATACCTGAGTCCAGTGCCTTTTTCAGCAGTTCGCCCGACTGACTCAGTCTGCCGTTTTGCAGACAGTCGGACAATTCGTTAAGCACCTGCTCCTTAATTACAGAATTCGAACTGTAGTTACTGTTCTGTGATATTCTGTACCGGTGCGGCGTCATTCCCGTAACTGTTTTGAACTGGCGGTAAAAAGTAGGTATATCTTTGAGACCGCATTTACCGACTATTTCCTCGTTCGTCATCGTTGTGTAATGCAATAAATTACATGCTTTTTTTATGCGCACTTTTCTTACATAATCTAAAAACGGTTCGCCGACAACTTTTTGAAACAGCCTGCTTAGGTGAGATTTGCTTACATACAGTGAGGAGGCGATTGATTCAAGTGTCATATCCGCATCGCTGCATCGGTTAAAAATTTCACGAATAGCCGCTGATACTATTGACCACTCTTTTGAGTAACTCGGTAAAACGGTATCAGCCAGATTTATGTATCTCGCAACTGTTATAAGCAATAATATAAGATAAGAACGTGCCGCTTCAAAATTTTCAAGACTGTTATTTTCCAATTCATCTTTTAAAGATTTGCATATATTTGTAATTTCAGTTATTGAATGAGAATTTAAAAGCGCATAGGAAATAGGTATATTGTCTCTGAAAACACCGTAACAGAACTGAGAACATGTGTGATCCGCATATTTACTGTATAAAACGGATTTAGGATCAAATCTGACAGACAGCACCGTGGGGTAATGTACGCTGTCGATCGCGTAATAGCTGTGTGAGACACCGCTTCCGATTATGTACATATCTCCGACCTGACATTCATCAGACTTATTCATTACGCGGTGTATTCCGTTTCCGTTTATCACAACGCATAATTCCACATTTTCACCGATCGAATGTGTTAATGCTTCAAATTCCGATTGCTGTACAGCATGGTAATCATTAATACTTAATTCAATTAATGATTTATTTTTACAGCTACCGCTGCTTGCAGGATTGCTGCTGTTTTGTATCATAATATCTCCTTATATCGATATACCCTAATACGTTTTGGATTTTAACACATTTTTTGAAATATTTATATAGGGTTATATTGTTTTTTATTATTATATCAGAAATAAAACCACATAAATTCTATTTTTTTATATTGTTTTGGTATAAAGCTCTATACTTTAACGGAGAGAAACCGGTATTTTTTGAAAAAAATTTTGAAAAGCTCAAAACATCCGAAAAACCTACGGAAGCCGAAATGTGAGTAACCGTCAGTCCGGTTTGGGTCAGCAGCTGTTTTGCTTTGCTTAATTTAACATCAAGTATATACTGTTTGGTAGATACACCGAATTTTTTGTCAAATAATTTAAACAGATATGCCTGACTGATTCCCAAAATATCTGTAAGTTCGCCGACTGTGACAGGAGATGAAATATTACTGTTGATATAATTAACGGCAAAATCAAGATAAACGTCGGCATTGGATTTTTCTTCGGGCGAATTCACGTTTTTAATATGGCTGTTAAATATTTTAAGAAACAGTTCAAGCATTTCGTATGAATTGACAACAGTACGGTTTTTTGTTTTCAGCACTTCAATTACGTCACTAATTGCACTGTAAGCATTATGACTGAAAATCAAGGTGTTTTCAGACACACAGAACTGTGGCAGAATTTCTTTGAATTTTTCGTCCGGTGATATTATCCACAAGTATTCCCACGGTTCTTTATCATCCGGATAATAATGTTCGAAAAGGTTTGGAGTTATGATAAACCCCTGACCTTTTGTAACCTTATTTCCGTTATAGTAACCGCTGCCGGAAATTATATAATGAATTATGTAGCGGTCTCTTTGTCCGGGCCCGAAGCGTGTGATTTTCGGATCATCGGAATAACCTATACTTTCTATATTCATAAGAGGTGAATATGTGTCAGAAAAAATACAGTATTGCATACTCTTCTCCTTAATATATTATGTTATGATTTTACCATATAAAGTGTTTATTTTGCAATACCAAATTTCAATAAAATATAGTATAGTATTTTATGAAAAACAGTAATTTGAGGTGTTATTATGGATATATGCAAGGAATTTTTGAAATATGGAGAATATGCCGCGGCGGGGGCCTATGAAGAACCCGACAGAAGTCTGTTTTACCGCAAATCACTGGCTTTGAGAAGATTTTACGAAACCTGCCAGCCTCCGTTTTACCGCGGAGAGAAATTATACCCTTCAGGTTACAGCCTGTCACAGTATCCGTTTGAATGCTGTGTTGACAGTATGGAAAATATGACAAGATTCAGTTCTGTATTTAAGCCTAATTATATGGTGGGACTTAGCATGGACTACGATAAAATGGCTGAAAAGAACAAGGAGCTTGCGGATATTTTCAAACATGACTTCGACAGATATGTAACATCTGTTCCGTATGAACATGGAGTAGCAGGAAACATGTATACACACTCTATGCCAAACTATGAGCGAATTTTAAAAGAAGGCCTGCTTTCATATATACCGAGGATTGAAAAAATCGAAGATAAGGATATGCGCGAAGGTCTTATTCATTTAGTTAAAGGTATTGAAACGTACATACAGCGCTGCGCAGAGTATCTTGAGAAAGCCGGTGCCGATGCCGAGCTTATTAATGCGATTAAGCGTGTACCTTTAATGCCTGCGACTAATATATATGAAGCAATTCAAAGCTGGAATTTTTTGCTGTATCTTGACAATTGTGATAATCTCGGCTGCGTAGCGTCGGGCTTGTACCCATATTATAACGGCGAAGACATAACCGGGCTTTTGGAAAACCTTTTTGCTAACCTTGATGCAAACAGCGGCTGGTCAATGGCTTTGAACAACGAATACAATCCTTTAACGCTGCAGTGCCTTGAGGCTTCTAAAGGAAAACGCCGGCCGATGACAGAGCTTTTTGTGGACGAAAACACACCTGATGAAATCTGGCAGAAAGCTTTTGAGGTAATACGCTCGGGAAACGGTCAGCCCGCATTTTACAATCCTAAAGTTCTTTTAGGCGGTTTGCAGAAAAAGTTCAATATCTCAGATGAAGATATTAAAAAATTCTGCGGCGGCGGATGTACCGAATCAACGATAGCGGGGCTTTCCCATGTAGGAGCGATAGATGCCGGTCTTAATCTTCCGTTAATTTTAGAAGATGCAATTTACAACGGACTTGAAAGCTGCAGCAGCTTTGATGAATTTTATAATTTATTTATTTCAAAGGTGCGCAGTGTGACAGATATCGTTACCGATGCCGTATCCAAATCCCAGAAGGAAAGAGCAGAATTAAACCCGCTTCCTATGAGAACGCTGCTTGTAGATGACTGCATTGATAATCAGCTCGATTTTAACGCCGGCGGTACACGATACAGATGGAGCATAATCAATTACGGCGGTTTAATCAACGTCATAGACTCAATGATGGTAATACGGGATATGATATTTACCGATAAAAAAATATCCGCACAGGAAATGATAAAGCGTTTAAAGGATAATGATGAGGAATTTCTGTCAATGGCCAGAAATCATAAATCCGCTTTCGGTCGTGATGAAACCGACGTTAATGATTTTTCAAAAAAAATATCGACCGATATATACTCTATGCTGGACAATAAGGTCACATATCTCAAAGGAGGATTTTTACCCGCTTCTATACAGTTCCTGTCGCAAATTCCTGCCGGTGAGGCAGTAGGCGCTACGCCTGATGGCAGAACAGCGCATTCTCCGCTTTGTGATTCTCTTGCGGCTATTTTTTCTAAGGACACACAGGGACCCACCGCACTGCTAAACAGTGTCACTTCATTAAACTTGGAACGTGCTATAGGGGTAGCTGTTTTAAATTTCAATATAACGCCGAATTACAGTAACGAAGTCTTGAAATCCCTGATATTAGGTTATATGAAGCGCGGCGGTATTCAAATGCAGATCACCTGCGCAGACAAAGACACTCTTATCAAAGCATATAAAAATCCGGACGAATATAAAAACCTGATTGTGCGTGTCGGCGGCTACTCGGAGTATTTCCATATGCTTTCCGATGAATTGAAGCTTATGGTAATTAACAGAACTGTTCAGAATGATTTAATTTGAACTATGTAAACTGAAATTCAGTACACCGCACAGCTGAACTGAATATTCATAAGCAACTGAAATTAAAAATTACGGTATCCGGTTATAACAATTTTATTTTAATATTAAAAAAAGAGCCCTGCAGCTTTTCAGGGCTCTTTTTAGTTTGTGTTATTTATTAGCGTCTATAATCTTCTGGGCAATATTCTGAGGGACTTCTTCATAACGTGCAGGTTCAAGTGTAAAGGTAGCAGTACCTTGGGTTATAGATCGCATGGCAGTAGAAAAATCGCTCATTTCGGCTATCGGAACTTCGCCGATTACTTCCTGCATTTTATTATCTGCGGGATTCATACCTATAATTCTTCCGCGCCGTTTATTTATGTCTCCTATTACATCGCCGAGCATTTCATCAGGTACTAATACTTTCAGTGTTCCGATGGGCTCAAGCAATACAGGCGCAGTCTGAGGTATACCTTCCTTAAATGCGATTGCCGCCGCCATTTTAAAGGACATTTCCGATGAGTCAACCGGGTGATATGAACCGTCATAAAGCACCGCTTTGACGCCAACTACCGGATATCCGGCAAGCACACCTTTTGCTGTGCATTCTCTGAGTCCTTTTTCAACGGCAGGGAAGAAGTTCTTAGGCACCGCGCCTCCGAAAACTTCATCTTCAAATACAAGTTCTTCACTGTCACAAGGTTCAAATCTGATCCATACATCTCCGAACTGACCGTGCCCGCCAGACTGCTTTTTGTGTCTGCCCTGTACTTTAACCGGCTTGCGTATTGTTTCTCTGTATGCAATCTTGGGCTGTTTCAACTCAACCTCTGCGCCGAATTTAGACTTCAGTCTTGAGATAATAACATCTATATGCTGTTCGCCTAATGCCTCTAAAATCTGTTCATGTGTTTCATTATTCATAAAAACATTGATTGTTTTGTCTTCTTCCATCATTCTGTTAAATGCGGTTGTTATTTTTTCTTCATCGCCTTTTGCTTTCGGATATACCGCTACGGAAAGCGTAGGAGCAGGGAATTCGATTGCCGCAGCTGATATATTGCCTTTAAGCGAAAGTGTATCGCCGGTCTGCACGCCGCCAAGCTTTGATACCGCTCCTATATCTCCGGCGCCGATGTATTCGGCATCCTCCTGTTTGCCGCCCTTTAACCACATAACCTTTGATATGCGTTCTTCCGTTTCAGTCCTGCTGTTTATCAGCCGCATATCGCTTGATATTTTGCCGCCAAGTACTTTGAAATATGACAGTTTGCCTACAAACGGGTCGGCTATAGTCTTAAAAATCATAAGTGCCGGTTCGGTCTGTTCCGAAAATTCGCATTCCGAGCCTTCGGAATCTGTAAATTTGCAGTCCGCAGGAGACGGCATAATTTGCATAAGATTATCAACCATTATAGATACTGCGTTGCCTGTTTGCTGCACTCCGCAGTAAACAGGACAAATATCGCCCGATTTAATACCGGTTGAAAGTCCGGATATCAATTCCTCAGGTGTAAATTCCTCACCCGAAAAATATTTTTCCATAAGTTCTTCATCGGTTGACGCCACAGCTTCGAGCAGCATACTGCGCATATCGTCAAGCTCTGTGCTTACCGGCATACGCATTTCTTTTAAATTAATACCGTCACAGGAGTAAGCTTTATTTTCAATAAGATTTATGTAACATTTTACTTCGTCGTTTTCAACATAGGGAACTACAACAGGACAAATTACAGCTCCGTAATTTGCTGCAAGCGATGACAGCACTCTGTAAAAATGAGCATGTGTTGAATCAAGCTTTCCTATAAAGAAGGCGGCGCTTTTCTTTAATGCCCTCGCTTTTTCGAAAGCCTGCTTCGCTCCGACTGTAAGACCGGATTTACCGGAAATTGTTACTATTACACTATCTGCTGCAGCCAAAGCTTCGCAAACACCGCCGGCAAAATCGAACAGTCCCGGCGCATCGATAAGATTCAGTTTTTTATCTCCTAATTCAGCAGCATATACTGATGTTGAAACAGAAACTTTACGCTTTTTTTCTTCATTATCAAAATCCATAACAGTAGTGCCGTCTCCGGTTTTTCCGATTCTGTCAGTAACTCCGGCATAGAACAGAATGGCATCAGCCAACGTGGTTTTGCCGGAGCCTCCGTGACCAAGCAAAGCTATGTTACGAATAGATTTTACATTAAATTGTTTCATTTTAAACACTCCTTAAGGGTATTAACTTTATAAAAATGATTATAACATAACAGCTTAGCAAATACAACCAATTTTTTTAAAATCTTTTAAATAAAATTATTAAAATGTCATAAACTATATTTTTGAGTCGAAAAAACATAAAAGTCCGGGTAAAATTATTACAAATTGTAATAATTTGTATTATGTTAACTCATAAATAATTACATTTTTGATACTATTTGTAACCGAATTGTATTTGCTAATTATACCGAATTAGTATATAATATAAATGAAATCTAATAGGAGGCAGATATTATGAAAAATAAAATTTTTAACATAGCAGCTGTATTAATCGCAGTTATTATGTTTACTACCTTTAATACTGCCCCCGCCGCAAACGCAAACGGTTTTTCAGCACAGAATACCGGCGCATCTTCAGATTTAATTACTGTTAATAAAACCGTGAATTCCGATATAGATATAAATCAGGTTTATGCGGCGCGTTTTCTTAATATGCTTAATCATAATTATGTGTACGGGGATTCCTTTAAGTCATTGGAAAATATGATTAACGATTCAATGCCTGCACTTCTGAATTTAAGGGATACCGAGAATGACTCTTTTATTGCCGAGCAGTATGTGTCAGATTATATATTTAACATGTACGGAATCGAAATCAGCGATTATTCCGATATTAACTCTGAATTCGGGAAGTTAGAAGGGTATGTATATATACTTCCGCGAGGATATTCAATTTATAAGCATGAAATTTCTTCAATACTTCAAAATGAAGACGGTAGTTTCACAGTTATAACAAATGTTGAAATTTCATCGCATGACGCTGAACCTTATAAAGATGTCTGCGAAACACTTTTCGTAAGAAATGAGCGTTCGGCTTTCGGTTTCTCCATAATTCATTCAAACATCGGTCAAAAATCTTCTGCAGTTTAAATTCAGTCTCAAAAAAGAGCGGGAAACCGCTCTTTTTTTATATCTAAAACTCTGATTTATATTTATAAGCATTTTTATAAGGTAATTATAGTTAAATAAATGCTTATATATTTAGTATAGATTACTATTGACGATTTGAAATTGAATGCTATAATAAACACATACATTAAATTATGTAAATTTAATTATGTTAGGGATGATCATCATTAAACGTTCTGAGATTAATAAAATCATGAAAAACGCTGTGGATTTCGCAAAGAAGATGAACTTTCTTCTGCCGCCGTTTGCGTATTGGAACGCAAAAGATTGGGAAGATAAAGGCGATGAATATGACGAACTGCGCGACAATCTGCTGGGCTGGGACATTACCGATTTCGGAAGCGGTGATTTTTACAAGGTAGGATTGCTGATGTTTACTATTCGCAACGGCAACTTTAACGATCCGAAATATATTAAGCCTTATGCTGAAAAGTTACTTATTGTAGAGGAAGGTCAGGTTACACCGTATCATTTTCATTATAAGAAAATGGAAGATATCATCAACCGAGGCGGTGGAAATCTTATTGTCAAGCTGTATAATTCCACACCGGATGAGGAGATGGATGATACACCGGTACTTGTCAGCAAGGACGGCAGGAACTATACAGTGCCGGCAGGAACAGAAATACGTGTATGCCCAGGAGAGAGTATAAGTCTGCACAACGGTGTGTACCACACGTTTTGGGGCGAAAAAGGCGCCGGCAAACTTTTGGTCGGAGAGGTTTCAAAAGTTAATGACGACAGGGTAGATAATCGTTTTTATGAACCTGTAGGACGTTTTCCGGCAATTGAAGAGGATGAAGAACCGCTCTATCTGCTCAGTATGGACTATCCTAATTCAGGATGCAAATAAATTAAACCGCATCATTTTAATATGATGCGGTTTATAGCAATTGACAGTTTTTGTTGACAGAACATATAAAATAGTGCTGACTGTATATAATAAAGTATACTCTGATTTTGGGCAGGTGATAATTTATGTTTTACAAGCCTCAAAAAGGCCATTTTAAAGATGACACTGTAATATTTCATAACGGACGTTATTAGTTATTATATGTTCAGTATGTACAGTAAGAATGAAAGCGAGTCAAGAAAAGATGAGGAATACTGCAACGTCTGGTTGGCTGTTTCAGACGACGGCGTACACTGGAAAGATTACGGTATCGTAATTTCAGCTCCGTTCAGGGTATATGCTATGGCAATTTATAAAGCAGGTGACGTTTTCTATTTAAACCATGGAAGTTATTCTGATAACGGATGTCAGAATGTACTGCGGTTCTGGAAATCGGAAAATCTTACAGACTGGGAATATTTAGGAAAAGAATACGACCTTAGACCAGACACAAGATATTATGACGAGAACAGCCGGCTTGACTGTATGGATGTATTAATTAATGAAGAGGACGGCAAAACAGTTTATAACGGGTATGCCACCGGACCGGGAGGTTGGTTGATATCATCAGACGGTATAAACTGGGAAGGTAAAAGACCGCCTATTATTGAATGGGGTGAAATTTCTCCTCCGCCCATTCCGGAGGAAGAAGGTATATTTGAAATAGGCGGATGTAAGAAAATAGGCGAGAAGTATTACCTTATAGGCGGATGGTTTAATTATATGGGTTACAGCGGATACGGTGTTTACACCCTTATAGGCGACAGCCCTGACGGTCCATTTAAACCCGATATTACTGCCTATCGCCTTAACGGCAACTCAAAGCGCTGGATAAATATGTGGGCGCGATTTTGCCGTGCGGATAATGAGCTGTTAATTTCAAGTTATTTGTATGACGGTTATACATATGAAAAAGGTTCTACGTATTTGCCGCCTCTGAAAAAAGCTGTTGCAGACGATTTTGGACATCTGCGTATGAGGTATTGGTGCGGAAATGAAGCGGTAAAAGGCCGCAAACTGCCATTTGACTGCAATAATAATTCTATAATATTCAATGATGCTTTGCTGACTAATCTGCAAAAAAGATTTAAAATTATAAATGATAAAACGTTTGAGCTGAGTACCTGTGAAGAAATCCCTTCATATGAACAAGGAGATTATGTTCCTACAGCAATCGTGCAAAACGAATTTTTATTTGATTTTTACAAAGGTGTTATCTTAGAAGGAAAAATAAAAATCACTTCCGAGGCTGCGCGCTGCGTTGCAGGAAGTATAGGTTTTTATCTTGCGGAAAATTCGGAAAGCGGTACATATATATTGTTTGATTCTTATGGTGTTACTCGTATAGGACAGCTTACTGTTAAAAATAATCATCTGAACTTTGTCGCCGAAGATGAAACCCGAACGGGATTCTGCGCCGCCATTGCGGGAATTACACCGCAAGAATATCATACATTTCGTATTTTTGCAAGAAAAAATATGTTTGAAACTTATATTGATGATTGCTATATCCAAACCTTTAATACCACGCATTTTATAAATACAATAGGCGTCACACCAAAAAAGATCGGATTTATTATTCAAAACGGAATTGGTATATTTGAAGATATCTGTGTTTATGAAATGAATATTGAAGATTAAGTTTTTTAATAATTAAAATTGTAAAAATAGGGGAAACGGAAAAAACCGTTTCCCGACTTTTAAGTTAAATATGAAAAATATTACCTGAAATTGCTTGACAAAATACCATAAATAAAGTATTATATAATACATGCCGCTGTGGTGGAATAGGCAGACACAAGGGACTTAAAATCCCTCGGTAGCGATACCGTACCGGTTCAAGTCCGGTCAGCGGCACCATTCGAGAGCCTGACACGCAATTCGCGTTCGGGGCTTTTTTCTTTATCTGAACAAGGCGCTCGCAACTATTGCCAGCATCTTTTTTGGTTTCTGAAGACAAATAAAAGCACAACATATAGGGTGGGAGCTCTGGGGCTGTGCTTTTTGTTTTTTATAAAATAATATATATAATATAAATCAAGAGAATTAAGATATCCTCCTCAAATCTAAAGTTTAATAAATCAAAAACTGAGTTACAGCCTCAACGATAAATTGATAATTAAAAAACCATAAATGGTAAGCATAATCTGTATATATAATGGTTGTATGCAGGGTGAGATCCAAGAAAATAATGTTCCAATACAGCGTTATTTAAAAATTGATTGACATATTTTATTTCATTTCCCAATCCGATAGCATATTATCGCTGCAAAACAACGAATGATTGATATTTTAACAATTAATTGATAATTGAAATCTTTAAAAATTCAATATACAATATAGTCACACCGGTGAAAACAAAAATTTGGAGGTATTTATGCAAATTAATATAGGTACAAAAATCAAAGAATTAAGAAAGCGCATTGGCAAAACACAAGATAATATGGCAGAAGCAATCGGAGTTACAGCGCAAGCCATCTCCCGTTGGGAAACCGGCGGCGCCTATCCCGACATGGAGCTTATTCCGTCTATAGCAAACTACTTCGGAATAACCATTGATGAACTTTTTGGGTATGAATGTGAAAGACAAAACAAGATTGATGAATTAGTCCAAAGCATTGAAGAAAAAAACAAGCTCAATAACGGCGAGGATATTTGCATTGAAGAATGTATTTCTGCCGCCAGAGAAGGGCTTATTGAATTTCCGGGGAACGAAAAACTGATGCTTTGCTTGGCGTCTATTCTGTATAATGCTGGGTATGCAAGGTACGGAGAACATCACCTAACTGATGATGAGGGGTATGATGGTTTTGATGTTGAACGCCATAAAAAGTATGCGGAATGGCAGGAAGCAATCAAACTGTATGAAAAGCTTTTAATGTCGCTTGGCGAAGGTGAAATGCGTCACACGGCAGTGCGTGAACTTGTACAATTGTACGAAAATTTGGGTGAAAATGAAAAAGCTAAGCGCATTGCCAGCAATTCTCCTGATATCTCCATTTGTCGAGAACTGATTATGTTGAATTGTTGTGACGGTAAAGAGCGTGCAGAAATGTATGAAAAAACGCTCGCCAAAATTATTTCAGTCACTTCGGATTTATTAGTTTCAAGCGTAATGATGAATAAGAATCATTATTGCCCGGAACAAGCTGTTACCAAGATTCAGAGCGCAATTCTATTGTTTGATATTTTAGAAAATAAAGACCAATATTTGGCTCAAATAGCCCATCTTTATCTCTATTTGTCTGAATATCAATGGAAATCGGGAAATCAAAATGAAGCATTTAATGCTCTTGAAAATGCAAAGGAGTTTGCACAAAATTATGATAATATTAACAATCTCTTCCGTTTATCGCTATTCCAAGAGAAGACTGTGTGCAGGTTCAAGTCCAACAGCAAAAAAGAGCAGGGCATCTTTTTTAGTCTCTATTTGCCGTATAAAGTCTCGACGCGTTTTTTCGCGTTCGAGATTCTTATTTTTTAGCTTTCTTACACGAACTGACTCGCTTACAGATAACCTCGCTATACTGGCTCTATAGTAGATTTATACCTTGCATGTTTTACTTTAAAATATAAATACACTTTATTGAACTATTATCTTAATCAAATAACTTGTATTATTCTCATTGGCATTTTTGCTTTTTCTCCTTTTTTACTTGATTTTTTGAATATATAATATATAATATAAATAAGGAGGTGCGTAATATGTATGAAAAAATCACTTCATTTATTGACTTTTTTGAAAAAAATGCCGTATCAGAAGATGAACTCAAAAAGCAAATTGAAAAATTTGCAAATGATTTTATGGAATCTGAGTTTATGCATTTAAATGCTATGGAGGAAATGGGCGATCGTATGTTTGCGGGTAAATCAGCCTTGAAAGAAGCTGCTTCTACCATGACGGCTGATGAAATTTTTGTTTGTCTTTCAGCCTTCGTTCAACAAGACGCATTTATTCCGGGTATTCTGCAGGATTTGATTCAGCAAGATGTGATTCCCGAAATGCTGAAAAGACTGAAAGAACTGGATCATTAACAGATAAAGATTGAATGCCGGTTGTAATTTAAACAAAACTGTTCGAATTACAACCGGCGTTTTTCATATTCATTATGATAAAAGGCTTCTTTGGCAGCGTCGGGAATTTTGCAGAGTATGCCCAATATTTTCAAAGCGTTAAAAATCGAAGATAATAAAAGACAAATAACGCTGTGTCGGTTCATGTCAATAGGCAAATTTGAAAATTTTATACATAAAGAAAGAGTCTGAACATAAAAGCGGTTCAGACTCTTTTAATTTATCAGAGCATAGTTAATCTCTCTATACGTACAATCAATAATCAGTCAGGCTGATTTCTTTTCCGCTCAGAATATCTGACGGAGAAAGCCCATAAGTTTTTTTGAAAATTTTAGAGAAAGATAATTGATCATCATATCCAACTGAACGGGCAATATCCCCGACAGACATATTACTGGAGTTGTTTTTCAGCGCATCGTACGCAACGCACATGCGCGCATTAATTATATACTGTTGAGGCGGTAACCCCATCTGCGCCGCAAAAATCCGGCTGAAATACCTTCTGTCCAAGTTGAGCATATCGGCGATTTTGGAAACCGACATATTATTAGACAGGTTCTGTAAAATATAATTTACCGCAAACTCAATTTTTGATTGAGGAGTTTTATCTGATGTATTGTCTAATGATGAAAAAAAACGGTATAAAACTGAAAGAGAATAATATTCTCGCCCCGTTTTCATATACTGCAGCTGTGCAAATTCAGTAAGAATATCAAAATCCTTATTTATACTAAATACCGGATTTTCAGGAGAAAGGCCTATACGCCGGCAGATATCATCAATACCGCTGCCTTTAAAACCGAACCATATATATGTCCACGGATCCTTATTGTCCGCTTTATAGTAAACACGTTCGCCGGGTATAAAATAAAAACCCTGACCGGCCCCCAATTTATATGTGCCTTTTGAATTTTCAAATATTCCTTTTCCGCCGGTTATAAAATGCAAATGGTATATAGATCGAAAACCGGGACCCCAAAAACTGTCCGGACGGTTTTCTTCCATTCCGCATATTATTGGATTCAATTCACAAAGCGAATAATCGTTTAGTTCCAGATTAAGTTGATTACATCTTACAAATCTATCACAATAACTCATAACCGATCACCTAGTTTTATATTATCACACAGCTAATACAATTTGTCAAGTCGATTCAAAACTGCAGCCGTTCTGCCGGAACATCCACATCGACCAAGAGTCGAAAGTACCGCGATTTCTGCAACTATCAGAGGATAATATGCACAGTCGCAAATTTTAAAGTATCGGTTTCTCCGCGCTGAAAAACACGAATTTTCACAAAATAACTCAATGAGCTCTAATATATTCACTTTTACAAAATAAAAGTTACATTTCGCCATATTTGAGCGACATTGTGCCATTTACAAAGTTACTTGAAAATGTTAAATTGAATAATAAGAGTGGGAACTCGTTTTATAATTAAAAGGAGGATTGTTCATGCAAAGAATTTTTAGAAAATTTACAGCAATTCTATTGGCATCAGCATTATGTTTAGGTTTGTTCGGAATTGTACCTGTTTGGGCTGAAAGTAATTTAAACGATATTATAATCACTGATGAAGAATCCGGTGAACTCAGTCCTCAACAGGAATTTTGTACTGAGATTACAACCGAAAAAGTGAAAGTAGGACAAAAATCATATCGTTCTACTACGGCTGCCGGTAGTGAAGACGGATCAGGATCATCTTCTGAGCATTGGCTTTTCCGTTCAGGAAACAGTTCCGGCGGACTTTTAAGAACTTTAGACGTAAGCGATATGATCGAAAACGGCGCCGTCAGATTCTGGATATATATCGAGGACACAGCGACTCTTCATAACTGGAACGGTTCACAGGTGCAGTTCGGATCAGACGGATGGGACAGAAATACATTTGCATGGTCCGATTGGCACAAACAAATCGTAAATGATGGTTGGAATGAAATTATACTTCCTTTTTCTGATGCGGGAACCATAGGCGGCGAGGTTAATACCACAGCTATGACATGGTTTTTTATCAGAACAAATAATGTTCAATATAAGACTACGGTTTATCTTGATAATATTCGCGTAACTGCTGACTGTATACCTGAGGAAACCGATATTGTTCTGGCAACAGCTGAATGGGGCAATGAAATTCCCGGTACTGAGTTTTGCGCCAATCCTTCGGATGAAAAGGCGGCAGTGGGAAAATATTCATATAAGGCTACACCTGGTATTGTCGGAAATACAGACCATTGGATTTTAAGAGGATATATGAATACCATTGATATCAGTAATGTGACAAACAACGCAACTACCGGGGCGCTGCGCTTTAAAATTTATGTTGAGGATATATTAACGGTTAATAACTGGAATGGATCGCAAGTACAATTCGGTTCCGGCGGATGGGACAATAATACATTTATCTGGTCCGATATACACAAGCAGATAAAACGCAATGGCTGGAACGAAATTATTCTTCCGTTTGCGAATGCCGGAAAAATCGGGGAAGTCGATGCTTCATTAATGACATGGTTCTTTATCAGAACAAATAATCCGGAATATTATACCGTTATTTATGTCGACGATATCCGCGTAACGGCTGACTCTAACATAAGATCTGACAGTGTCATTCTTGCAAATGCAGAATTGGAAAATGAAATTGACGGCACCGGTTTCTGCGCAGGCCGTTCGGATGAAAAAGCTGCATCGGGTAAATATTCTTATAAAGCCACTCCGGGTATTGTCGGAAGCAGTGATCATTGGATTTTAAGAGGCAATATTCCGCCCGTTAATATAAGCGAGTTGACTACAAACGGTACAGACGGTGCGCTGCGTTTTATGATTTATGTTGAAAATATCTCAACAGTCACTAATTGGGGTAAATTTGTAGTACAGTTCGGTTCAGGATATTGGGATACAAATGTTTATCAGTGGCAACCAATATTTTTGATTACAAAGAACGGTTGGAATGAAATAGTTCTTCCTTTTTCCGAAGCCAGCACAATAGGCACCCCGGACCTCAATGCCGTAACCCATATTAATATGAGAACTGATAATGTTTCTTATACCACAACTGTTTACGTGGATGATATTTGTGTCACTTCTGATACCTCGGAAAGTAACGATGTTAAGTTATTTAATGACGAACTTTACAATAGTACTGTCGAAGGCGCCGAATTAGTTACCGAAAATCCATATTCGGGGGATAAATCTTTAAAGTCGGTTCTTGATAATGAAGGATCTCAAAAATATATATTTTCAACCATGCTTGACAAAAAATATAACTTGTCAAAGCTTTCCGATAACGGAACTGACGGTGCCCTTAGATTTAAGTTTTATGTAGAAGACACCTCATTAATTTCAGATTTAAATTCAGTAGTTTCTCTCAAATCAACTTCTGTCGACAGCAAGTTTACTTGGGTTGATTGGGAAAATCAAATAACTGAAAACGGCTGGAATGATATTGTTCTTCCGATAAATACCGCTGTGATTTCCAACGGTCAAGGTGATACCCCGCTTTCAGCCGATATCATCTACAGCATTGATAATATTTCCATTGAAATTTTATCAGGTGCTGATGCTACCGTATATTTAGATGATTTCCGCTTTGAAAGTCATAAGACCGGTGACATAAATTCTGATTACAATATCAATTCAATGGATTATGTCGTTTTGAAAAAAATTATGTTTGACATGATTAACAGTAATAAATATTCTGATGTAAACGGTGATGGCAACACCGATGTTTTAGACTTGATTTGGCTTAAAAATCTGTTGATTTCATAATAATTACTTAAAATTATATGGGTTGCATGGCGATCCGTGCAACCCACGTTGTATTTGTATAAATTGTTTATTATTAAGGAGAAAACAATATGAAAATTACTTTTATGGGTGCCGGAAGCGAAGTATTCGTCAAAAATGTTTTAGGCGACTGCATGACGGTTGAATCGCTCAGAGAAAGTGAAATGGCACTTTATGATATTGATGAAAAGCGGCTGAAAATCAGCTATGATGTTTTATGTGCCGTAAATAATAAACTCGGCGGTTATGCTAAAATAAAAAGTTATTGTGGTGTTGATAAACGTAAAGAAGCGCTTAAAGGCGCCGATTTCGTAGTCAATGCTATTCAGGTAGGCGGTTACGACCCATGTACCATTATAGATTTTGAGGTGCCTAAGAAATACGGACTGCGGCAAACTATAGGAGACACACTCGGTATCGGCGGTATTATGAGAGCGCTGAGAACCATACCGGTTTTAGAGGATTTTGCGAAGGATATCCGTGAAGTTTGTCCCGATGCTCTTTTTCTCAACTATACAAATCCAATGGCTATGCTTACCGGTTATATGCTTCAGTATACAGAAATAAAAACAGTAGGACTTTGCCACAGCGTGCAGTCATGCTCAAAAGGACTTCTTACAGAGCTTGGCATGGAAGATAAATTAGAAGGCCGGCGTGAATTGATTGCAGGCATCAACCATATGGGTTGGCTGCTTGAGATACGTGACAGGGACGGCAATGACCTGTATCCCGAAATAAAGCGCAGAGCAGCATTGAAAAATGCTTCGGATGACCCCGAACACAAGGATAGAGTAAGATTTGAATACATAAAACGTTTAGGCTATTACTGTACTGAATCAAGTGAACATAATGCGGAGTACAATATGTTCTTTTTGAAAAACCGCTATCCGGAGCTTGTTGAGCGTTACAGGATTCCGCTTGACGAGTATCCGCGTCGCTGTATAGAGGCCCAGGAGCGCTGGCAGAGACAATACAAAGAATTAAAGGATTCACTTGATCATAAACGCTCAGAGGAATTTGCTTCATATATTATACAGGCAATTGTCGAGAATAAAATATATAAAATAGGCGGAAATGTTTTAAACACAGGCGGTCTTATATCAAATCTGCCCGAGCGTGCCTGTGTTGAAGTACCGTGTCTTGTAGACGGAAGGGGTATAAATCCCATTCATGTAGGCGAACTGCCGCTTCAGTGCGCGGCTATGAATATGTTGAATATCAACTGTCAGCTACTGACTATAGAAGCTGCCAGAACCAGAAAACTTGATACTGTTTATCAAGCCGCTATGATGGATCCCCATACCTCATCCGAACTTTCGATTGATGATATTGTACATCTGGTAGATGACCTTATTGAAGCGCACGGAGATTGGCTGCCGAAATTCCATTAAAATATCTGAAGAGGGGGTTTTCAATTTGAATGATAAATATTCGGGCTTAAAAAAATTTCTCGCTGCAATTTGCTCCACAGTAATACTGTTATCGGCTTTAATGCCGGTATGCGTATTGAATATTTGGGCCGGCAATGCTCCGGATATTATTATTGTCAACGAAGAAGCAGGTGAGAGCTTAGAAATATCCTCTATAAGTGATGAGCAAGTTAAAGCAGGAGAAAAATCCTTTAAATGCGTCACAAGTGACGGCAAAGATTTCTGGCTTATGCGCGGCAATTTGCCGAATGCTTTAGATATTACTCCGGTTAGTCCTACCGGTACAGAAGGTGCCGTACGGTTTTGGATATATGTTGAAAACCGCAGTGATGTTCTGTTTAATTGGAGCGGGTCTCAAATGCAGCTTGGCGCCGGCTGGGACAGCAATGCGTTTGTCTGGTCAAATTGGGATACTCAGATAAGAAACAGTGGATGGAACGAAGTTATTCTTCCGTTTGAGTCTGCAGGCAAAATCGGAACTCCGGATTTGAAGAAACTCACATATATGAATATCCGTACCGGAAACGCTGCTTTCAGGACTGTAGCTTATATTGATAATATCCGTGTAAGTGCTGATACTTCGGCGCCTGAGTACTATATAGACCCGTCAATAGTATTCAGTGATGAAGACGGTGAAAACGCCGGCTTCTGTGCCGCTTTAACCGATGAACAGGCTAAGTTCGGTGATTTTTCCTATAAAGTGCAGACAGGTGTGGGAAACCATGAGTATTGGATGATCAGAAACAGTCTTACACGCACATTGGATATAACATCTCTGACAAATGAAGGTACAGACGGTTACTTAAAGTTTTGGATATATATCGAAGATATTTCAGTAGTACCGGATATGATAATACCGGGTACTACTACTCAGGTTCAACTTGGCGGCGGCTGGGATAATAATGTTTATATATGGGATGGATGGCATACGCAGATAAAAGCAAACGGCTGGAATGAAATAACACTTCCGTTTGCTTCAGCAGGCAAAAACGGAACTCCGGATAATGACGCTATAACCTATATGCTTATCAGGACAGGAAATGTATCTGCAAATATTACTGCTTATATTGATAATATTCACATTGAAGCCGAAAAGGAGCCGGTATACAGAGATCCCGAAGTTATTTTAAGTGAAGAGCATTTTGAAAGCGGAGGATTTTGTGCGGAAATAAGCGATGAAAAGGTTAAATCAGGTAATTATTCTTATAAGGCTACACCCGGAATTGTAGGAGTAACCGACCATTGGATGATACGGACTTCACTTTCAAAGCCTGTTGATATAACTAATTATAAAACCGGCTCTATAAAATTCTGGATATATGTTGACAGCAGAGCCGATGTTATGAAAAATTGGAACGGTTCACAGGTTCAGCTCGGTGAAAATTGGGATGTAAATGTTTATATTTGGAACAACTGGGATTCTCAGATAAAAAGCGACGGTTGGAATGAGATTATCCTACCGTTTTCAGAAGCAGGAATTAACGGAAAACCGGATGACAGTTCAATAAAATATATTAATATCCGCAACAATAATCCTGCTTTTCAGACAACAGTTTATATCGATGATATAAGATTCAGTAAACTGACAGAAAATGAAAATATACCCGTCAGAGATCCTGAATTATTATTCAGTGATGAGGACGGTGAAGCCGCAGGTTTTGCCGCTACAATCACCGATGAAAAGTCAAAATTCGGAAATTACAGCTATAAAACCACTCCCGGGTATTCCGATCATGAATTTTGGATGATAAGATCCGGTTTGCCTCAAAAAATGGATATAACCGATTATAAAAACGGTTCAGTTAAATTTTGGGTTTATGTTGACAGCAGAGCCGATGTTATGAAAAATTGGCGGGGCTCACAGCTTCAGCTTGGAGAAAACTGGGATGTTAATGCTTATATTTGGAATAATTGGGACTCTCAGATAAAAAATGACGGCTGGAATGAAATTATTCTTCCGTTTTCAAAAGCAGGTATTATCGGAAAGCCGGATGATAAGGCAATCAGCTTTATGTGCATAAGAACCGGAAATACTGAATTCAAAACAGTAGTATATTTTGATGATATCAGACTGAGCAGGTTATCTGAAAATACAAACGCTTCTGTAATTGACCCGGCTATTGTTTTAAGCGATGAGGACGGTGAAAACCCCGGATTTGCAGCCTCTATAACCGATGAGAAAGCGAAAGTAGGCAGTTATAGTTATAAAGCTACCCCGGGCTATGCTGATCACGAACATTGGATTATACGGACCGGCCTTGCACGTCCTTTGGATATTACAAAACTCACTGACAATGCCACTGAAGGCTCACTTAGTTTTTGGGTCTATATCGATAATGTCAGTGAAGTAAGAGCAAATTGGAACGGTTCACAGGTACAGCTCGGAAAAGATTGGGATTTTGATGTATTTGTTTGGTCTAATTGGGATACGCAGCTTACCAAAAACGGTTGGAACAAGGTTATTCTTAACTTCAGTTCAGCGGGGAAACGCGGAAACCCGGATATGAAAAACTTGACTTATATAAACATCCGCACAAACAACCCACAGCATAAAACTACTGTTTATATTGATGATATCCGAATTTCCAATGAAATTTTAACAGGTGACTGGTCAACAACTATAGCAGGTGCTAAAATGTTCCAGCCCTTTGAGATGCTAAACGGAATCTCAACTGATGCCATAAAATCAATTTGGTTTGACGGTTCAGATAAAAAGCAGGGGGAATCTTCACTTGCATTTATTACCGATTCAGGTCAAATTCATATTACATATATTCCGGAAAAACCTGTGGATGCTTCTGAATACAACTGTCTTGAATTTGATTTATACGTTTCAAATCCTGATTTTTTCACCTTCGGTTCAAATTCTCTGGAACTGACAAGTTCCGGTACAATGGATTCTAAGGAGATGTCCTGGAGTTTCAGCGAATTAGAGCTTGAAGAAGGTTGGAATCATATCATGTTTTCCTTTGAACGGGCAAGTTTTACACTGGACTGGAAGTTTGACCGCGACATCGATCTTAAAGCGATAAACTATATGCGTCTTTATGCCATAGGTGCTGAGCTTTATAACGGAAAAGATGTCCAGTTTAAAATTGATAATATGCAGTTCACCAAAAACGGATTGCCGCCCGAAGGAGAAAAGACTTATGAAACAAAAAATTCTACCGGAATAGATGTATATCTTACGGCAGAAGACGGTATTATACCTGACTACGGTACGTTTACTGTGGATTTTGCCGAAGACGAAACTATGCCGGATATTATTAAGAAAGCACTTAAAGAAGATAAAAACGCTTTATCTTTAAGTCTCGATTTCACCCATGACGATATGGGTCTGCTGATAGACGGAATTGTTAAAGTCAATGTCGACACCGCAGACAGATTCAGTAATACCAAAGATTTGAACGTTTACAAAGTTGATATAAATAACAATATAACTTCTCTTAATGCCAAAAAGCGCGGTAATGAAATTGTGTTTGATGAAAACCGCAAACTCGCAACTTATGTCATAACAACATACGAGCTTGATGTATCAGCGGTAAACAGTGCGGTACATTCCGGAATATCTATATTTGTAATTTCAGCCATAGTAGTTTTAGCAGTATTGATTATTGCCGTTACTGTATCAATAATTTTAATTAAACGCAGAAGAGTCAGAAAGGCAGGATAAGTAGATTCTATGAAAAAGTTTTTAAGTATTATACTAAGTTTGGTTGTATTATTTTCGGTTTGCGGCTGTTCAGATAAAAACAATTCCGCTGAAAACGATGATTCAGAAAATCTTGAAACCATAAGAATTGCTAAAACGGCGTATCACATTGATACTGATGCATGGAACGGCGACGGCGAATATGCCGAAGCTATCAGAACAATGCTCGCTGAAATTGAAGGTGAAGAAAATATTCAAATTAAAGTTGATTACTATTCACCTACCGAGTTCGGAAAACTTGCTCAAACTGCCATCACTAACGGTGATACCTCTTTTGCAGATATAATGATTATGCCCTTATTTACTTTTGGTCCGCTATATGCGCAAGGCTTGCTTATGGACACCTCTGAGCTTACCGGATTAGACATAAACTCGGATGTTTGGTCAAAAAGTTTTACGGACATTGCCACATTTGCCGGAAAAACCTACGGTATTGCAAGTCCCGGACTTTTGCTGTCCGGTCAGGGCGGTACCGGCATGATCTATAATAAAACTCTTGCGGATTCTTTAGGACTTGAAGATCCTGTTCAGCTTGCCCGCGACGGAAAATGGACCTGGGATAAACTTCGCGAACTATCCCTTAAGGCTGCAAAGGATTTAAACAATGACGGCGTCTTCACCGAAGATGACCGTTTCGGATGTACTTGTGACAGCTGGGATGCTATGATGCAGGTATTTTTCACGGCAGGTGTGCCAACTATGGTAAAACAGGATGATGGCAGAATTGTATATAATCTTTTAAGCGAAGAAGCAAATACCGTCGCTCAAAAGCTTCATAGTACTTTTACTCAAAGTGACGGTATGTTCTACGGCGGCGGATATGACGCAATAAAACAATCCGCGCAGTTTGTTGCCGGTAAATCTGTATTTCATATAGGCGGCATCTTACAGGAAGCCGGAGAAACTACTGATGAAATCATGGCTTTACCTCTTCCGAAATATAAAGAAAGCGATGAATACGTTTCAACAGCATGGCATAATCATAATATACTTTCCGTTCCCATATCGGCAGAGCGCAAAGAACTGATAGGAAGAGTTATACAGATGCTGGGGGATAAATCCAAAGATTTCGTTCAGTATTCGCTCAATGACAGCTCGCTCGATTACGTTGACAGGGATACTTTTATCGAAATGAATAATCTTGTCAAGAATTTTACGGTTGACCCCTGTACAATTATGGTCAATTCCAATGATGATATTGCAAATGGAACCATGCGAGCTGTCGGTACGGCAATTATCAATCCCGACGTAACTTTTGCCCAGCTTACTCAAAGCAAAGCCTCAGTAATACAGAGCGTACTTGATGATATGTTTAATCCAAAATAGAGGGAGGTATATGTATGAAGAGGCTTACTGCCGTATTGCTTATATCCTCAATTGTAATTATGTCGGTTTTTTGTTCGTGTAACACCAAAACCGACGATAATAAAAATCACAGAGCATCCGAGATAGCAAGTGTATATTTTTCTGAAGAACCAACTGAGACAGAACTTGAATATACACTGACCGGTATCGACGGAAAACCGACTGTAGGCAAGCTTGGCGGCAAAGAATATTTTAAGCTTGACAGCCGTTCCGCTGAGCTCGGAATCAAGCTCAGCCGGTCTGCCGGTGAAAAAACAGAAGACAAGGATGTTTTTGTAATTCTGGAATATAATGAAAACAGTTCAAAAGAGTTACTCCTATGCTATAATTCAGAAGGCAAAAATACAGAACAGACTGTTAAAATGAACAGCACGAGCACTTGGGGCGGTACCTCGGTAAAAGCAGAAGGATTCAAATATGACGCTGACGCCGAATCTGATTTTACCGTAAAACTTTCAACGGCTACTCAGCTCTGGATTCATTCTATAAAGGTTGTTATTTCGGAAAAAAGCGAACAAAGCTATCCAATGGCTGTAAATTCTGAATTTGATAATTCAAACAATACAGTAATAGCAGCGAACGTGATTGATTTCGGCGCTGTTGGCGACGGAAAAACGGATGACAGTGTCGCATTTAAAACTGCTCTTAACCATGTCGCCGATACCGGAGGCACATTATATGTCCCAAGCGGAAACTATTATCTTACTCAGGAGATGGAAATACCTGCCGGAGTAACCCTTTTAGGAGATTTCAAAACTCCTACTGCCGAAGACAAAAAAATAGGCGGTACGCTGCTTTGTGTTGACCCTCAGACAACAGCTGAGGGTAATACGTCTGCGTTTATTAAAATGCGCCGCAGTTCTGCCCTGAACGGATTTAATGTTTGGTACACTGATCAAACTTTTGAAAACGGCGAAGTTAAGGAATACCCTTATCTTGTGAGCAATGTTGACGCTCCGGCAACAGTAGTGGAAAATCTGAATATGATTAACGTTTACGACGGAATAGACCATGCTACTGTTACCAATCAAAATCAGTCTGTTGCAAATATTTTCGGTACGCCGCTGCATAAGGGTGTGCAGATAGCCAAAGCAAATGAAGTAGGCAGAAACGAAGCTATAAATTTCTCGCCTGAATACTGGCTGGAAAGCGGACTTGAGAATATTCCCGATGAAGAATCTCTTGAAAAATGGATTAAAGAATACGGAATAGGTTTTCATATTCTATCTGTTGACTGGCATTTCCTATCGGATATAAATATCAGCGGATATAATATCGGACTTAAAATTGACAATTTTTTCGGCCGTGCATACGATCTGAATATTACTGATTGTGAAACCTGCGTATATGTAGATAATACTGCAAATTACGGCGGACAGCTTACAAAGGGTGTACTCAAAGCTACAGGCAGTAAAAACGCCGCTGCGCTTCGGATAGGGGCAAAAAGCGCAAACGGCATAACCTGCAATTCAATGCAATTTGAAAGTACCGGTGATAAAGCTGTTTATCATACCGGTACTTCACCGATAACCATTGCAGATTCTTTGATAAAAGCAGATACCGGAGTTTATATGACGGACGGCAGAGCCAATATCATAAACACAGAATTTTCCTGTAATCTCAGCTTTTTCGCAGGAGAAAATTCAGGTAAAAGTTCGCTTATAAACTGCACAATGAATGGCGGAGAGCCCAAAACAGAAAGCAAATCCGAAGGCATTGTTACTGTTACTAAAGAAGATGCAGGCGATAGAACGCTTCTTGATACTGAGTTGCTAGATGAAAAACTCATTCTTTCGGCCAAACGGATCAAAAAGCCTGACGCGGGGACCATCATAATCGCCGAATTGGATGAAGCAGCTGATGATAATTCCGCAGCGCTTCAGCAGGCTATCAATGAAGCCTTTGAAGCCGGTGGGGGAACAGTCTACTGTCCTAAAGGAAAATATCGTTTAGAAGCGCCGATAACCGTAAAAACCGGTGTTACATTACTGGGAAGCTGTGATACTTTTCATGACGAAGCTTTAACAAATGTCACTTATTTTGTAACAGATTACGGCAAGAATGAACCGGATTCGGTATTGATTTCTCTTGAGGAAAATTCTTCGGCACGGGGATTCAGTATCAGCTATGACAAGATACCGCAAAGCTATACCGAACATTATGGCTGGTCTTTCAGAGGCTTGGGCTCAAATATAACGCTTGCTAACGTAAGTGTTATAGGCGGCTTCAGAGTAGCCGATTTCGGTACCAACCGCTGCGATAATCATTATATTGAAAATATCTCTTTCGTATCGCACGATATCGGCATATACGTAGGCGGAGGCAGCCAGAACGGTGTTATGCGCTGGTGTACATCCAATCCCGCACTGTTCTGGGGTAATCCGTACAGTGTTGAAAAGAACTGGGAAAGCGAATGGGAAGGCGAGCTTATTTCAGGTCAGGTTCAAACATTTACGGCGTTTAAGGTTGGAAGTGTAAAGAACGAAATTATGCATCTGAACTTTGTTTTCGGTGCCAACAACGGTATTTTAGCCGAGGAAGACGCTGAGCTTTACCTAATAGGTCAGGGTGTTGATTATTCAATGAATTCACTCAATTTAAAGGATTCGGCTAAAGTTATATCAACCGATTTACAGGCGGTAGGATGCACCGGAGAGTCATCGGCGGTTTTAGCACAGGATGGCTATACAGGACATGCGGATATTTACAGTCTGACACTATGGAATATAGGCGGAACCGCAGTAAAGGTTAATTCAGGAAACGTAAACATTGCGGGCGGCGTATTTTTCGCATGCGGACGCAGTGCGCTTGAACAGACAGGCGGCAATGTTGATATGAGCGGCGTTATAACCGTTCAGCGTTCTAAATCCGATATAACTGCGACCGGAGGAGAACTTACGGCATACGGAAATCTTGTTACAGCGCGTATACCCAGATTTGAAATTTCAGACAGTGTAAAAACCGCAGGCTCAGATACCAAATAAAACTATACGGGCTGCCCGTGTATTACGAGCAGCCTTAATTTTTATCGGACTTTGATATTTAAGGTGATTATTATGAATAATAAGTATCCCAAATTAATTGAAACAGATTATGACAGTTCAAACGGTGCGGTTATCCAGGCTGATATAACCGACTTCGGCGCTGCGGCGGACGGGATATCTGATGATACATCCGCGCTGAACGCCGCAATTAAGTGTGCTGAAAAAACCGGCGGCGCGGTATATCTTCCTAAAGGAACATACAAGCTGACGAGTCCGGTGACGGTTCCGTCAGCTGTTCAGCTGATAGGCGATTTTAAGGCGCCGACAGAGGAAAATCCCAAAACTGACGGCACTGTTCTCGCAATTTACACAAAAACCGTCGCAGACGGCGGAGATACGCAATTTTTTAAACTCTGTCAGGGAAGCGCAATGAGGGGATTCAATATCTGGTATCCCGAGCAAGCCTTTACAGACGGAGTTCCAAAAGAATATCCGTATACGATAGGTCTTGCGGATATGGTGGCTACTCACCTTGAGGATATTTGTTTTGTTAACGCCTACAACTGCATAGATCACTTCAGCAGAGTCAATAATCAGCAAATATGCCGTAATATTTACGGTACTCCTCTCCGCACAAGTGTAAGAGTAGCAAACGTTAACGATTCCAACCGTTATGAAAGCTTTAATCTGCAGCCGAAATGGTGGCTTGAAAGCGGACTGCCGAATATACCGGATGAGAATGAGCTTAAAAACTGGCTTATCGAAAATGCTACCGGATACGAAATGGTATCAACCGATTGGCACTATCTATCAAATTTTACAATTAAAGGTTACCGCATAGGTCTTGAACTTACGAACGCTTTCGGCAGAGTATACAATATGAACATAACAGATTGTAATACCTGCCTTTCGGTGATAGCTCCCGTATGGTACGGCGCGACTGTGACTGGCGGTGTTTTCAAGGCAAGCGGCGGGGAAAATCCTGTTGCGCTCAGAATCAGCGAAAAAGCGGTTTGGGGGCTTACGGTTTACGGCGCTGAATTTTCAAGCGACGGCGATACGGTAATTGAACTTAATTCAGGACATTTGGTTATTCAAAACTCCAGTATTACTTTGTCAGGTGACGGCAGCAGTTGTCTGAACAATATCAACGGTCGTTTTTCGCTTATCAATACAAGTCTTACGGGCGGAAAAAATCATATTATTTCTTCAAAAGGATTGAATATACTCAATAATTATGTTAAAGTTAATTGGGACGGACAGTGCTATCATTTCGCCGAAAACGCACATGAAACTTCAAAAATTGTTAACTGCAAAGCTGACGGCGGATTAAAAATCAGCGCAAAGGTACCGTATTTAATTGAGATTTTTGATGATAAACACAATAAAACAGAGCAGCTTGATGATATCTGCGCGTTTAAATCGACAGCTTTAAAACATAAAATGCCAAAACGCGCCGTATTGTATAATGCTCTTGAGTTCGGGGTGAGCGAAGATAATGCCGACAACTCTGCTGCCCTGCAAACGGCAATAGACACTGCATTTGCAGAAGGCGGGGGAACGGTTTACCTTAAAAAAGGTGTTTACGGGCTTGAAAACCCAATAGTAATAAAATCAGGTGTCGAGCTCAGAGGCTGTTCTGACGGTTTTCATTACATAACATGTGATACGACATATTTCATCTCGGATTACGGCAGCGGGGATGCTGCGGCAAAACCGCTTATATCAATGGAAAGTAATTCCGGCGCGCGAGGTTTTGCGGTTGTTTACGATAGGGTAGACCCTGATTCTTTCGGTGAGCGTGCTGTAACAATCCAGGGAAACGGAAGCGATATTTACGTTATAAATGTTGTGGTTTCCACATCATGGACGGCACTTGATCTTGAGACCTTCCGATGTGATAATCACTATATTGAAGGCTTCAATTTTTACTCTTTGAAATATGGGATCAAGGTCGGATCCGGCAGCAGAAACGGCGTATTGAGAGACTGCCATTCGAATCCCTGTACGGTATCCGAAAATCCATTAAGAAAACACGAATGGGACAATAGCTGGGGCGGCAGACTTTTTTGCTATTTCCAGGAAAATGTTACCGGATATTATATAGGCGATACCGAAAACGAAGTGCTTTTCTTTACCTTTATTTTCGGCACGGAAAAAGGTATACATGCGGCTCAGAACGCCAATCTTTTTGTTTTGGGTCACGGAAGCGACTATTCAAGCAACGGAATTCAGCTTTCCGATAATGCGAAGGCGGTAATCGTCGACGCTCAGCTGTCCGGTTCAGCCAACCGCTCGCATGCATTATTGGCAGACCCGAGTTTCAACGGTAGCGTAACTTTGTATAATCCCTGCGCATGGGCAATCAGAGACTGTTCTATGCGTATACAAAACGGAACTGTAAAGGTATTCGGCGGAGTATTTTTTGAAAATTCATGTTCGGTGATTTACAGTGACGGCGGAGATATTACAATAGCCGGAATAATTTCAATTTGGAAAAGCCGATGTGATTTCTTCGCGCTGAGGGGTACAAAAACGCTTTGCGCGTTTGGAAATATACCTATTTACAAAAATCAATTTATTGAAGAAAGCATTAATTTTTACGGCAGCGATTTAGTTTAAGAATATTGTAAAAAATTTTAAATACATATTGCGGTGAGTATACTTTACCGCCGGAGGTATCGATGAATATTTTAAAAAAAATAAAAAAAGTTACCGGCGTATTTTTGATTGTTTTAATTGCCATTTCATCTGATTTTTCGACAGGTACACTGCTTAAGGCCGAAGATACTATAAATGCCGAAGCTGTTCAAGAAGCAGTATGCGAGCCTGTTATTAATTATGCTACTGAAATCGGTGACAGCAACGCTTCTGGTAATATAGATATTCTCGATTTGATAGTTATGAAAAAGCATATTATCGGTTCTGCTCAAGCTGATACCGTGCTGTCAGACATTATATGCGACGGATACATAAATGCTTTGGATTTATCAGCACTTAAACGTATACTTTTCGGTTTTGAGGTTGAACTCAATTATCCGAGAATAGTGCCTACAAAATATCAGACTCTGTCTGATATTGTCGCCGACGCGGATGTCACGCAATTCGGAGCGGTAGGCGACGGAAAGCATGACGATACCTCTGCTTTCATAAACGCTATGGCTTCATTAGGCAGTCAGGGAGGTACTGTTTGGGTACCGGCAGGTAAATATAAGCTTTCCCAAAATATAACAATACCCTCAAATGTTATTTTACAGGGTGATTTTGCCGATCCCGGACTTTACGGCGCGGATGAAACTAAAAACGGCAGCGTACTTGAAATATGTGTCAAACCTATTTCCCAAGGTAACAATACTGCGTTTTTAAGCATGCAGAAATATTCGTCTGTCAAAGGATTTATGATGTACTATCCTGAACAGACGATGGAAAACGGCATACCCGTACCTTATGCATATACGATAGATATTGCGGATTGGCAAAGCATTACTTTAAAGGATTTGTATCTTGTTAACCCGTACAAAGCGATAAAAAACACCTCTAATCCTCATAATTTGGAAACTATTCAGAATGTCTATATAACGCCTTTGTACTGCGGTATGGAGTGGCAGTACAATAATGATATAGGCAGATTTCAAAATATCAGTATAGGTCCTGAGTGGTGGCTTGACAGCGGCGTTTTGCCTTTTGCGCAGCCGCAGTTGCTTGAATCCTGGATGAAAGACAATACGTCAGGTATCCGAATATACGGAATTGATAACGCGTTTGTGTCGGACATAAAAGTCAACGGGTGCAAAACCGCGATTTACATTTCCGGGGGTTACGGAAAATTTTATAATATCGATATCAGCGGTTGCGGTACGGGTGTGAATGCGGTTGGCACTACACCGTACGGATTTACATTCACTAACGGCTCTATAAATGCCGATACAGTTGCGGTTGAAATGGCTGCTGGCTCTGAAATGCCGCTTGCTTTTTACAATATCGATATGTCCAGCAGGGGAGAGTATATTATAAATAACAGCTCATCGTCCGGCATCAGCGTGACAAACGGTGATTTAAGCCTCGCGTCAGATACAGGAAGATATGCCGTTTATAACGCTTCAGGCTATTCAAACATCATCGGATGCAGCTTCAGTGCTGAAAACAGCCGGGCAAATGGGGCGTATGTCGCTGAAACGAGCGATTATTGCCGGTTTGTTAATTTCGGTACTCAGGATACCTTGTCATATTATGATCCTGCCGGCAATGTAAAAGCCGTGTTTGACGAGAGTGAAAGAATCAGTATTCAGACCGAGTTTGAAAACTGCGACCGCCGTGAAAAATCACCTGACCGAAAAGTTATTTATAATGTTGCGGATTACGGTGCTGACACCACAGAAACCGAAGATATTTCGGAAATTTTGCAGAACGTTATAGATACTGCCTACGCCGAAGGGGGAGGTATAGTTTATCTTCCTTCTAACGACTATATTCTGCAAAATCCGATAACTGTTAAAAGCGGCGTAGAATTAAGGGGTTCTTTTGATAATCCGCATTTTGCTACGGTATTGACAACGACATTTGTTACCGATTACGGTAAAAACGATGAATTCGGCACAGCTCTGATTACCCTGGAAAGCAATTCCGGAATGAAAGGTATTACTGTAGATTACAGCGAACCCAGGCCTGATAATATATTGCCGTATGCCTATACAATAAGGGGGGCAGGCAGTAATATTTATGTGATAAACTGTACGGTAGATACGGCATACAATGTATTGGATCTGAAAACAAACAGGTGTGATAATCATTATGTTGAAGCGGTGAATTTCGGAACTCTCAATACAGGAATTGCTGTGGGAGGCGGAAGCGAAAACGGAGTTATCAGAGACTGTCAGTCTAATCCCACATCTAATCGTGATAGCCGGAATAATGACAGATCCGCTTGGTTCGACCAAAACGGAGCATGTCTTTCGGTCGCTTATTGTGCTGAGCATGTAACCGGATATATTATCGATAACGCCGTAAATGAACTGCATTATATGAACTTTATTTACGGCTGTGTTACCGGAATTGAAATTACCGGCAATACTACGGCAGATATTGTTTGTCCCGGCGTAGATCAATCGGATTACGCCATATATATTGATGATAGCGCCGAGGTATCTGTAATTTCGTCCGAGCTTCCTACCAGGATGTCGACCGAATCTTACGCTATATATCTTGCGGACGGATACAAAGGTAAAACAAATGTTGTGAGTTCGGCTATATGGGCGGTAGGCAAGAGCGGAATTTATTGCGGAGGCGGGGAACTTAATGCCGTAAACCTGATATTGTTTCAGTCCGGACAGAATGCAATTGAGGTTAAGGGCGGAAAGGCAACGCTCGCGGCGGCCGCAATCATGCGCAACAGCTATGCAAATTACCGCGTTTTATCAGACAACGCCACCCTCAATGTTTTTGGCAATTCATTGCTCGACAATAATTATGCGGTTTCAAATTCAAAAGACAGGATCACGGGGTCAGGGAAAGATGATGTCGAAATAACTGTCGTATCTTCTGAAAAACCGCGGGAAAATATGTTTTTTGACACTTCAATGATACTAAATACCGATTATTTTCTGCATTACTCTACAAATTTCGGTGAGCGCACAGATAATGGCGAAAAATATGTTTTTTCTTCACTTGACGGCAACCGCAATCCGATAATAAACATTTGCAGAACCGATAGTATTGATGCATCCGGTTCAAAATATTTGGAGTTTGATTACTATATATCAGATATATCGCTCTTTGAATACTGTGGCGGAAATATGCAGCTCGAACTTTCATCTTCAAATTTGTGTGATGTTGATGAAATAATCTGGAATTCTGATTATTTCAACAGTCAGAATTTCGCTGAAGGATGGAATCATGTTAAACTCAGTTTAGACAGTTATAGAGGAAGTTCAGGAAATTTTGATATGTCCAAGATTATAAGACTGAGAATTTATTATGTACTGAACGGGAACACTGCCGCAGGTGAGATGCGAATTAAAAATATAATGCTTACAGACGGAAATAACGTTCCCGCGAATGCTATAAGCTTTGGAGACGGTCCTAACTGGATAAATGCCGAAAGTTTTTCCTATGAGAATATTGAAAATGCCCGCTATTCTGATGGACTGCCTATGATGTATTACAGCCCGAATACTGATATCAGCGACAAACAATATTTTAGCCTTATGCTTTGGATTTCAGATGCGGAACTATTTAATAAAGAATGTTACGGAACAATAGAGCTTACTTCATCAAGTATTTACGATATCGCGGAAATCAGCTACAATTTATCAATACTCAAGGGTTCGCTGAAAACCGGTTGGAACTATGTGACAATTCCGTTGTCGTGCTTTAAAAACAGCGGCATAACAGAAGAACTATGTGATATTACCGCTATAAATTTTTTCAGAATATATACCAATTCCTATGCATTTGGTATTGCCTTGGCAGATATGAAATTATATTAACTGATATTATCACATATCATTTTAAATGCTGCATATCCATTTGATTTTATAATTAAACAACGCTGAACCTTAATATGTTCAGCGTTGTTTTTTTCTGTAGTACATTATTTATGAATCTCTGTTTAATTTTAATACTGCTACAGTTGCCGCTCCTGAACGGTTTTGCACATTACTATTATAAGTCAAAGTGAAATTTGTCTGGGAAGGCACATAAATAATAATTGAATTAGACCCGTATGCGCTTGAGGAAGTTGTATTAGTTTTAAAATAAATACCGTATTCCAAATGCGACGTACCATTATATGAAGGTGTAATTTGCATATATCCGGCACTGTCAAGTATAGTTGATACGCTATAAGATATATAATAATATCCCGGTGTCAAGTTAATTTGTTTGTTGTTAACAAGTACAATATTTTGTGTGTTATCCGCGGTGCCAGTGGTTAAAGGTATTGTCTGTGCATTCGCAAATACAATTTCAAATATATAAAATGATGCAAAAATGTCTTCTGCAGGCTCTCCTGCCGGACCCTGCGGACCCGGAATACCTTGCGGTCCCTGCGGTCCGATATCTCCCTGAGGGCCCTGCGGTCCCGGAATACCTTGCGGTCCTTGCGGTCCGATATCTCCCTGAGGACCCTGCGGACCCGGAATACCTTGCGGACCCTGCGGTCCGATATCGCCTTGAGGACCCTGTGGCCCCGGAATACCTTGCGGTCCTTGCGGTCCGATATCGCCTTGAGGACCCTGTGGCCCCGGCTCTCCTTGCGGACCCTGCGGTCCGGTTTCTCCCTGAGGGCCCTGAAGCCCACGCGGTCCCGGAATACCTTGTGGTCCTCGTGGCCCCGGTTCACCCTGAGGGCCACGACAAATACAACAGTTATTACCGGGCTGTTTACACGGTACATGCGAATGATTTGTAAAATCTTCGCGAGATCTTTTTTTATCCATAATATATACTCTCCGAATTTAATCTTCAATAACAGAATATGCTGAAAAATTTCACCTGTGCACTACTGATAAGAAACCATAAACAAATTAAATTTTTTTAAATCACTGAAATAAATCAATAAAATGTTTATCACATCAAATAATATTCAGAATATTCACTTCACATTTTTACATATTAAAAATACTTTTTTGATTTTTGTTTGTAAATTTGCAAAATTAAGTATTGACAAAACAGTATCTACTGTATATACTGTAAATATACAGTTAGAGGTGATGATTTGAATATATTTATTGATAACAAAAGCGGAGAGCCGATTTACAGTCAGATTTATATGCAAATTAAGAACCATATTATCAGCGGAGTTTTACATGAAGATGAAGCTCTTCCGTCTATAAGAAATCTGGCAAAAGATCTGAGAATAAGTGTAATTACTACAAAGCGCGCTTATGACGAGTTGGAACGAGACGGATTTATTTATACTCTGAAAGCTAAAGGATGCTTTGTCGCGCAAAAAAATACAGAACTGATCAAAGAAGAAAATTTAAAAAAAATCGAAGAATATTTTGAAAAAATAATCAAGCTGTCAGCGTCATGCGGTCTTACTAAGGATGATTTGACAGAAATATTCAGAGTCAGTATGGAGGAATTTATATGAACGCTTTGGAAATTAAAAATCTTACCAAAAACTATAAAGGTTTTCGGCTTGACAATTTGAATTTGGTTCTTCCGTACGGATGTATTCTCGGATTAATCGGCGAAAACGGCGCGGGAAAAAGTACAACTATTAAACTAATACTTGATATGGTTAAAAAAGACAGCGGTTCTGTTAAGATTTTCGGCAAAGATAAAAGGGAAAATATATGTGACTTAAAACAGGACATAGGAGTGGTTCTGGATGATGTAGGAATACCTGAATGTTTGAACGCTAAGCAGGTATCTAAAATAATGAGAAATACATTTGTTAACTGGAATGATTCCGTATATTATGATTATCTGAAAAAACTTTCAATACCGTCTGATAAGTGTTTTCATGAGTATTCACGCGGTATGAAAATGAAATTGGGCATTGCAGTTGCATTATCTCATAATCCGAAATTACTGATACTCGATGAAGCAACCTCCGGTCTTGACCCTGTTATAAGAGATGAAATTATAGATATTTTCAACGAATTTACCCGTGATGAAAATCATTCGGTTCTGATATCTTCCCATATTGTCAGTGATTTGGAAAAAATATGCGATTATATTGCTTTTCTTCATAAGGGAAAACTGTTGCTTTGTGAAGAAAAAGACGCTTTAATTGATCAGTACGGAATGTTGCAATGTTCTGAAGCTCAGCTCTCGCAGCTTATGCCTGAAGCGATAATAGGCAAGCGGGTTACGCCTTACGGGGTTCAATCGCTTATAAGACGTAATTTTCTCCCAACAGGCTGGAAAGCGGATAAGGTCGGCATTGAAGAACTGTTTATATTTATGGTAAAGGAGAACAATTAAATGAAGGGCTTACTGATTAAAGATTTTTATGTGTTTTCAAAATACTGCCGGGCTTTTCTGGTGATTGCGGTAATATTTATTGCGGTTTCTTTCTACAGCGAAAATAACGTATTTTTATATATTTATCCTGTTATGATTGCAGGAATTATTCCTATGACGCTGATTTCTTATGACGAGCGCAGCAACTGGAATTTATACAGCGGAACGCTTCCGTATTCCAAAACTCAGTTAGTATCTGCAAAATATTTGATAGGTCTGATTTTTTCAGGATGCATCTATATTTTCACAATGTTTGCATTTATGCTGAAACTGTTTATAAAAAACAGTTTTTCATTGAATGCGCTGCTGTTTTTGGGGACATTTCTACTGGTAATAAGTGTAACAGGTCCTACATTTTTACTGCCGTTTGTTTTTAAATACGGCGCTGAAAAGGGCCGTATCGTATATTATGTTATAATAGGACTTTTTTGTGTGCTTGCTGCCTTTCTGGTCACGGGAGATTTACAAACAGTACTGCAGCTTAATCAAAAGTGGATTTTAGGCATTTCAGTAATATCCGCATTTCTTTTGTATGCATTATCTTGGGTGCTTTCCATTATTTTTTATAAAAACCGGGAACTGTAATTTTAAGGATAAAGTAAAAAAACGAACAAGGCTTATGATAAAGACCTTGTTCGTTTTTTTACTAAAATTTATTATTTATAAAAAATCCTATAAAGAACAGGGTAGAGGGCTTCGGCAAAATAATTAAATCCCAGATCATTTGGATGGCAGCCGTCTATTGTGCAGTCCATGAATCTATGACCTCTGAACAGCGACGCTCCGTCAACGAAGTAAACGTTTTTGTCGCCGCGTTCAATCGCTTTTATAAATGTTTTCATAACTACTACTCGTCTTAAATCATCGCCTTCGTCACGCTTGTAATCAGGTTTTGTAAGCATTATGTAAGGTAAATCCGGATGTTTTTTTCTTACTGTCTCATATATTCTGTAATGAGTTTTTTCAAGATGCTCGGCATTAGGAGCGTTATGGTCGTAGTCACATACAAATGCAGACATCTTTTGCCCGGACAAATATTTTACTATGACATCCTCGCCTCGTGCCGAACCGGAAAAACCAAGATTTACAGTGTCAAGATTGAGTTCCCGTGATAGTATATTTATATAACTGTTTCCGGGTCTTGATGAGCTGCATCCCTGAGTAATGGAGGAACCGTAGAAAACTACAGGCAAATCATTAAAATACTTTTCGGTTTCTTCAAATTCAGATCCGCTTTTTACACCTATTAACAAATTCGTAAGATTGTTATAAAGAGGTAAATTGAGCACATAATCTGTCATAATCCCATCACAGTAACAAATATGATCAAAACCTTTCAGACTGTTAGGCTGTGGTGAAAAAGAACCTTTGTATGTCTGCCGGCGGCTGTTCCGGTTGTAAGTATACAGATCAAATCCGCAGCATGCAATATCGGTTAAGGATGGATATTTTTCCTGTTCATTCCATTCTGCATGTACCGCTATATAAGGAGAATTCGTACGGAAACGCACACGTGCTCCGGACGGATTGCCGTGATGGAACACAACTCCGTCATTTGTAGCCTCAGCAAGTTCTGAATCAATTCTTTTATACGGAGTCGTGGAACAAACGCCATATACGGTAAACGGCGTTTTATCCGCCTCATACCACGCAATTTCGTCCTTTTCATCAAGATTTGCATTTACAACTAAGTTTTTGTCTTTGCCTTTTTCAGCCATAATATCGCTTCCTAACATTATGTATTATTTATAATATTTTTTTAAATATCTCTTTAAAAGTGGGATAAAGCGCCTGCGCAAAACGATAAAATCCTAAATCATTTGGATGACAGAGGTCTACCGTACATGCATCGTACTCATCCTGCGCAAACATTGAAGCGCCGTCAATAAAATAAATGTTACGATCCCCGTTATTCAGTGCCTTACAGAATGTTTCCATCACAACCTTACGCCTTGCATCACCGTTAAGATCGAAAATATAATTCGGTCTCGATAGCAAAACATAAGGTAAATCCGGATTAGACCTTCTAATTATTTCATACAGCTTATAATGATTTTTTTCAAGAAATTCAGGCTCAGGAGCGTTATGGTCGTAATCAGATACAAATACTGACATTTTAAGCCCTGACAAATATTCCGCCATTTCTTGCTCTGCGAGACAGTTGCCGGCAAATCCTAAGTTTATATAATCCATATCTAACCAGCGTGAAAGAAAGTTGATGTAAGTATTTCCGGGTCTTGAAGCGCAGGCGCCCTGAGTAATAGAAGAACCGTAAAAAACAACCGGAAGTCTGTTTAAATATTCGGCGCTTTCTTCAAATTCAGAATTTTCTTTTACTCCGATATATAACTCCGTTACATTGTTATAATGAGGAAAATTGAGTATATAATCCTGCATTCGTCCTAATAAATCGACCACACCGTCAAAACCCTGAGGCGCATCACAGGGAGCTATAACCGGAATTACAAATGACTGTTTATGTGTAACCGTGTCATACGAAAATACATCGAAACTGCTTGTACCTGTAGTAGCCATGTGATAAAAAACTGTCTGCTGATCCCATTTGACATGGAGAGCAAGATACGGTGAGCTTGTACGAAATCTTATTCGGATACCTGCCGTATTGGTGTGCAGATATTCCATATTATTACCGATTTTCAGCGCTAAATCTGTAGGAATGCGCTTGTAAGGCGAAGTCGAATAAGCACCGTACACTTTAAAAGGGAACACATCAGCTTTGTACCACACCACATCATCTTTATTTATTGTATTATTTATCTGTAAATTTTTATCTACATCTGTAATTTTCATTTAGCTTTACCTCACAGCATAAAACAAATAATTGCCGGTTTATGTTAGTATAACAGTATTTTTTTCATTATTCAAGTAACAATGTAAGTTTTGTTTGATAAATAGGAAATGCAATAAAAAAATATACATTGTTAAAATATTAACAACATAGTAAAATATTTGATAAAATAAGAAGCTTGTAAAGCATGGCTGAAAAATAAAACAGGATAATTGACCGAAACGAAAGCAATAACGCAGAATCCAAAGCAAAATAGAATAACTCAAATCTGAGCCAGGGACTGATAAAGATGCAAACTGATTGTCAAGCATTCAAACATAAAAATAACGCTGAACCCGAAACGATTTGGGTTCAGCGTTACACTGGTGCCGGTGGCCGGACTCGAACCGGCACGGTATCGCTACCGGTGGATTTTGAGTCCACTACGTCTGCCAATTCCATCACACCGGCAAAACTTACTAATAGATTATACAACAGCAGGCAAATAAAATCAAGCATTTTTTTGATAATTAAATTTTTTTATATTACTTAGACAAAAAGAGAAAAAAGAATTGATAATATATTTAAAAAATAAATATTATATCAAATTAAAAACATTATCCACTGGCAGCAATAGCGTTATGATCCGAGTCAGGCCCGCTTATATATAATTAAATACATTGAAAAGTAGCAGATTATATGTGTATTAAAGCAAAAAGATAAAAACTCGTATCCCCTTAATTGCGCGAAATATTCATTTAGTATAATTCACTATATCTGAATTTATGGCAAGTCACCGCTTGCCTATCGTGAATTACAAGCCCGCAAATCGCGAGTACTAAATGTTAGTTTCGCACAATTCGGCGCGAACTCCTTTCGGCTTTTATTGAGACCTCAACGAGTATCATTTTACATTAAAGTTTTTAGTTTGTCAATAGCGCGCTTTTGCAATCTGTGAACCGCCTGCCTTGATATGCCGAATTTTTCGGCTATTTCGGTGGAACTGTAACCGCCGTAAAAGCGTAAAAGTACACATTCCCGTTGCTTTTGCGTAAGCGATTTTAAAATATCGGCAAACAACATTTTATTTTCCTCGTCAGGAAAAATATCATAAGTCAGGCAGAAGTCTACAAATTCCCGCTCTGTTTTATGCAAAAATACAAACTTAGATATCCTTATGTATTCATTCCTTATAGCAACCGCGACATACCGCTTTGATACACATTTTCCGCGCGCGTACAATTCAAGCAGAAACAACAGCAAACAGCCGCGCATATCGTCAAAATATGATACGCTTTTTCGCGCGTAAAAATTTATCAATTTTTCAAAATCGCTCAAAATTTCGTTTTTTTCGGCATAATTCAAACGTTTTTCACCTCTTTTTTTGATTTTCGAACTTTTTCCGCTTGCTGACAATGTTCGCCATAGCGTAAAGCATTGTTACGGCTTCATCACTATGGTTTAACAGCTTTTGCACCCGCTTTAAACTGCCGCTTTTAGCGTACTCCTCTACAGCGTACGCTTTGCGCGCGCTATGCGGCGTTACATTCGCCTTGCAGCCGAACAGCCGCGCCGCCCGCTTTAAGTCTTTCCAGACCGCTTGACGCGTCCGCGGTTTCCTGCCGTCAAGGCGGTTTTCAAAAACGTAATGTGCCCCCGCACAGGATATACAACGCTCTGCAAGCGCTTTCGGCAAACGCACAAGGCGCGTTTTGCCTGTTTTCTGCTCCCGCACAGTAAACCTTTGTTTACGCGCCTTTTCGGGTGTAAGCAAAAGCACGTCACCTATCCTTAAACCAGTCGCAAGCGACACTTCACAGGCAAGCCTGTTTTGCGGCGTAAGAGCCGCGAGTATATGTTCCATATCCCCTTTTGGTATCCATTCACTGCGCATATTTTCCCCCCTCTCTTTACTTTCCGAAAAATGTCTACTGCCGCGCAAAATCTCAATTTTCCGCAGTGGTTTTTCTTATTTCCCTGATCTTGATGTAATCGTTTTCAAAGTCCCAATTATCAACAGGACAACGGTCAAGGCTGTGTTTTACAACACATTCCCTGCCCTTAAGCCCCTGACTTGCAAAAAACAAATGCTCGCCCTGCTCACGTATTGTTTTCTGCAAGTCTTTGCTTATGTACTTTGTTATGTACTTTGAGCAAGCCACACTGTCCGCAATTTCGGTACAAGTGAAGTACCCGAAAGCGCGCCGATAGCGTGTCCAATCGTATATTTTAACGCCGCTTTTAATTTTGTCGCGCAGTCGCGCGGGCAGATTTTCATCAAGCCGGAACTCCCGCAGGTCGTCAGGCTGTAACCCGAGCAACAAGCCGTGCATGTGCCACGCACCGTCTTTGTGTTGCTCTGGTATCAGCAGATATTTTATCTTTTCAGCCCGGCTTCGGTTGAGATTTCGGACAAGCATTGCAAAGTCTTTTCGGAAATCTGCAAGATCAAACCGGTCGCGTTTTTTTTCATCCTGCGTGAATGTGCAAAAATATTTAAACTCGTTGCACATAGCAAGTTCAAATACGCGCGCTTTGCTCCGCGTAACAGAGCTTGCGAAGCGCTCGCCCTCGCTGTGCTGTACCTTTGTAATTTCGGTTTTTTTGCGCTCCGCTTTGCGCGGGTCGGCGATTTTCGGCGGCGTTTTAAAGTAAACGATCTTCATAATGTCGCCGTAGTCGTATAAATTCCAGCTATCGTGAAGTGATAAAGTTTGATATCCGTGTAAAGCGGGTACGGAAGCTAAACCGTTTTTTTTGATACGTTTCTTAAGGTCATATTCGTACCATTTTAAAAGGTCGTAATCTGAAAAATTTTCAAGCATTTAGGAACACAAACTACCGCTTTATGTTACTTAGTCAAGTATATAGGAAAGCCGCCGCGCGCGCACGCACTCACGCGCGTGCACTGCGCTGGACACAGCAAAAAGTGTATTGGCAGATAAGCGGCGCAAGGGCAAGCCCTGCGGCCGCCTTTTAAGATTATGCTTTTTTTTCGATTGTCAAGGGCTACAGCAAGCGAAGTCTGACCGACTTCGCCCTTGACAATTCAGCGTTCTCCCGCATTCGCTCTGCACCGCGCGCCCACCCCGCAAAAAGCACACGCTTTCACTTGCAGTATGTTTTTGGGGGTGGAACTTGCGGCGCAGTTGTTGCCTACGCGGAATTTGTAAACAATTCCGCGCTAACGGCAACGGGCTCGGTAGGCGCTCGCATTTAGGCAACAAAAAACCTGACCTGTCAGCTTTTTTGTTGCACTCGCGCCCTTTCGGGTGCGCGAACTCGGCACACGTTACCACGCCTTACGGCTTGCACGTGTGCCTGAGTGCCCGCTCGCCTACGTTGCGGCTCGCGCCCGCCATACCCCCGCGCACCCACGCTCACGCCGCCGCCTTTATCGTTAACCAGTGTGCGCACTGGTTAACTTCTTTTAAAGGCGTATCGGCGGCGGCGTGTCATAGTCTCTGCGTTGCTATGGTAAGAGTCTACCACCCCCCGCCCGCCTATCAAGGCGGGAGCGCGAAGTCGTAACGCTCAGAAAGGCAAACGAGGACAAAAGTCAGGAACGTCTGAAAACACATCTATTTTGACTTCTGAGGGCTTTTCGGGTTCAAACACGCATACCCACCCCCATAAACTACTGCGCTTTAAATTCGGGCAGTCTACACACGCAAAATACATTTTAAAATTTTCACTTGACATTTTATGCACCCCGTGATATATTTATTAAGCGGAGTGCGTAAGGCACAGCCCTGCTCCATTGAGACCGTGCGTTTCTATAAGCTGATTACTTGATAACGCGGGCAGGGTATCAAAAAGAGAAAGAGACCGTTTTAACGGTCTCTTTCTTTTTTTTTATATCAACAGCTTTTCTGCAAAGCGGTAGCGAATTGATGCGAAACACTATTCATTTAGTATAATTCATAGTATTAAAAAATACCACTTTTCTTCCCGCCTATATTACAATAAATTAAAAGCACCGAAGCGTACAGCAACGGTGCAACGGTGCTTTTGATTTATTGTAAGCTATTTATATATTTTGCACCCTGATTTAAAGCATAATCAAGTCTTTCCAATCCTTCAAATTCAAGTGTCAGATATCCGTCATAACCGTTGGATTTTAAAATTGATACGCATTGCTTAATAGGTACGATTCCGTGACCTAAAACAGTACCTCTTATATAATTTCCGCTGCGGGTAAAAATGAAACCATCTCCCGGACTGCCTTCTTCTCCGGATTTGAATATAAAATCCTTGATATGTGCGTTGAATACATAAGGCGCGCATCTGCCAACCGCGGTTGCCGGATTTTCATCTACACATAGAAAATTACCGAAATCCACCTGTATACCGAAATTCGGATGTGCAACCCTGTTTACAAGTGCCTCTACCCTTTCAGAATCCTGCGCAAAAAATCCGTGGTTTTCAACCATAGTTTTTATACCTTTAGTTTCTGCATACTCAGTAATTCTGCGGCAACCGTCAGCTAACCGGTCCAAAACATTTGAAAAGCCGTTATAAAGACGTTTACCCTCCAAAAATGAAAAGCTTGCATCATGACGCATTAATTTAACACCTAATATTTCGGCTATATCAACCTTTTTCTTTATCCGTTCAACCTCTGCGTCCAAATCTCCGTTCGAGCCCGATAATAAATCTGCTCCAACACTGTAACATGAGATTTCAATACCTGCTTTTTCAGCTTCTTTCTTGATTTCAGAGGCGTATTCTGCCTCAGTCATATTTTCAGGATATACCAAATCTGTAAACTCAATCGCATCAAATCCGAAATTCTTTGCTTTTAATATTACAGACATTTGTGTTTCATTTTCATTCTGCATTAAATACGCAAAACTGTATGAAGAAACCGAACTTTTCATATTATTGTATTACCTCCTCATGACCTGATTCAGCAGATTTGTATGCAGCATCCAATATCTTCATCAATATGATACCGTCTTCTGCGGGAGAAATACATGCGGCACCGTCGGCAATACAATCAATGAAATGTTTGATTTCGCCTTCAAAAAGTCCGTCAAAACTGAGCGCGGTAGATTCTTTGAAGCTTATATTCGTCAAATAGTTATTACTTTCGGTAAATATTTCAAGTTCAGGATCAAGAATAGCTCCCGCCTTTGTACCGAAAAGCTGAATGGTACCGATATCTGCTTTAATGTTCAGACTAAAACTTGCTTCAACAGAAATAACAAATCCGTTATCAAAACGAATTAATGCAGTCGCTAAATCCTCAACATCAAATACTTCATTATCGTTTACAATTCCGTATTTTTCAGTAAGTTTTAAATTGTTTCTGTTACCCAGCTTTTTAAAAGCAGCAGCATATACAGAAACCGGTTTGGGATTTCCCGCAAGATAACGCGCAAGATCTATAACATGAACTCCTAAATCGATTAAAGGACCTCCTCCGGATAATTCCTTATTTCCGAACCAGCCGCCGGGAGCCCCTGCCCTGCGCAGATATGTTGCTTTGGCATAGTAAATTTCACCAAAATCACCGGAATCAATGAAATCCTTGGTAACAATGGCATCCTTGCCGTACCTGCGAACAAAGCCGATCATTAAAAGCTTATTGTTACGTTCTGCAGCTTTTCTCATTTTCGCAGCTTCCTGAGCATTCATGGCCATAGGTTTTTCGCATATTACATGCTTTCCGGCGTTAAGTGCGGCTATTGTACATTCCACATGCGCCGCATTCCATGTGCAGACACTTACGGCGTCTAAATCCGGGCATTCTTTCAACATTTCATCCTTATCAGTATACAGGCGGGTGATTCCGTATTTTTTGCCCATGAATTTTAAACGTTCTTCGTTGATGTCGCAGAAAGCCGTGAGTTCACATCTGCTGTCTGCGAGATAGCCTTTTATATGTAGTTCAGATATTCCGCCAACACCTATAATACCTATTTTTAATTTTTCCACAGTTAAGACTCCCCGATAATATTACTTAAATAATTTACAGCAGTATTTATATCACTAATCGGATCATCGCCCACTTCTCTTTCGATAGTCAAATAGCCTCTGTATCCGATTTCATCCAACGCTTTAAGATAATTTTTGAAATCTACTTTTCCTTTTCCAAGAGGCATTTCTTTAAATGCTACATCCCATGCAGCTTCTTCATCCGCTTTTTCGATACCGTATATTATTTCAGGTTTGACATCCAAAAGCTTGATACCGTCTTTTGCATGAGTATGAACAATATAATCTTTTAAGGTGTGCACCGCTTTAACCGGATCATCGCCTGTTACCATGACAAAGTTGGCAGGATCTAAATTAACCGCTACTCCTCTGGAATTAAGTGAATCCAAAAATCCTTTTAATACGTCTGCGGTTTCAGGCCCTGTTTCAACCGCAAAATGCGAATTCATACTGTCCGCATATTCAGCCAAAATATGGCAGGCCTCCTGCATAATTTTATATCTTGTATGGCTGCTGTCAGCCGGCACTACGCCTATATGGGTAGTAACAATTTTTGTTTCAAGTCCAAGAGCCAGTTCCATAACACGCTTTGAACGTTCAATATTAATTTTATTAAGTTCAGGATCGGAAAAACCCTGCCCAAAATCTCCGCACACAGCCGAAAACGCCAAACCGTACGATTTAGCAATATCAAGTAACTCCTTGATTTTTTTCATATCAAGATTTTCCGGCGCCATATCTCCCTGCGTCATATAAATCTGTAAACCCTTTGCTCCCAATGAAGCCGCTTTCTCAACCGCCTCTCTGTAAGGCAGTCTGAAAGATTCAACCATTACACCTATCGGAAAATTATACATAAATATGCCTCCTTATTAGTTCTGATTTCATTATAATTATAAATGAAACTGAGTAAAGCAATAAAATTGCTGTTTTTTAACACAATATTGCTTTTTAAATGAAAATGTTATATAATCATTTAAAGGAGTGATTCTATGCCTTACGAATATCATAATTCAGAAAATTTCTACGACAGTGAATTAAAAATAATTTTTCACATTGATAAAATTACAAACAAATCTCCGAATTTTCCCCATTGGCATAAAAGCCCTGAATTACTTATTGTTACCGAAGGCGTGCTGACACTAATTTGCGACGGTGTAGAAAGAAATTATAATGTTGGAGAAATGGCAATAATCAACAACAATAAAATTCACGATATGTATACAACAGGCGAACAATGCTGCTACTTTTGTCTTATAATTGATAATGAAATTCACAACATTTATTACGAGTTTTTGCCATATAAATCTACTAATTATGAAATTGTGCATATATATAAAAAAATAGTTGAAGAATTAACTGATAAACAATTAAATTACAAACAGGCAGTTACAGGATATATTAAAGTATTATTTTCTCTGCTTTCAAGAGAAGATATCAAACTTAAGGATACGGTGACAAATACGCGTAAAGTCAAACTGGTAAAATCTGTTACCGAATACATGTACGAAAATTTCACGAAAAACATAACACTTGAAGAAATAAGTACCAAGTTCAATACAAGCAAGTACTACCTGAGCCATATTTTTAAAGAGATAACCGGTAATACTATATTTACACATCTTAATTATATTAGGTGTATGCATGCAAAATCCCTGCTTAAATCCGGTAAATATAATGTCGCAGAAAGCGCATATCACAGCGGATACAGCAATCTGTCATATTTTTCAAGAACATACAAAAATATCGTAGGCAATCTACCGGTAAAGGATTTAAGTAACAGATAGAACACAAAAAAGCCTGTATTAAAAATACAGGCTTTTTTTTATTTATAAGGTTTAAAAATCAACTTTAAGATTTCGGTAAACAGAATAATTACTGCTGAGAGCGCAAGACAAATTAAAAACTGGCTGAATGTCAGCAAATTAAATCCGAACACAAATCCCGCGGGTGTAAAAATCAAAAACAGAACAACAAACAGTGTAATCAATACCGAAAAGTTCATAAACTTATTGGCGAAAAACTCTTTATTGAAAATTGTACCGCTGAATTTATTATTAATGCAGTGGAAAATTTGTGTTATACCCAAAGTGGCAAACGCCATGGTCATTGCGGTAGAGGTGTCACCGAAATCAAATCCGATACCAAATGCAATAAGTGCAGTAACTGCTATTACGATACTTTGCAGCAAAATAGCAATTACCGTTTTCAAATCAAAAATTCTTCCTATACTTGAAAGCGGTTTTGTATTCATTACATCTTTTTCAGCCTTCTCCATACTCAGAGAGATTGCCGGAGCACAGTCAGTAAGCAAATTAATCCATAATAACTGAGCTGCCGCGAGAGGCATGCATTTAAATATTAAAAGTCCGAAAAAGACCGTCAGTATTTCGCCGAAATTACAGCTGAATAAATAAGAGACGGATTTTTTTATATTACTGAATAAGCTTCGGCTTTCCTTAACCGCGCGGACAATTGAATCAAAACGGTTATTCTGAATAATGATATTAGCGCTTCCCTTTGCTATGTCAGTGCCGAATCTGCCTATGGCGCATCCTACCTCTGCCTGTGACAGTGCGTTAGCATCCTGTATACTGTCACCGGTAATTGTTACAACCTTACCGTGTTTCTGCCAGGCCTTTACTATACGCAGCTTGTCATTCGGAGAAACACGGGCATATACTGTATACTTTTGTATATTATCAGCTAATTCCTCATCAGTTAAAGCAGCCAATTCGGCTCCGGATATTGCAGATGTACCGTCTTTCAATATACCTATCCTTCTGGCAATCGTTTTTGCCGTCGTCAGATTATCGCCGGTTATCATAACTGTCGTTATGCCTGCCGCATCACATGCGGCTATTTCTTCTACCACGCCGCTGCGGGGAGGATCATTTAGCGCAATAAGACCTACAAAAGTCAAATTCTTTTCAATATCTTCAGCTGACGGATTTGCGGGTATTTCACTGAGTGGTCGCATAGCTATACATACAATTCTGTACGCGTCATTTGCAAGCTGTTCGTTTATATTAAGAATGTCTTCCCTGTTACACCCTATACAGTTTGGAATTACGAGCTCGGCGGCACCTTTTACAATTGCAAACGGTTTTTCATTTATCATTGTAATTACCGTCATCGTCTTACGATCAGAATCAAAAGGAATTTCGGAAATGTGCGGATATAAGTTATCAATATCCTGCTTGGACATTGAATTATATGCAAGACAGGCCTTTTCAATAGCGTTTTCAGTCGAGTCATTGTTCAGCGTCGAGCACACAGTAGCTACCCGCAGTATCATAGAAGCATTCTCATCAATGCCGTCATTTTCTATGTCGATAAGCTGTTTTCCGTCATATATACGGCTTACTGCCATTTTATTGTGAGTGAAAACTCCCGTTTTGTCACAGCAGATAACATCGGTTCTTCCTATAAGTTCAGCAACATCTGCTTCCTTCAAAATAATCTGATCATTTAAAATCCTGTGAATTCCGATTGCAATAACGACCGTGGTAATTGCGGGAAGGCCTTCAGGTATTGCGGCAACAGCTAATGCCACGGAATTCAGCAACATTTTTAATGTCATCGTTGCAAAGTTCTCGGAAGCAAAATTTTGTATCATACCGATTATAAATACGATAAAACAAATTACCAAAATAACCAGATTTGTTATCTTGCCTATATTTTCAAGCTTCTTCTGCAAAGGAAGCCGGTTTTCGCCATCCTGCTGAAGAATGGAAACCGTACGTCCGGCTTCTGTATCAAAACCGGTAGCCACGACAACTGCCTTCGCGTTTCCGTGCACAACGCTGCACCCCGAAAAAACAATGTTGGAACGTTTCTCAACCGGAGTAATATCCTCTAAAACTATATCAGGATATTTTTCTACCGGCACATCGTTTCCGGTAAGAAAACTTTCATTGCATCTGAATTCATTTGCCTCAATCAACCTTGCATCCGCCGGAATATAATCCCCTTCTTCAAGCAAGATTATATCCCCCGGAACAAGCAGTGAAGCATTAACCGATTTCAGTATTCCTTCTCTCAACACGGTAACTTTAGGATTAGTATACTGCTTTATGTCCTCAAGCATATTTTTGCTGGTAAACAGATAATAAGCGCTTATCACAGCATTTATAACAACAATTGCAATTATAAGCAAAGGAGAAAAAATGTCTATCGTGTCATACATTAATGAAACGAAAAAAGACAAAAACGCAATAATAATCAAAGAGATTACCATTTTATTTTTCAGCTGTGAAAGAAAAAAAGAAAGAAAAGTAGGCTTTTCAATGTTGGAAATTATATTCTGGCCGTATTGAGCCAGCCTTTCATCAGCGATTCCGTTTGCAAGGCCTGATTTGTCGTCAACCCCAATTTCCGCCAACACTTCATCTTTATTTGCGCTGTGCCAAATCATAATTAAATCTCCCCAGTAAGCGAAATATAATAGTTTTTCATAATTTTTGCGTCTTCAGCCTGTGTGCCTGCCGATTCGCATATAAATATAGGCGAACAGCCATATTTATATGTAAGCTCCATAACCGGTTCAAAATCAGGACCGTAAACTTTATCTTCAAAGGTCAAATGCCGCTTTTCACCGCCGGTGGTGTATTCTATTTTTGAAAAATGCGAATGAAAATTCTTAAGTCTTTCCGTTCCCAATGAATTTCTAATCTTTGAAAATATATTATCAAAGTCGGATTTGGTATTTAAAATCCCCATATCCCTTGCATTAAGATGACCGAAATCAATGCATGGAATCAAACTTTCATCTATTCTGCAAAGTTCAATAACCTCATCCAGCGTTCCCAACTGATTGACTTTTCCCATGGTCTCAGGACAAATATGAATATGTGAAAGTTCTTTCGATTTCAATGCCGACAGAGATTTTTTCATTGTATCAATCGCGAGTTCCAGAGCTTGTCCCCTCGAAATTTTACCGCATGAACCTGTGTGAACGACAATTCTGTCTCCACCCATAGCGTTTACTGCTGCCGCTGAGTCCAAAATGTAATTAATTGAGTTGAGCCGCTTTTCTTCATCAACAGAAGACATTGAAATGTAATAAGGAGCATGCAAAGACAGAGATATTTCATTTTCTCGGGCTATAGAGCCTAACTCAGATGCTTTCTCTAAACCTATATTAACACCGCGACCGCACTGATACTCAAAACAGTCAAGTCCGATATCCTTCAGATAAGCCGGCACTTGCAGACTTGATTTATACCCTTTTTGCTTAAATGAGTCTCCCGTGCCCGCCGGCCCGAATTTTGCTGGCATAATTATACCTCCGTGTTTTTGATTTTATATAGTTTAATAACCAAACGCTCGATTTTTCTTTTAAAACGAAATCCCGGAGTGGTTTCAGGCATAATAGGCGTGAGAAGTATTGTTTTTACACCTATCAAATTACCGCCTAAAACATCGGTAAAAATCTGATCCCCGACAATAGCGGTATTTTTTCGGCTGCTTCCCAGCTTTTTCATTGCGCGAATATATCCGAACGGCATCGGTTTCAAGCCCAGACTTAAAAAATCAAGATTGATTTTTTTTGCAAAAGGCCGTACTCTTTTTTCTTTTGAATTTGACAGAATAATAAGACCTATTCCGCTTTTTTTCATATTATCGAGCCATTCCGGTAACCCGTCCGTTAAAACGTGCCCATGATGTGTGGAAAGCGTATTATCAACATCTAAAATCAAATCGGTTATATTATATTTTTCAAGTATTTCAGGTGTGATATCTGTTACCCGGTTTAATTTCACTTTTGGCTTTAAAAGCATATCATACTCCATTATAAAAATAAAAAGCGGTTGAATTTAACCGCTTTTTAGACATTTTTAATTAGCGGAACTTTCTTTTACGAGCAGCTTCCGACTTCTTTTTACGCTTTACAGAGGGCTTTTCATAGTGCTCTCTCTTGCGAACTTCCTGAATAACACCGTCTTTTGCAGTCTGTCTTTTAAAACGACGCAGTGCATTATCAAGTGATTCGTTATCTTTAATTCTTACTTGACTCATTAATATTCCCTCCCTCCGCAAAATAGCAGGGGTTATAATTTATTATGGTAAAACCCGACAAGGATTAATTCACAAAATTAACCCCTTAAAGCAATAACATTTGCAACAATTGCAAGCAGGAAAAACAGTATAGCTATATACTTTGTCCAGCGTGCAAGAAAGCTGTCAAAATCCCGTGCTTTATTCTTGGAAAGAAATGTATCAGCAGCGCCGGAAATAACACCGTTTACACCGACACGACGGCCTGGCTGCAAAAGAATAGCTACAATTATCACAAGCGAAACGAGTATAACTGCAATTCCTAAAATGATTTCAACTGCGCTCACCTGTTTCACCTCCACATATCTAATAACAAAAGATAAAAGCCCTATTTATACTTCATAAACTATATAATATCATATACAGCAGCGTTTTGCAAGAACTTTTTTTGAATTTCAAATTTTTTTCAGCTATTTTACTACAATATTTACTAATTTTTTTGGTACATACAATTCTTTGATAACAGTTTTTCCGGAAATTTCAGCAGCTATGTTGCCGGTTTCTTTGGCTAAAGCAATAGCGTCTGAAGATGAAATATCGGCAGGTACATTAACTCTGGCCTTAATTTTTCCGTTTATCTGAATAACGATTTCTACCGTTGAATCAACACACTTATCCGCATCAAAAACCGGCCAGCTTGCTTCATTAAGCATACCTTCAAAGCCGCACATTGCCCATAATTCCTCAGTTATATGCGGCGCGAACGGATTCAATAATATCAGAAATGTTCTGTATTCGTCTCTAGTAATTTTTCCGGTCGCCTGTACCGAATTAAGAAGAGTCATAAGCGCCGCGATTGCCGTATTCATTTTAAGGCCTTCAATATCTTCGGTAACCTTCTTAATTGTACGGTGGAATTCAGACTCAAGTTCTTTGCGGTATCCGGATTCATCAGTAACTGACTCTGCCAAAGCCCAAACTTTTTCCAGGAAACGCTTGCTGCCTTTTATAGACGACTGGCTCCACGGTGCCGCTTTTTCAAAGTCACCTATAAACATTTCATACACGCGCATAGTGTCCGCACCGTAGTTTTTGATTATTTCATCCGGATTTACAACATTTCCCCTTGATTTTGACATTTTCTCGCCGTTTTCACCCAAAATCATTCCGTGACTGGTCCTTTTTGCGTACGGCTCGGGATTTGGCACAACGCCGATATCATATAAAAATTTATGCCAGAACCGGCTGTAAAGCAGGTGGAGAGTTGTATGCTCCATTCCGCCGTTATACCAGTCTACCGGACACCAGTATTCCAAAGCCTCTCTTGAGGCTAATTCTTTGTCGTTATGCGGGTCACAGTAACGCAGAAAATACCACGAAGAGCCGGCCCACTGAGGCATGGTATCAGTCTCACGCTTGGCAGGTCCTCCGCAATGCGGACAGGTAGTATTTACCCAGTCGGTCATTTTAGCCAACGGTGATTCACCGTTATCTGTGGGTTCGTAAGAATCCACATTCGGTAGCACCAGCGGCAGCTCGCTTTCATCCAGCGGAACATAACCGCATTTTTCACAATATACAACCGGTATAGGTTCTCCCCAATATCTCTGGCGTGAGAACACCCAGTCACGAAGCTTATAATTTGTTTTTACTGTGCCTATACCTTTTTCGCTAAGCCATTCCTGAATTTTTTTCTTGGCGTCCTCAACAGAAAGCCCGTTCAAAAAATCTGAGTTTACAAGTACTCCCGTTGCGCAGTCGGTAAACGCTTCTTTTTGAACGTCTTCACCGCCAGCGACTACCTCAACTATCGGAAGACTGAATTTTTTCGCGAATTCCCAGTCACGTGTATCATGTGCCGGTACGGCCATAATCGCACCGGTACCGTAAGAAATCAAGACATAGTCCGAAATAAAAATCGGGATTTCTGCGTTGTTTACCGGATTAATAGCGGTAATTCCCTCAATTTTAACACCGGTTTTGTCTTTAGCAAGTTCGGTGCGCTCAAAATCCGATTTCTTTGCGGCCTCTGCCTGATAGGCTTTTACATCGTCAATGTTGCCGATTTTGCCGTCATTTGCCCATTTCTCAAGTAACGGATGTTCCGGAGACATAACCATATAAGTAGCGCCGAAAAGGGTATCTGCCCTGGTTGTAAAAATATCAAAACTGTCGCCTATATTTGTTTTGAATGTAACCTGTGTTCCGTAGGAACGCCCTATCCAGTTACGCTGCTGTGTCTTGACACGTTCTATAAAATCGACATCGTTTAATCCGTCAAGCAGCTTTTCCGCATAATCGGTGATTTTAAGCATCCACTGGCTTTTTTCCTTATGAATAACCTCGTTGCCGCATCTCTCACAGACTCCGTTGACAACCTCTTCATTCGCAAGAACACACTTGCAGGATGTGCACCAGTTGACATTCATTTTAGTCTTATACGCCAGTCCTTTTTTAAAGAGCTGAAGAAAAATCCACTGAGTCCACTTATAATACGCGGGATCGGTAGTGTTGATTTCTCTGCTCCAATCAAAAGAAAATCCCAAAGATTTTAACTGTCTTTTGAAGTTTGCAATATTTTTTTCGGTTACTATTGAAGGATGAATATGATTTTTGATAGCATAATTCTCTGTCGGAAGCCCGAAAGCGTCCCAGCCCATCGGATAAAGCACATTAAAGCCCTCAAGTCTCTTCTTGCGGCATACAATGTCTATAGCGGTGTAAGAACGAGGATGGCCTACATGCAGTCCCTGACCCGACGGATAGGGAAACTCTACGAGACCGTAAAATTTCGGTAAAGTATAATCTTCTTTAGCGGCAAAAGTCTGTTTTTCATCCCAGATTTGCTGCCATTTTTTCTCAATTTGACTGTAATTGTAATCTTTCATTGTCAGTCCTCCGTTTTGCTGTCAAGGATATCATTTAATTCGACAGGAGCGCCGTCAGACCACATTTTATCAAGTCCGTAATACTCACGTTCCTTCTCGCCGAAAATATGAATTATAACCGTCCCGTAATCAAGTACAATCCACCCTGTTGCTCTTCCTTCAATATGATGCGGTTTTATACCTTTTTCGTCGAGTTTTTCTTCAACCTCGTCGCAAAGTGCTTTTACGTGAGTTGAGGACGTTGCGGTACAAATTAAAAAATAATCGCATAATATAGTTAAATCAGATATTTTTACAGCCGACAACTGTTTTGCTTTTTTTTCATTGAGAGCATTAGCGGCAGCTTTCAGTAATTCCAGTGATTCCATTATTTTCCTCCGTTTAAAACAACTTCGTTATAGGCAGAAACCGTATCGGTGTGCACTGCCTTAGAATTATCTACCAAATCGCGTATTGAATACGCAAGCGCATATACAAATGCACTTTCAAGTGACTCATTCACAAGATGCCGTATAACATCAACATCCGGATAATCACGGTCAGCCGATGTGAAGTCCGCAAGATAAAGAATCTTCGCCGTAAGCGACATATTCGACTTTGCGGTGGTATGATACCTTACAGCATCTAAAATTTCACCGTCATCTATTTTCAGGACATTCTTTAAATAAGCTTCTCCTGATATTGCATGCCAAAGTTTAGGCGCATTTTTTTCGACATCATTCAAAATTATACCAAACGTTTCAAAAATTTTCAAGTGCTCTGATTCGGGCTGATTTTTAGTTATATCGTGCAGCAGTCCCGCAAGAAAACACTTATCGGCATTGCCCGAATATTTTTCCGCCAGTCTTTTTGCCTCATCTGCGACGCAGAGTGAATGGTGATACCTCTTTTCATTCAGCATCGTCTTAAGTATTTTTGTGTAATTTTCGTATACAGTACTATCCAACATACTCTCCCCTGCTTACCAAATAATTGTATATCTTTTCCGGCAAAAGCGGCTTTGAAGCTGAAAAATTCTGCCGTATTTCAGTTGATGAAACCGCGGGAATAATTTCATCCTTAACGGTTATTTTCATCCCCATTTCCGTATATTTTCTTACAGATTCGTTAAATGCGTTCAAGTCAGTGTCTGAACGCCGAAATACAATAAACGGAATAAGTTTCATTAATTCTTGGTAATTATACCATTTTGAAAAAAATATCAGCATATCTCCGCCGCAAACAAAAACAAAATCTTTTTCAGGATATCTTTTTTTAAGTTCAAGCACGGTATCATAGCTGTAGCTTCTTCCCCGGCGTTCGAATTCTATAAGACAAACCTCAGCTTTCGGAAAATCTTCTGCAATAATCCGGCACATTTCTATCCTTGTATCATCTTCTGCCATATAGTCGCAGATCTTATGCGGCGGTATCCTGTCAGGCATTATAAGGACTTTATCTATACTGCTATCACTGTTTAAAGCTGCCAGCATTTTATAATGCCCTATATGAAACGGATTAAACGTCCCGCCGAAAATTGCGGTATACCCCATTATTTCACCAGCCTGATCGTTTTGTTTTTTTGACTTTCTCTGTACAGAATAAACTTTGAGCCGATTACCTGTACTACATCGCTGTCGGTTAGAGACGACAACGTATCAGCGGTTTGACGTACAGAAGTCGGACAGGTCTCAAGTATACGTATTTTAATCAATTCCCGCGCTTCCAATGCGTCGTCCGCCTGCTTTACGATATTATCGTTTATACCGCCTTTGCCGACATGTAAAATAGTATCAAAGTCGTTAGCCATTGCGCGCAGCTGCGCACGCTGTCTGCTGTTTAACATAAAAAATCCTTCCCGGCCGGTTCCGCCATATATAATTACTTTTTTCAATAAATTACAAGCACCGTCTATGCTTCAATATACTTGCCAATTGTTGTTTTGAAAAGCCTTAACGCTTTTCCTCTGTGACTTATACTGTCTTTTTCCTCAGCGGTCAGATGCCCGAAACAGCCTTTTTCGCTGATAAACAGCGGATCATATCCGAAACCGCAGCTGCCTGATTCCTCAAACGCAATATGACCGTGACACTCACCTCTGACGGTAAACTGCCGGCCGTCGGGAAAAACACAGGCAATCGCAGCCACATAATACGCCGTTCTTTTTTCTTCAGGCACTCCCTCAAGCTCCCTCAGCAGCTTTTTATTGTTTTCCCTATCATTACCGTGGGTTCCGGAATATCTCGCGGAATATACTCCCGGCGCTCCTCCGAGATAATCAACACATATCCCTGAATCGTCTGCCACGCTCATATAACCGGTAGCCTTAAGTCCCGCTTTAGCTTTTAAAAGAGCATTCTCTTCGAAAGTGGTCCCCGTCTCCTCCGTTTCATCAAGCGGATGTTCCAGATCTTTTTCCGACAGCGTTTCAAAACCCATGGGTATTAAAATCCGGTTGAGTTCTTCCAGTTTTTTCTGATTTTTTGTCGCTATAAAAATTTTCATATTCTCACCGCTTGTCTTTTACTCGTCAAGATCAAAAATGCCGTCAGTAAACTCTTTTGCATTAAACGGCTGCAAGTCGTCTACACTTTCACCGACACCTACGTATTTAACCGGTATATGCAGTTCATTTTTTATTGGTATTATTATACCTCCCTTGGCAGTGCCGTCAAGTTTAGTAAGAACTATTCCGGTAATATCGGTAACATTGCTGAATTCCTTTGCCTGATTAACCGCATTCTGCCCGGTGGTAGCATCCAACACCAGCAGTGTTTCTACGCTTGCGTCAGGCAGTTCACGCTTTATCACACGATTAATCTTTGCGAGCTCCTCCATAAGATTTTTCTTGTTGTGCAGTCTTCCGGCAGTATCACAGATAATAACATCCGCCGAACGTGCCTTGGCTGAAGCAATCGTATCAAACACAACTGACGCCGGATCGGTACCTTCAACACTTTTGACCATAGTAACTCCTGTACGCTCAGCCCAAATACCGAGTTGGTCTATTGCTGCTGCGCGGAAAGTATCCGCAGCGCCTAAAACTACTTTTTTTCCTTCGCTCTTAAGCTGAGCCGATAGCTTACCAATAGTAGTGGTCTTGCCTACGCCGTTAACTCCGATAACAAGCACTACCGAAGGCTTTGTTTCAAGACACAGGCTTTGATCTTCGCCTAACATCCCGATTATTATTTCTTTCATTAAATCTTTGATTGCGTTGGGGTCGGTAGTTCCGGTTTCTTTGATTCGTTTTCTGAGCAAATCGCAAATTTCACCGGCGGTATTTACGCCTATATCAGACATTACAAGAATTTCTTCCAGCTCATCAAATAAATCTTCGTCAATTTTAGTAAAGCTGTTTACGATATTGGTAATACCTGCAGCAATAGAACTGCGTGTTTTTTTCAGTCCTTCTTTAATTTTGTTAAAAAAAGCCATTATACCACCTTAAATTATAAAATTTATGCACCCTGGCTGCCTTTCAAGAGTTTGCTTTCAAGTTCGGAAACATTCAGCTCAAGCAGCTTAGTAATACCCTTTTCCTGCATGGTAACGCCGTAAAGCATATCCGCCGCTTCCATAGTGCCTCTGCGGTGTGTAACACAAATAAACTGAGTCGAAGAATCAAGATGCTTCATATAATCCGCGAATCTGTCAACATTGATATCGTCAAGCGCGGTGTCTACCTCGTCCAAAAAACAGAACGGAGGCGCGTTTACCCTCATAATCGCAAAGTATATAGATAAAGCTATCAATGCTTTTTCGCCGCCTGACAAACCGTCTAAGCTCGGGACGTTTTTACCCGGAAGCTTAACGTTGATATCTATACCGCTTTCAAGAATATTATCCGGGTCTGTAAGACTGAGAGATGCCTGCCCTCCCCCGAACAGAGAGGAGAAAACAGTGGAAAAATTCTCGCTGATCTTACCGAAACCTTCGGTAAATATGTCGCGCATCTGTGTCGTAAGCTGATTTATAAGCTTTAATAACTGAGCCCGTGACGTTTCAACATCTTCAATTTGAGCGGAAAGAAAATCGTAACGTTCTTTGACCTCTTTATATTCCTCTATTGCGCCTACATTGACATTTCCGAGGTTCCGTATTCTGCCTTTTATTTCGGCAAGCCTTTGCTTTGCGGCTGCAGGGTTTTCGGGCTCAGAAGCAATGTTTTCCGCTTCGCTTCGTGTCAGCTGATATTCGTCATAGAGCCTGCGGATAACATCATCGTACTCCTTAAGCATTACTTCCTTGCGTTCCGTAAGCCGCGCGAGCTCACCGCTTATCTTTTCGCGTTTAGCTGTTTGCTCACGCTCAGCGCTTCTCAGTTCAACGCCTTTTTTTTCGGTGAGATTACGTTCATTCAACATATCGGAAATTGCTTTTTCCGTACTTGAAATCCGTTCTTTTATATTACTTATCTCTGCATTAAGACTGTCCGTATTTTCTTTAAGTTTTTCATTTTGAATGTTAATCTCGTTGATTTCAGCATCTATCTGTGCCGAACGAACCGAGCGGGTTTCAAGCAATGAATTGATTGTCTCAACAGCTGTATTCAACTGCTCGATATCCTTTTCGGTTTCGATTATGGAAAGTTTTGATTCGGTAATTTCAGCTGTAAGTTTTTCCCGCGTATCGTTAAGCGAATCTCTTCCGCCGGTCATTTTATCAATTTCTGCCTGAAGAGCAGATTTTTCGGTATCAAGCTGAGCAATTCTTGCGGCTGCCTGAGAAGACTGCTCACGCAGTAAAACAAGCTTGTCAGAACCGGCTTTCCGGTCCGATACTACCTGGGCGAGCGAGGCGTTCAAACTGTCCGACAAATCTCTGATGCGTTTAAGTTCCGAAAGCGCGCGGATTTTATCCTCATTCAAAGTAGCAAGTTCCGCTTTTGCGGCAGTAATATCCGCCTCAACCTTAGCGGCATCTTCAAATGCCGCTGTTTGTTTTTTGTATAACTCCTCGGCAGATTTCTGGGATTTAGCGATTTCGGTTTCCATTGACGAAATATCAGATGCACGCGACAAAATTCCCGCATTTTTGGTCAGCGAACCGCCTGTAAGCGATCCTCCGGGGTTAATCACCTGTCCGTCAAGCGTAACTACTTTAATTCTGTAGCCGAATTTCTTGGCGATTACCGCGGCAGAATCGATATCTTCGGCAATTACTGCTGCCGACAGCAGATAATTAACAATTTCACGGTATTTTTCGTCACACTCGACCAAATCGGATGCAATACCCACAAAACCGAACATGCTTTCAAATCCGTGTTCCTTAAACTCCCTTGCTTTAATAGTAGCGATCGGAAGAAATGTTGCTCTGCCGCCTTTTGAATTTTTAAGGTAATTAATTGCTCTTTTGGCATCTGCTTCAGTTTCGGTTATGATGTTATGCACTGTGGCTGCCAGCGCGGTTTCCACTGCCGTACTGTATTCTTTTTTAACTTTTATGAGTTTGGAAACCGGACCGCATATACCTTTAAGTACACCGACAGAGCTTTGATTCATAATTTCCTTTACAGAATGTGGAAAACCTTCCATATTGTTTTCGAGTTCTTTAAGAATCTGTACTCTGCGTCGCTTGGCTTCAATGTCAAGTTTCAGCGCGTCGTATTCGTCTTTAAGGCTTTGGGCAGCTTCCGCCTTTGACTGCAGACGAAGTTCATATCCTCTGACAGTATTGCCTGTACTGTCTAACTGCTCGTCAAATGCCGAAACGAGCTTTTGTGTTTCCGAAAATTCAGCATCCAGCTTATTGATTTCCGAATTGTATGACTCTATCTGGTCACTGTAAGATGCACCGCGCTGATTAATTTCATTTATGGCAGTCTCGGCTGTTACCATTTTTACTCTTTCCTCAGCGCTCTCGGAGGACAGAGTATTAAGGGCGCGTATCTGAGATTCGATTTTTCTCGAAATACTGTCACTGTCTGTAAGTAAATCAGAAAGCCGGGCTTCCAAACTGCGAAGTTTTTCTTCTGAAAGGGTTTTCTCACTCTTAAGCCTGTCCGATTCCGAATTATTCTTTTCAATTTCGGCCAAAGCGTCTGTATCCGACCGGGAAAGCATTTCTTTTTCCTGAAACAGCCTGTCGGAATTATCGGTATTATGCTGTATATTGCTTTGTATGACACTGATTTGGCCTTCTAACTTCAAAATTTCCTCGTTTGCGGAGGAAATGCTGAGTCTCTGACCTTCAATATCGGAAGTAAGTTTAGCAAAATAAGAGGTGTTTTCCTCAGTTTTTCTTTCAAACTCCTCAAGTGTTGCTTCGATTTCATTGTATGAAAATTCCGCTGCAGCAATTCTGCCTTCCTGGGTTCGCAGCGCTTCTTTTGAATTATTGAGTGTATACAGCCAAAGCCCTATTTCAAGCTCTTTCTTTTCACCGGAAAGCTCCAAAAATTTTTCAGCCTTTTTACTCTGCTCTTCAAGCGGAGAAACACGGGATTTCAGTTCATCCGATATATCGTGAAGTCTGATAAGGTTTTCTTCTGCGGCAGAAAGTTTCCGCTCTGCCTCTATTTTACGGTATCTGTATTTTGAAATGCCTGCGGCTTCCTCAAATATATCGCGTCTTTCGCCCGATTTTGAGCTAATGATGTTATCGATTTTTCCTTGGCCTATCATAGAATAGCCGTCACGTCCGAGACCTGTGTCCATAAACAGCTCGTGAATATCTTTTAGCCGCACAGCTGCGCCGTTTATCGAATATTCACTCTCATGAGAACGGTAAAAACGGCGGGTTACTGCAACATAATCATTATCAAAGTTTAATGTTCTGTCCGTATTATTGATATTAAGCGTAACTTCGCAAAATCCGTGCGGACGTCTTGTTTCAGTACCGCCGAATATAACATCCTCCATTGACTGGCCGCGGAGACTTTTAGTAGACTGTTCGCCTAAAACCCAGCGCACAGCGTCCGATATATTACTTTTCCCGCTTCCGTTAGGTCCCACAACGGCAGTTATTCCCTTGCCGAATTTCAAAACAGTTTTATCGGCAAAGGATTTAAAGCCTTGTATTTCAATAGAGCTTAACAGCATTCCGTCTACACATCCCTTATGATTTCTATTTGGAGGTTTTCTATATTGTCTTTTTGTTGTACTCTGCAATAGTATCCCAAAGACTCAAGATGAATAATATTGCTTTTTTTCTGTCCGATCATTTTTGAAACATCGGATTTATTAACATAAATTGTATATCTTCCTTTTGAATCCAAAAGTTTTAAAGCTTTTTCAAGCATTATCTTGGATAAGCAAAGTTCACTGAAGGCCGGATGCCACGGACCTGCAATATAGGCATCTTTTTCAATCGAATGAAGCCCCAGCCGTATTACCCTGATGTTATTTTCTGTAAAAAGCAGGTATAGCCGCGATGCCAAATCAATCGCGTCATTAAGTTGCTGAGGTTTATAAATTTTATCGGCATACAAAGCTGCCAGATATGTGTCTTTAAGTACAATTGTAGGATAAATCCTTACGGTATCCGGATTAATTTTAATGCATTTTTCTGCTGTTTTTAAGCAAGAACTGTCACTGTCTCCGTATAGCCCGGTCATAATCTGAAGTCCCAGCTCAAAACCGCCTTGCCTGATTAAATTTGACGCTTTCTCAACATCATCGGCCGTATGCCCGCGGTTATTCAATTTCAGCACTCTGTTATTCAGCGACTGAGCTCCAAGCTCTACGGCAGTTACATGGTATCTTTTAAGAATTTCAATGATTTCATCGTCTATCGCATCAGGACGCGTTGATATGCGTATCCCGCAGACAGTGCCATTTTCCACAAAATCAGACGCGGTTTCCAGCAGATGAATCATATAGTTGCGGTTAATTGCTGTAAAACTACCTCCGAAGAAAGCTATTTCGGTAGTTTCCGGATTATATTTTGATGATTTCTGCGCTGCGCTTACCGCAGCTTTTACATCTTCATCACACGGAGCTTTATATGTTCCTGTGATATAACGCTGATTGCAAAAGCTGCATTTGTTTTTGCAGCCTATATGAGGCACGAATATCGATATATTGGAGTGTTTATCACTCATATTTCCTCACCCATAAGCATGAGCGCCTGTTTAGCTGCCATTTGTTCCGCGCGTTTTTTGCTTTTTCCGCTGCCTTTTCCTATAACGTTAGAATTCAGGTGTACCTCGACCTCAAAAACCTTGTCATGGTCCGGACCTGATTCACCGGTAAGAATATATGTCACCGATTCTTCGGGATTGCGCTGGATAATCTCCTGAAGCGCAGTCTTGTAGTCTTTAAATACCTCGTCATCTGTCTGCTTAAGCTCAGGCAATATAAATCTCAGTACATGTTTCTCGGCGGCTTCCATACCGCCGTCAAGGTATATTGCGGCGAGTACAGCCTCAAATGCATCGGCTAAAATGGAATCGCGTTCTCTTCCTCCGCCCTTGTCTTCACCTTTTCCGAGCCTCAGATATTTTCCGAGTTCCAGCTCGCGCGAAAATCCGCACAGCGATTTCTCACACACTAAAGACGCTCTCAGCTTTGTGAGCTCGCCTTCCGGGATATTTTTAAACTGCCTGAAAATGTAATCTGAAACTATGATTGATAAAACCGAGTCGCCTAAAAATTCAAGTCTCTCATTTGATTTAACGCCGTTTCTTACTTCGTTGGCATACGAAGAATGGGTCAGCGCATTTTCAAGCAAACCTATATTTTTAAAAGTATATTTTAAATTTTCTTCTAAACCCTTCATGTCTGTATCCTTCAATCACCTTCAGCTGAAATAACTGCGGAAATATTTCCTATAACATCCTTTTCGCTGAATATTACCGCCTGTCTGACAGCGTTTTTGATAGCTTTGGCATCGGAGCTTCCGTGTGCCTTAATAACAGGCTTCCTGACTCCTAGCAGCGGCGCTCCGCCGACTTCGGAACTGTCCATCATACTTTTAATTGAGTATAAATCCTTCTTTATAACCAAGGCTGCAATCTTATTTAATATGTTCTTATACAGCACATTTTTAATCATCTTGAAAAATGTTATGGCGGTGCCTTCTATAAGCTTTAAGGCTATGTTTCCGGTAAAACCGTCGGTAATTACGGCGTCGCATTCACCTTTGGGCATCTCCCGCGATTCAATATTTCCTACAAAGTTTATCGGCGCGGATTTGAGCAATTTGTAGCTTTCTTTGTGCATTTCCGTACCCTTGGTATCTTCGGTTCCGATGTTTAAAAGTCCGATTTTCGGATTTTCTATTCCTTCCGCTTTCTCAAGATACGCGTTTGCCATAATTCCGAACTGTCTGAGCATTTCGGGCCTGCATTCCGCGTTGGCACCCATATCCATAAGCAGATAATGCCCCTTAGGAGAGGGTATCATTCCGGCGAGCGCCGGTCTTTTTATACCTTTGATGCGTTTTACCATCAATGTGCCGCCCACCACAATCGCTCCTGTGGATCCCGCAGACACAAATGCATCGGCACGGTCCTCGCACAGCTCTTTGAATGCCAAAGCCATCGAGCTTGACTTATGAGATTTAAGTATAGAAGTCGGATCATCGTGCATGGTAATTACATCATCAGTATCTATAATCACAGGCTCGTTTTTAAACTTTAAATTATTTTCCCTGATAATCTTCTCTATTGTATTTTTATTTCCCGTAAGGGTTATATCAACATTAAGTTCGGCAGAAGCCGCAGCCGCGCCTTTTACAATTTCCTCGGGCGCATTGTCGCCGCCGAAAGCATCTATTACAACCCGCATTTTCATATCTCCTTATCAATATTATTGAACCATTCTGTTGAACGCCGCGCCAAAGCGCTGTATCTTTCGCGTTTATCCTTTATTTTTTCGCCGAGCGGAGGCAAAATCCCGAAATTTGCGCCCATCGGCTGGAAATTTACAACCGATTCATCACAGATATACTTTAAGATTGCTCCGATCATTGTAAAATCCGGTAATACAACCGGTTTCTCTCCGTGCACAAGACATGCGGCGTTGATTCCGGCAATAATTCCGCTTGCTGCGGATTCCATATAACCTTCCACTCCCGAAAGCTGTCCGGCAAAAAAAATGTTTTTGTTCCGCTTCAGTGATAAATTTCTGTTTAACAGTTTCGGAGAATTAATAAAAGTGTTTCTGTGCATAACTCCGTAGCGCACAAATTCCGCATTTTCGAGGCCCGGTATCATAGAAAATACCCGCTTTTGCTCAGAAAACTTGAGATTAGTCTGAAAACCCACAAGGTTATAAAGGCTACCCGCGGAATTTTCCCTTCTCAGCTGTACTGCCGCCCACGGTCTGTGAGAAGTACGCGGATCAATCAGTCCTACCGGTTTTAAAGGACCGAACCTGATTGAATCAAGTCCCCGCTTTGCCAATATCTCTATCGGCATACAGCCTTCATACACGTTTACCGGTTTATCGAAATCCTTGAGAACGGCAGTTTCAGCGTTTACGAGTTCAGTATGAAAAGTCTCGTATTTGGCACGGCTGAAGGGACAGTTAATATAATCGTCCGTACCTCTCTGATATCTTGACGCCGTAAAAGCCTTGCTCATATCAATGCTTTCAGCTGTAACGATAGGCGCCGCCGCATCAAAAAAGCTGAGATTTTCTGTTTCACAGTATTCGCGAATACTCTCGGCCAGCTCATTATCGGTCAACGGTCCGGTAGCGATTACCGTCACCGCATCAGACGGAATTTCACTTACAGTTTCAGTTATTACACGAATATTTTTTTCTGCTTTTATTTTGTCGGTAACAAGTTTTGAAAAAATTTCACGGTCAACCGCAAGCGCGCCTCCGGCCGCGACTGAGCACCTGTCGGCAGCTTCCAGACAAACCGACCCCAAACGCCGCATCTCCTCTTTTAATAAACCTGCCGCGGAATCAATACGCGAAGCTTTTAGAGAATTTGAGCATACAAGCTCCGCAAAATTTTCGCTTTTGTGAGCCGCAGTCATTTTCAGAGGCTTCATTTCATAAAGATCTACGGCTATGCCTCTGCGCACGAGCTGAAATGCCGCTTCGCATCCGGCTAAACCCGCCCCGATAACTTTTACTTTTTCCATTTAAAATCCTTATTTTACAGAAGTTTTCTTTCTTGTGGGACATTCACTGTTCATACAGTAATTACGACCTCTTATACCCGCTATTATATATCCTCCGCATTCCGGACATATCTCACCGGTAGGAATTCCCGGTGCGGCAAAATCACACTTCGGATACTGTGAGCAACCGTAAAACTTTTTGCCCTTGCGTGAGGTACGTCTTATCAGTTTTGACCCGCACTTAGGACAGGGCTGATCGACTTCATCTTCCGGTACCGGCTTTGTGTTTTTACACTGCGGATAATTCGGGCAAGCCAGAAACTTACCGTATCTGCTCGATTTAATTACCATTTTGCTTCCGCATTTCTCGCATATAACGTCAGTTTCTACGTCGGGAACCTTGACGCGCTTGCCGTCAAGCAAATCCTCGGCTTTTTTATAATGTTTTTCAAAGTCATCATAAAAACCGGAAATTGTATCCACCCAGTTAAGCTCTCCGGCGCCTATTTTATCAAGCTGTTCCTCAAGATTGGCAGTAAACTTTACATCAAATATCCGCCTGAAGTTTTCTACCATTAAATCCACGACTACCATTCCAAGCTTGGTAGGTACTAAGGATTTCTTTTCACGTTCAATATAATCTCTGTTAAGAATATTCGAAATTATAGGAGCGTAGGTTGACGGTCTGCCTATGCCGTTATCATCCAAAGCTTTTATCAGAGTCGGTTCTGTATATCTTGCCGGAGGCTGAGTAAAATGCTGATTTGGAGTAAGTTCCCGAAGTTTCAATACGTCATCTTTATTCATATCCGGTAAAGCGACTTCACTGTCGCCTTCTTCATCTTTTCCTTCTTCGTACAGCGCGGTGAAACCGTCAAACCGTACGGAATATCCGCTGGCTTTGAAAAGATAATCGCCTGCGGCAATTGAAACGTTGACCGTATCCTGAATGCAAGCAGCCATTAAAGAGGCTATGAACCGTTCCCAAACAAGCTTATAAAGCTTGTACTGCTCAGAAGTCAGAGAATCCTTGACCTTTTCCGGAGAAAGATTTATAACTGTCGGACGTATTGCCTCGTGCGCATCCTGCGCTCCGCTTTTTGTCTTAAAATATCTCGGAGACGCCGGCAGATATTTGGAACCGAATCTCTGGTTGATATACTCTCCTGCTGCCGCGCGCGCTTCCTCGGAAATTCTTAAAGAATCGGTACGCATATAAGTTATAAGACCTGTTACTCCGGTTCCTTTAATCTCTACGCCTTCATACAACTGCTGCGCGATACGCATCGTACGCTGCCCTGTAAACCCGAGTTTTCTTGAAGCTTCCTGCTGCAGCGTAGAAGTAATAAACGGCGGAGCCGGCTGACGGGTGCGCTTGCCTTTTTTAATATCGGTTACTGTATATACCGCGTTTTCAAGAGAGTCTACAATGCTCTGCGCCTGTTCCCCGTTTTCTATTTTTTCTATTTTTTTACCGTCAGCATAACCGTAAAGCTTTGCGTTAAAGGTTTTTCTGCCGGAAGCAAGCTTAGCGTCAACGCTCCAGAATTCCTCGCTCACAAATTTTTCAATCTCACGCTCACGCTCTACAATAAGACGAAGTGCTACCGTCTGAACTCGTCCGGCGGAAAGTCCGCTTTTTACCTTTTTCCATAAAAACGGACTCAACTTATAACCGACAATACGGTCTAAAACTCTTCTGGCCTGCTGCGCATCGACCAAATTAATGTTGATTTTTCTCGGCTCTTTTATGCCTGCAGTAACTCCTGACTTGGTAATTTCATTAAAAGTCACACGGTTTTTAGCATCCATATCAATCGCCAGTATCTGTGCCAAATGCCAGGATATCGCTTCACCTTCGCGGTCAGGGTCGGTGGCAAGATATACTTCATCACATTCTGCGGCTGCGTCTTTGAGGGACTTTATAACATCCTTCTTATCCGGCATATTAATATACTGTGGCTTAAATCCATGTTCTATATCTACACCCAGCTTTGATTTAGGCAAATCGCGTATATGACCTACCGACGCCATAACATTATAATCACCGCCGAGATATTTTTTAATCGGTTTTACTTTTGAGGGAGACTCAACTATTAAAAGCTTTGACATATTACTCCTCCGTATCTATAATAAATTACTTTTATTTTAATAAAACTGCCGTGCATATCACAGGAACTAACATTTTTCATACATTCCTCCGGGTACCGCTTTGATTAAAAACTCCATTTCAAGTTCGGTCAACGCAGAAAGCAGCTGCTGAGAGCTCAAACCGCAGCCCAGCAAATCCTCCGGCAGAAATTTTTGCTTATCCAAATAATTATATACTATTTTTGCCTCTTTGGAAAGAGTTTCGTTTAAATTTTTTTCACTTTTTTGATTTTTTGTTTCACTTTTAGCTTCATTTTTAACTGTGTCAGATAAAATATGACCTGAATAGGCTCTCTCTATATTGATTTTATCGGGAAACCGCGGAATATATTCATTAAAAATATCAGACGCGTCAAGCAAAGGCTTTGCTCCGTCTCTGAGCAAAGCGTTGGAACCTTCATAACTTTTGTTTTTCGGAGAATGAGGTATTACAAATACGTCTCTGCCCTGATCATTAGCGTGTCTTGCGGTTATGAGCGCTCCGCTTTTTTCACCTGCTTCGATTACAACAGTTCCCAGCGACAGCGCTGAAATTATTCGGTTCCTCACCGGAAACGTGTACCTCGTTGCAGGAAAATCTGGCAGATATTCGCTTATGAGACATCCGTTTTTAGCTACTTCGTTTCTTAACGGCGCATTTTCTTTCAAATAATTACTAAGTATACCGCAAGCCATTACAAGCACGGTTATACCCTCAGCTTTCAGCGCGCCTGCATGCGCATGAGTATCACACCCCAACGCGCCGCCGCTTACAACAATCATCCCCGACCGTGCGAGCCGGTAACCTAAAGAAAACGCCGCACGCTTGCCGAATTCGCTCACATTTCTCGGTCCCACTATCGCTACTGACGGAATATTGTCAAAATCCGGGAATTTTCCTTTATAATAAATTACAGCCGGAGGATTATCTATTGCGGACAGGCAAACCGGATACCGCTTATCACTATATGTTATTATGCCGATTTTGTTCTTATAACAGTCATTGATAATTTTTTCTGCATCCACAAGCTGCACCGTACTTAACCGCCTGAGTTCACCGGCCGAAAAAATCCCGGAGTCTTTCAGCGCTTTGAAGCCGGCACCGTAAATATTTTCTGCATTTTTAAAAACTTCAATAGCCCTTTTAAAGTTTGAGCTTGCTGCACCAAGGCATAACTGCAGCCATACTGAATATTTCATATCTTCATCATTTCCCAAATTGAAATTGCCGCCGCGGCCGCAGCATTGAGTGATTCCGCCGCGCCCTGCATTGGAATAGTTATGAGTAAATCAGACGCTTTCTTCGTTTCTGCCGTGACACCGTTAGCTTCGTTTCCGATAATTACGGCGCACCCGTCCTGAAATCTGACGTCAATTATGCTTTGCGCATCTTTATCGACCACACAAGCAAACAGCTTAAGTCCCAATTTACCGATATTTGCCGAAAAATCATCAAGCATAATCAGCGGCATTCTGAGGAGGGTACCCATCGAAGCCCTGAGTACCTTCGGAGAATACGGATCACAGCCGTCGGCTGAAAGGATGATACCCGAAGCACCTAAAGCTTCTGCCGTTCTTGCCACGGCGCCTAAATTTGCCGGATCGGAAATATTTTCAAGCGCTATATATCTTCCTTTTAAGTCTATATTATTTGTACTGATGTCCGGCATAGAAGCTACCGCCGCAATACCCTGAGGATTTTTGGTATCGCTGATTTTCCTGAAAAGCGGATCCGTAACTTTTATACATTCACACGAATTTTCAGCTAAAATCTCAATCCCGCCGTAAAATTTATCAAAGGCTTCATCAGAAACTATCAGCTTATCAAACCTTATACCGTTTTCACAGGCATCTTTGCATATACGCAGCCCCTCTATTACAAATTGACCGTTTTCATAGCGTTCTTTTGAAGAAGCCTGCAATTTGCATATCTGCTTTATAACAGAATTCTGACTGCTTTCTATAAACTTAAAATCATTCATTTAAAACACCGCCTGTGAATATATAAAATTAAAAAGTCGCCCGAGGCAAGCATAGACCCGGGCGAAAAAAATTATTTTTCTAATGCTTTGTTAGCGGCTTTTACAAGAGATGCAAAACCGTTGGCGTCGTTAACAGCCAAATCTGCTAACATCTTACGGTTAATAGCAATGCCTGCTTTGTTAAGACCGTTAATAAATGTCGAGTAATTTATACCGTTAAGCTTGCAGGCAGCCGAAATTCTTGTAATCCAGAGACGGCGGAAGTCACGCTTTTTCTGTCTGCGGCCGATATAAGCATAATTTCCCGATTTCATAACCGCCTCTTTAGCGGTTTTAAAGAGCTTGGACTTAGCGCCGAAATAGCCCTTAGCAAGCTTTAATATCTTTTTTCTTCTTTTGCGTGTTGCTAACGCACCTTTAACACGTGCCATTTCAATTTACCTCCACTTTTTAGCTTCTTATTTGTAAGGAACCATTTTCTTAACCTTAGCCACATTTGTTACATCGGCAACAACAGTCTTGCGAAGGTTTCTCTTACGCTTGGTAGTTTTCTTGTTAAGGATGTGTGACTTGAACGCGTGTGCTCTTTTTACCTTACCGGTTTTTGTCAGCTTAAAGCGTTTTTTGGCACCGCTGTGTGTTTTAATCTTAGGCATTGTAGATCCTCCTTAAATTTGTTACTTCAATTACTTACCTGATTTTGGGGCCAGGAACATAACCATGTTACGCCCTTCCATCTTAGCAGCTTTTTCAACATTAGACTTCTCCGCGCAAAACTCGGCAAAGCGTGCCATGGTATCAAGTCCGATTTCAGGATGTCCCAACTCACGTCCCCTGAATCTAATAGATACCTTAACTTTGTTGCCGTCATCCAAAAATCTTATGGCGTGTCTGCCTTTTGTCTCGAAATCATGAACGTCAATACTAAGTCCCAGACGAATTTCCTTAACTTCCATCGTTTTCTGGTTTTTCTTGGCTTCCTTTTCACGCTTTGCCTGCTCAAAACGGTATTTACCGTAATCCATTATCTTACAGACGGGCGGCTGCGCGTTAGGAGAAATACAGACCAGATCAAGGTCTGCCGCGTATGCGGCCTCAAGGGCTTTTGCAACAGGAATAATTCCGAGCTGCGAACCGTCGGCGGAAATTGTACGGACTTCCTTGAACTTAATATCTTCGTTTACAGCGAGTTCTTTACTGCTAATGTGAATACACCTCCAAAATAATTAAAAATGCGCGGACACAAAGCGTCCGCGCATAAGAATACTGCAGTAAAACAGAAAATCTTATTGACCCTACAGAACTGACTCTCCGGGTGAGGACGCTGTGCGTACTACTTCATTTGAATATATTTTACCACAAATTCAGCCAATGTCAAGCAAAAATTTATTTTGTATTGTATTTTCTACCTGAAATAAATTTTATCACAAACAATGTACCCAGCATCAATACAATGCCTATAGGCAATACCAGCATCCAGTTAGGTATGAATCCCGCAATCAAATAACATACAAATGATACACCCGCAACAGTAAGCGCATACAGCAGCTGCGTGGAAACATGGTTAATATGTTTGCACTGTGCGCCTGCCGAAGCCATAATCGTAGTATCCGATATAGGCGAACAGTGATCTCCGCAAACCGCTCCGGCCATACATGCTGAAATCGCAGCAATAGTAATATTTCCGCTGTCTGCTCCGAAAACGCTGAGCACTATGGGAATGAGTATACCGAAAGTTCCCCACGATGTCCCGGTAGCAAAGGATAATCCAACAGCTATAATGAATATAATTGCCGGTAAAAACGCCTGAAGTGATCCGGCAGAATTTTCAATTATCTGAGAAATAAATATTTTTGCACCTAAAGAATCCGTCATGGCTTTAAGTGTCCATGCAAAAACGAGTATAAGAATGGCCGGCACCATTGCGCAAAAGCCTTCCGGCAAAGAAGCCATACTGTCTTTGAAACTCAGCACTCGTCTGCAGAGGAAAAATATAACCGTAAATACCAAAGAGACTGCCGATCCGTATACAAGTCCTACCGACGCATCACTGTTTGAAAAAGCTGTGACGAAATTATGGTAACCGTCAGCATCCGAAGTAAAAAATCCTCCCGAATATATCATACCGATTACACAGGCAATTATAAGGAAAATTACCGGTACTACAAGGTCGCACACTTTACCTTTAGGATTGAATTTTAAATTTTCTTCTGCGAATTCTGCGCCCGTAGTGAAAAGATCACCTTTCTCGGCATTCTTTTCGTGCTTTTTCATAGGCATAAAGCAAAAATAATATCAAATAAAAGTTAAAAAATTGTTAATTTTTGTTAAAATATGCATAAATTTTTGCGGCAACATCCGAATTTATACCCTCCGCACTGCAAAGTTCGTTAATTCCTGCCTCTTTGATTTTTTTTATGCTTTTAAAATGTTTGATAAGTGAATCTGCGCGTTTTTTCCCTACACCGTCAATATTCAGCAGTTCCGATTTCAAAAGATTCCTGCTCTGGAGAGATTTATGATATCCTATGGCAAATCTGTGAACTTCATCCTGTATATTTGTTACAAGGGTGAAAGCCTTACGGTTTGATTTTATCGAAATATCTCCGCCGGTGGTGGCAATAGCCCGCGTTCTGTGTTTTGAGTCCTTTACCATACCGAAAACCGGAACATTTATACCGTGCTTTTCAAGCACCGGAAGTACCGCTGAAATCTGACCCTTTGCACCGTCAAGCAAAATAAGGTCGGGCAGAATTCCGAAGCCTTCGTCTTCATTCTTTTCATATTCGCAGAAACGGCGGTCAAGCACCTCGGCCATTGATCGGTAATCATCCTGTCCCGAAAAACCCTTAATCCTGAATTTTCTGTAAGCGGGTTTGTACGGTCTTCCGTCCTTAAATACTACCAAAGCCGCCACATTATCGCTGCCTGCGGTATTTGAAATATCGTAAGACTCAATATATCTCGGAGTACGGCTCATACCGAGAAGCTGAGCAAGCTCATTCAATGCAGACATTTCTCTTCCGGTGCGCTCGGTCTTTTCCGACAGATTTTCCGCAGCGTTATTAAGACACATATCGAGTATTTTAAGCTGTTCTCCCTGTTTCGGATTTATAAAATTAACCTTATGACCTGATTTTTCCGTAAGCCATTTTTCAATAATTTCAAAATTTTTGATTTCGCTGTCTATTAATATCCTCGGCGGTATATCCCGGTTGTCAATATAATACTGCTGAAGAAACTCACTGTAAACCGACTCTTTGTCCGAGAAACCGTCGAGAAAATAATGCTGTTTGTCTGTAAGCTTGTAATTGCGGAAAATCAGTATCCCTACGCAAGCGGTCTCGCCTATGAGCGATGTGGCAATTACATCCTGAGATTTATAAGACACGCTTACAACACTTTGTTTCTGACGGATACGTTTTATGGCATTTATCCTGTCCCTGTATTTCGCCGCCGTCTCAAACTGCATATTTTCGGCGGCGGCCAACATTTTTTCCTCAAGCAGTTCTATCGAAACGCTGTCGCTGTCACCTTTTTTTATAAACTCCGTTGCTGCCTCAATATTTTCAAGATAATCCTCAAGCTTTATTTTTCCTCTGCACGGAGCGTCGCACAAACCTATATGATAGTTAAGACATGGACGACTTATTTTATCAAAATCACGGCTGCAATCCGGCAGTTTAAAAATTTTCCTTGCCTCATCAACAGTCTGTTTTACAATATATCCCGAATTGTACGGACCTATATATTCTCCGTTCTTGTCTGACGATTTTGCGGTAACGATTCTTTTCCATTTGTCATCAGTAATCTTAATATAAAAATAGCCCTTATCATCTTTAAGCAGAATATTGTATTTCGGCTGGTTTTGCTTTATAAGCGAGTTTTCAAGTATCAGAGCTTCAAATTCACTGCTGCATACAATATAATCAAAATCATCCACATTGCTAACCATACGCTTAACCTTTTCGGTGTGCTGGTTTCCGGCGCCGAAATACTGGGTAACCCTGTTTTTAAGGGCCTTTGCTTTGCCTATATATATAATTTCATTTTGTCTGTCACGCATTATATAAACTCCCGGCAGCAGAGGAAGCCGATTGGCTTTTTTCTTAAGCCGCGAAAGTTTTTCACTGTCAGAATACAAATCCAATAATATCTCCGCCCAATTTAAAATTTCTTAATTAATTATAGTTAAAATTCCGAAAAATGTCAATAATTCCGACTGCTTGACAAATTATATACCAGGGTATAAAATTGTCTAAAAAGAGCAAGGAATAATATTATGAATGAACAGTTTTCACGTACAGAAAATTTAACAGGAAGCAAAAATTTTCAAAAAATTAAAAATGCGCGGGTCGCTGTATTCGGTGCCGGAGGTGTCGGAAGCTGGGCGGCCGAAGCGCTTGTCCGCGCCGGTATAGGTGCGATTGATGTGATCGACAGCGACACTGTCGCAGTCTCAAATATAAACCGTCAGATAATCGCCACTCACAGCACAGTGGGTCGCAACAAGGTTGATGCCTGCAAAACACGCTGTATGGAAATAAATCCCGATATTAAGTTTACCGGTCACTGTCTGTTTTTTGACAAATCCACCGCAGATCAGTTTGATTTTTCCGTATATGATTATATTATTGACGCCATAGATACCGTATCTTCAAAAATTCTGCTTATCATAAAAGCTGAAAATGAAAATGTGCCGATAATCAGTTCGATGGGTACAGGCAACAAGCTGAATCCGGCTATGCTTGAAGTCGCCGATATATATAAAACCTCTGTATGTCCTCTTGCCAGAGTTATGCGTTATGAGCTGAGAAAACGGGGTATAAAGAGTCTTAAAACAGTATATTCAAAAGAGGAACCTATAAAACCGATAGAACTTAATCGGGAAAACAGTAAAACCGTACCCGCTTCAGTACCGTTTGTCCCCGCGTCTGCCGGTCTTATTATAGCGGCTGAAGTTTTTAAAGATATTATTTATAAAGAGTAATGTATGAAAGCTTTTTATTTAAAACCGAATATGACGATTTTTTAAAACGGCGGCACATCAATTTACTGTACCGCCGTTTTAAGATATAGAAATAATTTAATTTTAAATTTAAAGAAAATAAGCTGCCTGTGTAATTTTAGTTGCAATTTACGGAATATTGTTATATATTAATAATATTCGATAAAAATTAAATGTTTTTACCCAAATAATTTTTCTGATAATTAAGTTATAATAATTAATATGTCGGATAGTTCTGAAAGGAGCAAAAATGAAAAAACAAAGAACAAAACGGCAAAAAGCCATAATCAGACGCAGAATTTTTGTTACGCTTTGCACTTTAATATTAATTTCGGCAATCGCATTGATTACCTTTTGTATAAGCGCGATTATAAAACCTTCTGAAAAAAAGCAAAGTGTCGATTCGGACATCTCATCCGGACAAACCTCTGACAACAGTTCAGAAGCCGAAATTCCCGAAACCACCGCCACCGTTTTAAGTACCGGAGATATTATGGTTCACAGTACCCAGCTGACGGGAGCCAAAACTGCCGACGGCTATGATTTCACCGCTTTTTTCAAAGAATCAGCGCCGTATTTTCAGGCGGCGGATCTCGCAATAGCGAATTTGGAAGTTACCTTCGGCGGTTCCGAGTCGGGCGCTTACAGCGGTTATCCGGCTTTCAACACTCCGGACAGCCTTGCGGACGCAATAAAAGCGTCAGGTCTCAATCTGCTTTTAACCTCTAATAATCACTCATACGATACCGGATTGTACGGACTCAAGCGTACCGTACAGATACTTAAACAAAAGGGTATTGATTTTACCGGAACCAAAGAGACCGAAGCAGATCCCACCTATGCAGTCAAAGAAGTCAATGGCATAAAAATCGGGATTGCCAATTTCACTTATGAAACCGACGGTCAAATAGCAGGACGCAAATACCTCAACGGCGCAATAATTTCCGAAGAAGCTAATCCGCTGATAAATTCATTTTCTTACAAACGTTTAGATGAATTTTATTCAAATGTACAGTCGATACTTTCCGGAATGGAATCAGACGGCGCGGATTTTAAGGTGTTCTATATTCACTGGGGAAACGAATATCAAACTTCCCCGAACACATGGCAGAAAACCATAGCACAGCAGCTTTCAAATCTCGGTGTGAATATGATTATCGGCAGTCATCCGCATGTTGTGCAGCCGGTAGAGCTCATTCATTCCGAAGACGGTCAGAACACTACTGTATGCCTGTATTCAACCGGAAATTACGTTTCCAATCAGCGTCAGGAGCTTATGAGCCCCGAATGTACGACAGGACATACTGAAGACGGAGTATTTTTCACGTTTACGCTGACAAAGAACAAAGACGGTACGGATCTTACCGGTCTTGACCTTATACCTACCTGGGTTGATAAATACAAAGGCGGTGAAAACGGAGGTTATTTATATACCGTTTATCCTCTTGAAAGCCCCGACGATGCAGTGTCAAAATATTCACTCAGTCAAACCGCAGCCGAAAAAGCAAAAAAATCTTACGAACGTACCAAAGAAATTGTTGCCGCCGGACTGACAGAATGTCAGCAGTCTATCGGCTGTGAAATAACCTTTGCTGAGTAATATATACACGAAGTATTGCCGATTCAATTAAAGCAATACCAGTTATGTCCGTATTTCATTTTTTCGTCTCAAACCAACTGATAAACTCTGAATCTTTCCAATCGTTTCCTGCGGACATATAATCGCACAGATTCAAACGAATATCCTTATATGTCAAATCGATATTTATAAATCCGTTATGTTTCGAATCGGTAATGGCAAAGCCTTCTGAAATTTCACACGGTTCGTATATCATATCCCGGCTTGTAGTAAAATCCTGCTTAAATTCCTTAATTGCCGCCGTTATATTTTTATTGTCCCTGCTGTCTGCACAAAGCAGCAAACTTCCGTATACGAATGCTTGACGGTTATCACCGAGGATATTACTGCCTTTTAATGCCGGAATTACAGTAAACGGTATGTCAAATTCAAGTGTACATTCCGAACCTTCTTTAAGTTTTGCGGAAGTTTTGATATATCCGGTATATTTGCTGTTTTCTTCAACAAAAGAGTCAGAAATAATTTTAAAGTCTTTTGCGAAATGCGGTTTTCTGAAATAAAAATTCAAATCGGTTTTTATTAAGGAATTAATTTCTTCTATTGTTATTTTTGCTTTTCCGCGGCGAGGGTATTCTGAATTGATTTTTACTGTGATAAATCCGTCTTCGAGCGGAATTTTTATTCTTGCATTTTCATAAAAATTTATAACTATTCCATCACATGCACTCATTACTGCAGTCTGTAATACTACTGCCAAACCGGTAGGACCGTTTGCCGTGCAGCATGAAAGATCGAAACCGTTAATATTAAACGAATAGTTAACTACACCGCTGCGTTTGCCGTTAAAACTTGGAAAATATTCAAAAAAATTGCCGTCCGGTCTGATTGCGCCTAAGAGCGCGTTATAAACGCTTTTCTCAATTTCGTCTGCATATTTTGAATTACCGGTTATGCATAAGAGTTTATAACAAAGCTTTATCCAGTAAACCGTAACGCAGGTTTCCATCATAAGTTCTATATCCGGATTTGTTTGCTCAAAACGTGTATTATTCCATTGTTCACCTTTTCCCGGACCAAGGTTATAGGGTTTATCTGCTCCTCCAGAGCCTAAAAGTGTAATTTCATATTTTAAAACATTATCCCAAAATCTTTCAGAAGCCATTAAGGCTTCTTTTTTATTTGTTGAAATATAATATTCGCAGAGTCCCTCAAAACAGGACATCATTTCATACGCTTTCGCTATGCTTTCATTGCTGTTTCCGTTTGAACCTATATCTTTCGGCACCTTCCCGTTTAATGCAGCTTTGAAAATATTTTCTCTGCGACAGGCGCCGCTGTTAATTATATGTTCTGCCAATTCTAACGCCTGTGGATTGGAAGTCAGCTGATATGCCTTCATAACCGGTCCCAGAATTGAAGAAGATTCCATTCCGAAAAATGCCCATCCGGTATCGGTTATCGGCGTTCTCGGGAAATCTCCTATCTGGCTGTTTGTATAGCATACAAGTGATTCTGCAGCTTCAATCGCCCGCTCATCACTGGATAGCTCATAATACGCTAAAAGTCCTTCAAGTACATATTTTCTTTCCCACAAATCCGAACCGCAGCTTCCGTTTGGCTGTTTATCTTTCGGACAAGCGCTTAAAAAACCGTTTTTGTTCTTTACAGACAATATGTCTTCAAAAGAATTTTTTACAATTTTCTGAGTTGACTGTCACCTGTATAGGCGCAAAGCATGCAAGATGCACGCATAAGCTTTCCCCAAAATTCACCGGCCGCAAATCCGTCTTCAAGATTTCTGAAATAATCAGCCAATGCCTTCATATCGATATTTTTAAGTACGCCGTTTACAATCAGTCTGATTTTTTGATCGATAACACCGTCAAGTTTAACATTCGATAATGGCAAAGAAAAAAATTTGCATATTGTATTATTCATACTTAACTCCTTACAATTATTTTCCATTCTTCTATCAGTCTTTCCAGAGAGTATGACGCGTTTGCCGGCGAAGTTGAGGGCAGACATACCGCATTCATATTGTATTTACCTTGCAAAAATCTGATATAGTATTTTTCAGCGGTTTTTCCATTGACGAAAATTCTGTCTACCTTTGAATGTTTAAGAATCACGTCAAGGTCGTTGGCGGTTGCGTTTTTGATACTGCTGTCGGAACTGCCTTCAATGTCGCAGGATGCCAGCACATCCCAAAGACTCAAATTATGAGACAGAATAAATTCACGTTTCTGCGGTATCGTTTGAGGCGCCTCTGTGCCGAATACTCCCGCCAGTACGCGCCAAAATCTATTTTGCGGATGCCCGTAGAAAAACATTTGCTCACGGGATTTTACCGATGGAAAGCTTCCCAGAATAAGCGTTTTTGAATTTTTATCAAACAAAGGCTCAATTGGATGAATTATCATAATAAATACCGTCCCAACCGTATTTTTTCAAATCCACAGTACCGTCCGCCTCAAAAACGATACCCTCCTGCTCCAGCAGGCGTTTTTGTACGTCTTCTCCCCCGAAAGCAAATGCAGGCGATGTTTTTCCGTAACGGTTTACCACCCTGTGACATGGAATTACAACCGGTTTCGGGTTGGCGTGCAGCGCGTATCCCACCACTCTTGACCAATGCGGATTACCGGCAAGCATAGCCACCTGTCCGTAAGTTGCGACCCTGCCTTTTGGTATTTTTTGCACTACATCGTAAATTTTCGAAAAAACATTCATTACCGAACCTCACGTTTTAAAGAATATCCCGAAAGCCATCGGAACTTTTTCAGACTTTGAGCCGAACCTCATAAATTAAATCAACCCGAAATGTGCGCCTTAATTTCATAATGCTAAAATTTTTGATCAAGATAATTAAATTTGCAGTTTGGGCATTTAGGATAATCAATATCATGAGATATTCCGCATTTCGGACAAGTCCGCTGCCAAATTTTATCTTTAACCGTTTCGTCAGCAGGCTCGTTTTCGATCGCCTTTTTTTCTCTATAATACCTCTTTGCTTTTTTAAGATAAGCGAAGCCGAAATACAGGAAAAATAATGATATTACCGACATTATAATCAAAACAATAATTTTATTTGCCAGCGGAGATTCAATCAGTCCTGAAGAAACAACGATTACGTCCGAAAAAAACAAAAACAAACCCAATGCCATAAAAAAAGCGGATGCAATAAAGCACGATACAGCTAACGGCGCTGCATTTCCGGGTGCGGATACTGTGGGCGGAACTTTACCGGTGCCGACATAATATCCAGGGTTAAACATATTATTCTGAAACTCAATAACATCTTTTAAAGAATCGTATTCTTGTATGGAATCTTTATTACTATCGTTCATAATTTCACCCTTTTTGTTTGCATTATAGCACAAAAGAAACGCAGCCGCAAGGAATTAGTGATATTATGTAATTTTTTCTGTGAAATACTGCGTTTGCCAGCATTCGTAATTTCGCTTTTCCTTTAAAACACTTATAACACTATAAAACAAAAATAGCAAGACAAAGCCTTGCATTATAATTCGTGCTATAGGCACACAATACTTATTATCTCTTACTTTTTACTTATTACTTCCCAAAGCCCCAAGTAAAAACAAATATGTACGCTATAATTGTAAGAAATAATCCTAGAGCAAAAAATAGTATTGGTAAAAAATAAATTTTTTTGATGAAAATATTTTCATTTGCTTTTTTATAACTATAAAATGATATAATATATGTAACGGCGGATATAAAAGCGACAACGTTTAAAACGGGCAATAAAAATAAACCTATAAGAAATCCAAAAAAATTCCAAACAGTCCACAATCCAAGAATATTTAAAATTGACTCTATAAAAATTAGAACAAAAATAGCTACAAAAACAATTCCGTTAATAGCAGAAAACAATTTATTTATCTTCAACAAATCACCTCGTTTAATGTATTATATGCTTGTGTTAAATTGGGGGCAAATTATAATAATCCGAACCCCTTTAAATAAAGTAGGTTTTGAATAATCCATTGTCCCTTCCACCAATTTTTGCTTATCGCCCATTCATCAGGATAATTACCAC
>CALWUY010000034.1 GCA_944384855.1 uncultured Clostridia bacterium | reverse complement strand
TTTTGCAAGGTGTAGGGTTCATGGGAATACTCTGCAATACCGGCTGGGAAAGAAAAATGCCGGGTTTTGATTGCGTAATAGCCATGGTCGATGCCAATGTTCATGGTTTTACTCATCCTTTCTTGTTGGTTGTTGAAAACTTGAGGTTTTTGCTGAGTTAGAGCTTAGAGTTATCTTGTTCTTTCCCAGATGGTAAAGTATTAGGGGGGAGAGTGTGAGAGGGGGGAAGCGGAAAACCGCCCCGGCTATTCAGCCGGAGCGGTTCCTAAAAAAGGGCGCACTACCCCCTTGTATTTTGAGGGCTTGAAATTGGCCCATTTGGGGCTTTCGTCAATCTATCTATATATCTGCCGAAAACTTTTACAGTTCTGACAACGGGAAAAAAGAGTGGTAAACGCAAAAAAGCGGAGTTCCCAGCCTGAAAAATCAGGTGAAAACTTCGCTCAGCTTTGCAGATATCTCTGAAAACGGGAATGACAGTAATGGGACACCAATCCTTTTTTGAAACGGGAAAAAGCCCGCAAACCCGCATGAATACTAAGAAAAATGTGCCTGACAGTAAAATCAGGCACATAATCTGGCTGTTCCGAACCATTTAGATGCCAAACATTTACCACATTCCAAGATTATCTTTATGCGTTGAAAAAAGCGAAATATTTTTATTCTCGAATAACTCTTTTGCATTTTTTATAAAATCATCGCAGGTTAAATCTCTGTCTCTGATAATTGTTTCAGGACAGGAAAAATCTATTTCGTAAAGCCACACGCCGTTATATCCAATATTTTTAAAGGCATTTAAAATAGCCTGCCAATCCAACTTGCCTTCCCCGGGAAGCCAATGCCTTTCATTGATAAAATCATAATCTGAAATATGGGTTGTAATAATTTTGTCCCCTATTTTATGTATAAAATCAACCGGATTTTCATTCAGCAAGTGATTTGTATCAAAGCAAACCTTCAAATTTTCATGTACACTAATAAGTTCTGTAATTTCATCAGAATTTTTTCCAAGGCAAGATCGGGGTAAGTCTTCAACTGCAATGACCGCAGTATTCCTTTGTGCAATTTCTGCAAGAACTGCGAGACTCTCTTTTGCATACTTCATCCGTGCAGAGCGTTCTTCATCCGATATCGGTTCACCGCTCGGATGTACGATAAATCTTTTTATACCAATTCTGGAAGCTTTTTTTATTAATTCTTCATAATATTTAATTGTACCTTTGCAAGTATTTGCATTTGAAATATCTATTTCAGAGAACGGTGCAAAAGGTAAATGGAAAGACCATAAGTCTATATTGAATTTTTCTGACCATTTTTTAATAGCTTCATAGTTTATATCAGCATAGTCTTCGCTTTTGAGAGAAATTTCCATTGCTGTTATTTCTGCATCGTGATATTTTTTAAACAAGTCTTCGCACATTGTTTTTCCGCAGGTTGACAAACCGATTTGATACATATTGACACCTTCTAAACAGAATTAATCAAGTTGCTCAAATTATAGCAAAAAAAACACAAACAGTCAAGAAATATTATCAAATCTATGTTGATCGAGATTTTAGTGATAGTGTGTCTTTAAAATCCTGTCGAATGAATAGCGAATAATACAAAACAAAAATCCTGCCGATAAAAATCGACAGGATTTTCGTTTTGGTGGGAGATGGTGGATTCGAACCACCGAAGGCGAAGCCAGCAGATTTACAGTCTGTCCCCTTTGGCCACTCGGGAAATCTCCCATATTAAATACATTAACGCTTTTTGAATTTTGGAGCTGGTGGACGGACTTGAACCCCCGACCTGCTGATTACAAATCAGCTGCTCTACCAACTGAGCTACACCAGCATCTGTTTTTAAAGCGCCTAAATAATATACCATAATTGATGTCTATTGTCAAGTTATTTTTAGAAAAACCTGTTTTTTTTCGAAAAAAATATTTTTTCACCGTTTTTAACTTAAATCATATTATGTTATTGAAGTCGGAGCGTAAAAAACCGACATTCACTATTATTACAGGAGGATTTTTTATGGCAGATTTAAAAAACGGTTGCCCTACAGATGCCGATTTTAAGGAAGCGGTCTGTATTGACGCGGGCAGAGTTTACGATTCCTGTTGCGACAGAGATTGCCTCGAGGACTTGAGATGTTTCTTTTTACCTGAGGCTCAGGAACTTATAAATAACGCAATAAGCATACGTCTGCGCAACGCTAAGGTACTTAATGTTTCGATCGATGTGGAGCCTGTGAATTTTAACAAAGGCTTTTATTCCTGCGACCTTACATTTTTCTTCCTATTGGATTTCGACCTCTATACCTCTCCCCATTCCTGCCCTCAATGCATCAGCGGTATAACCTCTTACAGCAAACGGGTAATTCTTTACGGCAGCGACGGCAACGTCAAAGTATTTACAAGCTCAGCTTGCAGCACCTGTATCGACGGAGTCAGCAATGTGGTTAAAACTTCTAACTGTCCCGAATGCGTAGTTCAGGCGGTAGATCCGGTTCCGCTGGGCGCAAGAATAGGCCAGGTACGCGATTGCTATGAAAATGTTTGCTGCATACCTAAAAACATCTGTGACTGTATAGGCGGCGAAGTTGTTACCAATATACCGAGCGGGAAACCTACTGTTTTTGCTTCAATCGGACTTTTTACAATTGTTCAGCTTGTACGCAATGTACAGATGCTTATCCCCGTATACGACTTTTGTCTTCCCGAAAAAACCTGTACCGCAACTGCCGACCAGCCTTGCGACGCATTTAAAAAGATCAAATTCCCCACGGATGACTTTTTCCCTCCCAGACCTTGTGATATTTCAGGCTGCGGATGCGGATGCTGTGATCAGAGCGAATGCAACGATTAATCATCTGAGGGGGTCCGTCCCTCAGATTAAACAGAAATCCCGGACAGCAGGTCTTACGCCCTACTGTTCGGGAAAATTTTAAGTGTCCAAAGCCGATATGTCCAGACCGTCCATATTCTCGAAAAAACCTCTTATACCATTAATATCCTCAGCTATTCCGCCTTCTTTACTGCTTTCAAAATTCATCGGCATCACCGGATCGTGCACACTCAGTCTCAGTAAAAACCATCCGTTTTCAGTAGAAACCCTTATACCCTCGCGGTTATCGTCTGCTACCCGGTACCTGCTGTCTGACGAAACATATTTTTCCAGTTCCTTTATCACCTTTTCGCCATAGGCTCTAAAGTCCTGCTCCTTTATCGTAAATCTTATTTCTTTTTCCTCAGCGGGGACCTTCAGCGGTGATAATATCTTGTCTATATCTGTCCCCTTTGCCAGTTCTATCACTATTTTCGTAACCAAATAGGCTCCGTCGTCAAGAAAATAGTTTTCTTTCAGCGCGGCATGTCCTGATGTTTCTATTGCAAGCGGACAGTCTTCTCCGCTTTCAGTCAATTCTACAGCTTTATCTATAACGTTTTTATATCCGCGACGGTATCTGTAGTGCTTGCATCCCAGCTCTTTCTCAATAAACTCTTTTAGTCCGTCACTCGTAACCGAATCTGTTACTATGACCGCGTTTTTCCTGCCCTCTACGGCAATATATGCGGCTAATGCTATCAGCCTGTTTCGGTTGATTTCTGTACCGCTGCTGTCCACACACCCTGCGCGATCTACATCCGTATCAAAGATAATTCCGAGATGCGCCCCCGATTGCTTAACTGCACTGCAAATGCTCTGCATAGCCGTCTTGTCCTCGGGATTTGGTATATGATTGGGAAACATGCCGTCCGGTTCAAGAAATCTGCTTCCGGTTATATCCGCTCCCAGTTTTTCCAATACCTCGCGTGCGTAAAATCCGCCCACACCGTTTCCGGCGTCAACAGCTATTTTAAAACCCTGCAGCGGTTTTTCGGTCTCCGACTTTCCCGTCTCCCTGCAGATCATTCTTCTGAGTCTCGCCGCATAAATTTTCATGTAATCGGCATATATTCTGACTCCTGTGCATTCCCCCGTGATTTTTTCGCCTCTTCCCGCGATCACGGAGATCTCGCAAATATCACTGTGCTCGAGCCCTCCGTCAGGTGTGAAAAATTTAAGACCGTTGCGGTCAAACGGATGATGACTGGCAGTAATCTCTATTGCAGCGTCGACTTTTAAATCTACTGTCGTCATAAACATGGCAGGGGTAGAACTCAATCCGCAGTCTATTACCGTCACTCCGGACTGCAGCAGCGCCTGTGACACCTTTGAAGAAATTTCTTCTCCGGTTATCCGCGAATCATGCCCCACACAAACTTTCATTTCGTCAGCGTTCCTGCCGTATTTCCGTACATACCAAACCACAAACGCCGCAGTAATGTCATATACCGCCTGCGGTGTCAGATTGCATTGCCTGCCGCCTAATTCTGTCGCGACTCCCCGTATATCACTCCCGCTTATAAGTGGACTGTAATCCATATATTTACCCCCATATTAAAATTCAGAAAAAAAGTATCCTGCTGAAAAATATCCTATCATTAAAAGAACTATTGCCGCAGCAGTAAACAGCACCGATTTGAAAAACAGTTTATATGCCGACTTTTTATTGTTATCCATAAACAAAACACCTCAATGGTAGTTTTGTCAATTCCTCAAGCTTTTAATCCGAGGTGGACTATATGACCGTTTATAAAATAAACCGCAACTCTGTCAGAATATCCGCAAACAGGCAATGTCTTATCTTCCCCGACAGCGAATCTCTTACCCGTGCCGTGCTTATTTTGATGAAATCCCTTAAATCTTACGGCGAAAAAAGCGCTCTTTATGCCTTGAACGGCAGATATATCCTTATTTTGGAAAATATTCCGCCGTGTATTATTAACACCGTAAATGAATTTTACTGCTACAAGACCGATAATCAAATAAAAATTGAGTCGATAAAAGAATATGCCCTGTCAATTATAGAAAACAACGCCATAACCAGATACGGCGCCGCCTTCTCTTAATTAAACTTAAAGATTTTTTAAATATGCTATATTTTGTTCCATATCTCCTGAAAACAGAAAACTTCCCGCAACCAACACATCCGCCCCTGCCTTTACAGCGTCTGAGGCGGTTTGTTTGTTTATTCCTCCGTCTACCTCTAACAGAATATTATAGCCTTTATCTGTGATCTCTTTCTTTAAAGCGCGCAGCTTATCCAGAGCCGAGACTAAAAACTTCTGGCCCCCGAAGCCTGGTTCCACCGACATTACAAGCACCATATCACATAACGGCAGAAAATCAAAAATTTCTTCTGCGGCAGTGCACGGCTTTATTGTCAGGCAGGACTTGCACCCTAACCTGCGTATCTCACTGAGAGTCTCCGCTATATCGCTTCCGGCTTCATAGTGAAATCCAAGATAGTCGGCGCATTCGCTGAATTCCTTTAAATATCTGTGAGGTCTGTCTATCATAAGATGTATGTCAAGCGGAACGGAAGAATGTTTTCTGATTGATTTGATAACTGCCGGTCCGAAAGAAATGTTAGGTACAAAAATACCGTCCATAACATCGAGATGCAGCATATCCGCTCCCGCTTTTTCAAGACGTTTAATATCTCTGCCGAGCTCTAAAAAATCAGAAGTAAGAACTGATGGGGAAATTTTAACAGACATTAAATCACCGCTTAATTTTTTTACGGTTTAATTGTAAACGATTTACCGCATTTTGTCAACAAAACATAAATTTCAGTTAAAACAGCCGCAAAGTAATTATAACTGTTGACTTTTGAATAATAAAATAGTATATTAAATCTATGTTAGATGAGGGGAGAACGGATATGAAAAAGAAAATTTTGATTGCGTTGCTGATTATTATAATAATAGCGCTTTTTGCGGTAGGGTATTTTGTTTTTAAAGATATGCGGCAGGAAAAAACGCTGAAAAATGAGATATCCCAATTGGATCAGCTTGTGAATTCCGAAAATATAGATTTAGACGCCGTAAATGACAGACTTGACAGAACTGTTACAACAGGAGACTATGCTACGGTCGAGGCTGCGTTCAAAGCATATTTAAGCGAAAATTTTGATAATATAATCAAAATAACGGACATAATGAATGACGGGAAATTAACGACTCTGCTGTCAACCGATAATTATAAAAATGACGGAAAAGATTTTACGGAATCTAAAAAATATATAAGCGATACTATAACGCAATTAAATGAATGCAAAAATAAGTATGCGGAATTTCTGACGGAAGAAAAGGCGATGTCATACATAAATGATAAAGGATTAGACAGCTATTATACCGACCTGTATAAAAACGAACTTATGGGAGATATGGAAGAAGCGTCTGAGGATACGACCGTACAGGATTCTATTGACGGGCTTATAGATATGCTCAACAGATCAGACGAAGTGCTCACATTTCTTGCCGATAACAAAAACAGCTGGGAAATACAGGACGACTCAATCGTATTTGACAACGAAACCTTATCCGGACAGTATGACCAACTTATAGATTTCTGATTTCTGCGGTATGGTTACGTAAGTTTTGCGGTTAATATCTTAGTTTACTTTAAATATATAAGGGGTATAGGCTTATGAATTATTATGATTATTCAACATATTACAATTACACCCAAACACCTGATGAATCTTTTACCGGATTAATTGCTTTGGCAGTATTAGGAATAATATATCTTGCTGTTTTTATATGCGTTATTTTGGATTATGTTTTCCGGTCAATAGCGCTTCAAAAAATAGCAAAGCGCAGAGGGATTGCAAAACCGTGGCTTGCATGGATCCCGTTTGCGAATTACTGGATCATAGGCAGAATAGCCGATGAATATGACGCAAGAAACGGGATAAAAAGACGTTGGGGACGTTTGCTTTTGGTATTGTCAATAACCACCATTTCAGTCTTAATCATATCCCTCATCTGTTTATTTTATGTTATGATTTCAATGGCAGTAAAATCAAATATCTATGATTCAACGTCTGTCTTGTATCAATATCTCCCCGCATTTATTATTTTTTATATTATAACGTTAATATCGGTTATCGCCGCATCGGTTCTACAATTTTTGTCGGCTATATGTGTTTATAAAATATTCGAATCCACTAATCCCGTAAAAGCGGTCAAATATATGGTTTTATATATTTTAGTTCCGTTAGCCGGAGGAATATGCCTTTTCCTATGCAGGAACAAAGGATACTCTAATATGCCTCAATTGCCGCCGGCAGAACAAAATCCGCAAAATTATATTTGAAAAATAATTTTTACAATTTCATAAATTCAAACTGCCACCGGGTAGTGAGTGTATAAAAACATTCGTTTGCATATCATTAGGTCTTTGAAGATATGCATACGAATGTTTGTTTTTAGGAGGAAAAATGTTCAGACGTATTTACTTTACAAAATATGAAAAAATATTATGGCTGTCGTCCGTAACCATAATATTAACATCATTTCTCATATTCAGCCGATCGGATTATCTGACGTTAGCCGCGTCTCTCATAGGAGCTACCTCTCTTATATTCAGCGCGAAAGCGCATCCCGCTGGTCAGTTTTTAATGATTGCTTTCAGCGTTATTTACGGTATAATTTCTTATAAATTTTCTTATTACGGAGAAATGATAACATATCTTGGAATGACCGGTCCTATGGCGCTTTTTGCCCTGATTTCATGGATAAGACATCCGTTTGAAAAAGGCAGGGCGCAAGTTGCGGTAAACCGTATAAAACGCAGTGAAGTGTGTTTTATGTTTATTATAACTTTAATTGTGACCGGTCTGTTTTATTTTATATTAAAATATTTCGATACTGCCAATCTGATACCCAGCACCCTATCGGTTGCTACAAGTTTTATCGCGGTATACCTTACTTTCAGGAGAGATCCGTACTTTGCTCTGGCTTACGCCTCAAATGATATTGTTCTTATAGTCTTGTGGATATTAGCCGCGCTTGAAAATATTTCATATCTGTCTGTAATAATCTGCTTTGGGGTGTTTTTGGTAAATGATTTATATGGATTTATTAACTGGCTAAGAATAGAAAAAATGCAGCATAAGCTAAGAAAAAAAATATAATACAGGTATATACTTAGAACAGCCCGCTGTGTGCAGCGGGCTGTTCTTTTTTTATCTGTCGCTTGTTATTAAAAATAATTTTGATCAGGTTCTAATATTTCCGGATTTTCCTCTATATAATTATCCAGTGCTTCACACGCTCTTGCCCTGGCATAATTATACTGCCAGATATGCTGATATTTTTCCCCTTTAACCTCGCATGTGCCGTAATAAATATAATATGATCCGTATACTTCTACATCATGATACCTTCCCTCATATATGATATCTTTAATGTACTCTCTTGCCTGCTCGGCAACATCAGCATCACCGTCGTCCGCGAGTTTTACAAGATACTCCACGCCCTCGTCTCCGAGACGGTATATAGTAGATACGTCTATCTCATCCAAAGCTCCGGTTTTATAAGCGGTATAATTATAGTCGGCTATAACTCCGTCCATATTAAATGTCCCGAGAACAAAGAACATCAGTCCTGCAGAAATAAAAATCACCTTTAGAACTTTTATACGCGCAATATATATACGCAGGATAATGCTTATAAATACCACAGACAGGAAAATCATAAACGTGCTGGTGAAAATCCTAAGCTGGGTCATACCGTAATTCTGAATATACAAAAACATCTTTGAAAGTGCCGTAGCTATTATCACTAATGTAAATATGCTTATAAACGTACATAATATCCTTGCCGCGATACTTACTTTATCATGCTTTTTCCGTGTGAAAACCAGCACGCAGTAAATTATGAAAAAGTTGATTACAGCTATAATGCTCATTTCAAAAAATCCCCTGCGCGCATATTCCGCAAGCGTATAGTTCTCTGGAAGTAATCCGCCGAAAGCTCGGAAAAAATATGCCAGCTGTGAAAACAGATAAACCAGGTAACAAACACTGAGCACCGCCAAAAAGGATACCGATATCGTATTGTCAATCACGGATACATTAAGCTTGTTTGAATTGGGCTGATCCTGCTTTTTAAGGGTGAAGCAATATGAAACTACGAACAGAGCTATACCGAAACCTATGATTATTTTAAACAGATTGACAAATATATCCCCAAACATCAGGTTTATAAGTCCGTTAAACGCCGCGTCTGAAGCCATCATCAAGGGCACTACTATAACCAGAACCGGAATCGCGAAAACTATGCCGAGAAATACTTTTCCTGATTTGCCGCCGCTTAACTTTTTAAAAGTAAAAAATGCAACTGTTGACTTAGGCAGGTTTACTGTTGTGCCGAACACGAAAGGCAGAGTGATTTTTTTGACAAGAGTAAAATCCCCTTCTTTCTCCGGCGGACTCACAAGAGATATAAACCATACTGCCGACAGCAGCATCATACTGATTGCACTGAAAAAATTTATCGCGAAATTTGAGGTTATCCCGAAACTAAGCGCGATCAAACAGTTGAGTATACCGCAAAGCAACGGGAAAATTCGAATCTTTGTTGCTGTATTTGCAAAATACGCGGTCATAACTGCGAAAAGGACAAGCGATGTTACGGTAAAACCTGCTTTGAACCCGCCGAAAATTCCGAAAAAGGTCAGTAGTATTACAGCCGCGCATATTATAAACCTGAATATACTGTCTTTACGGTTTAAAGAAAACCGATTTGATTTTTGACCGCTGCCGTATGCAGCCGTGCCTTCGTTGACTACTTGGTCAGATATAATGGTTTTTTCCTGCATTAGTTTGTTCCTCCTATTCATCCGGTATATATTTGAGAATATCTCCGGGCTGACAATCCAGTTCCCGGCATATATTTTCAAGCGTAGAAAATCTCACTGCCTTTGCTTTGCCTGTCTTGAGCACCGAAAGATTTGCCTGAGTAATACCTATTCTCTCGGCAAGCTCTGCCGACGTTATTCGTCGAAGCGCCATAATTATATCAAGATTAACTTCAATCATAACCGTACCTCTTATATAGTAAGATCATTGTCCTGCTTCAGCTCTGCCGCGCTTTGCATAACATTCTTAAGCACTCTCAGCAAAACGCCGGTAAATCCCCCTGCCGCCGCAACTGCTAAAAACGGCATATAGAAAATACCTCCCGCAAATGTTATGACTGCGATCAAAAAACAGCACCAGGATACAACCCTTAAATATGAAGCGTTTATTTTTATGAAAACCTCGCCCTTTCTGATATTCAGCAGCAGTCTGAACAAAGAGTAAATTATTACCGCCACAAAAACAGAAGAAAAATAAAAGCATATCCCGAAAACTCTTGTAAGAGTCACGATAGCTTCACCGTTTTCCTCAAATCCTCTGTAATTTGTCATATACCATTTAAAAACCGACGGCCCAAAAATCAAAAGAACCGCAAGTATAATCGAAACTATACATAAAACCGCCAAAGATAAGTTGATTGAAAATTTGCTGTTTTTCATAAATTCTCCTGCTTTCCTCGAAGTTCACATATATATTAACACATAAATTATCGTTTGTCAATAATCTTTTTATCGTTTTTCGATATTTTTTTATCAATAAACAATAATTAACTCAAATATATTGCGCTTGAAAAACAGCATCGAATATGGTAAAGTATATTAAGGTGATACTGTATGATCAAAATTATGTTCGTATGTCACGGCAATATCTGCCGAAGCCCGATGGCTGAATTTATAATGAAAGAACTCGTTAAAAGTAAAGGTCTGGAAAAAGATTTTTACATCGCCTCAGCGGCGACCTCAACGGAAGAGATCGGAAACCCGGTTTACCCTCCGGTACGCCGCATACTGAATGAGCGCAGCATAGACTGTTCCGCGAAAAAAGCAGTGCAGGTTAAAAAAAGTGATTATAGCGACTTTGACTATCTGATATGTATGGACAGAAATAATATACGGAATATCTCCCGTATTACCGGCCCCGATAATCAAAATAAAATACATCTCCTGCTGGATTATACTTCTACTCCCGGAGATGTGGCTGACCCTTGGTACACCGGTGATTTTACTACTGCGCTTATGGATATAGAAAAAGGCTGTATCGGATTTCTCGGGTATATAAAAAATAAATACAGCAGATAAAGGACTTTCATTTTTGAAATCCTTTACTGCTGTAAATCATAAATATATTTATAAATGCACAACGTTTGATTTTAACTGTCAGCTTACTGCACGGCCTTTTGAGAAACACCTGCCGAAGGTTTCACAACCTTTAACCTTCTGCGCCTTATATATGACGCAATGCGCTTTTCAAAAGCGATAAATTTATCCTCATTAAAAACCGACCAGAATACAAAGCCAACCAAAACAATCTCGAATACCGTTCTTAAACCTAATGCTGAAAACATATTTTTACCTCCCGAACATTTGTTCGTTATGCTTATTATATATCATTATTTTTGATTTGTCAAGCATTTTTTACTGTTTTTCACATTTTTTATTATAGCAGACACTCAGTCCTATAAACAGGACTTTAGTATCGCTGTTTATATTTTATGTTTAATTTTTTTACTTTATGTTGACAAACATTTATCTTTAATATATCATTATATCAAATTTGCCGGAAGAGGTGTTTTTATGGTCAATGTCAACGATTTTAACGGCATTTCTGACAGTGACAGAATTGAAAAAGCAATTTCACGAAAAACATCGGACGGAATAGTTCTTATACCTCCGAGGGAGTCGCCCGACGAGCCGGAACGCAAATACTGGCTTTTGGACCGGGCGATACTTTTACCCGGTAATACAACCGTCATTTTGCTGAATTGCACAATTAAACTGTCTGACAAATGCCGGGATAATTTTTTCCGCACTGCCAACTGCGGTTTGGGAATATCCGATCCGGAAAAAATACATAACGTACATATTTTAGGCATAGGAAGCCCCGAACTTATAGGCGCAGACCATCCGCGTTCTACCGGTGACGAAAGCAAAATTCTGGCAAATCCCGCGCCGCATCTAACAGAAGATTTATGCCGTTTAGCCGATTGGATACCCATAGAGCACAGAGAAAGCGGACAGCTTGATTTTTATGACGTACATCTGCACACATACGGGACCGACGCCGGTAATCCGAATGAATCACAGTACGGTGACTGGCGTAATATAGGAATACTTTTTGCGAATACGGAAAATTTTTCCATAAAAAATATAAAAATAAAGGAGCCTCACGCCTGGGGCATTTCATTGGAAGCCTGCAGCTACGGCACGGTAGAAGATATACGGTTCTGCGCTTGCATGTCTAAAGAAATAGACGGATTGAGCCAAAACATTGAAAATCAAGACGGTATAGATCTGAGAAACGGCTGTCATGATATTACGGTAAACAATATAAAGGGAAAAACCGGTGACGACGTTATAGCGCTTACCGCCATCGCGGATAAAACCCCGCGTCCCGGCGGAAGCCTTAAATATACCCATGTTATGCATAATGACTGGAGCCGCCGCGAATCGGGAATTCGGAATATTACCGTAAGCAATGTTACGGCACAGTCGTATATGTGCCTTATGGTTCGGCTGTTGGCCTGTGAAACCGTGATTGAAAATGTAGTGATAAAAAACGTTATTGATACTTCGGAAACAGGCAAAGGCAACCATGCCGCAATAGGAATAGGCGAAAATGACTCAAGCTACGGCAGATGTCTTCCGGACAGTGTCAGGAATATTTCGGTTTCTGATTTGATATGCGGCAGCGATACCGCTGTCTTTGTGGGAGGATATCTTGCAGACAGTACCATCTCAAATATTATCAATAAAAAACCTAACGGCAGGATTATAGAAACCGAACGGGATCACGGACTTAAAAATGTAAACATAAACAACAGTATAGGGTGGTAAAAATGATAAGAAAAGCGATGGAAAAAGATATTCCCAAAATAACCGATCTGCTTTCGCAGGTAGAGATGGTACACCATATCGGCAGACCGGACATTTTTAAAATAGGTAAAAAATACTCTCCTGAAGAGCTGAAAGAAATAATCCTTGATGAGAACCGTCCGATTCTTGTAGCCACAGACGAAAACGACAGTGTAACCGGATACTGTTTTTGCGTATTCCAGCAGCATATCGGAGATTCAATACTGACAGACATTAAAACACTGTATATAGACGACCTTTGCGTTGATGAAAAGCTGCGGGGGCAGCATATCGGCAAAGAACTTTACAACGCGGCAGTTGAACTGGCTGAAGAAAGCGGGTGCTATAACATTACATTAAATGTATGGAGCTGCAATACCCCGGCAATCAAATTTTACGAGTCATGCGGCCTTGCTCCGCTCAAAATCTGCATGGAAACCATACTCGGCAAAATTTAACCGAAAGCAACGGCATACCGGCAAAAGAGATAAATATGAAACCGCATAAATATTTATATTTTGACGAAACTCAGTTGCAGGAAAAATCCGAAGATTTAAGAAATAAAGATAATATGAGATACCGGGATATTGTTCGCAAGGCTGAAGTTCTTTTACAGCAGGATTTTTACAGCGAGGATTACGCGAACAGCGTTTACAGCCAGCACGGAAGATTTTATGAGCTGGGAGAACAAATTATGTCTATGGCAGAAACACTTGGTTTTGTGTATGCCGTGGAAAAGCGGCGGGACTGCGCCGAAAAACTGCTTGCCGCCATGAAACATTATGTGGATTTCAAAGCATGGGCAGGGCCTTCAAACAAAGACCGGACAACCCCGTGGAAAACCGAATCAAGTGGGTGCCGTTCGGCGACAGTTCCGATTCAGACAACACTTCACAGCTGCCGTGTTATTTACTCCTAAACGGTGACCTGGAGGACGACACCCGATATTTAATGAAACGCTGTTATCAGCAAAGTATGTCTGCTTTTACCGGTACGGATATAATATATGAAGATGTTCTCTGGGACAGACCTGAACCCAATGTATGCCAATTACCGAAAGTTATGATATTTGAAAAATCAGGCTGCGGTTCCCTGCGGAATTCGTGGGAAGATAACCGGACTATGTTTGCGGTACGGTGCGGATATACCTGGAACCATGCGCATGACGACGCGGGAAGCTTTGTACTGTACGACCGCGGAATGCCGCTGCTTATAGATTCAGGAAGCTGTCCTTATGAGGATAAACTATACCTCTCATATTTTACCGCCAGACAGGCTCACTCGGTCGTTTCAGCCGAAGGCTGTGACTGCCGTACGGAGAATATGTATTACGGCAGTAAATTTTCAGGTTCGCTGGCAAGGCTTGATACCTTTCCCGGTTTTGAAATTTTGAGGGCTGATTCAGCAGGTCCTTTCTGTAATATTTACAGAAGAAATTTCCGGCATTTTGTTTTTCTGAACGATGAAATAACAGTTGTAACTGATGATATAAGATCATTCTCATCGCATAAGTTTATCTGGCAGCTTCATTATAACGGAGATATACATTTTAATGGGAATACCGCCGAAATAGCTAACAGCGTATCAAAAATATCAGTATATCCCGTTTATCCGCAAGACTGCAAAACGGAGCTTGCAGACGGGTACACTTACCGTAAAGACAAAAGTGAAAATTCCCGGGAAAATAACGATAATGCCTATCCCTGTTGTGTGCAGCGAAAATATTTATGCATACAATATCCTGATATAACCGATAACGCTCATTTTCTTAATATACTTACGCTTAACGGCGCCTCAGAATCCGAAGTGCAGTCTCTGAGCGGGGATGAATGGTGCGGCGCAAAAATCACTTACGGCAGTGAAACGTATGAAATATTTTATAATTTACGCGCTGACGGCCGATGTATGCATATAAACAGCAACCACAGCTTTGACGGCTGGCAGACCGACGCGTATATGCTGATTATCCGTCGCTCCGCGCAAAAGACAGAATGGCAGGTAGTATGCGGAAGTTATCTTCGGCGCGGTGATATTTCCATTTACGAAAGCTATACAAAAAAAGATGCATACGGAGAAATTTAATCTGAAATATATAATTTGATTTTTGTTTTTTACATTGACCGTATAATAACAAAAGACTGTCTTACTGACAGCCTTTTTTCTGTTCGTTTTATTTAAAGTACCGTTACTGGTCACCGCTTTGGGTTTCGGCCGGACACTGCATACCGGTATGGTCTATTTCATAATTGTCTTTAAGTATCAAATCACTTATAAATACAAATTCGTACCCTTCGTCCTTAAGACACTTAAGTATCTCCGGCAAAGCTTCCGGAGTATTTTCGGCGTCATTATGGAACAGAACAATACTTCCGGGTTTTACCTTACTTGTGACCCTGTCGCAAATACTGCCGGCAGTAGCGGTTTCTTTCCAGTCAAGGGAATCTACATCCCACTGAATTGTATTCATATTCATTTCGCTTACGGTTTTTATGAGAACATTGTCATAATCACCGTAAGGTGCCCTCAAAAGAGTCGGGCATTTGCCCGTTATGTCCTCTATTTTTTTATTGCAGCTGTTTATTTCATCCATCATCTGCGTCTTTGACAGCTGCGGCATGTGCGGATGCGTATTGGAATGGTTTTGAATCTGATGTCCCGCATCGGACAGAGCTTTTACCGACTCAGGATACTTATCCACCCAAGCGCCCACCACAAAAAATGTGGCCGGAACCTTATATTCCGCTAAAATATCAATGAGCTGCTGTGTGTCATCATTGCCCCATGCCGCATCAAAGCTTATCGCTATCTGCTTTTTTTCGGTTTCTACGCAGTAGATCGGCAAAAGTCTCTCGTTTCCGGCAAACGCGCTTACAGAACATATAACCGCAACGGTTAATGCGCATATTACGCTGATTCCAAGCATTATCTGCTTTTTAGTAATAACAAAACATTTCATAATCTTCCCTCCGTTATTTAGATATGTATTACGGCTTGTATACTATTCCGTAATGTTTACCGATAATTCACATAATTTATAAAAAACTGAAATAAAATAATTTTAAAATGGTATCATACAAAAAGGAGGATATTTATGGACGACTTCAAAAATGATAATATATATAATGATACATCATCAAAAGGTGAACTTAACGGTTTTGATAATGTTAGTCCAAATGAAGCTTCTGAAAATAATAAGGATATAAACGACGGATATTATTCGAAACAAAAATCCGACATTATCCAAAATGAAGCAGAGCCCCGTTTTGAACCGAAAACCGAGAACTCATCTGCCGGAAGTTATAATTCAGGTTACAGCAGCAACTACTCTGCTGCTCACAATCCGCAGAACACGGCTGATTACGCTGATCACAGCAATTTCTCGAATGTACCCTATCCAAACCCTTACATTAATCAAAAACCTAAAAAGGAAAAGAAAAGATACGGCGCTTCAGTCGTTGTCCTTGCCTGCGTCTTAGCTGTGATTATTGGCGCTTTAAGCGGAGGAGCGGTAAGTTTTCTCGCTACAAGGGGTACTGATTCCGACACTAAGATAACAAATCTTCCCAACAACAATGTTAATATAAGTGTAGATCAAACCGCTGAAAATATCGTGGAAGCAGTCGCTGAGAAGGTCACTCCATGTGTAGTGGGCATCCGTACCACAACCTCTGTTATGAACTTTTTCGGCGGAACGCAGGAATCATCCGGAGACGGAAGCGGTGTCATATTTTCTTCTGAAGGCTACATTATAACAAATTACCATGTTATTTCTGATGCAACCTCAAATAAGGCAGCCTCTAAAATAGAAGTATACTTGGACTCAACCAGTTCTGAACCGTATACCGCAACACTGGTAGGATATAATATATCTGCAGACCTTGCAGTAATTAAAATAAACGCTACAGGCCTTCCGGCAATAGAAGTTGCCGATTCGGATTCTCTCAAAGTAGGTCAATATGTTATAACCGTAGGCAATCCCGGAGGACTTGAATTTATGGACAGCGTAACCTACGGCGTTATAAGCGGACTGAACAGAGTAGTATCCTCAAGTTCCGGGCTCGAGCTCATTCAAACCGATGCGGCAATTAATCCCGGAAACTCAGGCGGAGCGTTGGTAAATACAAAAGGTCAGCTTGTCGGAATAAACAGTTCTAAAATCGTTTCTGAGGAATTTGAGGGCATGGGATTTGCCATTCCTTCAAACACTGTAGTAGAAATCTGCAATAATATCATTGAGAAAGAAAATTCTCCCGAACCTTATGTAGGCATATCAATAAGCGAAATGTATACCGCTGAGGTACTGAATTATTACGGCTACCCTGTAGGAGCGGTCGTTCTGAGCGTTGCTGACGGCAGCCCGGCAGATGAAGCCGGAATTGAGCGCGGGGATATTATCACACAGTACGGAGATACTGAAATAACCGAATACACTCTGCTCGAGGACGCAGTCAAGGACAGCTCTCCGGGCGAAGTGGTAACAGTCAAGCTTTACCGGGGAGGAAAATATTATTCCGCTAAAATCACCGTAAGCTCCAACAGCTCGTCCAACTGAACTAAATATCCGCCAAAAGATGTTGACTAAAATTAGTCAACATCTTTTTTTATAAATTTATTATTGACAATTCGCTCGGCTCGTGATATTATTATGATATCATAAAAATATCAGAAGGAATGATCGTTTATGGAAGAAAAAATCATATCGGGCCGCAAAAACGGTATGCCGGCATTACTCATTTCGTCAATACTTTATATTGCAGCAATAGCGGCAGTAATTTTCGCAGGTATTATGATGGAAGACTCCGGAGATGTCAATGCATTATTTATAATAGGAATTATATATCTCTGTTTAGGGTGGATACCGTTTATGGGGCTTAAAGTCTTAAAGCCGCAGGAAGCGCTGGTGCTGACGCTGTTCGGAAAATATTACGGTTCTTTAAAAGAAGAAGGTTTTTACTATGTAAACCCGTTTTGCGTAGGAGTAAACCCTGCCGCAAAAACAAAATTGAATCAAAGCGGCGATGTCAAAACCGTGACAAATGTTATATCTGCTGCCTCAAACGCATCCCTGGATCTTGCAAACAGAAAACTGTCGCTTAAGATTATGACTCTCAATAATAACCGTCAGAAAATCAATGACTGCCTGGGGAACCCGGTTGAGATAGGAATAGCAGTGACATGGCGTATACTGGATACGGCAAAAGCTGTTTTTGATGTGGACAATTACAAAGAATATCTTTCTCTGCAATGCGATACAGCGCTCAGAAACATAGTACGGCTATACCCGTATGATGTAGCTCCGAATGTCGATACCACAGGAGACGGTCTCGCCGATGACGGCAGCCTGCGCGGTTCAAGTGAAGTGGTAGCGGCGAGAATACGAGACGAAATCCAGGAAAGAGTACATGTGGCGGGCATCGAAATTCTGGAAGCCCGCATCACCTATTTGGCATACGCCACCGAAATTGCCGCTGTAATGCTTCAGCGCCAACAGGCTTCTGCTATAATAGACGCACGCAAAATGATAGTAGACGGCGCGGTAGGTATGGTAGAAATGGCGCTTGAACGTCTGAACGAAAAAGATATTGTAAATCTTGACGAGGAGCGCAAAGCGGCAATGGTCTCCAATCTTTTGGTTGTACTCTGCGGCAATCATGACGCCCAGCCCGTAGTAAATTCAGGAAGTCTTTATTGATGGAAGAGAAAAAGCAAATACCTCTAAGGGTTTCCAAAAGTCTGTATAACGCAATCGCCTCATGGGCGGAGGACGATTTCCGTTCAATAAACGGACAGATTGAATACTTACTGTCCGAATGTGTTCGTCAGCGCAAAAAAGACGGCAGGTATATTTCAAAGGACATTGATAAACCGATTGATATCGATATATCTTAAACAGAAACAAAGGGCAGTCAGATGAAATCTGACTGCCCTTTGTTTCTATGATTTTTCACTTATACTTTTAAGTTCTTCAAGACTTTCCTGCATAATTTTATGTATCTTGTTTCCGATCTCCGCCGTATTCATATCCTTAAACTCCTCAGGATATATAACATCAAGAAGTCTGAATTCTACAACAGTTTTACGTCGGAATATATTTTTTGGTATCTCCCTTGTATTATTGATTGTACATACTGCTATCGGACATCCGGATTTTGTGGCTATCTTAAAGCAGCCGTTTCTGAACGGCAGCAATTCGCAGGAAACACTTGTATACCCTTCAGGAAAAATAGCGATTGAAGCTCTGTCTTCCTTTATAGTTTTTATAGCTTTTATTATAGTCAGCGCAGCCTGACGGTCATTTTCACGGTCTATCGGCATGCAGTCCAGCTTATGCATCGCCTTGGCAATGAAAGGCATAGTCGTGTATATTTCTTTTTTACCTATAAAAGCGAGCTTGGCGTCAGGGAAAGTCAGATACATAATCACAGGGTCAAAGTCATGCTGATGGTTACATACCATCATAAATCTGGTATCAGTCGGAAGTTTTTCGGTTCCTTCTGCATGTATTTTAACTCTCGCCGCAGCAGCTATAATGGGAAGTGATATTTTTGCCATAGCGCGGAAAACCGTTGAACTGCGTTTTCTTTCCTTTTTTACATTTGTACATAATATCATAGCGCCAAAAATCAACAGCTGTATTATCACCAGCACCAATACTATCCCGATAAACATAACCGGTATCAACCACCAAGAGTATGAACGGTGAAAGATATCATAAAAATTATTAAGCGCAAGCATACACACGGCGCTTGATACAATATAGAAGTAAATCATTCTGCACCTCTAATTCTGTTTTCTTACTATCTTATATTCATCATAAAAATCAAAATACGGGCATGAGCTGCTGTCACCTTTTAAAAATCGGTACATCTCATCTTCGTCTAAATCCACGTTACAATAATAACAGTCATTTTCATCATCATAACTGTAGTTTGAACAGTTCTCACAGCAACTTTTCATAAAACCTCTTCCTTATTGAGTAAGATATGAGCTTATTGCATACACAGTCTGACCCCCGAAATCAAGCTTTGACCAGCCGGTCACATTATTTATACCTATCCTCGTCACATATTCTCCGTTTTTAAGAGTGTATACTATTGTACTATCATCCTTGCTGCTCGGAACCGTACGCAGATTTGTTTCACTTTTAGCAGTAACCTTTTCATTTACAGTTGTAAAACCGTCATCTGTGTCAGATTGAGACGTGTCAGTCTTATAATTCAAATCTGTCGTAAGATAACTCGAAACCGCATACAGTACCTTACCGTTATATGATATCCTCGACCAGCCGGTAGCGGTATTTATTCCGGTCCGTACTGCAATCTCTCCGTTTTTCAGAGATGCTCCTATCTGAGAAGACGTGCCGGGCGCTGTGCGGAGATTAACAACCTCTTTAGCCGTTACCTTTTCATTCACCTCAGAAAATCCGTCATCTACAGAAGATTGACTGCTGCTCTGCGGGTTATAGCTTAAATCGTCAGTAAGATAGCTTGAGATAGCATAGACAGTTTTACCTGAATACATAAGCTTTGACCAGCCGTTGCTGCCTATTGCCGTCCTTGTAAGGATTTCACCGTTTTTTAAACTTCCTACAATATCTGATTTCGTAGTCGCCCCGCTTCTGAGATTTACGACTTCCTTTGCGGTAACCTGCTCGTTTACATTTGTATACACAGCATCATTCGGTTCCGGAAGAGTTGCCGCAGGAGGTTTTTGACTGCTCTGAGGTTCAGCCTTTTGGGGTGCAAAATACGAAACCACCATATCCGCGTTTCCGTTTACTCCGTCCACCTTGCCCATATTTGTATACTGCCACATATCAAGTCTGCCTTCATACTTAGGAGACTCAATCTGCGGATATGATACTTCCGGATAATACGCTATCCAGATTTTGTGTTCTTTTTCAATTCTCTCTGTCTGCCAATAAGACGAATACTCTATTTCATTTTTAGCTGCATACAGCATTGAATCATATCCGTTTTGTTTGATATAATTTAAAAACTCGAGAGCATTGTCGGTTCGCTCTTGAGCGGAAATACCGTACATTCTGCTTGCCGGCTTTAAAAATCCTTCACAGTCATATACTATAGGATAAGATATGCCGTAATATTTTACAGCCTCAACAGTCCATTGAGCTTCACTTAAAGCTTCCTCGCGGTTTTTGGCGGTAGAAAAAAAGTAAACACCGACAAGCAGCCCCGCTTTATCAGCCTGCTGGATATTATAGTCCGCGTATTCATCCTTGTATATTATACCGTTTTCCGCACGGTAACCGATGCGTATAATTGCGAAATCAATACCCGAAGCTTTTACCTTTTTCCAATCGATTTCACCCTGCCATTTTGAAACATCTATACCGTTTGACTTGCCTTTTTTATCTGTCAGCTGATCGGCATTTATCTGCGTACCGATTCCGTTTTGATTTTCAAAATTTTCAGGGTCAATGGTATCATCATCAGATAAAACCGTTGTATTTATCCCGTTAGCATTTTCGGCACCGCTCTGGCTGCTTTCATTTGCAGTCCCTTTCTCCTTGCAGCTGCATAGACATAAAAGCATTACCAAACATATAATAAAAACTATACCTTTTCTTAAACACATTAAGTTACACGCCTTTTTTTCTTTATATTCTTTATCTTAATCCAGGCAGACGGCGCAAAAAGCAAAATAATCGGCATAATTTCAAGTCTGCCTAACAGCATTGCCGCAGAAAGTATCCATGTTGAAGCGACAGAATAATAAGAATAATTGCTTGCCGGTCCTACAACATCGAATCCCGGACCTATATTATTAAAACAAGCTGCTGACGCTGAAATGTTGGTTTCTAAACTGAAATTGTCTATAATACTTATCATCGCAAATACAACAATGTAGCATAAACAGTAAATTGCCAAATATGAACTTACATTTATAACCGTTGCAATGTCGACATTTTTTCCTTCGAATTTTACCGATGATACCGACCTTGAATGAAGCATTTGTCTCAGATTGGCTTTTATTTGCTTGAAAATAATTATTACACGTGATACCTTAAATCCTCCGGCTGTTGAACCGGCACATGCGCCTACAAACATAAGTATCAGCAGAACCGCCTTTGCCGCTGACGGCCAAAGATTAAAATCGGCAGTGGAAAATCCCGTGGTAGAAATAATAGATGCTACCTGAAATGCTGAATATCTTAATGAATCAACTACATTGTCATATATCGGATAAATATATGCGGTTACAATACCCGTAGATACCAATACTATACCTATATATGTCCACATTTCCTCACTTTTGAATGCAGAACGCAGTTTACGCATGAGTATCAGATAATAAATATTGAAATTAATACCAAAAAGCAGCATAAATACGGTTATTACCCATTGACAGTACGGACTGTACCCTGCCAGGCCGTCCTGTTTTATCCCGAAACCGCCTGTTCCCGCGGTACCGAAAGAATGAAATATGCTGTCATACAGCGGCATTCCGCCTGCAAAAAGCAATAAGATTTCAAGCACCGTCATAAATACATATATCAAATACAATATTTTGGCCGTAGTTGTAATTTTGGGAACCAGTTTGCCTATAATCGGACCGGGCATTTCCGCACGCATTATATGCATCGAACGTCCGGTGTCGTTAGGAACTATGGCCATTACCAGCACAAGAACCCCCATTCCACCTACCCAGTGGGTCAAACTGCGCCATAAGTGTATACTTTTTGGTACCGTTTCCACGTTCGCAATAACCGATGCTCCGGTAGTTGTGAATCCGCTCACAGTTTCAAAAAAAGCGTCGGTATAATTGGTTATTACACCGCTGAAAATAAACGGCAACGCTCCTATTGCAGACATTAATATCCAGGTTAATGCTACAATTGCAAATCCTTCCTTCGCAAAAATAGCTTTATTCCGGGGACGTCCTATAAGCATGAATAAAGCGCCGGCAGCCGCTGCTATCACTATAGTATAAACAAAACAGTAAGAAACATCTTCATTATAAATCAACCCACATATAAAAGGTAAAAGTAACAGGGCAGATTCAAGCATCAAAATCTTACCCAGCATATACAAGACCATTCGTTTGTTCATTTATTCATCCTCATTTAAGTATGTCACTTAAGGTATTGATACGCTGATTGGCCGCCAAAATAATGACACTGTCTCCCGCTGAAAGTACGTCGTCTCCGGACGGAATAATAGTTTCCCTCTCTCTCATTATACCAGCTACCAAAATATTTTTCTTTAATTTGACTTCTTTAAACGGGACATTCAGCATCGGAAAATCCGATTTGACCTTAAATTCCAAAGCTTCAACCTTACCGTCCATAAACTTATAAAGTGTTTCCATACTGCTTCCTGCCGAATTTTCCAACGCTCTGGCATACTGAACCACTGAATTTGCAACAGTTTTTTTAGGGGATATAATACTGTCAATTCCTAAATGCTCCGCCAAAGGAGTAAGCTCATCACGGTTTATCTTAGCTATCACTTTAGGCACATTTTTAGACTGTGCAAAGGCTGCCATAAGAATGTTTTCTTCATCCATTCCGGTTAAAGATACAAATGCATCTACAGACATCAGTCCTTCCTCAAGTAAAAGCTCCTGTTCTGTACCGTCTCCGTTTACAATAACCGCTTTGGGTAAAGCTTCACTGAGAGAATCACACACTTTGCGGTCCCGCTCTATGATTGTAACCGCTATCCCGGCAGCTGCAAGCTTTCTGGCAAGATAATACGCTATACGTCCTCCCCCGAACAACATGATATTACGCGTTTTTTTCTGATCAGCGCCCAATTCTTTTATGAACCTTGCTATTTCTCCGTGTTTTGCACTCAGTCCTATTTTGTCACCGCTTTTAAGCACAAAATCTCCGTCAGGTATATAAGCCTCTTCTCCTCTCTGCACGGCACATATAAGGACTTTCGACTTGAATTTATCCCTCATATCTGCAATACGGATACCGTCAAGACGTGAATCCTGTCTTAAACGAAGCTCTATCATTTCGAAATTTCCGCCGGAAAATGTTTCTATCTTGGCTACAGAAGGCAATTTTAAAATGTTAAACAATTCATGTGCCGCTAATAACTCCGGATTAATAGCTACCGATATGTCAAGCTGTTTTCTCATGAACGTATTGCTTTCATCGTTGTATTCAGGATTACGTATTCTTGCCATTGTATATTTGGCACCCATTCTCTTTGCAATAAAACAGCTGAGCATATTAAGCTCATCCGAATCAGTTGTGGCAATAAAAAGATCCGCCTTGTTTACCCCGGCTTCTTTCAACGGAGCACAGTCCACTCCGTTTCCGCATACACCCATAACATCATAAATATTATTGGTTTCCTGTATAACATCCGGGTTGTTGTCAATAACCATAACATCATGGCCTTCGCTGACCAAGTTGGAAAGAATTGTCAATCCTATTTTCCCGCAGCCTATAATTACTATATTCATATTAGAGCCCCTAAAAAATAAACTGTATTAAATATATACTTAATACAGTTTAACACTTTATTCTTTAATTTACAACAATAATCTTACAATTGAAATTATCATACCCGTATATATTTAATTTCATACAGTTTTACTGTCACTTATTCGTGCGCTCGTAGCACCTTCCGGCTCAATCTCCCCGGCTTTTAAAAGCGCAGTTTTTGTCAAAAACGGACCTATGAGTTCATAAATCAGTACCGAAAACAGTGTTATATTTGCAACTACTGTACCTAATTCTCCCAGTTCTTCCGCCTTTATTGCCATGCCCAGCGCTACTCCCGCCTGCGGGAAAAGGGTTATGCCTAAATATTTAACGATATTCTTATTGCATCCGACAAATTTAGAGCTTGTGAAAGCACCTAAATATTTTCCGGCACATCTTGAAATTATATATACTGCTCCTATAAGTACGATTACGGGATCTCTGAAAAGCGAAAGCTGTAATTCCGCTCCGCTGATTACGAAGAACAATATAAACAGAGGAGCTGTCCAGCGGTCGATCCTATCCATAAGTTCTTCTGAAAAATCACATATATTGCAAAATACAGTGCCGAGCATCATACATACTAAAAGAGAAGAAAATGCAATGTGCACACCTAAAATATCAAATTCAAGCATTGAAAACGCCACAGTCAGCAGCACAAACGTAACCGACATTGAAAGTCTTTTGGAACGGGAATGAAAAAATCTCTCGAAAAAACTGAAAAGCAAACCCATTATAAATCCGAGCAGCAGCGACATTACAACCTCAAGAGCCGGTTCTAAAAGCAAAGATATCATATCCACATTACCGGATATCATAGAATTTGCCACTCCAAAAGAAACTGCAAACAGCACAAGTCCTACAGCATCATCCAAAGCGACTATCGGCAGAAGTATGTCGGTAAGCGGTCCCTTTGCCTTATATTGCCGTACAACCATCAGTGTTGCCGCAGGAGCGGTCGCAGCGGCCACAGCGCCTAAAATCACAGCCGCCGGAAGCGGAAGTTTGTCGGGAATAATAAAGTGAAGACCTATAAGCGCAGCATCTACCAGAACCGTAGTAAAAACCGCCTGTATTATTCCTATTACAGTAGCCTGCCTGCCGATTTTTTTCAACTGTGAAAGCCTGAACTCATTTCCGATTGAAAATGCAATAAATCCCAAAGCCACATCGGAAATCAAATCCAGAGATTTAATTTCTGCGAAGTTGGTAAATCCCAAGCCTTCTACCCCTAAAGCTCCCAAAAAATACGGTCCGATAAAAATACCGGCCACAAGATAAGCTGTGACCGCAGGGAGCTTCACAAGTTTGGCAAGACGCGATAACATTAATCCGGCAAACAACGATACCGATAACCACATAAGAATCTGCATATATAAAACCTCTGCTTTTTACTTTCCTTATAGGATTGTACAACTGTTATTCCCAAAAATCAATAGTTATTATTACAAATTTTTATAATTGCTTTATTCATTTCAGTTTATTTTTGAAATGCCTGCAACGGAAGTCCGTTATTGCTGACAATTAATTTTCATGATAGTTTACACTTCCCGAAACTATACTAAACATACCGTAAAGCAAAGCGCGGACTGTGTCCGCGCTTAAACTTTTACTTATCTTAAATCACAGTTGTTTATAATGTCCGCATAATTGTTTCGGGGATACGAATTCCCGGTATACTAAAAACAGTACCTGAAAAACGAAAAACCAATCACAACCGCAGACTGCTTTATGGTTATATCGCTGGATTTTTATCCTAAACCGAAACTTACACTGAGCGCCTTATCTACCATTCCCATAGACGCACCGTCTAAAGTGCCCATTTTTTCTTTCAGCCGCTGCTTGTCAATAGTTCTGACCTGTTCTAAAAGCACTATTGAATCCTTTGCAAGACCACAGTCATTTGCTTCTACTGAAATATGAGTCGGAAGTTTGGTTTTGTCTCTCTGGCTCGTAATAGCAGCCGCTATTACCGTAGGACTGTAACGGTTTCCCACATCGTTCTGGATTATAAGTACAGGTCTTACTCCTCCTTGCTCCGAACCGACTACCGGACTTAAATCAGCGTAATAAATTTCACCGCGTTTTATATTCATTACTGTTTCACACTCTCAAATTAAACTGTAATATTATTTTTGCCCTTACTTGCAAAAAATAATCACAACTTTAATATTTCTTTCGTAATATATTATGAATTTTTTTGTTGCTGTGTGAAAGCCGCAAAACAGTTGATGATTTAGAATTATATTAAAACATCCGCTTTCGTTTCAGGAAAGCGGATGTTTTTTATTAAAGAACAGTTTTTAAATATTTTAAGGATTCTTCAGCGCACTCCATTGCCGTAAGCGACATCGACGGATTATCCTGCTCAACCACTATCCACTCGGTACCGCATTTTGCCGCAGCGCTTAAAATCGCCGGAAAATTCTGAACTCCCATGCCCAGCGGACGAAACTCGAATTTGCCGCCGGTATCCTTCTTTTCGTTCTCGTCTATCCCTATAAGCGCATACATATTTTCGCTTTTTCCGCCGGAAAAATCCTTAAGGTGAAGAATATTGACTCTGCCTCTGTACTTTTCAATATATTTTACAGGGTCTTCACCGCCTACGTTTACCCAGCAGGTGTCAAGCTCGGTATCAAGCAAATCGGCGGATACTTCTTTGTACAGAATATCCAGCGCGTATTCGCCGTCAATCTTTCTGAACTCAAAATCATGGTTATGATACCCCAGCTTCATTCCTAACTCTTTAGCCTTTTTGCCTAACATCTTGGCGCCGCTTATGACCTCAGGAAATTTTTCGTTTCCCGGCTGATATTCTTCCGTAATATAAGGTATTACCACATATTTGCATCCGATCTCGGCATAGTCTTTAAGAAGCTCGGGATTTTCAATCATATCGATAAACGGAACATGGGCGGAAACAGGAATGATTTGATATTTTTGACAGATTTCCTTTACCTCTTCTGCCGTCTTGCCGTAAAGACCGGCAAACTCAACGCCGTCATACCCTAATTCCTTTACCTTCTTTACAGTCCCTTCAAAATCGGCTGCCATATCGTCTCTTACCGAATAAAGCTGCAAAGCAATTTTAAAATTCATCTGAGTCACCCCGTAAAAAGAAATTATAATGTCTTAAGATAATTTATACAGATTTCGGCTTCCGCAAGTCCTGTAGGATTGCAGGTTTCACTTTCCACAACCATGGGTATTCCCATAGCCTGCGCCTTCTTTACAATTTCAGCTACAGGCGCTTCTCCCATGCCTAAAGGCTTGCCGCTTCCGTCAGCCATACCGTCTTTGACGTGTACGAAATTCACCCTGTCCGCAAGCCTGTCAAGCAGTCCCAATGGATTTTTCATCCCGACAAAAGCCCAGTATGTATCTATCTCTAATCTGAGATTCGTACGGTAAATCAGCTGCTCGTAAACCACTTCTCCGTTCTCAAGCACCTCGAATTCTTTATTGTGATTGTGAAATCCCAATGTTATTCCGTCTTTGGCGAGCCTTTCGCAAATCGGGTTTATCTGCTCAACGAACCTGTCCAGTTTCCCCTGTGACCACAAATCGTATCCCGGAATTATATAATTCTTATTTCCTATCGCTTTATGATATGCAACCGTTTCCTCATAGTTGTTAAGAAGATCGTCAAAAGAGGAATGTGTGCCGCTGAGCTTTAAATTATACTGTTCAAGCAGGCGGTTTACTTCGTCAGCGGTTTTGCCGTAAAAACCCGCGAATTCAACGCTTGTATAACCGAGTTCGCTTATTTTCTTCAAAGTACCCTCAAAATCGGTTTCCATGCCGTCTCGAACAGAATATAATTGAATACCTATGTCCATTTTTTACACCTCTGTTAAATCTCAGGAATTTCTACCTCGATTTCACGGCCGAGCTTAGCAGAACGTACTATGCCGTCAATGATAGCCTGGTTATAAATTATTTCACTCGAAGGCACGGTGGGTTTACCGTTTTCCTTGATAGAATCAACAAAAGAACGTATCTTCTTTTTAAACAGATCTCCGCAAGGTTCGTAAGGCACTTTATATTCGATATCTTTTCCGCCTACGGTTTTGTAAACCGTCATCGGTTTGTCAAATTCTCCGTTCCAGCATTCTGTCGACGGAATGCGGAGTCCGCCCTTTGTTCCTAAGATAAGCGCGTCTCCCGCGGTATCCATATTCATAGCCCACGAAATTCTGAAGTCGAGAATTATTCCGCCCTCAAGTCTTACAAACGCAGCGGCAAAATCATCAACTCCGAATTTTTCGGCGTACTCAGGATGGCCCGGATAATAACTCGGATCCTTGCCGAAAAAGTCCGAAGTATACCCGGTGCAGGTAAGCGGTTTTGGATATCCTATAGCTCCCAGCAGCATATCGAGCGAATAGCAACCTATATCCCCCATAGCTCCTATACCGCCGGTTTCTTTGGCAATAAAGCTTGTGCCGAAAGGCGTAGGTATACCTCTTCTTCTGCCGCCGCCGGCCTGCAGATAATATATCTTTCCTAATTCGCCGGACTCAACAATCTTCTTGATCATCTGCATATTTTCACTCATACGCGGCTGAAAACCTATTGTGAGTATTTTTCCGCTCTTCTTTTCAGCTCTCATAACCTCAACGGCTTCATCAAGAGTAACCGTAAACGGCTTCTCCAGCATTACGTTGACGCCTGCCTCAAGCGCATGTATGGCGCATGGAGCGTGCTGACAGTTGTATGTGCATATACTTACACCGTCAAGCTCTTTTTCACCCGCCAAAAGTTCCTCATCGCTTAAATATATCCGCGCATTTTCAAGCCCGTGCTTTTTCGCAAAGGCCTCTGCCTTGCCGTCTACCAGGTCTGCAAGCGCTACAACCTCTACGTCTTCCATGCTCTTGTAAGCGTCAATATGCGCGTCCGCTATCCAGCCCGTACCGATAATTCCTATCTTAATTTTCTTGGAAACATCGATTTCCTTATTGTCGTGATTTTCTTTAAATGCATCTAAAATATTGTCTGTCATTACTTTTGCCTCCAAATTTTTTAAATTACAAACTGCCGCATATAACGGTAGCTTAAAGTTACAGAATCAAGTATTTTTTCCTTTGTACCCTCAAAAGCTTTGTCTTCGACCTCTACACAGGCGTATCCGTCAAACCCTATATCAGTAAGCGCGGAAACATATTTGCCCCAGTCCACATCGCCGAGACCTACAAGCTTCGGACTCATATAATCAAGCGGATATGCCATAATACCGGCGTCGTCAAGTCTGTCTTTATAAACCTTTATATCTTTGAAATGAATATGGAATATTTTATCCTTGAACTCATAGATCGGCTTTATATAATCCATCTGCTGCCATATAAAATGACTCGGATCATAGTTTATTCCGAAATAATCGCTGTCGATTATATTAAACATCTGCCGCCAAAGCTTCGGAGACGTGAATAAATTCTGTCCCCCGGGCCACTGATCTTTTCCGAACAGCATCGGGCAGTTTTCAATAGCTATCTTCACCTTCTTCTGTTCGGCGAATTTTATAATATCCGGCCATATTTCCTTAAATATTTCAAGATTTTCCTCTGCCGTCTTGGTTTGGTCTCTTCCTATGAATGTGGTTACCATGTTAACACCCATAAGCGAGCTCATATTTATTACCTTTTTAAGATGTTCTATGTTTGCCTGCCTTTTTGTAAGATCTCCGTCCATTGTATTCGGATAAAACGCAAGTGAGGAAATCTCTATACCCTTAGAGTTGCAGTAATCCTTCACATAAGCTATGTATTCTTCGGAAGTGTTTTCGACATCAATGTGCGAAACACCGGCATACCTGCGTTCTGCCTTGCCCTGCGGCCAGCAGGCAACCTCGACACATTCATAACCATTTTCCGCCGCGCTGTCTATCATCTCCTCAAAACTAAAGCCGTCATAAATAGCCGAAACTATTCCCAGTTTCATATATTTTCCTCCTTGTATGTGTATTTTATATCAGCTTTCCGCTTGATTATGTCCATGCACTTGTGTGCTTTGAGGCAAAGCTCGCCCGCGTCTTTATACACGTTCATTCGTCTGCCGTTTATAAAGTCCGCGAATGCCTCCGCCTCCATACCCATAAGTTCCTCTTTTCTGTGTTCTTTGAAAAGCGCCGTTTTTTCTCCGTTTTTCAAAAGATACGCTCCCTGATAAAGTCCTATTTTTTCTATTATTACAGAACCTTCGTCGCCTATTATCTCACAGGGTGCCATACTCTGTCCTACTTTGCTGTAAGTTACGGATGCAGTGAAATTATCGTATCCGAATACAGCAGCGCCTGCGCTGTCGGCTCCATCGGAAAGGAACGACGCCGACGCTTTTACCGATTTCGGCATTCCGAGCAGATCCACCGCCGCATAAACACAGTAAACTCCTATATCCATAAGCGCCCCCGCCGCCAGCGACATATCAAAAATATTTACCTTTTCTCCTCTTTTCAGCCTTTCATACCGGCTCGTAAGCTGACAGTAATCTATTTTCGCAACCGTGATGTTTCCTATCTTCCCTACCGCCTCCAAAACAGCATCATGATTTTCAACATATCTCGGAATTATCGCTTCCATGTAAATCAGATTTAAACTGTCGGCTGTACTTTTTACTTTTGCATATTCAGCCGCGCTTACCGCTATAGGTTTCTCGCATATTATATGCTTTCCGCCTTTAAGCAAGATATCGCTTTGCTTTGCATGGCATATATTCGGAGACGCAATGTACACCGCCTGTATATCGGGATCACCGGCCAAATCTTTCAAATCCGTATATACCCTGCCGCAGTTATGCTTCTTTGCAAATTCTTCTCCGGTTTCTCGGTTTCTCGAATAAACCGCCTCTAAACAGAATTTACCTGTCAGCTTTGCTCCTTCTATGAAGCAGTCAACAATAGGACCTCTGCCCACTGTCGCGAATTTTATCATATATCCACCTTTAATACCGCGCCTTTTTCATCCGACTCAAAGCAGGCGGTCATGACCCTCAGTACCCTTCTGACTTCACTGTTTTTTATTAACTGCTCCGCTTTTCCGTCTGAAGCCAGAACAAAATTGCGGTAAAAATCGTGAACATCGCTTTTGGGAATTTCGGTATAATATTCATCAAGCGTCAAATTATCTCTCGGCGCCATTGTCTTTGTGATCCCTGCGGCATTCTGTACCGGAGTAACATCCTTTTCTATCCACGCGGTAAGCTTTGCCACATGCGCCTTTTTCTGCCAGTCCTCCAAACAGAGACTCCCATCTTTACACTGCATGTAAAAACGGGGCAGCGGCAAAAAATTGTATGTACCTACCTCAACCAAAGCAGTTTTGCCGCTCTCAAATCCCAGCTCCAAACGAAAACCGTCATCCACCTGCGAGTTTGTGATATGTGTATTCATACAGTAAACTTTTGTTACTTTATCTGTTATCAGCTGAAGCATCTGATCTATAAGGTGTACTCCCCAGTCAAGAATCATTCCTCCGCCGTGTTCCTTTTCACAGCGCCAGTCGCTCGGTATTCCGCGCGAACCGTGGATACGCGATTCTATCCTTATAACATCGCCGATTTCACCGCTTGAAATAACCTTTTTTACACCCAGAAAATCTACGTCCCAACGCCTGTTCTGATGAACCGACAGCACTTTCCCGGCCTTTTCCGCCGCCTGCACCATCCGGTCAAACGATTCTACCGAAAGCGCCACGGGCTTTTCACAGATAACATTTTTGCCGCTTTTAAGCGCATTTACCACTAATTCCTCGTGAACGTCATTCGGTGTAGCTACAACCACTATATCCACATCACCGTCGGCAAAAATCGCCTCATTGTTTTCATATACAAATATACCGTTCGCCTTTGCCGCTTCCCTGCGGTTTTCCTTTATGTCATACACGCCTTTAAGGCTTACTACATCACTTTTTAATACTTGCGTACAGTGCCATGCTCCCTGACCGCCGTATCCTATAACTGCAACTTTTTTCAAAATTATCACTCCAAGGGTTTTTTTACGTTAGGACATTCGAGCTCTTTGACTCTGTAATCCGGGTTTGCCCAATGAACAGCGTTCTTTATAACCGTTATAATTTCAGGATTTTTAAATGTGGGAAATGTTTCATGACCGGGCTGGAAATAAAATACTTTTCCGTTGCCGCGCCTGTAACAGCAGCCTGCCCTGAATACCTCTCCTCCCTCAAAAGAGCCTATAAATACAAGCTCATCAGGCTCGGGAATTGAAAACGGTTCACCGTAGGTTTCCTCATGATCAAGTTTTATAAACCTTCCTATACCTTTGGCTATGGGGTGAGCGGGATTGCATACCCAGACAAGTTCTCTGTCGCCGTCCTCGCGCCAGGTAAGATTGCAGGGTGTTCCCATCAATAGCTTGAAAGGCTTTGAATGATGACCTGAATGAAGGAATATTATACCCATACCTTTCAATACCGCCTGATGTACCGCTTCGGCCACTTCGTCAGGCACCAGATCATGAGCCATATGTCCCCACCAGATAAACACATCCGTATCATCAAGCAGCTGCCGGTCCAAACCGTTCTTTACATCGTCCAGAGTGATAGTTTTTACCGTAATCTCGTCAGATTCAACCGCACTCTTAATAGCATTATGTATACCGTCAGGATAGACTGACCTTGTGTTTTCATCTTCTCTTTCATGAATAAACTCATTATATACAGTAACTTTTATCATATTCCGCACCTCATTTGTTAAATAATATTAAAAATGATAATCAGACCTACTGTTTTATGTAGATATTATATAATTATACAAATATTTTTTCAAGCCAATATTAGCATATTATCGGGAAATTTTCAGCCAAATATTGTGATTTGCAAAAAACACCGCACTTTGGAAAGTACGGTGTTTTTTTATTTTATTTTATTGATGTCATAAGGTGTGGTCTGGTAAACAAAGTAGTTCAGCCAGTTGGAATAGAGAAGATTCGCATGTGACCTCCAGGTTACTACCGGTTGCTTTTTTACGTCATTTTGGGGAAAATAGTTTACAGGCATGTCAATTGGCTTTCCTTCCTTTAAATCCCTGAAATACTCATTGGCCAGCGTATCACTGTCATATTCCGAATGCCCTGTGATGAAAATCTGCCTGCCTCCTTTGGTTGTGACCGCGTAAACTCCGCCCTCCCGCGAAGAAGCCAAAATACGCAAATCCTTTACAGTTTTGATATCCTCTGTCCTTACTGTGGTATGCCGTGACTGGGGCACCATGAATACATCGTCAAATCCCCGGAACAAAATGGACTTTTTATAATCCACGGTATGCGGAAACACTCCGAAAAGCTTTTTCTCAAGCGGATACTTTTTTATACCGTAATGATAATATAAACCTGCCTGTGCTCCCCAGCAGATATGAAACGTACTGTGAACATGAGTCTTTGTCCATTCCATTATCTCACAAAGCTCTTCCCAGTATTCTACCTGCTCGAACTCTAAATGTTCCACCGGAGCGCCGGTAATTATCATTCCGTCAAAAGATCTGTCCTTTATATCGTCAAAAGTCTTGTAAAAAGCCAGCAGATGCTCTGCCGAAGTATTTTTAGATTTATGACTCTTGGTATGAATAAGTTCCAGGTCAACCTGCAGAGGTGAATTCCCCAGCAAACGCGACAGCTGTGTTTCGGTTTCAATCTTTTTAGGCATTAAATTCAGCAGTAAAATCTTAAGCGGACGTATATCCTGCGTAATAGCCCTGGTTTCGGTCATTACAAATATGTTTTCATTGTTAAGTGTTTTTACCGCCGGCAAATCGTTTGGAATTTTTATAGGCATTTGTGTTTCTACCTTTTCTTAAATAATATACTCTATAATAAACCAAAATCCCCTTTTTGTAAAGGGGATTTTAAGCCGATTTTAAATCTGAGCCGCGTCAAGCGCCTGCCTGATATCGGCTATCAAATCTTCGGCATCTTCTATGCCGCAGGAAAAACGTATCAGGTCCGGAGAAATTCCGCACGCGGCAAGCTCTTGGTCGTTCATTTGTCTGTGGGTTGCGTTTGCCGGATGCAAACAACAGCTGCGGGCATCTGCAACATGGGTCTCAACAGCCGCAATTTTGAGATTTTTCATAAACGCCTCAGCGCCTTTTCTGCCTCCTTTTACTCCGAAGCTTACCACTCCGCAGCTTCCGTTAGGCAGATACTTCTGCGCTAATTCATAGTATTTGTCACCCTTTAAGCCCGGGTAAGTCACCCAGGAAATCCTGTTATCTGACTGTAAAAACTCAGCTACTGCCAAACCGTTCTCACAATGCTTCTTAATTCTCAAATGCAGGCTTTCAAGTCCTAAGTTTATCAAAAAAGCATTTTGCGGAGACTGAATGGAACCGAAATCTCTCATCAGCTGTGCGGTAGCTTTTGTTATAAACGCTCCCCCGAGTCCGAAACGCTCAGTATAAACCACTCCGTGATAGCTTTCATCGGGAGTACATAACCCCGGGAATTTTTCGGGATATCGGGTCCAGTCAAATTTGCCGGAATCTACTATGCATCCTCCTACGCTCGCACCGTGACCGTCTATATACTTTGTCGTGGAATGGGTTACTATATCCGCTCCCCATTCAAACGGACGGCAGTTTACAGGCGTAGCGAAGGTATTGTCTATTATAAGCGGCACTCCGTGTGAATGAGCCGCTTTGGCAAATCTTTCTATATCAAGCACCGCAAGCGCCGGATTGGCTATCGTCTCTCCGAATACCGCTTTTGTGTTGTCCCTGAATGCCGCGTTAAGTTCGTCATCCGAACAGTCCGGGGCGACAAAAGTAAACTCAATGCCCATTCTCTTCATCGTTACTGCAAAAAGGTTATATGTGCCTCCGTATATCGCCGATGAACATACAACATGATCTCCGCAGGAAGCTATATTGAACACTGAATAGAAAGAAGCCGCCTGCCCGGAAGAAGTAAGCATAGCCGCAGTGCCGCCTTCCAGTTCACATATCTTTGCCGCCACCATATCATTAGTCGGATTCTGCAAACGCGTATAAAAATATCCGCTTGCCTCCAGATCAAAAAGCTTTCCCATATCCTCGCTTGTATTATACTTGAATGTGGTGCTTTGAATGATCGGTATCTGCCTGGGTTCTCCGTTGCCAGGTGTATAACCGCCCTGTACGCACTTAGTTGCTATCTTGTAATCTTTCATCATTATCAACTCCGAATATTTTTTTTGCGTTACTATTAAGTATACACATTATTTCGTTTTCGTCAAGTTCCAAAGAAAGTAAATATTCTATTTCGTCCTTGTAAGACCACATAGGATAATCGGTTCCAAAAAGCACTCTGTCCGCGCCGTACCTGCGGATTATCTCCCTTGCTTTCTGCTTTTCCATAAACTTAAAGCTTGAAGAACAGTCAACATAAAAATTATCGAAACCCGCTAATTTTTCACAGGCATCATCCCATACCGACCATCCTCCCAAATGCGCCCCTACTACCGTAAGCGAGGTATAAATCTGAAGTATGGGTCTCATTCGGTTAGGATTTGAAAAATCGTATCTGTAATCTCCGGTATGCATAAGTATGGGAAGCTTTCTTTCTTCACACTGCTCATAAATTTTCAGACAGCGGTAATCGTCAATCTTGAACGCCTGTATATCCGGATGAAGCTTTACGCCTTTCAATCCCAATTCCGTAAGATGATCGATATCACCTTTTATATCATCGCTGTCAGGGTGCAAAGTACCAAGTCCCGTAAACTTTCCGTTCGACTTTCTTACGCTGTCCGCGATAAATTCGTTTATGCTTTTTACCTGCTTTGGCGTGGTTGCCACCGACTGAACTATAAAATGATCTATTCCCGCTTCGGTACCTCTTGCTATAAGGTTATCCGCCGTGCCGTTATAATCTGAATGAAGTCCGTAAAAATTGTCTGTTCCGGCTACCGCCCGCTCGGCTATTTTTTCAGGATAAATATGGCAATGTGCGTCAATCGCATATATTCCGTTTATCATTTCAGTCCTTGTTCAGCCCTAACTTTTCTGCGGCGTCTTCCCGCATTTTGTATTTAAGAATTTTTCCTGCCGCGTTCATCGGGAAGCTGTCGACAAAATCAATATAACGCGGTACTTTATGGCGCGCCATGTGAGAAGCAATATATGACTTCATTTCCTCTTCGGTCATTTCTTCGCCTTTTTTAAGAATAATGCAGGCCATTATCTCTTCACCGTACTGTTTATCCGGAACACCTATTACCTGAACATCGCGTACCTTCGGACAGGTGTAAATAAATTCCTCTATCTCTTTAGGATAAATATTTTCTCCGCCTCTGATTATCATATCCTTAAGACGTCCGGTGATACGGTAATTGCCGTCAGCGTCGCGGCAGGCAAGATCTCCCGTGTGCAGCCAGCCGTTTTCATCTATGGTTTCGGCTGTAGCCTTGGGCATTTTGTAATAGCCCTTCATAATATTATATCCTCGCGCCACAAACTCGCCGTTTACCCCGTCCGGACAGTCAAGTCCCGTCTCAGGATCCACTATCTTGCATTCTACGTTTGCGAAAGCGCTGCCTACCGTCTCTGTTCTGACCTCTATTGAGTCATAATAACTGCTCATCGTACATCCGGGACTTGCCTCAGTCTGTCCGTAAACAGATACTATTTCCTTCATATTCATAACTTCCGTAGCCTTTTTCATAAGCTCCGCGGGACAGTTTGAACCGGCCATAATGCCTACTCTCATATAAGAGAAGTCTGTCTTTGCAAAGTCGGCATGCTGCATCATTGCAATAAACATAGTCGGCACGCCGTTAAACGCCGTAATATGCTCGTTATGAACACACGCAAGCGAAGATTTCGGCGAAAAGTACGGCATCGGGTACATTGTGGTTCCGTGAGTCATTGACGCTGTCATGGAAAGTACCATTCCGAAACAGTGGAACATAGGCACCTGTATCATCATTCTGTCCGCTGTGGAAAGCTCCATGTGATCTCCTATATATTTGCCGTTGTTGACTACATTGTAATGTGTCAGCATAACACCTTTAGGAAATCCTGTAGTTCCGGACGTGTACTGCATATTGCAGACATCATCCTTGTCAACCTGGGCAGCAAGTCTGTACACTTCGCTTACAGGCACCCTGTCTGCCCTGTCAACAGCGTCTTTCCAGGTAAGACATCCTGCCTGCCTGAAACCGACGGTTATACAGTTGCGAAGGAACGGAAGACGTTTTGCGTGCAAAGGTTTTCCGGGTTTCAAAGACGCCAGTTCAGGACAAAGCTCGGCTACGATTTCGCCGTAAGCAATGTCCTTTGCACCTTCGGACATTATCAGCGTATGCGTATCCGACTGCCTGAGCAGATATTCGATTTCATGAATCTTATAAGCAGTATTTACTGTAACCAGTACGGCTCCTATCTTTACCGTTGCCCAGAAAGCTATATACCACTGAGGTATATTTGCCGCCCATACCGCTACATGCGTTCCCGGCTTGACGCCCAAAGCAATAAGTGAACGGGCAAAAGTATCCACATCATCGCGGAATTCGCTGTAAGTCCTCGTGTAGTCGAGCGTAGTATATTTAAAAGCGTACTGATCCGGAAATTCCTCTACCATACGGTCTAAGACATCTGAGAACGTGCAGTCAATAAGCCTGTCTTTTTCCCAGACATATTTACCGGTATGAGCGCGGTTGTAATAAAGCGCCGGTTCATTTTTGGAAGTATCTCCGTACTGCTTCATATAGTTTACAAACTGCGAGAATATCACTTCTATATCGTCAAGTTCCACACACCATTCCGGATTCCATTCAAGCGATATAAATCCATCGTAATTTACCGAACGCAGCGCCAGCATCATTTCTTCTACCGGCATTTCGCCCTCACCCATAAGGCAGAATTCATTTCCGCTGCCGTTTGCCTGAGCGTCCTTAATATGAACATGCCTTACGTATGCTCCCAAATTTTTGATTGTAGTCTCGGGATCTTCCTTACCGATGAAATACGTTGAAAACATGTCCCACAATGCCGCCAGATTGTCGCAGGCAAAGGTATTAAGCAATTCAAGCAATTTTGAGGTATCACAGAATATGCCCGAAGTCTCCGCAAGAAGAACTATGCCCTGCTGTTCGGCGTCGGGGAGAACCGCCCTGATGATTTTTTCGGCATTTTCAAAAGCTTCTGCGGTATCTCCCGTTCCGATAGCTCTTATCCTTACGGCCGGTATTTTGAGATTACAAGCGATAGCCATGCATTCTTTAATCTCTTTGAGACAGTCCTCGTACCGTTCCTTGTCGCCGCAGTCGCATATTGAATCTATGCACGGAATGCTCAGCTTCATTTCATAAAGTTTTCTCATTGTGGCGGCGGCAGTATAATCGTGAAAAGCGCCGTCTTTATCAGTAAAAAGTCTGTTATGGATATTATGAAGTTCTATTCCCTGAAACTTCAGATCCAAGGCTATATTGCAAAATTGCTCAAAAGTGCTGTCATGCCAGCCTTTGGTTGAAAATGAAAGTTTCATATCAATTCTCCTCCTCGTAGGCTATTTTGTTGAGGGCGTTTATATAAGCCCGTATGCTTGCGCCCAATATATCAGTCGAAATACCTGTTCCCGAATAAAGCTTTCCGTTTTCCCTTAATTTTACAAGGGCAGATCCCATCGAGTCACGTCCTTCTGTGACGGTATGAATCTGAAAATCGTCAAGCTCATAATGTCTTCCTATAATCTGCTCGATAGCCCTGAACGCAGCGTCTACCGGTCCGTCTCCTATACATATACCTTCTATCTCCGTATCCTGCTTGGAAATTCTGATCTGTGCGGATGAAGATATAATATTTCCGTTATTAATTACATAGCTGATAAGCTTGTATGTAGGCGGAACCTGCAGCGCAGTGGACGCTACTATGGCATCCAGTTCTTTTGCGCCTATTCGCTTCTTGGCCGCAATAATTTTAAACTCGTCATAAACCTTTGATATATCATCCTCGGATAAATCATATCCCAAACTCTCAATAACTGCCGCTACCGCGTCACGGTCATCATTGGCGTCAAGTTCTATAGCGCTTTCGTCTTCGGCTTTGACCGCCGGCATACTTGCCGTGTTAGGCTCGGTAATACGGGTAATCTGTTTAATAATTCTGCTTATTTCGGTGTGCTTGATGCCGCACTCAAAGCCGCAGTTATTACCGCAGTTCTTTATAATGGCGGCGATAACCGCAAGATCTGCTGTCTCGCCGGAAACATCGGTTTTTATATTATCAGCTTTTCCCTTTACGGCGAGAATAGAGGCACTCGACGCCATGCCGTTTTTGTTTTCCACGCAAACTCCGACTTCGGTATTGCCGAGCGCCGGTATATCCTTAATCATCTTATCGACAAAAGCGGCAAAATCGTCCGGCAGCATTTCCGCCGCGGTATCGCATACCGTAACAGAGGTGGCTCCGCTTTCAACAGCCGCCGTAATTGCTTCTGACAAAACCGATTCCTCCGCGCGGGTAGCGTCAACAGCACAGAACTGAACTCTTTGGCATTTTTCCTTGGCAGACGATACCAATTCCTTGATAAGCTCAATTATAGCCGGAGCCTTTTTATGAAGTGTATATTCCATTCCGACCGGACTTAACGGAATTTCTATTCTGATTTCGCCCATCTTTGCGCTGTTAAGCGAAGCCGCCGCTAACTGTACCGTTTGCTGCGTGTATCCTCCGCACACAGATAAAACGCTGTCCTTTACAAAAGATGCTATTGTTCTTATAAGCAAAGTATCCGACTTTATGTTTTCTATTACCGGCAGTTCTATAGAATCAACATTTAATCTTTCAAGCAGTCTTGCAATTTCGATACGCTCTTTAAAACTTAAAGAGGTATTTCTGCAAAGTGTCATATCCGAGATTTTGATTTTTTTCATTTGTATCTTCCTTTCAAAAAAATAATATTCGGAAACTTATCATGCCGCAGTAATCTTGAGCAACAAAAAATCCCTGAGACTGCCTATGCAGTCTCAGGGACGAATAGTTTATTCGCGGTACCACCCTGATTACCGTAATAATACGGTCACTCAATAAAGCTCAAACAAGCTTCCTGCCATGGTAACGGAGCATGCCGTAACGGCTTACTGATTTCAGCCGTTATGCTCGGGAATGAGACTTAACCTGTATCACCGTACCGGCTCTCACCAAACGCCGGCTCTCTGAAATCAAATAAACACAGGAAATAATTCCTTCAACGCATTTTTTAGTAGTATATCACCTTTTTTAAAATTTGTCAAGATTTATTAACTGTTTTTTATTTTAAAATCAAATTTTCTTCCGTTTACAGTGATATTTTCCACTGTAATATTTTCATACTCGGCATCCTTTCGGTCCTTTACAATTATTATCTTTATATCAGGTTCACCTCCGGCAAGCGGTAAACCTTCGTCATAATATACATTGAGGTTTTTAAAAACCACATCAAATACTGAGCTTACTTTAATGCCGCTGAGATCAATCTCTGCCATTTTTCCCAGATCCCAGGCAGCTTCAATTGCCCGCAAGTCGTGATTTCTTACGGATATCAAAGCCGGAATTTCAATTTCGTTTTCCTTTTCGTAAATCTGCTCATCATTTTCCTGATAAACGGCAGGCGTATCAAAAACATTATATTCAACATTTATGTTTTCAAAACTTATATTATGCACCTGTGCGCAGTCGCCGTTCTGAATATCGCAAGCAGTATTTCCCGCACGCAAAATATCACAGTTTGTAAAGGATATATCAGTATATTCTCTGCAGGCGGTTTCTATTCCGATTTCACAGGTCTTGCCCCAGTCGCACCAAAGCACGCAGTTGTCAATGTGGATATTTTTATTGTCAATATTTATATAACGGTCTATTCCTTTGATTGTAATCGTATCGTCAAAGGAATGTATAAAAGAATTTTTCACGAATATATTCTGACAATTAACGATATCTATACCGTCTGTATTATATCTCCACTGACCGAACACCTTGATATCATCAATATCTACATTGTAACAGCCAAAAAGATTGACGCACCATATCGCAGAATTTTTAAAAAGTACGCCCTCAACCTTTATGTTACGGCAATCGTAAAATTTAATATTTCCGTTAGTATACTCCTCATAACAGTATACCGAAACCCTTTCCTCCATTCCGTCATCGAAAACGCCGTTACCAAAAACTCTTATATTCTCCGCATTTTCCGCATAGATACATCCGTATACCAGGGCGTCCTTATCAACATAAACGCTTTCATTATCTTTAAGACAAAGTTTACCTGTAAAATGCACACCGGGACCGAAATAGTATGTCACGTCCTCTTTATTATCACACAGAATCGGTTTGCTGTTAAAAATATAAAGACATCTATGGTAACTGTCACACTCCAAAACAAACTGACCGTTATCTTTAAGCGAAAACTTTATTCTGCCGTTATCATCCGAAACCTGTATATTTTTTGAATACGGCTTCAACATTACGCGTTCATATCCGTAATTAACCTCAACCTCAATATTAATCTCCTCGTCGCTTACAATATTCACAAACGAAACGATCTCACTCTGATCAAGATAGCGTTGATGACCGGGCCACATGGTATTAAAAGGGTATTTAGAAATCCTGCAGGTGTAAACCGGAATTTCTCTGCCGTTTACAAATACGCGGTAATCATTTGATATAGTTTCCTTATAGTTATAAGCGGATTTTGTGTAATTGTGCTTGAATGTAGAATAAGAAAACATAATATTGCCTCCGTAACAGAATTAAAGTTGTGAAAATACTATCATATATTTGTTTTGAAGTCAATAAACCGATATAAATAATTATCCTTCCCGCACAGATAAATCTGCGTTTTTAATTTGCACTTTTACCGGTCCTATTAATCCCGAAGGTTCCTGAGGCATATACCGGTCTAACCAGTTTTCCCCTTTTGCCTTTGCCAAAGTATTTGTGACTTCTATTTCTATTTCGTTTTTACCTATAACCGCATAAGAAGTTATATCAAATAAATATGGAGGTGCAATCCTGGTACCCGCATATACACCGTTTACCTTAACGGAAACTGTTTCGTACGCTTCTCCTATATTCAGGAAAATATCCCCATTTATTTCATCTAAAACAAACATTGTCGTATATTTTACGATTCCGGAAAACTTAGGATACATATCATACGCCGAAATATTTCCGAGTGTTTTCAGCTTCTGGTCCGGTTCAAAGTCAGGATAGCTTTTAGCTGTGGATTTCGATATCTTCCAAGGCCCTTCAAGTACCAAAATATCTTTTAAATTTTCATTTATAACACGGCATGTATCTGATGTAATATCACTTCCGAAAATAACAAACAGCGACTGGTACGGTTCCAAAACTATCCTTATTTTAGTATGTCCGCTGTTCACCTCGGCAGATGCGTTATATACTTTATTTTCCATTGCATCATAAATTACGGCACTGTCGCAAAGCGGAAATTCGACAATTTCATCAAAGGTATGAAATTTGCTTTCGTTTGTCAAAAAGTAAATATTCATATTTTCGGCAATGTAACGGTAATGCCTGAAATACTTGTCAGGTTTCGGTATTTTTACGCTCCATTCCGTGTCTCTTTGCTTCAACAGTTCTGCAATACTGTCGGTATGGCAGTTATATATTTTTTCACAAACCGAAAATATGTCTTCACAGGAAAACTTTTCCGTCTTATCCGATAAAACGTAAGAAGGATAATCCTCACAAAAAATAACCGTTACGCCGTTATCGGCAAGCTCTGCGAGCTTATTAATAAATATCTTCGGCAAATATTCACTGTAAGGTATAATAATCGCAGGGTATAGCTCGTTATTTATACGGAAAGTGCCATCTAAAATCTCAAAATTATCCGTATTGAAAAAAGCGCCTATCGGAATTATATCACAGTCGATTTGATTTTGATTTAAAACCTTGACGATTTTTTCAAACGGCTGTGCCTTTCCCGCCCATTCAGCCTCCGCATGGTATAAAACCGCAGCATCGGCTTTATGCTTTCCGCCTTTTAACAAACTGCAGACACGGTTGGCATATCCAGACCAGATTTTGAAATCTTTCCACTGAGGATTATGTCCCTGAGCATAAAAATGCGGCGGACAGTCAGAATCCGGATATTTCGGAGAAAAAGCATGCGGAATAATAAAATTTGCTCCTCTTACGCAAATAAAATCAGTCAGCCACTTCATTAATTTAAGTCCCTCTTGCCAACCGTATGCACCGAACACCTCACACACCGTAATGCCGTCTTTTTTGGGGTCGATATGGGCGGCAGATACCGCCATTTTAGCTAATCCCCAATAAAAGAAGTCCGCATCCAGATATCCAAACGGCGAATTGTACTTTCCGTCTGTATATTCCGGAAATACATGATAAACAACATCGAAGCCCGAATAATCCTGACCTTTCATCACCTTGAAAAAGTGTCCCGCTCCATATCCGAGCCGCGCATGTGCTCCGTTATCCTCAACAACATGACCTATTGACTTCACACCGTGTTTACGGCACCAATCTCCTATCTGAGCCTGAAAATTATCGGCAAACAAAGTGCTTACCGTATCCATATACACATATCTTGCTTTTGCGCTTAAATCATCATTATTATACCACAGCAAAGGTAAATACTTAACGAAATCCTCACCCAGATTTTCAGATAACAAATCTGTTAAACCGTTTTTAAAAGGAATAACCATGTCTGTTTTTCCTAAAACCGCTTCGTAAGACATAAGACTGCCGAAACGCGGCTCATCGGTAAAAAATCCCATAAAAGTTTTTCCGAATTCATCTTTATAATGCTCATAATGAGTCTCGTAAACATAATCTATATAAGCTTTTACAGCCTCTTTCTGCAGCGGATTCAGATAATCTTTGGTGTGTTCCTCTCCACCTTTGCCGGTACAGGTGAAAATAAAAATTCTCCATGCACCTTCTGGGATATCCCAGTACAAAACACCGTCTTTTTCAAATTCGGTAATATCTATTAAAGATGTACTGTCTATCTCACGGTCAAGGTCAGTTCTCCGGGCGGCCACCACAGATATAAGAGTTTCATTTTCATCATACCACGGTCTCAATAAAATCGAACTTCCACTTAACGGACCTACGGCATCAATATGATCTTCGCGCAGATACTTTTTTACTAAGTCCGGATTATTTTGTTTAATTAAACCTGCCGAATAACCGCTCGGATACGCATTATCGTCAAAAACCCAGACCTTCATGTCCTGCCTTTTGGCTTCGTCTATTATTATATCTAAATCTTTCCACCAGCGTTCCCCTAAAAAATCCGGATGCGGTCTTGATTCTACAATAAATCCGGCAATATCAGCGCTTTTCATTTTTTGTATTTCGTTTCTCAAAACATGCTCTTCTTCGCCGTGCTGCCAAAAAAGCGGAAAAATATTATCGTCTGTTTTTCTGCCGTTCAATAAATCATTCAGCTTACTCATAAGCCAACTCTTCCTTTACCTTATCGACTTACCTGTCCCGTATTGCGTCAATCGGACGCTTTGAGGCTATTTTCTTAACCGGAATGTAGCTTGCCAAAAATGCCACAAAAACACTTACCGCAAAAAGCAAAACAACCTGCCTTATTCCGAAATTCAAAACAGTAACCAATACGCCTAATCTATCACGAATAATATAATTTATAAATACCGTTGCGGCAAATACCCCTATAGCCGACAAAACAAAATTTATCATGGCGATGATTGAGCTTTCGCTGAAAAATATCCTGAAAACATCATTGCTGCGTGAACCTATGGCGCGCAGAATACCGATCTCCTGTTTTTTGTAGGATATACTCGTACTGATGAAGTTTGCGAGCATAATAGCCGCAAAAACCGCAAATCCCAATCCTATATAGAGAAACACTTTTGAAAATGCTTTCAGTACTTCGTTTATACTGTCAAGCTCGAATGTTACCGAATTCTGTATCTGATACCGGACATTACTGTCTTCACTGTAACAGTATTCCACCATATTTTTGAGATCCGAACGCTTGTCAGGCGCCGAACCTACGCAAAAGCTGTAATAATAATCCTTGCCCTCTGTCATCTGATTATACAGTTCGTCGTTGCATACTACCGTAGATAACAGCCTGCTTTTATCGTCGTTCTGTATTATGCCTACAACTTTATAGCCATCTTTGTTCTCCATATTCTCTTCGGCAAAAATATCCTTACTGACAGTAAAATTCTTATCTTTAAGAAGTTTTATATAATCCGTTTCCTCATAGTCTTCCGCCCATATCTGAACCGCATCCGAAGTCGCGATTATTTCGTTTTCCTTGAGCTCGGTTTTGGGTCCGTCAATCCAAATAATATCTTCATCCGAAACATCTTCAAAACGTGCCAAATAGTTCGGATCTATGCCCATCTCATCTGTGTAAAAATAAATATACCCTTCCGTTATGCGTGACATAGGAGGTCTTTCGTCTATAAGCCTCTTGATAAAGCCGTCTCCCGTCATGATAATGTTAGTATACGAATATGCCGAAGAGGTACTGAATTCATTATACAATACAAAATTAACCAGCGTTTCGGCGTCAGTCAAATGATCGTTCTTCTCGGTGAGCGGCAGATACCTCTCAAGATCAAAATTAGTGTCTACAACTGCCGTTATGACATATTCAGTTCCTGCAATATTCAGAGTTTTTCCTAAAATATCCGAATATTGTTTGATCTGTGTATACTTGAGCTCAGCACTTTCGTTTGAGTCACCATTCGTGCCCGATTCGATGTAATCTGCCTTTTTGAAAACCTCAAATATATATTCGCTTATCGCCATTTCATTCTTTGAGCCGTCAGGAATAGTACCCGCAAGCAGAGAAAATCCCATCTTCTTTATTATATCGTCGTTTATTTCCGCGAAACCCGAAAACGTAGTTTTAAAAATATTATAGTCGGTTTCGCTCATAACTTTTTCGGGATTTACATTCGCTGCAAATGTCAAATCGCTTTCGACCGGAACATATACCCCGTGCATTTCCACACCGGTATTTTTTTCGATTTCGTCTAAATCTTCCTGCGACAATCCGTATCCGTAATCTCTCCAGTAGGTATTCATACCGCTGCCTATACGCTTTGATTTTGCAGTGGCGATATACTCTACATTACTGTCCTCAAGCGAATTTGTGCAGGTTTCAATATGATTGTATGCTCCGAAAGTATCCGAAAGTCCGAACAGACCGAAAGCTATGCACGAAAGCAGAATAGTTACCGTAAGTCTGATTTTTTTATATTTTAGCCCTCCGGAACCTATTTTTATTGCGCTTTTGAGAGGTAGTTTTGATTTTATAAGCTTGAACGGACTTTTATCCTTATACACTATTCCGTTTTCGTCCGTTTTTCTGAACTTACTTCCGGCAGAACCTTCGCTTCCGAATTTTAATTTCAGATTTTTCTCTTTAAGATTATCAATATACTGATTTATTTCAATACGGTCCTGTTCGGTTAGATGATATCCCGGCTTAATCTCGGCAGTATCGCCGTTATAGGTTATTGCCGGCTGTTCCTGCACTTCATCCGTATCCTGAATACGCTCTACGTCATTTATAACTACGCCGTCTGAAAGTTCGATTATGCGGTCGGCATAGTTTTCGGCGAACTCACGGTCATGTGATACCACTATCACAAGCTTTTCTTTGGACAGCTTTTTAAGAGTGTCAAGCACCTGCCTGCCCGTTGCGGAATCAAGCGCACCGGTAGGTTCGTCTGCCATTATTATTCTCGGGTTCTTAACCAGAGCGCGCGCTATTGCCACACGCTGTTTCTGTCCTCCCGAAAGCTCATTCGGCTTTCTTGAACCGTAGCCCTCAAGGTCGACTTCCTTTAAGATACGGTTTATCTCATTATCATCCGCTTTTCTGCCCTGAAGCTCTATTGCAAGTGCTATATTTGCTCCTACCGTAAATTCATCAATTACGTTATATTCCTGAAAAATAAAACCAACATAGGTATTTCTGTATGAATCGAAATGCTTTTGGCTGAAAGCTTTTGAGGATACTCCCTTTATAATTATTTCCCCGCCGTTATAACTGTCAAGTCCTCCCAGTACATTGAGCAGTGTCGATTTTCCGCTTCCGGATTTTCCGAGAAGAAAAACCATTCCTTTTTCCGCGAATTTTATACTTATTTTATTAAGCGCCGTTACCGGAACGCCCTTTTTAGGTTTGTAAATTTTTGTTAAATCTTTAGTTTCGAGCATAATTTTCCCCTTTGAATAAAATATAAATTATTTTTTGTTTCGTCTTTTTTGAATAAAATTGTATATCATAAGCCCGGCGCCGCTTAGAACCAGTGTAAGTGAGAACACTATCACGGCAAATGTGTAATCCTCACCGCCCAAAGCGTTTCCGCCTACTGTTGAAGTCACAACCGACGGCAGCCTTGCTACAGATGTCATAAGCAGAAAATGAGACAGTTTGATATCTGTAAGACCTGCAAAATATGTCAGCAAATCCTTAGGAGTACCCGGCAGAAAAAAGACCAAAAAAGTAAGTATATTCCTTCTTTTTTTGTTTTTCAAAAACCTGAGCGAATGTATTTTTTCATGACTGAAGAATATTTCGGCGAACCTTATTCCGAATCTGCGCACAAGCGCGAAAACTATTATGCTGCCGAGCGTTATTCCTATTTCACAAAGTACGGTTCCCTTTATCGCTCCGAAAGCATATCCCGCCCCTATTTCAAGCGGTTCTCCGGGTACAAAGGCTATTACCACCTGAAACAGCATCATACCTATGAAAGCGAGTTCTCCCAGTATTCCGTGCCCTTGTACCCACTGCCTGAACTTATCGGGTTCGGAAACAAACCTTATCATCGGTCTGCCTATGAACCATGTCACTACCCCGCAGAACGCCAAAAATGCAATAAATATTATAACTGCCGCTGTCTTTTTTTGTTTTTCGGTTAAATGACGGTTTTTTAATTTATTATTCATCAAGCATTTCTTCCACATCTGATTTGAATTTTTCCCATTCGTCTTCATTTTCAACATAATATTTCGGGCATTCTTTTCCCGTAATATCATAATGCCTTATAATCTGCGATTCGTCAAGAGAAAATTCATTGCAGAGCCAGGAAACCAGTTTTACAAGCGATGAATATGTCTTTTCGTTGAACTTTCCGGTCTCGTCTTTATGGCATACCTCAATCGATATTGAGTCCCTGTTGCGCTCATTGCTTGCCGCCGATTTTTCATAAATCGGAACACACTGTATTATTTCGCCGTCGAGTCCGACCACAAAATGTGAACTTACTTCGGTAGAACTCTTGTCAAAATAATCTCTGTTGTTCTGTGCCGTACTTCCGGGGTTGCCTACATAATGAATAACTATATTATCTATGTCAGCCAGCCTGAATCCCGTACGCGCCGTTGAATGCTTGTGTATCAGCTGTACGTCTATCCATTCGGGAATCTCTGTCTCTTCAGCCTTTTTAACCTTTTCCGAAACATTTGTGCCGTAAGGAGCCGGTATAAACCCGTTATCATATATAGGCGACTTTAAAAAATGTATCAGCTGAACAATTGCGAATACCGAAATCAGCGTAATTAAAAAAGTTAAAAACATTACCTGATATCTTTTAAATGTTTTCTTTCTGCGTCTTGGTATATATGAAGTTTTGATTTGTCTTATATTTCGTCTTTCCACTGTTTTTTCTTCCTTTATTCCAACATGTCAAATATTACAGACGCCTTGAACAAATCCCCGTCAACAGACAATTCCAGACTGCCGTTCTGGATTTCAACAAGGCTTTTCGCTATCGAAAGTCCTAAACCGCTGCCTTCGGTATTACGTGAGGAATCACCGCGAACAAAACGCTCCATTAGCTCCTGCGCGGAAATATTAAGCTCATTTGCCGAAATATTGCGAAACATCACTATCGCTTTTTCGTCCTTTTGCTCAACATCAATATATACTCTTGTCCCCGGCATTGCATATTTGCAGATATTGCTCATCAAATTATCAAAAACCCTCCATAAATGTCTGCCGTCTGCCATTATTCTGATACTTTTTTGGGGAAGGTTCATAATAGGCGTGAGTTTTAACTGTGCAAGCTTATCCTCGAATTCCCCGAGCGTTTGAGCAAGCAGAACTCCTACGTCGCATTCACTTAAACTGACAGCCAAATTTCCTGTGGAAGCCTTCGAAGCCTCTACCAGATCCTCTACGAGCTTTTTAAGCCTTCCTGACTGACGGTCCAGGACATCTATATACTGCCTGACTTTCTGGTTTTCAATATCCTCCTTTTTTATCAGATCGACATAATTTATTATCGACGTGAGCGGAGTTTTTATATCGTGCGAGACATTTGTTATAAGCTCTGTTTTAAAACGCTCGCTCTTCATTTTTTCATTGACCGCAGACTGCAGGCCTTCATTAATATTATTAAGGCTTACTGCGAATTCTTTAAAATCTCCGAACATATATTTTGTATCGATTTTATGTGACAGATCGCCGCCGGCTATTTTTTCTCCTCCGCTTTTAATCTTCTGAAGCATCACCGAAACATAAATCACCACAGTAAAAATAAGGGCGTTTATAAATAATATCAGCGGAAACACACCTCTGAATCCCATAGTCCAGTAAAGACTCCCAAACAACAGCATTGTGAAAATTTCGAATACCAGTATTACCGCAAGAATAACAACTGTTTTATATACTAAAGAGAGATTTGAATAAACATACTTTAAAAAGCCGAATAATTTTTTAAAGAATTTTCCTTGCAAATTGCAATAGCAACCTGCAATAGTTCACAGAAAAGTAACGATTTGTAGCAGAATGATGTTGGATTGCGAAGAGAGGGCGAAGCCCGAGCGGAGAAATCCAACATCGGAGCCGGCGACTTCCCATCTCTTATGCGGCATAAATGCGGTCAAGTTCTTGCTCAAACAGCTCTTCCGGCGTTTTATAGCCGAGGATTTTCCTTGGTAATCCGTTAATACTGTCTGCAAAGAAACAGATGTCATCGGCTGTGTAATCATCTATGCTTTTACCTTT
>CALWUY010000033.1 GCA_944384855.1 uncultured Clostridia bacterium | reverse complement strand
CCCTATTTTTACACGGCGAGGTCTGCCGAGGCGGAACTTACTTTCAGTTAAAAACTTACTTTTCAGTTAAATCCGCAATATATACAAACAGCAATTAAGCTGAGTGTAAACTTAAATAAGAAATAAAACTGTAGCAAGAGATATTCAGAATCACGAAACTCCACTTTCTTAATTTTAATACCTTACACCGAGGTGGCGTTACCTGAATCATACGCGTCTGCCAGTTCCGCCATACCCGCATATTAAATTTTCTGACCTCTAAATTTTACACGGCGAGGACAACCGAGGCGGAACTTACTTTCAGTTAAAAACTTACTCTTCAGTTTGATCCGCAAATATATACAAACAGCAATTAAGCCGTGTATAAGCTCAAATAAAAAAATAAGAATATAGAAAATTATTTGGAGCAAGAGATTTTAAAAATCAGGAAAACCGGAAATTGAAAAGTTGGAAAGTGCGATATCGTAGAAGTTGACTTTGTCAACTTTTCGATTTCGTCGCACTCACATGTGCGATGAAATCGCGCCGGAAATTAGGATTTTAAGGTTTTACACCGAGGTGGCGTTACCTGAATCATACGCGTCTGCCAGTTCCGCCATACCCGCATATTTGATTTTTACGGGCAGCCGCGCCCGCGTGACTCTTGCGGTTCCCGAAATTTTTTCGCCTACCGCCGAAAAATTCCGACCGCTGCGCCTTTTGAACTCTCGCTTTCTCTGCCACCGGCAGCGCTCGGTTCAAAACTGCCAATTCCACCATACCCGCATATTTGATTTTTGACCCCTGTTTTTACACGGCAAGGTCTTCCGAAACGGAACTTACTTTAAGCTGAAAACTTACTTTTCAGTTTGATCCGCAAATATAAAAACGCATTTATGCGATTTTATTGATCTTTCACTGAGACAGCATTACCCGAACTTAAAATACCAAATAATTTCTGCTCTTCAAGGATTTGCACGTACAATTTATTATATCATAATAATTGCCTTTGTCAAGTAAATTTATAAATAAATTATCGAACTCGCTAATTTCAAAATATTCGAAATAAAAGGTTGTTTTGTAACATAAAAAATTGTATAATATCAAAAAATATTACCTTTATATGAAAGGAACATTTTATGTCCGCCTTGCTTATTGCTGTATGTGTCGTTACCCTTACAGTACAGAATATATTTACTAAACAATACAATATAAAATGTCCGAAAGGCGAATACACCTACGGGGCTTTAAGAATTTTTTTCGCTCTTATATTTTTTATCGCTACAACCTCAAACATAAGTTTCAATTATGAAATCCTGCCCTATTCAATTGCCTTTGCAGCGGTATATGTAACCGCTACCGCTACATCGGTTTTAGCTCTCAAATTAGGTTCTCTCGCCATTACCTCGCTGATAATGTCATATTCACTGATAATTCCTACTGTTTACGGTCTGATTTTCAATAATGAACCGCTGACGCTGATGAAAGGAGTCGGAATCGCTTTTCTGCTTGTTTCGTTATTTTTGATCCGCGGAGAATCCGACAGTAAGGACAGCAAATTTTCAGTCAAATGGCTTATATACATTACATTGGCGTTTTTTACAAACGGACTTTGCAGCGTCGTTCAGGATGCGCAGTCCAAAAAATTTGACGGCGCACAAAACGGAAATTTTATGATATTAGCGTTGATTTTAGGATTTGCGGTATTACTCGTTTTTTCTTTGATATTTGAACGCAAGGTGATTTTAGAATCCGTAAAAAAAGGTATAGGCCTTGCCGCTGCCGGCGGTATATGTAACGGTGCCACCAACTTACTTGTAATGGTTATTATAGCTACAGTAGCATCTTCGGTATTCTTCCCGCTCCTTTCATCATGTCAGCTGATACTTACATTCATCATATCAGTCGTTTTCTTTAAAGAAAAATTTATACCCCGCCAGATAATCGGTCTAATCTGCGGACTTGTAGCTTTGATATTCCTTAATATTTAATTTAAAAGGAGATTTTGAAATGTACAAAGTGTCTGTTCCTATTACCGCATCAGAAAACCTAAATAAAGAAAAACTTTTGACTGCTTTAAAAAAGGTAAATGCCGACTATCTTTTTTTAGCGATATCCGAAACATCCTTAAAACCGGAAAAAAACGAAAAATATTTTTCCGTTATTGAAAATATGATACCGTATTTCAAAGAGAACGGTATTAAAGTCGGAATTTGGTTCTGGTCATTCTGGCTTTCAGATTTCGAACAGGAAGATTTAAAAGATTATGTTATGGTAAACTCCAGAGGAGAACTGCGTTCGGCAGACTCTCCTATAAACAGCAACCTTAAAGTTAAATCGGGATTTATATGTCCCACCTCCGACAAAGCGGTGTCTGTTATGACCGCATTTATGAAACGTGCCGCAGCCTGCAATCCTGACATCATACTTCTTGACGACGATTACGATTACGCCACACACATGAACTGTATAGGATGTTACTGTGACCGCCATTTAAAACTTATAAGCGATAAGATAGGTTATAACATTACGCGGGAAGAATTAAGCCGGGAAGTAACCGAAGGAAAACCTAACGATATAAGAAAAATATGGTATGGAATAATAGGAAGTGTACTTGAAGATTACGCCGTGAAGCTTCGCGAAGCGGTAGACAGCGTAAATCCCTCGATACGTCTCGGCCTTTGCAGTGTCATGTCGTTATGGGGAACAGACGGCACAACGCCGGAAAAAATCGTAAAACTGCTCGCGGGGTCAACCAAACCTTTTCTCCGTCTCACAGGAGCTCCTTACTGGGCATCTCCGATAACCTGGAGCCGTCTGCAGCACGCAATCGAACTTTCAAGGATGGAATGTGCATGGGTTGAGGATAAAAACATTGAAATACTTTCGGAAGGAGACGTTTATCCCCGTCCCCGTCATAAAGTTCCGGCAAGTTATCTTGAAATTTTCGATACCGCCCTGCGCGCCTCGGGAGCGACTGACGGAATACATAAATACATGCTTGACTACACTTCCGATATCGGCTACGAAACCGGATATATAGACCGTCATATAAAGAATTCTAATGTCTACACGGAGATATCGCGCATTTTCGACGGTAAAGCCGAAACAGGAGTAAGGGTTTATGAAACTATGAACAAAATCACCGAGGCAGATTTTACAGATATAAAGAACGCTCACGCGTACGCTGCCGATCTGTTTTTTTCGCGCGCCTCAAAGATGCTCTCCCAGAACAGCGTTCCCACTTCATATTCCGGGAATACGGAAGTCGGCATAGCATTTGGAGAAAACGCACGGCATCTTACCGATGAAGCCTTTAAGGGAGGATTGATTTTAGACATACGCGCGGCGCGCATCCTGATGGAAAAGGGAATTGATGTAGGTATCGAAAAAATAGGCGGTAAATTATTAAATAATCTGCTTTACTTCCCAAAAGAAAATGATCGTGTTGTGACATATTACGGAGAAGATTCCCAATACGAAATCGAACTTAAGACGGCGCTGAAGCAGTGGTTTACTCTGAAAAAGACGGAAAACGCTACCCCGATGCCATACATTACCGCAATGCTGACGGACAAAAATTTTTAGTGTATGCTTTTGACTCTGCTTTTACGGATGAAAGCCGATACAGAAATTACTATACTCAGCGCCAGCTTTTTGATTCTATTGAATGGCTCTCAGGCAAAAAAATGCCGGTAAAATGCGCGGGAAATCCGGACCTTTATATAATCTGTAAAAAAAGCGAAGAGGGTATGGCAATAGGTCTTTGGAATATATTCGCAGATGAAATTTCAGCGCCGGTAATTGAGCTCGACCGAAAATACACTGCCGCAGAATTTATAAACTGCGGTGGCGTCCTTGACGGAGACAGAATAACACTTTCTCAGTTAAACGCTTACAGCTTTGCTTTTATAAATCTAAAATAATTCAATAAACTAAAACAGACTCAGACGTTATTGTCTGAGTCTGTTTTGTTACTGTCCGGTTTCAAAATAAGAAAAATTCGCAGTCTGTCGTTTTTCAAGATTATGTACCCTCCGGTTTATGTTGGTTATCCTTTCTTCCAAAACCGGTATATCAGCTGAGGCCTTGCTCTGTGCTTCTACCTTTTTTTCAAGCTGTTCCAGCCGGTACTGTGTAAGTTTTGCGGAAGTTATTATGCCTCCGGCAGTACCCACCAGCGTTCCTAAAAAGGAAATGATTGCAACAATTACCGTACTCTCCATTATTTCACATCCGAACCTGCGCTGTTAATAAATCGCAAAAGATTATCCTTCTGTTTTATGTTGAGTTCGTCATCAGAAAATACGAAACTGTAAGAAAATAATACATATCCTTCTGCGATACCGTCTTTATAGCACATTTCTGCCTGACGGGCAATAATATCGGTATCAGTCTGCCATTCTGTGCCGTCAGCTTCTGCATCTGTTCCGATTTTATAGGGTCCAAGTCCTATCAAAAGCCTGACATCTGTATCCCGGCATACCGTTTTCCATTCCTCAAGCAAGCTGTCGAATCTGAAATCAGGGTCTTTGTATTCAAAACCGAAATAAAGCTGAGGTATTATCGTATCGATATATCCGCCCTCAATCCACTCTTTGATATCCGCATAATATTCATCATAGTTTTTGCTCAAAGACGCAGCGGGACTTATTGAAAACTCTATATTTTCATTCTGATATTTTATAGCTGAGTAACAACTGCTTATAAGCGCGTTTACGTTTGCTCTGCGCCAGTCGTCGAGTGAAAGCGGCACCTGAGTTTCCGCTATGTATTTATCATAGCTTGCTTTATCAAAATCAGCGGTCTGCGTAGGATAAAAATAATCGTCAAAATGAATTCCGTCAACATCGTATGAAGCTATGATTTCCTTTATACCGTCAAGAATCAGTCTGCGGACTTCGGATTGTGAAGGATTCAGGTATATTCCCTTGTAAAAGCAGACATTCAAATCGTTGTCGGGATCTGAGTCCTTAAGCCACTTATAAGCCGGACTGTCATGATTCAAATCCTCGATATCATCCGATGAGGTAAGTACCCTGTACGGATTTATCCAGGCATGTACCTTTATATTCTCCTTATGAAAAGCAGTAATAATCTTTTCAAAAACGTCATAACCGCAGTTTTCGGCCTCGTCAATAAGCGGGAAATACTCGGACGGATAAAGCGAATCACAATATGAACGCACATGGATATATATATTTTCTATGCCGAGCTGAGCGCAGTTTTCCACAGCTTTGCCGAGTTCCGTTTCAAATCCCTCATCTGAGGCAAGCATACGGTTGATTTCACTGAAAGATATCCAGACTCCTGAGCTTGCAATATTTACGTATTTCTCATCCTCAGTTTCTTCGGTCTGCGTCTGTCCGCAGGAGCAAAACAGCAAAACCAGACATATAATTAAGACGATCATCCTTTTCACAACACCACTCCCTTAACCGTTGATTTCTGTAAAGTAAACCTCTGCGTCCGCTAATTTAAAAGGCTTGAATGTATCAATGCAAATATTGAACGATTCTCTGCATTTAAGATTCGCGATAAACCTTACACTTTTTTCTTTATCATAATATACATCGGTACTTTGAATCTTAAAACCACAGATTCCCGACTGACTCTCAGCTTTTATATATGTATCTCCTCCGGCAAAAAGCTTAAGATATATATCTGTTATTTTGAAGGACTTACCAAGTTTGCCCAAAGAATAATCTTTGGTTTTCAAATGTGATTTTATTTCAACGCTTTCGGCCGAAACACCGTTCTCCGTCTCTGCCGCCACATAATCGGCATTACCCTGGAGCCCTGCGGTAAAACACAAATCCGTATCTTTTGCCTTGCAGATAAATACCGGAACATCTTTATCTGCAAATAATCCTGATACTACGCATTCCTGAGGAAACTGCCAGACATACCAGGCATTGTCGCCGGAAGTTTTTTCTTCCATTATAAGCGCTTTTGACCCAAAACACAACAAATAATGTCTGCCGAAAGCCGCGGCGCAGCATTTTTGTTCCGAATCAATTTCCGAAAGGCACGGTTTTACCGGATCTGAAAGTGTATCAACCGAAGAACCCGTATATCCGCATACGTCCCCGCCGGGAGTCAGCCATATAAGATATTTTCCGAGCTTTGCTACGGTAGATTTTATTTCACAGCCGTCAGTATGGCTTATGGCGGAAATTTTAATGTCCGCGTTATCGTAAAATACGGCCGGATTGTCGATAAGCAGATTAGTATTGTTGAGCGCTTTCCCCTCTGATATTTCTATGCTGTACATTCCTGCGGATTTAAAAGCTATAACCTTATTTTTAAAGATGGCTAAAGCAGTTACGCTGCTTGACGGAGTGCCTGCCGTATTGTTGGTGATAAGGGGAAAATATAGCGGATTATCATATCTTGCAAAATAAATTTCACTGCCGTTGATTCCGCCCGAAAAAATAATTTTAGAGTTGAATACGACAGTATGTCTGCAAGAAACTATTTTTTCAAAGGAAGAAGGTATTTCCTTTTTCGCATACACACGTATGTTGTTTTCTTTATATCCGCTCATCTGCGGAACTGCGAATTCCGACGAACCAACATAAAAAGTTATTATCCCTTTTTCCCTGTCGGCTTTAAGAGTCACCTGTTCCCCGCAAAAGCTCTGCGTCTGGGAATCGGTATCGGGATATACACACCATTCGGTATATGACTCGCTGTTTTGATATATTCTGCAAAACAGAGACTCATCTGAAATCTGTGAAAACGGCAGTCTGAAACTTGACGAATAGCTGTCTGAGCTGTAATAAGCGTAAAATCTTCCGTCAAGCATATTGAGCGGCTCCAGCTCTTTAGGAGAACCTGTATAAGCTATATCAAGCTGATTTGCGAGCTCATAACCGTTGCCCCTGCCGTTTATATAGACTGTCGGTGTATAAAAATCTTCAATACCCGACCAGCTTGAGAAATTTTCGTTAATTTCGTAAATTTTGTACGTTCTTTCATCAAACCCATGCATATTTACAAGGGTCACCAGAGCAAAAATACCGCCTCCCGTTTGTTTTTCTCCTGCATAGAAGGTAATATTTTCCGGGATATAAAACGTTTCCGAATCAGTTCTCTGAAACTGCACATTCCCGATATTCGTAACACTTCTGTCCGCTCCCACAAGGTAAATATATACAAAATATACCGACTGTGAAACAAAAGCCGAAGCTGTTGCAATACGGAAATATTCTTCACCGATAAATATTTCTGTGTCTGCAATGCCGTACTCATATCCTTCGGCGCCGTAAGGCATATCGTCGCCTATTAAGTTTTCAACGTCGGAGTATAAACCGGGTCTGCTCGCAATAAATCCGTCTTTATACCATACATTTTCGCATTCCGAGATCTGCCCGTCTGAAATATCCGATTTGTTTAAGTTCAAATTTACTCCCTTATCCAAAACCGGAATACTTAAACTTTTTTCACCGTTTGTTTTAAGCGAGCCGTATTTCATCACACATCACCGCTTTCACCCACGGGAAGTGTATCCTCGATTTTTTCAACCCTGCCAAGCAAAGTTGCTCTTTTGGCATTATAAACCGAAGTGAACCACTGATTTTTCACAATTTCCCCTTCGATAAAACTTAAAAGCATAGCGACTCCGGAAATTACCGCCTGGGTTTCTTCATCCGACCACCCGGTTTCGTCCGACAACCCATTTGGACAATCTAATTTTAAATCAGAGGCTATTTGATTTATCATTTCCAAATCCCTCGCGGAAGTATGATTATGAAACACAATATCATTTCCGTTGTCAAATCCCATCATTAAAAAAGCTTTTTTGCAGATTTCGTATCCGTTCATAGCTGTTCCTCCTCTGTTTTTTGCGACAGTAACCCTTCAATATCAGGTATCATACCGTCAGGCAAGCGTTCAAGCAGCTGATTTCGGTCGATAATACCCTTTTCATACAAGCTGATAAGCATGTCTGCGCGTTCTCTGTCTGTAAGTTCCTGCGAATTTCCTACATCTGTTTTTGCGCAGAATGCAAGTGATTTATATCTGTCACTGTCAAAGGGTATATAGCTTATACCGCTTTTGCTTTTTTGTTTCAGCATACGTCTGCCGTAATATGAAATCCAGAAATCCGCCCAAATGCGCGCGGTATCTTCCATAAATGTATAATAACGGTTTCTCACAATCTGTAAAGGCATCAAAGCCGCATTGCGCATTGTCATTAAAGCGGTGGCGTTATCTGCCCTGCTGTCGCCTAACGCCACCTGGTTGGCGCCGCTCTGAGTCAGTGTATTCTCGATAAGAGTATTTATGCTGACATCAAAATCTTTTATAAAATTCGGAGGACTCACATAGCTCACAGCTCCGGCGACATCTTCATTTGACCCGAAAACTTTTATAATCTGTCCGGGATCATTTGTAATTTTATCCGTGACCGTATCACCGTTAACCACCATAATAGGCATACCTGTTGTCATAGCAGACCATACATTTGCGGTAATCATTCTGTTTATAGCTATTTGGTTTGGTATAAGATATGTAATTTCACTTTCTCCGTAGACTGAATTGCTTTTTCTTTCCCAAGTAAAAACCGACATAGGGTACAAATGCAATCCGGTATCAAAAGATTTTCTGACTATTGTGTTTTCAGTTGACTTCACACATTTAATTGTATAACTTCCGGATGTATTATATTCCTTATACAGTTTAGTAAACACAGTAATTTTACCGTCGTACGCCTGTTCTGAAATATTTCTCAAAGACTCTATATCCGCGCCGTAAATTCTGGCTTCCCTTGTCACCTCATCGCTGTTTTGCTTGCTCATGATGATAACAAAAGGCTGTTTCTGGACAGTTTCACAGTACGGATCACCGAATACCACATCCTCTATATTCAGGACCTCACAGGCAATATCTCCGTTTATACTCAGATTTTTTTCCTTATCTGCATATACCCCTGTAGCAATACTGCTGTCCCAATAGGTATAAAGTACTGATGTTCCGCAGATATATGCGTTTCTGAGCACTCTTTCGTTGATTTCCGACAGCTTCACTCTTTCGGCCGTCACATCATAATAATTTCCCATAGCCGACATAATAAAATTAATTTCGCTTTCACTTAGGGCACCCGTAAAAAAATTACTTGTATCAATACTGCCCGTCTCTCCAGACGTAGGAATACCTTCCGCTGAAAACACAAGCTTAGGCTGATTGCTCAGCAGCTGAGAAATTTTATAGTCACCTATTCGCTTTATAACATTATGCCGCACTAACGGGCGTTCATTGCCGCATTTGGCTCCGTGCCACTGGTCGCCTATAAAGAACCGCTCATTGATGCGGCTTTGTTCATAAATACCCTTGTTACCGATCGAAGCTTTAAACTCGCAGCCTTTGCGATACTCGTTTAAAATCTGTTCAGGTGTATTTTTCATAATATTTACTCCTTGAATACCGTAAGGCCCGGCCCGACAGGCCGAGCCTTACTTCAAATTTATTCAGCCATATTTATGGCAGTTTCTTTAAGGTTACTGAACAGTTACCGTAAATACCTCAGAATCAGTGGAAGCCATACCGTCAACCGTAACTCTTACAAAGAAATAATAAGTTCCGGCTTCAAGATCTTCTGAAAGGGTATAGTCGTCTTGGTTGGCTCCGGCAATCTTTATTGCACCCTTCTTGGCCTCATCTTCACATTCGTACCACTGGTATGTAAGAGTTCCTTCGCTCTGAGCGGTGACGCTTATTGTTGCAGGATCTCCCTCTCCTACATCAGAAGCAGTAAATGTGACTGCAGGAGAAACCCATGCCCAAACCGAATCAAGTCCGCTTTTCTTTACGAATACATCGTAATAAATGCGGTAATCGAACTTATATGCATCTGCATCGATGTTCTGTTCCGGTGTAAATATACGCATATTTTCGGTTTTCTTTACGAGGTGCGCGGCGGTCTTAGGACAAACAAGCATATAAGTTTCCCTTGCGGCCTCAGCCGGTGTAAATCCTCCTGCGTTATCCGGATTGAACACATAAGAAGTCTTCATTCTTTCGGATACCACGGGGATTATTGCCACACCGTTTATAGACTTTACTTTAAGGTTAATATCGCCCTGTTTAAAATCCGAAACCGTTATAAGCTTTGAAATTTCAGAAGAGTTCTGCAAAGCCGCATATATATGACTGTCCACAAAAGCCACGATTTCCTCGTCGTAACCTACGACAGACTGCACCTGAGTAATAAGCTGGCACAGTGTTTCAAAAGGCTTGGACGCGTTTCCTTCAACGGTATTGGATCTGGAAAGCGCAAGTCCTGCAAGCTTGGAAAGAACATAAGCGTCACATTCGGGAACTACCTTTGTACGCACATATTCTCCCAGAATTTTGCCGGCAAGGTTAGCGATTCCGCTTTCATCCATATCTTCGCGGTCAATCTGCAAAGAGCGCGCGCGGTCCATAGACATTGTATATGAGCTGTTTGACACTGTGATAGCCCCGCGTGAAAATCCGGTATCGCGGTCGTAATCTGCGAGTCCCTGAAAATCTATATCAGGTATTATTACAGTTTTAGCTCCCACAAACTTTGTCGCCAGCGCATTATCGGCAAAAAAGCCGACCGCACTTTTCTGTGCGAACATTTTATCGAGCTCGTTTGAATATCTTGTAACATTTTCAATAGAATTGATTGCCATTATAATATCTCCTTTTTATTTCCATAGTCCCTTAAGAAACTGGGAAGCCTCAGGCGATATGGCTCCCTGACGGTTTATCTGGGAACCGATGCTTGCTTTTTCTGCCATTTTGCTTGTGCTGATCACCTGCTGTGCGTTCAGCTTTTGATCAAGCAGATGTCTTAAATACTCATCAAGCAGACGCGTTCCTTTAAGTTCCGCCGCTTCCCTTATTTCTTCAGGCAAGTCCTCTTCGGATTTAAAATCCGGAAAATATTTCTGAAGTTCAGTAAAACCGCCGTTATAATTCATATCACAGCTGTTTTCGAGATTTGCTATATGCTGTGCGAAAGTCCGGTCGCCGCCGCATTTTTCCGTAAGTTCGTCGACACGCATATTATAATTTTTTACTTTCAGGTCCTCTAAAAATTCTTTTACGCTTTTGCCGTTCTTAAGGCTCATATCCTTAAGTGTTTTATATTCTTCTGATATCAGGTCGTATTTCATACCCTTTTGGGCAAGTTCTGCCGCCTTAGATGCAGGAATATGCCTGATTTCCTTATTGAACTTAACAGGTATTGTAATTTCACGGCTGTCCTGAGCATCAGTTTTCTGATTGTCTTCATTTGCCGGTATTTCCTCTGCGGATGGTGCCGCAGATTCAAATTTTTTATTTTCTTCTGTCATTTTTTATCTCCCTTTTACTGTTGTTCACTGCCATCGTAGTTTAAAAAATTTTCATATTCCCGTCTCAGTTTTTCGGTCGCGGCGAAATCTCCTTTTTTACGCACAGAACTTATTTCCGGCTTAATTTTAAGTGCCGTTAAATATCCGGCCGAAAAGGATGTCACCGCAACGAGCAAGTAAATAAACAACATCATAAATTCCAACCTCCGTTAAAATCGGCGCCGCTTATGTTTCCGGCGGTTTCCGGTTTTTCATAATGCGCTGTTTTCGGACGAAAGAACTTTACATCCTCAAAAGCGTATCTGAGTGCGTCGCACAAATGATTATCGGTATCTTTAGGCAGTCTTTGTCCGCGGTCGTTGCGGCGGTCGTCATAGGCATAGCTTGACAGCTCGCGTATTGTATTGACGCAGTCGGGACAGACTGTAATTTTATACTCGTTTATAGCCGAAATGCCGTTCAAAATACTGTCCCTGCCTTTGACCGAAGGCACTATTCTGCCAATACCCAATCTTCTCAAATCATCATTGGATTTGGGTTCGGCGCAATCGGCCCTTATACGTTCTTTGGCGAATCCCATATTTTTTATTTCCTCGGCAATATCGCAGTTTAGCATTTTCTTTTTATAAAATTCCGCGAAAATATATATTTGTTTATCAATGGGATTAGCCTTAAATGCTATAAACGCGGTAGGGTCGTTTGTATACCCGTAATCCAGCCCAAAAAAATTTTTCCATTTATATTCGTCACAATCATTTATTTCTACTCTGCCTACGTTCCAGTTTTCGAAAACCAGACCTTCCGATATTCCCCAGTTTCCAAGACCTGCCACTTGATATTTACGGGGATTGGTTTCTTTCATCCGTTCGAATACTAATCTGTCGGTCGAATCAAGAAACTCGTTTATCAGATAGTTGGTTGAAAATACGGCAACGTTATCGGCCTTCACATCAAAAAATCTTTTTTTGAGCCAGTGCCCGTCACTCCACGGGTTAAAAGTGAGGGTAGTTTGCTTGTAAAGAGGCGGCGGCACTTTTCCGCGGGGTACCGAAAGATCAAGTTTATCAAAATCAGATTCATCCGAAATTTCAAAAGCTTCCTCTATCCATACGAAATTAAGGTATCCTTTCGGCACGGTAGTGGAAGCCAGTTTTAAAACGTCATCGAATCCGCGGAACAAGATTTTCTGACCGGTAGGCTTGTACACCATTTCCATAGGCGAGACGGTATTGTTCCAGAGATCAGCCACTCCGAGTCTTTCCTGTGCCCATTTCAGCTGGGCAAATGTCGAATCCCTGTGAGTATTCATCACCTGGCGTACTACCAGCAGGTTGCTGTCTTTTTCTCTCATAAGCCTGAAAATGAAGTTAAGTGCGGTCGTAGCCGATTTTTTAGAGCCTTTGCCTCCCTTCAACACTCGGTAGCGTTTTTTACAGTTCCAAAAATCGTCATAGCCCCCGCCTACTATCTGCGACATCTTAAGTTGCGATGTCGTCAACAATCATCACCGCCTTAGCCTGCTGCGGCTTGTCGTCAGTTTTTTCGCTTACTATAGAACGAAGCTCCTTTATAGCCGAAAGATCCCCCGAAGAAGCCTTTTTGTAGAGAGCTACCATTACGGCAGTCTTTCTTGTGGGATTTTTAATTTCAAATCCCTCAGACCTAAGCGCCTCGACCTCTGCCTGTGACAGTTCTTCATTCAAAAGTTGCTTTAGGGTTTTATAAAGCAGTTTATCGTTTTCTTTCATAAGCGTTTTCCTCCCGGCAGCAAAAAAATACCTCAAAAATACCGTGACATTCACCGACTTTTTTACTTGTTGACAAGCCGGATAGCGTAATGGTAAAATATATAAGCAAATATTATAAAATTTGTCTAATCAGAGGTGTTTGTATGAAAGACTATATAGGTAACCCTTTGCAGATAAGGGGAGCGGAGCAGTACATACTGCAAAACGGAAAAGGAAACGGTATGCATTTTGTTTATGTACGCAACGGTCTGGGACTCGAAGCGTGGATTTCGGTTGACCGCTGCGCCGATCTGTCCAGGGTAATTTTCAAGGGGGATAACTATTCATTTATGTCTCCCTGCGGATATGTGGCTCCATCGTACTACGACCGTGAGGGCACAGCGTTTCTCGAATCATTCAATGCCGGCTTCTGCACTACCTGCGGACTGTCGAATGTAGGCGTTCCCTGTGAGGACGGCGGCGTTAAATACCCCATGCACGGCACCGTTTCAAATATTCCGGCAGAGCTTAACCGTATAGATGACGCTGAAAACGGGCTTACGGTAGAAGCATGTATCCGTGACGCTGTAATTTTCGGCAAAAAGCTTACGCTTAAACGCAGATATTTTTTCTCTTACACGGAAAACAGCATACGGCTTGAGGATTCAGTTACCAATGAAGCGGATTTTGACACCCCGGTTTTGATCCTTTACCACTGCAATATGGGATATCCGCTGCTGAGTGAAAACAGCACTGTAAAAATCCCGAACATAAGCTGCAGGCCGCGCGACAAAGAAGCGGCGGATTATGCGGATACCGCGTTGATTATGGAAAAGCCTCAGACGCAGTTTGCCGAGCGCTGTTATTACTACGATGTTGAGGTCAAAAACGGCACCGCGAACGTCGGCATATATAACAAGGATATCAATAAAGGTCTCGTCATGAGCTATGACAAGACGGCTCTCCCTGCTTTTACCGAATGGAAAATGATGGGAAAAACAGATTATGTTTTAGGGCTTGAACCAGGCAACTGCAATCCCGACGGAATAAAGACAGTTCGCGAGCAGGGAAAGCTCAGAATATTAAAGCCTGACGAAACGGAAAATATATCCTTGGAATTCAGGTTTACAGAAAACGAATCCGAATTCAACTCTCTTTTATAGAAGAGGAGTTTACGAAAAAACCGTCCCCGGAAAATTTGAACAAGTCCAGTAAAAACGGACAATAGAAAAAACCACCCCCTTATGGTAGAATTAAAAAACTACCATAAGGGGGAATTTTTATGTCAAGAGGATATGGATACATTAAGCAATTTGAAAATGAA
>CALWUY010000032.1 GCA_944384855.1 uncultured Clostridia bacterium | reverse complement strand
CCGTTTCGGGCAGTTTCTTTTGACAGTATGCAGTACACGGTTTTATCATTGTTCAGATAATAACGGTATAGCTTATCTACATCAGCCATTGTGGTTACATGCATTGCATAACTGTTTGGAATAGTTTCGTGTATTTCCCGCACCCATTTGCCGGTTATGTGAGAAGGACAGATAACAACATTAAATGCTTTATTATATACCTTTCTCTTTGGGTTGCCGTGCTGATAGGCGTAGAGAGCCGCACTTCCAATCTTGGTTTTACCTGCACCGCATTCTGCAACGAGTAACGCCATTTTATCGGTTTCAAGCTGTCGCTTTAAAGCTTCGGCAGCACCGAGCTGAGCGTCAAATAAAGAATATCCTGCATGCTTTTTTACACAGTCGTTTACTTCATTGATTTCAGGTGCAACAGGTTCTTCCGCAGGATTAAATCTTGGCGGAAAGCATTTTTTGATACGCTCTGCCACCATTGAACCGAATGCGTCGAGATACTGTGTAAATGTACCTATGTTGTTGAAGATAGCGTTATTGCTTTTCTGAGTACCGGGGATTTTTATTTCCCCCGATTTCAATCCGTCTTCAAGAACCTTTGCAACCTCTTTTCCATCATCCGATACATTCATGTGCCACGCTTCAAACTTATTTTCGAGAGAATAAACCGTTAATTGCTGCAGTATTTTTCGGTTAATAAGTTCTGAAATAAAGTATTCCTTGAATTCTGGGATAAGAGGTACCGAGAGCTTACGGTCAAGCTCTGCATACAGCTCGTCTCCGGATTTACAGAAAAAATACAGGTTTTTCTTGACGGCGACCTTTGTGCCGTCGGAGGATTCGTTTTCGCCGAACATTATAGTGTTCGGTACATCGTCTTTGAGGTAATGCATTCCTTCGGCATAAATACCGTCATGGGAAAGCCTACGCTCATAATTCTTTTGTCCTTTGGTATTGACTTCAATGGTTTCTCTTGCTCCTGCCAGTTCAAGGTCGCATCCGGTAATGATAATATCGCTCATTGCCTGTACCGTTTCAGGATAACCTCCGATACGCAATGCAACGATAGTTTTCTCCTTGTCGAACACAACCAAGTCCGAATAGTTAGTAAGTCCGATTTTTTCGCCTTTACTAACACAGGAGACTTTGATAAGGGGTTCAGTTGCCAATAATAGATCAGTCCTTTCTTAATGGTTTATTTCTATATAAACAAAAAAGACCGCGTCATTTCCCGAAGTGGGAATTATGACACGGCCTTTAATTGTCCGCTGGGATTTATTCGCTTGTTTTTCTTTGCAGAAATAAAAAAGGCGGAACTATCCCGTTAGAGATAATTCCGACCTGTTTCATCACACCTATGTCCCCAGAGGGGAACTCAATCAAACCTAAGAACAAGTATATTATAGCTGATTATTTAATGCTTGTCAATATCCCGTTTCAAAAAGCATTTTTTAAGGATTTACACCATAAAAGCCGTATATCTAACCTCCGACAAATTAAAATCCATGACCAATGGTCAGTTTAAAGTGATGTAAACAGGGGGACACCTGATGAGTGTCAGGCTTAAGCTGTCCCCGTCCACCGTCCGCAGAGCCTTACAGGATTTGCGGAAAGCCGATCTGTTTAAAACTGAGCAATTATATCGCACTAAAGGCGGCAAGAGCAGTCTGCTTTACAAAAAATCCGATGTGAATAAGACGGCAAAAAAATACACCTTCCTCCAAGGGGCTATTGTGCCGACTTGGTGAAAGGTGCCACTTGTCATGGTGATAGGTGAAGTGAACTACTCAACTTAAGAATAATTACATCAGAAAAGAAAGAGAGCAAAAAAAGGAATATTTTTTAATTATTTTCAACGGCAATAATAAATTCACTTAAAAATTCATTTTCTAAATTGAATTTAAGAAATTTATCTTCACAAATAAAAGGATAATCAGTTATTTCGGGAAGCGCGGAGCCGTCAAGCGGCATTGTGAGCTTTGACAGCGTGACTTTTCCGCTAATACCCAGTTTTTCAAGGTCTACTGTGATCTCGCTTTTAAATACACCATGATCAACGCCGTTTCCGGACGGATAACTGCCCCGTCCATGGTTAATAAACGGAAGCAAATACCCGTTTTTGAATTTTGTAAAACAGTACTCAATGTGTTCCGGATTTTCAGAAAATTCAATAATTTTAACTTGGTCAAGAAGATGACGAATAAGCAAGCTTGGTTTTTCAGTGCTGAAATCCGTCAAAAATTCGCCGGACAGCATATAAATTTTGCCCTGCCCGAAATCATTTTTGACGATATACGGTATCTGATTACAGAGAGTATCAAGTACCTGACCACCTGTAAGTACTGTAAAGAGATTATTGTCAAGCTTTGCGGTTTCTCCAATGCCGATACCGCAGAAGCTTTCTGTTTCAAACTTGTCCTTTTCGTTTCGGAGTTGACCGGCAGCAATGACAAGGGTGCCGCCGTTTTTTACATACTCCTCCATTTGTTGAATATGCTCCTTGGTTGTTTCAATCCCTCTGCCCATATATATTATGATTTTATAGTCCGACAAAATGTTTGCAGGGGTATTCCAGGCGACAAAATCTACAGAACCGTAGGGCGTTCCGGTAAATGCTTTTTCAGGATCGGTTCTCAAGGGGTGGCCGTAATCGGAAAAAGTAATATTAAGAAGTTCAAAATCATTGTAATATGTATCTTTAGGATCGACATGCTTGGTGCGCTGATAGGCGTTAAAAGCCTTACGCCAGCGAGTTGTGGGTGCAAATTCAAGCATTTGACGATGCATATCCATGGATATGATTTCGGTTTCTGCTTCCCAACTCGAGGTGCTTGACGCAAGTCTTTGCCATTCGTCGCCGAGCCCTCTCATAATGCCGATATTTACTATTGGTTGTCCGAGAGAGGGATGGACCTTTGCAAAGCGTACAAAATCAAACCATGCTTTGCCCCATTTTGTAACATTTCCGGTGGATATATTTTCCGTTGGTATTTCATCGGTGAATTTTTTACATCCTTCAAAGAAGAATGAAATCAGACCCTCATATATTCCTTTGTAACAATGATTCCAGGTGTAAAGTCTATCCCATGCGTCAAACACAAATCCGTAATCGTGTCCGTAGGAATGTGCATTGCCTCTTGTATTTGCAAGCACGATATTTCCGTTCTGTCGGTTGCCGTTTTTACCAAAACAGCCTTCCACTGATAGGTTTTGAGTGACCGCCTGATTGTATGCGCCGAAATCAGGATGGTTATAGAAAGTGTAACGATTCTCATAACCAAACAGTTGTTTTTTAAAACGGGAGCGTAGTTCCTTGTAAAAGCGGAAATTCGCGTTATATGCTACTGTGCCGCCCTTCGCTACTTCATAATAGCCGGGCAGATTGCTCAAAACCGATGTGGAAATGCCTCCGGTATAGGCACCTAATGAGTTGGTGATTTCGGGATACAGAAACATTACGTCTCCCTGCGGGCAAAGGTCAAGCCATGCCTTTGCACAATCACAGGTAGACTTAACGGCGAGATTGATGAACTCGTCGATATTTTCAAAAGAGCCTTCCTCTAATGATAAGAAATGATTTTTACCTGTTAATAAATCACTGATATAGCAAAATGCATATTCACCCTTTGGTCGGTTGCTGTCGACAATATTTTTTTCGATAACAGGGAAAAGCACGAGAGTTTTTAAACCAGCGTCAAGCATAGCATGGATAACGGTATCAAAATCTGCCAGCTCATCATAGCTTGTAGGCATATATATTAAACCGTCCATTTTTAAAGCTGAGAAAATATAGGCATTGTTTCGCGTGGGATATAAAGTGTGTTCATATATCTTAATATCGCTGATTTCTGCATTCTCGGGAAGAGGGGCGATTTTTGGATTAACCTCATACTGATATGCGTTTAAAAGAAGTCTTGCGCTTTTATGGGGGTTGCATCGCTGAATAATAGGATTGGAGCGATAAGAATACCTCTCCGGTAAAGCACCCGGTTCGCCCTCTGCTCTCAGCATAATCATGTTAACCCCTTCATAATCGCCCTGATGGGGAGGAAGCATGGTGAACTCCGGACGTTCTTTACTTAGCTTTACAATCATGTCAAAACACGGAATACCGTCTTCGTGCGCATAGTAATAAAAGCAAAGATTATTTCCTTCGGTAATGTCGTAATCTTCCTTTTTCCAAATGATGCCGCCGTTATACAATACAAAATCAGGTATGCTTTCGTGGTTTCCAAAACGCATTTGCAAGCGATACCAATACCCCTTTTCGATAGGATTATCCCATCGAAAAGAGAGAATAAACTCACCGCTTTCGCAACCCTTATGCAGTCTGCCGGTGAGATAGAAGCTTTGTGCTGACGGAGAATCCACCTCAGCATCACAGTTCCATGAACGAACCTCGGCTTCATTATGCCACCAAAGCTCCGGAATTCCCCATTGGCATCCTGCTACCGTAGTTGCGTGCTTCCATGTTGTGTAGTTTAACTGTTTCATGTTTTATCTATCCCTTGTATTGATTATTATTCGTCAGAAGCGATCAGTAAAAGTTGATTTCTGACCCTGAAAAACAAGTTAGTATCAAGAGTAAAATCATTAGCGCGGTCTATAAGAATATCAGTTAGCAATCGGGTACGTTCGGGATTTCTTTTTGAGGCAAGCCTTAAAATTTCATAATCTTCTATACCGCTGGAATTTTCCCGTTGCCTTATTGTTTCAAAGACGCTCAGATTCTCTTTATCGGGCAAAACAACCCAACCGTCAAGCGGCCAACCGTCGCAGCAGCAATCCCTGTATGGTTCGTTTGGACAGTTTCCGTAAAACCAAAGGTTCCATGACCAATGAAGATATCCGGTTATTCCGTATTTGAAATTGTACCAGTGGATAAGACGGGTTGCAATAAGCTTGAAATCGTCAAGACGGGAAAGATAATTGAATTGAGGCTTTAGACTTGTGTATGACCATATTTCAAATTCTCCCTTTTTAAGTTTTTGGGTATACGCTTCTTCATAGAGATTGTGAACGTCTATCTGCGGGACATGAATGTCCAGATCTTTTCCATATTTTTCAAGAGAATCCTGCAATGTCGCGTCTACACATTTAAATTCCGGCGCCCATTCGTGCATTTTCTGATAAGCCCTTTTCACTATGGCGAGCTGTTCGTCTGTTGTGACCTCATCGGAAATATGCTGTATCCACATATCTGCTATTCCTTTTTCAATAAGATGTTTACGCAGTGCCTTAACAAGCATTTCAAGGTGCTTCCAAGCCCTTTCATCCGTCATATACGCCCAGGCAAAGTTGGAAAAATCCTTTTTTTCGTCAAATAACCATGCCACAAGAACCGATTCTGCATCCCATGCCTTAGTTTCCATTTCGGGTACCTTTGTGCTGCGTATTATGAGATGAAAACCGCAAAAATACTTTACGTCACAGTATTTAAGAAATGTGTCTAAAAATTTGTCGAATAATGAAAAATCAAATATATACTGACCGTTTTCATCTGTTCTGACATGACCGTAAAGCAAAGAATATATCGGTACGGTTATAACATTTATACGCTCCTTTTTCATTTGCAAAGCATAGTTTTTTATAAGTGTAAACCATTCGTCAGAGTAGTTTTTAATGCCGTAGATTATCTCATTACATTCTACCATACGTCGGTTATCCGCCTCGGGGCTATAACCGCAGCAGTTAAACCAGTTTTCATAACTGTAGGATGACTTGCCTGGGTCGGGCAGTGTTGCAGAAAACACTCTAACTGTCAGTAAATGTTCAAATGTGAGTGGTTCAAAGCTGTAACCGTCGCGGCAGTTAAGAATAATCTTATATTCGTAAACGCCGGGCGGTGTATTGCGCGATGTGTTGGCTGTAATAAAAAAAGAACCGGTTTGACGATAAAATATTTCCATCGGCGACGGATCGATTGCTTCGGGAAGCTCACCCGGCAGCGACGCACGTTTTACGCGAGTACCGATATTAATTGAATTGCCCGATGCCGGAATGAGCCGAACTCCTCCGCAATCAAAGGTGATTTCGTTTTCTGCCGAACCGCTTTTAAGCTCAACAGATACGGTTGCGTCGATGATTTTAGATTCTCCTGCATATACTGCAAGCTGTATGCTTTCCCTTGCATTTCGCGCCATACAGATTTCAGGGTTCTTTAACCGGCTTAAATAGCCGGGATTTTCATGTTTTGTAGTACGAAATATATCCTCAAGAGGGTTTGTAAGCCATAATTCAGCCATGATTTTTCTCTCCTAATAACCAAGAATTATTGAATTTTCATCAATAAGATATTTGCGTATAAGAACAAGATCGCTTAACGTTATTGCTTTGTCAAGATTGACATCGGCAAGCTCTGTATTGATGGTAATGCGGTCGTCTGCAAGATAACGTTTATAACGGACAAGATCGCGTATGTCGATATAACCGTCGGAATTTGCATCGCCGAAAGGACGTATTCGTGTAAGCTTTACAGCGAGCATATCATCTAATTTATCTACCGTTACAGTAAGTTGACCTCCAATTACGGTCAGGTTTTCTTTTTTTATGATTTTGCCGTCGGCTGTATCGCTTATTTCAAGGCGGTAATCGCCGTCGGAAAGCTCATAAAACGGTATCTGAACATTAAAAGCCGATTGACAAGTCTGACCGGCAATGCTCTCGTAAACCTCGCCACTTTTAGTGTTCATAATCAGTGCAAGCTGCTGATTTTCATTTATAAGCCGTTTTATATACACGCTGTCTTTGGGATTTGATGAAATGAATTTAAAATAATAACCGGAAACGGATATCCAGTCGTGACCGCTGTTTGAAAGCGTTATGCGGTTTATCCCCGGAATAAGTGAAACGGTTATATATCGTTCTTCATTGTTAAGCTCGCGCCTGCCGCCGGAGAATTCGGTTTCTGAAAGCATAATGCCGTCTCTTGATATGGATAGCGTATTTGTCCCTGAACCGATTTCCGATAATTCAATTATCATTTCTCCGCCGGTATTGGCTTCTATGATAAAGGTCGGGTCATTTTTTAAAATTACTCTGTCGGAATTAGTGCCGTACAGCAGTCCTGAGATACCCTCTAAAAGCATATCGTTATCATTTTCATTTATATAAAAATTGTTTTCATTCGCTTTTTCGCCCCAAGCAACATCGCCGAGAGGACGAGCCTTTATTACACGCCATGAGTCTGTGCCGCTGTCGGTATATTCGGCGGATAAAGCATTTTCAGCCTTATACGAGGTGAAATCCTGTGCACAAACAGAGCTTCCGTCCTCCAATATCCAACGTATATTGTCGACATAAGCGGTTACTCCGTCGTGTGAAACACTTTGCTGCTGAATAATAAATGAAAAGCAACCTGTGTCAGAAAATATATTGTTTTTATATTTGTCTTCCACGTCATTGTTTTTAAGCTCGCTTTCCGGACAATGAAGCGAGTTAAGCGGAATAGTAAAGCTACCCGATGTTTCAGCGGAAATGCTAAGCCAAGAACTCCACTGATTGCTGCCACTGACAGTTAATGAATTTTCTGTACCGCTGTTATCGGTGAAGCTATATGCTTTCCCGTACCACGGCATATATGCGCTTCCGCTGTCTGAATTAAGGCTTATTCTGAAAATAGCGTCGGTTTTGTTTTCGTGCATATCATAGTCAAAGGCGAGCCCTACTGCGTTTTTAGGCAAAGTGGTAACAGTAAGCTTGATGTCAGCAAAGCTGGTAATACCAGCTTTTGTGTTTTTAAAGGCGAGCTTCCCGTTTTTAACTGTAAATTCTGGTGTTACTCCTCCTACATCCCAACTGTCTACAAAACTTTTAATGCTGTAACTGTCATTGTATTTATAAAGGTGTAGCGGAATTTTTTGGGCGAAACGGGTGAGAGAAGTGAAAATATCCCAACTGTCGGTTTCATCAACAGTATCATGGCTCCACACCATTGCGGAAGCGCCTTTAGAGAAAAAATCCTTCCATAGAGTGCGTCGAAGCGTGTTTTTGAAATATGCAGTGTTGTCTGTGTAATAACATTCTTGGGTTAAAGACGGTTTGGTTCCGTCGGATGTGCTTTGCGTTGAATAATCAAGCACGGAGTTTGCTGAATACTTATAATTGGAGCCGAAGAGCAGCGGGCGGAAGTTCGCGGTCAGTTCTTTTGTGTAGCTGTTAAGCTCATCAAGATAATCTATTACGCTGTCTGTCGGATTTGTTTCGTCGTTCCAAAGGTTCAGCGACATAAGGCTGTCTGAATATCCCCAGCGTGCTATTATATAACGGAGCCTGTTTTTATAAAGCTTCCTTACCTGAGTATTTGAATAATAATCTTCCGGAGTTTCGACAGGACCTCCATTTTCCGCGTTATATGGATTGTATTTCCAGCTATCATAGCTGTCTGTATCGGTAATATGCTCATTGTTGTCGTCGAGAGTTAATATAAGTCTTATTCCGTAGTCTTCGCAGAGTTCAAAAATATGATCAAGAGCAGAGGAAATATATTGGTTGTAATAACCTACTCCGGAATAGCCGCTGGTAGTAGGGTCATTTGCTTCGGGAGTCCATTCAAGCCAAGCCCAGTGGCAAAGCCAAATACGCGTAAGGGTACAGCCATTCTCTTTCATTTTGCCGAGAAAATACTCATAGCTTAAATGCGTAGGCTCTGATGTAAAAGGCTCTCTTACCCAAGCAAGGTTTGAACCGCTGCCGTAAAAAAGTGAACCATCAGCACTGTTTATAAAATACTCCGGATTGTAGGGAGAGACCGTCACATAGCCTTTACTGTCGCCCGGTGAAACGGTAAAAGTGTATTCTTCGCTTGTGTATACGTATCCTGTGCTGTCGGTTGCCGTTATATGAAAGCTGTGCAGTCCCTCCTGTGCTCCGCTGAATCTTACGCACCATCCGTCTGTTCCGTCTGTGACATACATATTCGGATTATAGGTCATAAGAGTTGTATTTGGGTCTTTAGACTTAAAGCCCTGCCTATAAAATGCCGGAATACGGGAAATACTGCCGTCGGGGTATGTGAATACACCGTCCACCAAGATTTCCTGCGGGTCAAACGGATTAGTATAGGAAATATTAATATCAAATGTGATTTCAAGTTTTTGGTAGGCCCTGACACTTTCGGGGAAGTATAAGTTATAGAATGCCGAAGAACCGTTTGGCGCAGTTTTTGAACTGCTTTCACTTAAATTAGGGTAGACGGATATGCCGGTCGCCATTGCTGAAAGCGACTGCACCAACATTGCAAAGCTTAAAATAAATGTTATAAGCTTTTTCATATACTAACAACTCCTGTGTTTTATTGCAACGGCATCCGCACGGTAACAGATGTGCCGCCGTTTTTTATACTTTCGATATTAAGAGCGTAATCATCACCATAATAAAGTCTTATTCTGTTGTTTATGTTCAGTATTCCTATTCCGCAACCGCTGCTGACAATGCGTTCTCTGCTTTCAGAGCGGAGGATATTTTTTAGTTCGGAAAATGCTTCCGGTTCAAAGCCTACTCCGTTGTCGGCTATAATAAATACCGCATCGTTTCCTGAAAGCTTGCCGCTGATTGTAAGTTTTCCGCCTTCCTCAAGCGGCTCAAGACCGTGCTTTATTGCATTTTCCACTATGGGTTGTAAGGAAAAACGCAAAATATTTCTGTCAAGTAGTTTTTCGTCTACATCAATTTTGCAAACAAAGCGGTCAGGAAAGCGGGTCTGCTGAATATTAAGGTAATCGCCGATTACCTCAAGCTCACTCTTTACGGTGGTAAGGAGGTTTTGAGAGAGGGAATACTGTGTGATTCTTGCCATACACAATCCCATTTTTTCTATTTCTACCGCATGGTATACCCTTGCCATTCCTATCATACAGTTCAGAGTATTAAAAAGGAAATGCGGATTAAGTTGATTTTGCAGGGCTTTTAGTCTCGTTTCTCTGTGAAGTATTTGTATTTTAAGGTTTTCATCCTGCAACAGCTTTATGCTTTCAATCATATCATCGATTTTTCCGATAACAAGATTAAGCTCGTACGAAAATAACTGCGGCCGCTCTGTTTTAAGTCCGCCCTTTCTGTCTGCAATGAATTTTAAAAGACTGTGAATGGATTTGTTGAGAGAGCTTAAAAAGATAAACACTATCAAAAACAACAACGGCAGTGCAAGGCATATAAGAACCAGCAGGTGAGAGCCCTCGGTAAATATAACGCTCAGTTTTATGCTGCACGGTGTAATGCAGTATAAATAAAGACCGTCGAGCGTGAGCGCGCTTGTATTTACAAAATAATCCTTTCCGTTTATCTGAACGGTAAATTCATTGCCGCGGTTCTTTTCAATTACAGAGGAAAGCAGCACGGAGGTCTTGCTTCCTTCTACATCCGCCGGGCTTGCAAGCATTTGCATACTGTCAGAAATGATATAACACTCGGTATTGCCTATGCTCATTTCATCTCTAAATACGCTTTTAAGCATATCCTGATATATTACAATATAGCACCAACCTATTTTTCGAGTATCTTTTTTTATTTCAATGGGAACAAGTAAAACAGGACTGTTGTTTACATATGCGGTTTTTACAGACATATCATTAGCCTTAAGAGAGGGGAAAGAAGCAAGCGCTGCTCCTTTTATGTAAAAAGATTGGTAATTTGTTCCGTCACTGATTATAAGATCGTATACATCAAGATTGAGGGTGAAAAAACGATTTACTAAGGACAACAGACTGCCGGAAGGCTTCTTGGTACCTGAAGAAAGATTTTCCACATATTCGATAACTTCACTGTTGTTGCAAAGCGACGAAGCACTTTTAATAAGTGTAGAAAGGGAATTGTCGAGCTTGTCGGTATATATGTCGCTTATGTTGCGGTTGTATTGCAGATTGCTCTTTGCCACGGTTTTTCCGTAAAAGCTTACAAACAAGCAAAAAAACAAAATGAAAAAGATAAAGCATATAAGCAATATAAGCACAACAAAGTCGGACATACGCATCCGCTTAATGCAATTTTTAAGCTTAGATAGCATTTTAAGCACTTCCCACCGTATTTATTACTTCTATTTTATCCTACAATACCGCTTCTTTCAATACTTTCAGTAAACTGCCTTTGTAAAACAAAGTAAATAAGCAGTATAGGTAGTATTACAAGCAGCGAACCGGTGGAATTTATAAGATTTGTGTAAGCGCTGTCTACCGTAGCAACATTAGCTGCCATCATGCGCGACTGAAGATTTATTGCAAGTGAGTTGAGCTTTACTGAAAGCAGGTTTGCGTTCGGCATGTACCAGGAGGTATAAAATATGTCGGTGTACTGCCAAACAAAGGCAAATAAGGTTACAGTAACCGCAAGAGAGCGAGCATTCGGCAGCATTATTCTGAAATATGTTGAAGCAAATCCGGCACCGTCAATATTTGCGGCTTCTTCAAATTCCTTTGGAACCCCACGGAAAAATTGCCGTATTATAAAGATGAAAAGACCGTTTCTCAATCCTACGCAGGTTACAGATGATAAAATGAACGGAAACGGTGTGCCTATAAGATTTACTCCGCGGTGCGGCAAAAAGGCGGATAAAAATCCGAGCAAATCAAAATAGCGGAATTTCATATAAAGCGGAGCTATTATTACCTGCGGCGGTATGAGCAATGTCAGCATTACCATGGCAAACCAAAATTTTTTAAGCGGAAATTCAAACCTTGCAAACCCGTAACCGACGGCAAAGCAGAAAAATGTTTGCAGTAACGCTATAAAAAAGGAAAAAACAAGCGTGTTTAGAAGGGAAGTAAAATAATTCATTTCCTCTATTACAACTTTGAGATTATCAAGACTGAAATGCCTTGGTACCATTACCACGGTTATATCGTAAATGTCCTGCTTTGCCATAAACATATAAAGAAATTTTAATATAAGCGGATAAACAATGTAAAATGAAATCCCGAAGACGATGACATACCTGAAAACCGATACGGAAACTTTGGTGACTTTTTTTGAAAGTGCTTTGTTTTTATTTGTTGTCATTATAAAACACCGCTTTCGAGAGTATTACGCTTACTACAATAAGCAACAGCGCGATAAGAAGAAAATATACAAGCGACATAGACGTAAGATACGAATAGTTGAGAGAACTGCCCTTTGATACAGTTTGAATTTCTTCCATAACCGGGTTGTTGTAGGATGTAAAGCTGTCGATAACCGTATACACTACATTAGTAAGAATATAAGGAGATACCATAGGAAAGGTTATTTTCCACATATTCTCCCAAGCGGTAGCCCCCTCGATTGCAGACGCCTCATAAAGCGATGGCGATATGGATTGCAATGCCATAAGAAAGACAAGCATCTGTATACCGGAAAGATTAATAATTTGGTATATCGACTCGACACCCGATGTGATGTAAAGCACTACTTTAGGTGCAATATTTAGCGAGAGAAGAATTGAACCGAGATCAAATATTCCCGTAAACCCTGATATTGAGGTTTCAACTGAGGCACCGGATAGTCCGCCCTGAAGCGCACTGAAATTGTCCATCTTTTGAAGAATTCCCGTGGAAAGTATTACTGGGGTAAAAAAAAGCATTCTGACAAACGAACGACCTTTAAACTTCTGATTGAGCATTACAGCCATAAAAAAGCTGAACATTATCACAAGCGGCACATTCACAAGCGTGTTTTTCAGAGAGTTTACGAGGGAGCGGTTATAGGTGGGATGTACGAGTAAAATATCCTTGAAATACTTAATACCCGCAAACTTAAGGGTATAACCGTTGTCGGAAATCAGTATATCCGAACAGGAAAACATAACCGAGGTTATAAGGGCATAAAGAAAGATGAATAAGAATCCGGCGATAAACGGCGATATGAAAACATATCCCGCTGCCGCGCGTCTGCTTTTAATTTTAAGATGTTTCATTTTTCCATCTCCTCTATACAAATTCATATGACTGCGGGGCGACTGTTACGCCGTCGGTAAAGAAAGGTTCGTCAGAATAATTTACTATTGCACGGGTTCCGTTTTCATATAAGGTTTCAGTAACCTCCGCTTTTAGGTATCGGTGCGATTTAATCGTAAGCGAAGCAAGCTTTTTCTGGACAGGAGCTATTTTGTTATAGTTTTCGTAAATGCTTTCTTTCCAGACATCGTAGGAAACGCTGTAATATCCGTCAAAATCGGTGTTTTTGAGTTTGTCGGTATTCCTGAAGGCGAGCGTGTAGTTGAGCTGTGAGCCTGTTTCAACTGCCTTAAGAAGTGCGTTCTGAGGATCATCCGATAGATTTATTGCCTTGCAGGAATACGGTATTACGCCATGCAATACAAGTTGAGTAAAGGGTACCTCACAGTCATAAATCAGCTTGTCTGAGCTTGAAGTGGAAAGTGAGAAAATATGCTCCGCGTTTTTAAGGGTATACAGATCTCCGCCGTTTACCGAAAAACCGCTTTGGGTATCAAGAATGTTTTGTATCGTATTAAGGCTTTCCTGACGATCGGAAAAGCACTTAGAGGAAAAATCGGAATACAGCATATTTCCGATATCCGCATAGTCAGGACTTATTCCGTATTTTTTGGTAAGTGTCTTTGAAAATGCGGACATATGGGTGGCAAGCCGTGCCGGTGACAGCAGATATGAAGGACTGAGCTTTACCGCCTGTGCTTCTGATTCGGTTGATTTAAGCATTGTTGCCGGATCAAAGGAGCTTAAGGCTGCAACATCCTTGTAGATGAATTTTGCACATTGGCTGAAAATGTTTATTCTGGGGTTTAAAATGTTTTCATTAACGGTCTGCATATATGAACTGAAGAAGCATTTAACATTATGAGCTTTAACAGTTTTGTTGAATGAATCAAGTCCTTTTGCTCCGCCCAAGGCTTTTGGAATTTTTACCGAAGAGGCATATTGCTGCCTTAGTCCGCCGTTAAACCATCCGCTGTATTTTACGGTTATTTCGTTTATGGAATCGGAACGCAGACTGCTCAAAAATAATGCCGCGTCTTCAAAAGTCGTGAGTGCATAGGTTTTGGTGTAAGGCACGCCTAAGAAACTTTTTGCTTTTTTGAAAGCACCGAGCAATTCAATTGTGAGCGGGTAGCCGTCCGACTTTTTAGCTGTTAGCTTTTTTCCTTTAATAAGATAGTTTCTGTAAGCCGCTGCCATATCCGAATATCCGCATTCCTCCGAATCAAACAGCATATATCGCACTGTTATATCGTCGTCATATCCTTTTTGGCTGTAAATATTGTAGGCGGTCTTGCTTGAGACGGAGTCTAATGTTATGTATTCGTAGGAACGTATGTTAAAATCGGGATAAACCGTGCAATAGGGGAAAACTCTGCCGCTGATATCGCTCTTTACTGTAGCTATTGCGTCTGCATTTTCAATGATTGCAAGGCTACCTCTGTCGGTACGGCTTATTCCGAACACAGGAAGTATGGCGCGTTCGTCATATGCGGTGCGATATGTTTCGGAAATGGCTGCGTCGTTACCGTATATCGGTATCGAAACGCTCTTGAGAGAAAGGCGTTCATTATTGAAATTTATAAGCGCGCCGCATCCATCAGGCAGTAATATATATCCCTCTTCGTTTGCCGAAGCTGCATCATAGAATGGGAGAAGCTTTATGTCGGTCAAAGTCTGTGAATCGCTTATTTCTATTTGTTCACAAGGAATTTTAACCGAGAATCCGTCATCGTTAAGCGTGTATATCACCGGTACGGTAATTTGTCTGAACTCTTTATATTCAACCTTTACACCTATTTTTTCGTTATATTTTTTAAGCTCTTCAAGCGTCAGACCCTTGCTTTTTAGCTGGTGATATATTTTTTCTACTGCATAGTCGGGCGTGTATTCTCCGATAATATAAAGCTTGTTGTCGGAAAGCGCAGGATACTCTTTTACAAGAGAGCCGTCCGTATCGTCTTCGGCAGAGGTAAGTTTATATCTTGAAGTAAAAAGGGAAGCGTCAATGTCTTCCTCTTTTATAAGCTTTTCAAAATCGTCCTTGAAAAATGCACAAGGTATCATACTTCTATCAATGGTACTTTTTCCGAAATTATATGTTACCTTTATGCTTTTACCGTCTCCCGATATTTCGGTATTGCCGAGCTTTGTGCTGTGCTCATAGCTGTTAAGCGTGAAAAGCTCGTTCTGCCCTTCATAGTATTCGAGGGTCAGCTGAGAATAAAGTAATTCATCGCTTTCTTTCCCTGTATTGGCAGGATTAGAGGCGTAAACGCAACCGGAAGTTTTGTCGGTAATTCTGAAGCAGGCAGTGCTTTCGTCAATTGAAAAACAGTAGCGGTCATTTTGGAGGGTAAGCAGTTTTTCGGAACTCACATTATCTGCTTCGGCGCAATCGGCGGGCATATACATACTTAATATAAAAATAGCTGCTGAAATCAGGGCTAAAGCTCTTCTTTTCATATATAATTTTCCCCCTCTAAATTACAATCTAAGTCTGATTTCATTGTAAAAGCTGATGATAAAATCAAAGAACTTATTAATGAGATTAAAGAACAGAATTGCGATGAATACTATTACTATCATTCCTATAACCGTGAGCAGGATAGTAATACACGCCTTGCCCATTGTGCATTCATGTATTGAGCAGATCGCCGCAATAAGCAGGAATGCAGAGTATGCTATACCAATTGCCATTATGATGTTGAGCACTGCGCCTTCATTCAGTGAAAGGCAATGGCTTAAAACGGTCTTTAGGAGTGAAGCTGAAATGTATGGAATAAGCGCCGTGCTGCTTGAAATAAAAATATCCTTGAATGTACCGCTGCCGCCTATCAGTGTTGTAATGCACCAGTTGGAAATGCACCACAGCATAATAGGCAAAACCGTTTTTGCAAGCTCTTTAAAGATGTTAAAACGGCTCAGCTCGTCAGCGGGCAATGAAAAACAAAAACCTGTAAATTCCGCTGACAGAACAAAGCTTAAAAAAAGGAAAAATAGTATTATTACTCCTGAAAGAATATTTCCCTTTTTTTCTCGTTTTTGCACCCAAAAACCGTCAAACGGAGCATAAAGGATATGCCGGTCATAGCTTAAAGCTGCAACTGTGGCACTTCTTTTACAAAGTCTTTCGGCAATACGCTTTCTTTTTATCAGTTTTCCGAGAAGCATAACCGCTGTAACTACGAATGCAAAAGCGAAAACTATAAGTCCTATGTTTTTACCTATAATTGCAGTTCGAGCCTGTATAAATGCCTCGGAATATACAGCCTGATTGTTTGCTTTCACAGCGTATTCCATTGCGCCCTTATAATCGTTGCGGTTTAAAAGAATCCTCGATATGTTAAGATATGCAAGCTCATTGTTTGCATTGTAATCAAGCACCTTTGACCACGCCGAAAGAGCGCTGTTATAATCACCGTCGCGTGTGTAATCGGTAGCGTTGATTATGCGGTTGGCATATTCTGTAGGTTCAAGCAGGGTGACCGCTCCGGTCTTAGAGTCTAACACATAGATTAAACCGCCGCTGCAGCTTAAAGCTTTGGGCTCGGCAAAGTAGCCTTCGTTTTCACCGACTCCGCCGAATATGAAAAGCAGACTGCCGTTTGCATCGTATGTAAATATGCGATTTCGCGTCTGGTCAAGGGCGCTGTATAGTCCGTTGCCCCATACATCTATATCAAGAAAACGAGACGGACCGGAATAGGTTTCACTGTCAAACGAATAAATTTTATCACCTATGGGGTAGTCTGTAAGATTATATGAGAGTATGTTATCGCCGTTTGGGCTTTGGCGGCGTATAGGCTCTGAATCTTCCGGAGCATAGCGATCTACCGTACTTGTGACAGTATAGACAAAATTATCACTATCGATTGCAACGCTCTCAAATTCGGTTGGGATAAATATGCTTTGTCCTGCCTGCTGTGCTTTTGTTGAAAGCTTACGCCAAATGCGGTCTGCAATGGAAACGGTTGTTTTGTTTGCACCCACAAATCCTGAAAAGCTTCCGTCTTTTTCAAAAACCATAAGTCCGTTATACTGACCGTCGGATACGCAGTAGACGCGACCATAGCGGTCGGCAACGACCTTTTTCGGTCTGAAAACGAAATCGCTGTCAAGTATATCGGATTGTATGTTGCTTATTATCTCGGCTGTGTTGTCGCTTAGTGAAAGCTTAATTAAGCGATTGTTTCCGTAATCGCATACATATAGGAGATTATCATAAACAAATATACCGTTCGGTGAATTGAAAGTATCTGCTTTACCTTGGCAGATAAAGCCTTCTATTTTTTTGCAAGTGCCGTCCTTTTTGCGCAATAGTACGCGGTTGTGCGCGGTGTCGGACACATAAAGAGTGCCGTCGCCGTCAACAAAAATATCCTGTGCACCTTCTATGCTTTCAGATGAAAAATCATCTGAGAAGAGTACGTTTTTTACGCTGAAAGCCTGTGGGGTGCGGGTTATTTTTCCGTTTTGCAGATAATTATATGATGGGTATTTCTCCGCTGTCGCGGTAAAGGATGAAACGGAGAATAATAATAAGGATATGAATAACAAGGAAAGTATTTTCTTTTGCATTGTATCACCTAATCCTTCATTCCCGATGTCGCCATTGTCTCAATAACGCGGCTTTGTGACGCAAGAAACACGCCGACAGGCACAATAAGCATTATGACCGTTACCGCCGCGCTTATACCGCTGCGTGATATAGCTCCTGTAGCAAGCTGATTTAGTGCAACAGTCAGTGGCTTTAGTTCTTCACTGTAAATATATACTCCTCCGGTGGAATTCCACAAATTTTGAACGCAGAGTATAATTAATGTAAGCCATGCGGGTTTCACAAGCGGCATTACGATTCTCAGGTATATTGTGAAATGCGGAGCACCGTCTATTTTTGCTGCTTCTATAAGCGAGTCAGGAACGTTTGCATCCATAAACTGTTTAATAAGATATAGTCCTAAAGACGACTGAAAAAACGGTACTATCAGCGGCAGATATGTATCAACCCAACCGAGCTTTGATATTATTATATAGCTCGGTATGGCAGTGACCGTAGACGTAAACATAATTGAAAAAACAATGAGATTGAAGCAAAATTTAGCTCCGGGAAATTTAAACTTTGACATACCATATGCCGCCAAGGACGAAAATATTACCTGTCCTACGGTGCCTGCCGCGGTTATGAAAACAGTATTGAAAAGGTAGCGCGAAAAGGGCACCCACGAATTAGAAATAACATCAAAAAGGTCAAGGTAATTGTCGGCTGTCGGGTGTATTACAAATATTCTGGGCGGAAATATAAACAACTCTTCAATAGGCTTCAAAGAATTGGATACGGCGAATACCATCGGAAAGCTCATAAAGCAGGCCACAAGAAACAAAAAAATGTATATAAAAACATTCAGTGCACGGGAGCGGTTAAGCTGTCTCGACATGTGTGGAATTTTTAGTTTTTTCATTTGCCGATTCTCCTGATGAACATTGTTAAAAGTTTATTTACCGATATCATCAGTATAAACAAAACTGTTGCTATAGCGCAGGCATAGCCCATTTCAAAACGTATATTGCCATAATCGAGCAGATGAGTCACTATTGTATGACCGGCGTAATCAACCGATGGCATACCGGCAAGATTTGAAGCAATATCGGATACCGAAAAAGCCTGAGCTACCGAAAGTACTGCTGTAAAAAGCAGTTGAGGGCGCATTGACGGAAGAGTTATGTACCAAAGCTCCTGAAAACGGTTTCTTACACCGTCTACCGCTCCTGCTTCAAGCAGTGTACGGTCAAATGCTTGAAGAGATGCCACAAATGTCAGGAAGGAAGTACCGAGTGACATCCAAAGTGAGGCCAGTATAATTATCGGCATTATATATTTTGAATTTTGCAACCATAATATCGGGGTATTGATTATTCCGAACTCTAATAGCACGGAATTTATGAGTCCATATGAGTCGCCGCTGAAAAAATAAGCCCATATGGTATACATGCTTGAGGACATTGAAGGAATATAAAAGAGAAAGACCAATACTGAGCGTAACGCGGTGCCAAGCTCACATAGAAGCCATGCAAGTATAAAGCTCATAAAATATCCTATCGGACCGGTTATTGCAGCGTAAACCAAGGTGTTTTTTAAGGCAATCAGAAAAACATCATCGTTGAGTATAAGACGGCTGTAGTTTTCCCATCCGATAAAGTGTGCAGGCTCAAGTATGTTGTAGTAAGTAAAGCTGTAAAAAACAGATATTATTACCGGAGCCAGTGTGAAAACACAGAACAAAAGCATAAAGGGAGCTATGAATAGATAACCTGCGCGCTCTCTTTTGGCAAGCTGCGCGGTCTCGTGCAGCTTTGTACGATATTTATTAAATAATGAATGTTCCATTAGGTCACTGCCTTTCTTCTTTATTGGCTGAGCCCAAGTTCTTTGCGCTTTGAGGTGATTTCGCGGTTGATTATACGGACATATTTGTTAAGCGTGTCAACAGGGTCGGTACCCTTGTTAAGAACATTTGTAAGAGCGTTTGTAATATGCCGTGATGTGAAATATCCTCCGGCAACCTCGGGAATTCCGATAACATATTCGGCCTGTGAATTTAGCTTTTTAAGATTTTCAGACGACCAACCGATATTCTGACGCGCCTCAATATTTGCGGTTGCGTATCTTGCTGATTCACCGAGAACACTCTCGACCTTTTCTGCATAACGGGACTGAATATCAGCAGAAAGCCACCACTTTAGAAATTCCCAGGAGCTTTCTTTGTGATTGGAGCTTTGCATTATAACTCCGCCGCTGACCGAACATGGTGTTGTTCGATCAATTGTTCCGGATTCGGCGTTATATGTTCCGGGTATTTCGCAGAAATTCCAATATCCGCGAAGCTCCGGGGCAAATGCAGTTACGGTGTTGAAGGTAGTGTAATCCATAATTGCAAGCGGCATCTCTCCGGTCCTGAAACGGTTCGCAAAATCAAAGGAAACCGGCAATCTGTATGAGGTGTACAGATCGGTCCAAAGTCTGAAAACTTTTAGAGCGGTCTGTGAGTTAAGTATACTTGCGGTTTGATCCTCGCGATAAAAGGCGCCTTTTTGCTGATAAAGCAGCGTGGCAAATGTGTTTATTGCAGAGGGCAGACCGAACTCCATATTGTTGCGGCTGAGTATGGGAAGTATGCCATAAAGCTCGTCCCAGGTTTTAGGTGGCGTTATATTAAGCCTTTCAAGCACGTCCTTGCGGTAAAACATCATATAGAAACTTTCGGTTTCCGGGAGAGCGTACACGCCTTCATTAAATTTAAACGGTACTATTGCTTCAGAATTAAATCTTTCGGATACCTCCTTGAAATCGGGAAATTTGCTCAAATCGAATACAGCACCGCGAAGGGCGTAATTTACCGGATCGGATTGTCCGAGGTTAAGCGCCACATCGGGGGCGTTTCCGGCTATCGTAGCTTGAAGAAGCGCACCCTGAACAAGCTTTAATTCGACCGCGATATTATCATTTGAGAAACCGGAGTCAATTAGATTTTTTATTATATTTGCCTGTTCTCTGCCGGAAGAGACCCAAACAGTTATGGTCTCTGCGGCTTTTTTATTGTCGTCTGAAAAAGTGTTGTAATTCTCAACAAAGGAGAGAAGGAAAGCGCTCGCCTCATGCTTTATACGCCCAAAAAATCCGGCATTTGGCCGCGGCAGTTCGCAGTCGTTTCCCGATAGTGCAATATAGTCAAGCTCAAGCGGCGTATTACGTATTTCCGAAAGCGTTTCACCAAGAGAAATTATGTTATTCTTGAAGTCGGAAAGCAGCGTTGTTATCTGTTCGGGCTCCTTTGCAATCCGTTTAAGCTGTACTGTAAATGAGGCAAGAAGCACGGTGACGCTGTTTTTACCGCCGGCTATTTTTTCGGTCTCATTTATTATTTTTTCTGAGCTCTCGAAAAGTGATTCGAGCCGTTCTTTAAGATTCGGAATTCTCTTTTCAATCTTGTAATCTCTGTAAACATCGGGCGAGGTGCCTGTTACCATGATTATTTCACGGTACAATGCGTTAAGCTCATACAAAAAGCTTTCGCTTTGCCGTAAAACATCGCCCATATCTCCGAGAATAGATTCAAGTCTTAAAATATGCGTCCCTTTTTCAAGGTAAAAAAGCATCCCCGTGACACTTGAACCGCTGTAGCTCCAGGAACGGCTGTAAGGAAACTCCAACCGCGCGGCTTCTTCAAAGGGGACACTTCCGTCTATCGTAAGCTTTCGGAAGACATTTACTCCTTTTGCGGAATTTTGTCTATATTTGAAATCGATTGCATACAACGCGCTTTCCTCTACCGTAATATGCCACTCAAGCCACATACCAGGGGACTTCCAACTGTCGCCGCCTATTGTGTTAAGCTTCAGCTTTGATACCGAATATGGTATTGTATTCGGTGACGAACGATCATATGTAGGTACGAGTGTGTGCGATGACTTAAGATCGGCGTTTTCGGCATTTATTAAGATTAGTGGCTTGTCGGATTTCTTGTAGCCCTTAGCTTTGTATTCCTTTTCAATATCGCTGTATTTAAGCGGAGCCTCAGGCGGACGCACCCCGAAAGAGGATATATTCATATCGCCCTGTATACCGGTAAGTGTAAAGGTATTTACACCGGCTTGAAGATAAAACTCATAGGGCTCGCTGTAATATCCTGAAATGTTATTAATACGTTTTGTAAGACAGGGATAAACCTCTTTTTGAGCGGGAACAATGTCGTTTCCGCGGCTGTCAGCAGTAATTTCAGTTTCGTTTTCAAACGCTCTTTCAAAGCTTATGTTTTCAAGCTCTTTAAACGGTCTTGAACCGTTTATGAGGAGCTGCCGCTCTATGGCGGAATAATTACCTTTAATGGGAGTGTATCTTATCTCTATATTATAAAATCCATCGTTTGCAATGTTAATTGTAAAGGTGACGTCTTCCTCAGAGCTGGAAAACACCTCAGATGAAATATCGGTATAATAACTTTCCTTGCCGGGTGAACGGTCTGTAAAAGCAGAAAGATAATCATAATATGAAATCTCAGACTGAGTTACGCTTTGAGACGAGACGATATTATTCGCATCCATCTTGGCAGAGGTGTTTATTATTGATGGTATTGTAGACAATGTCGCCGCGGCGACACACAGCAACGATATAAAATGTTTTTTCAAGCACAAAACCTCTTTTCTTGCTTTATTATAACATATACATTCTTGTTGCAATATGCACAAAAAACACATTTGATATTTAAAAATTTCCATTGAGAAAAAATGCACACCATTTTGCGAAATAATACATATACAAATTTAGGTGGAATGTGTTAAAATATATAAAAAAAGGAGTGGGTATCTGTAATGAGAATAAAATCTGTATTTCAAATCAGCGTTGCTGTTTTATTATCGGCAGCGATACTTTTTTCATTGTTCCCGATAACAAGCTTCACGGCGAACGCAGAATTTGATACTAAATACGCTGTGTACGATCCTTACGAGCAGTTCTTGAAAAAGGCAGATGAAGCTTCAGCCCCGAACGGCGAAAGAACGGTTGTCGATTATGCCGGAATAAACTTTTCTGCAAAGGGCAGCTATTATTCCGCTGCTACGGGAATACTTGATAATACATACAGAGAGAACGGCAGACTTTGGCTTTCAAAGGTCGATGCCGCCGATCAAATCGGCAATAACAATAACTGCAATCTTGTGGTTGATTCCGACTACAATAACGCAATAGGCTCCCGCCAGGCGGTAAACACCTCCGGAGGTTCGGTAACACTCACATTTACGGCACCCTTAGCTGGCGATTATCTTATAGTTCCTCGGGGTATTGATGCAGCGGCGGGTAAATCGCTTTATCTGTACGACCCACAGCATTACGAGGGTGAAAAAAGCGAGTATTTTAAGCAGACAATTACTATTACAAAGGGTGGGAATACTCTTTTCACAAAAACGTTGCAGCTTAACAATTATATGCCGGCATCTGATAACATACCCGATGATATAAAAGTGTCCCTTGCGGCAAATGAGAAGCTTGATTTTACTTTTATAGCGGGGGATAATTGGGGAAGAACCACACTCCTTGCGAATTTTGAAATATGGCTTGTTGAATATTCGGCTGAGGCTGTCAGCGGAGTGTATTTTGAAAAAAGTAATTACTTAGCAGAAAAAGACGAGGCTTTTAAACTGTCTCCGGTCATTGTTCCGGCCTCGGCTGCTGAACAAGGTGTAAGCTATAAGGATTACGATAAAGATATTCTTACGGTTGAAAGCGACGGAAGCGTAAAGGCAAAGAAAGCCGGAATAACAAAGGTTACTGCCGTTACAAAAGACGGTGGGTTTACAGCCGAGACTACCGTTTGCATTTATGATAATACGGAGGCGGACATTTATAAGCTTGATTCTCTTTTTTCAGGCGCTGTTGCCCTTTTTGAAGGGGTCGGAGAATATACCAATAAGGTAAATAACATTGAATCTGCCTGGCAGGTAAAATATAAAGCTGATGATTATGTAAAATGCGAAAGAGTAAGCTATGAACCGTGGGGAGGAGGCAACTACGGCATAGTATTCTCACCCGAAGCGGCTCTGTATGCATCATCTGCGCCGGGGCTTGTGCAGTATATGTCATCCGGAAGACTTGTGTCCGAGCTTAAATACGGCAGACAGGACAGCTTGCCGCATGGCAGTGCCTTAGAGTTTACCGCACCTAAAAACGGAGTATACAGTATTACAAGTGAGCGCACCGTTAAGCTTTCAGATGCTACGGTTTCATATATGAACGGAGATGACAACGCAAAACAATCCTATTTTACGGTCAAATTTATGCTTAACGGGGTTTTGCTGTCATCGTTAAATCTTGATTATACAAGGCAGGAAGCAGAAATGCCTGTCTTAAATGGTTTACAGTTGAATGCCGGAGATACACTTACCGTCACGCTTGAAACCGATATATGGGAAAAAGGCGGAGTGGATATTTCCCCTGTTGTTATAAGAGTGCTCGATAAGATTCCGGAAAAACCGGTTACGGGCGTTTCTCTTGACAGAGAGGAGCTTGAGTTATATCAGTCGGAAAGTACCGAGCTTATCGCTAAGGTGACTCCGGAAAATGCTTCAAATAAAAACGTTATATTTGCATCAAGCAATCCGAATGTTGCGGCGATAACCGAAAACGGTGTCGTAAAGGCATTATTACCTGGAACAGCAACTATTACTGCGTCAAGTGCGGAAAATCCTAATATAAAAGCGGTATGCCGCGTAACGGTAAAAAAGCAAAAAGAGGTGTTTTCGCCGACTGAGGAACTGTGGCGTGACGCTGTCGACGCGATAAAGAACGACAACGAAAGCATACGGTATTCATATGATGGGAATTTTACAGCGGGCTCTAAAAACGGCGGAGTATATAACGATTTTCCGTATGCTGTAAAGACAAATTGGGGAAATCCAAGGGCGGTTATACTCACAAATGATAAAACCGAAAACGGTTCGGCTCTTGCAAAGCAGACACTTTCTTTTTATGATAACACGGTTGAAATCGGCTCATATACCGATGCAAGTTCGGTATATATCGGCTTTAAAGCAAAAGAGGACGGTCTTTATACCCTTTCTCCCGATTCGGCGGAGTGTCTTATTAAACTTACTACTCCTTCTTATACGAATCCCTCAGAGCTTGTTGAATGGGGAGAGGATAAGCCTTTCTTCATATCTATAACGAAAAACGGAAATCAGATTTGGCCCTCGGGGAATACCGGATATGAACTGCGGCCGGGCGGCAAGCTTTCTGTAGCCGTACCCACGATTAAAAATATAAGACTTTATAAGGGTGATACACTCAGAATAGAGGTGTCCGGGCAGAGCGGAATCCCGAACCGCCACGCGACAGTAACATTCAATTTTAATGTTACTTTTAATGAAGCAATATCACCTGATGTGCCTGTGGATAGAGTTGAACTTCAGCAAAAGCTTTATGAGCTTTCGATAGGTGAAACCGCTGAACTTAAGACCCGTATTTATCCTGAAAATGCCGATAATAAAAATATTAGATATGTTTCGGCAGATCCTGATACGGTTTCTGTAGACGGAACGGGCGTTATAACCGGATTTAAGGCAGGAAAGACTACGGTTTATGCAGTAAGTGAGGATAACGGAAATATCCGTGACGCCTGCAATGTGACGGTTACTTCGTTTAAGATAATAGACTATACGCCTGATGAACTTGAAAGCAGTCTTTCAAGCCAGCTTGGCGGTGCTGTAGTTACAAATTCTCTTGAGGCAGAGTATGATACGAATTGGTCATTTGAATTTTCGGCAGACGCTATGAAAAGCTGGACGCCGCTTAAGATGATGAACACTTATGATTGGCGTAACGAAAACATCGTATCAGCTTATATTTTCAGCCGTTCTTCACAGGAAATAGCCGGGCTTGAAAGGATTGGTATGTATTATCAGCCGTTTATTGCAACCGATAATGCTGATATGTCTCTTACATTCACGGCAACACGTTCGGGCACATATAGGATATCTCCGGATATCAGAAACAATAGAATATATGTACCTGACACATATGTTAATGGCAGAATACCGAAATATGACATGGATAAAGTGTTTAGGTTTGCAATTTACCGTAATGATACGGTGCTTTTTGAAGCGAGGCTAAGCGGAAATAATCCGACCGTCAATTTCCCGGAAATATCCGAGATATTTCTTAATTCCGGAGACAATATTCGTTTTACATTATCGGACTCTCCGGACGCGACATCACAGATTGATTTATATTTTTCACCGGTCATTTCGCTTGTAAAGCCTGACCCTATACACAGGGATCCGAGAGCCGAAGACCAAAGCTTTGAGCTTTTGCCGGGAGAAAAATGCTCGGGAAAGATGAAAGCTGTATCTCCAAACGGATATTCACTGAGCTTCAGCGAGGAAACGGGAGCAGACAGCGGTACGCTTGTTCTGGGTAACGACGGCAGCTTTACCTATACTTCATCTGTAAAGGGCATATTTGAAAAAAAGGTCAGGGTTACCGATCAACTTGGAAAATTCTGTACGGTTAGGCTTACTTTTTTGGTGGCTGATAAATATGATTGCGTAGATATTATTTCAAAGCTTCTGCTTGAAGCTGACAAAAAAGGAGCCGGAAATACCGGAACAGCAAAGCCTGTTAGCTTTGATAACTCGGTATGGAAATTTCAGTACACATATGACGGGCTTTCATATGCAAACGGAGCTCCAAAGTATTACAGCACTGACCTCGCCGAAATAACGGTCAACAATAATTGGTGGGGCTATGTAACCTATAACAATGATACTCCGCAAGCATGGGTGCTTGCAGTGGACGGTGTTCCTGCATTTGAAATTATGGCAGGTAATAAACCATGGGGAACAAACCCGATAGGTGCGGCAAGCTTTTTTGCGCCGAACGACGCCACATATCTTTTGAAGCCTTCTGATCTTTTCGATTATTTCAAGTTGACCGCAGATGTATCAAAGCCGGAATTTAAGCAGCCTGTGAAGGTATGGATAGTTAAAAACGGAAAGAAAATTTGGCCCCAAAACAGCGAATATATTGAGCTTTCAAAGCAAACTATGCAGACAGATTTTCCGACTTTGACCGTTGCCATGCATAGGGGAGATACTCTGCGCATTTGTGTTTCAGGTCATTATGATAATGAAAGGCTCAATACTGTAGCCTTTTGCCCGATTATGTATGATATCGGAGCTTATAAGTCATCTCTTGATCCTAACCCCGAACCTGAAGGCGGCAAGGTTATTACTGATGATGACGGAGAACCAATGCTTGATTACGGCAAATTTAAGGTTGATGCTAAAAGCTATAAAATGCTTAATTCCGTGTTTTCGGCACCGATAACGGATAAAAAACTTCTTTCGAAAAATAAACTGACTTTATCAAGTAATTCTAAATTTGAGGTCAAAATAAGCTGGGACTCTGTAAAGGATGCCGCGGCATACAAATTAACGGTATACTGCAAATCAGAAGATGGCTATGTGGTTTTTGCTCAAGAAGTATTGGAAAAATGTGAGTATACGTTAAGCTCTCTTACTGAGGGTGAATATACCGTACAGGTCGAAGCGCTTGATAAATACAGTCAAACACTTGAAATTTACCGTCCCGCTGATTTCAAAGTTAATGCCGACGGAAGTGTCAAGATTCACGGAAATATGGGTCTTATTTGGCTGTTGATAGGTATAGGAACCGGAATTATATTGGTAACTGCGGGAATACTGATAGTAATAAAACGCAGAAAGCCTATAGGTGGCAGCAATGCTTAAAGTAATAATTGTTGATGATGAGGTTTGGGCTATTGAGGGACTTAAACAGGCAATAAACTGGGAAAAATACGGCTGTGAAATAGTCGGTACTTTCACCTCGGCAGCTAAAGCCCTCGATTTTCTTAAAAATTCTTCGGTTGATCTTGCTTTTGTAGATGTCAGTATGCCGCATATTGACGGTCTGACAATGATAGAAAGGCTTAGACAGACTAACAGCGATATCCATATTGTAATTGTAAGCGGCTTTATGGAATTTGAGAATGCGCGCCGCTCTGTTGCTTTAGGCGTAGATGATTTTTTTGTAAAACCGGTGGATCCTAAGAGCATCGAAGATGTCATAATGCGGATTTCTAAGAAGAGCAGTAAAAAGAAGCCCACAGATATTTCAGAGCTTGCACGTCTTGTAAAAACAATGCGTAATGCAAAGGAAGAGGATATTGAGGTTGAATATTTCTTTCTTAAAAAGGGTTATTCATACTTTATTCTTTTGATGCTTGACCCTGACAGACCGGTAGAAAAAGGTTTTATTGAAGATACACTGGGCACAGGCAGAGAAACAGTTAAGTGTATTTTTTTGAACAAATACCCGGTGCTTGCGGTGTTTACAGATATTTTTCTTGATCACTCAAGTCTTATTCACGCTCTTAAATTACATTACCCCGATATACAGATCGGGGTAAGCTGTATAAAAAACAGCATATTCGATCTATCCGAAGCGATAAATGAATGCCGTTTAGCTTTTTTCAGTAACTTTATAACCGGGAAGAACCGACCGTGCGAATATAAAGAAAGCAGCAGAAAGCTTTTTGACGGGATAGTAAGAAGGATACACTCTCTTATAAAAGAAAAAGATTTTAATAAAATCGATATGCTTATAGAACAGCTTTTTGTAAGTGATACAGCTTTCTCGGTCGATGACATAATACTGCTTGCAAATTGTATGCTTATGGCTGCAAATATAAACTATTTGGATTATAATTTTGATTATATACCGCCGGCAGACAGGATAAGTGAAAGGTTTTCCAATATAAATGCCTTAAGGGAGCATTTGCACAGGTGCATAAGCCGTATAGCAGTGAATGATGACAATATAAGCGGTCAGGAACCTCGGAAAAATTTGATGCCGCGCCTCAAGGAATATGTTGACGAGCATTTTCAAGAACAGATAAGCCTTACGGTTATGGCTGAAAAATTCGGAGTAAGTGAGAAAAACATCGGTAAATTGTTCAAAAAGTATACGGGTGAAAATTATACGGCTTATGTAAATCAAAGTCGGATAAGTATGGCGGTGAAAATGCTTTCCGAAACCGAGCTTTCAATTCAAGAAATATCCGAAATTTGCGGATATTGCGACTACTCTTATTTTGCGCGTGTTTTCAAAAAGCTAACGGGAGTTAGTGCTACAGATATAAAACGCAATAAAATAAATAAAAAATCAAACGATTTTAATAAAGGAGATAAGTAATATGAAAAAAATCAATTCGATAATCGCTTTATTGTTGACCGTTGTTATGCTTGCTGGGTGCGGCGGAAAAGCTTCGGATGAAAGCAATCCGGAAGTTACTTCTAACAGCGGAGACGCAGATGTTATCGAGATAGTTTCCTGGTGGGATGAAACACCTGTTTCGGGGGACGAGTTGAATGACCGTATGGTCAAGCGACAGGCGGACATTGAGAAAAAGTATAATGTAAAATTCAAATTCACAGTTCTTCCGGCGGACGAAATAACCACGCGCTTTACCGCCGCCATATTAGCGGGGGATACGCTGGGAGATTTTGTGAATATGCGTCATTTCTGGGCTTTTCCTGAATATGCGCAAAAAGGATTTCTTCTTAACATGTCGGATTATCTTGATTTTTCAGATCCTGCGTTTAATAAAGACGATACAGAGCGCGCAACATACGATAATAATGTTTACGGTTTTTCAATGAATCCGTTGCGTGTCGGATATGTTATATATTTCAACAAGGCAATTTTCGAGAAGAACGGTATTGAAAGCCCTTATAAAATGTATGATAACGGTCAGTGGAACTGGAATAATGTTTTTTCCATTGCAAAAAAGCTTACAAGCAATAATGTTTGGGGTATTAATTCGCTTGATACATATGATATGGTTGAGTTGCTGGTCGCGTCTAACGGAGGTTCCTTTGCAGAATATGTAAACGGTAAGGCAAAATCAAATCTTACCCATACCGGAACCATAAAGGGAATTGAAATGGCTCGTCAAGCAACATATGTCGATAAGATTTGTGAGCCTTATCCTACAGGATCGGATTATGATTACGCCGCAAAGCAGTTCCAGGCAGGACACCTTGCAATGTTTTTGGGCGGCACTGATAGCATGGACGACTTCAAACAACAGATGAACGATAAATTCGGAGTTATGCCGCTCCCGCTTGGCGAGGGTCAGACTGATTATGTAAATTACATTCGTGAACGTCATTTCAAGGTTGCTGCAAGTACCTCTGACAAAGAAAGAATGAAAAAGCTGCTGCCGATAATGTATGAATATTACAAGCCGTTTGACGATTATTCGGAAATTGAAAAGCGCAATTTCGAGATCTATACATGGGACGAGGAGTCTGTCAATATCCTTGAAGACCTTGTAAAAACTCAGTATGTTCCCGAATGCTATAATTTTCCGGACCCCTATTGGAATATCGTGGTTGTTCAGGGTATTAATAAGGCGCTCAAAGGCGAAATGACCGCTACCGCGGCAATGAAATCCATTGAAGACGCGTGGACGGCGGCGATTTCAAAATGATATGAGGAGGAAGGACGCTATGCGGAAACCGGTAATCTTTATACTTTGTATTTCAATGATCGCCTCACTTGCAGCGTGCAATACCGACAGTAAAAAGACAGTGGCTATCGGAGGCGACGCTGTGGCGGACGCTGTAAAAAACGGCGTTTGGCAGGCTTCATATAAAGAAACATTTGATTACGCTCCGCTTTATGATAAATCATCTCCTTTTGCTGCGTCAGGCGATAATCTGATTTCAGGGAGCGGTTTTGAGGGCTGCACCGTCGGTAAAGGCGACTATACCGTAGGTCAGTGGATTGCAATGGGAACTTGGAGCAGCGCATATACTGTAGCTGACGGAGTGGGCGCGGACAATTCGGCGGCGCTTCAATTCAAGCATACCGAAGAGGGCAAAAGCAATAGCTATGCCGCATACCTTTTAAATGTTGAACAGGAAACAGATTATGTGCTTACTGCGAAGCTTAAAAGTGTAAATCTATCAAAGCCTGTAATAAAGGTGCTTGCCGGTTCTGACGGACGTCTTTTGGCGCAGACCGCAGGCGGAACGGACGATTTTTTTGAAGAAGTTTCCACGCAGTTCGGAAGTGCTACGGAAACACAGGTCGCGGTTGTATTTATCGGAAACGCAACCGGAGATAATTTCAACGAAACACTCAGCGGCTCGGCTTTCCTTGACGATCTCGGAGTTTACAAAATGTCCGTCGGGCCACTTGCCGATCTGCCTCACTCCTACCGAATGAATGATGGTTATTCATATAACTCTTGGGACGGAGAAAATTTTAGCGCATGGAAATTCGGAATTTCGGAGCTTTGGTGGTACGGAAATGCAAGAGCGTTTTCATATAACGCGGTCTCCGAGGTATATTGTCCGGACTCGGCATTTTTTTGGATAAAAGGAAGACCGAAATCCGGCAAAACAGGATATTTCGGCTTTGAATTTACCTGGGAAACAAAGCTTGAAAAGGGTTATGCGTATCAGTTCAGGGTAAGAATGCCTTTTTCCGGTGAAGAACCTGATATTATTACGGTAAATGATAAGATAGTATGGACTTACAGCTATGATGAAAAGCTTGACGAGTTCGGAAATCCCTATCTTATATTTGAGTATGTACCTGAAAAGGACGAATACGCCCGCATCCGTTTTATATGTGAAACAGGAATTAAACGCGGTGAAAGTACCAACTGCGGCAGACGAATACTTCCTCCGCCTAACGGTAACTGGACAGAGGTTTCTCTGTCATGTAAAAGAACCGCAAACCTTGTTGTTCCGAAATATAAAAAGTATGATCTGCACGAAAAGACTGAATTCACCGCTTGCGATTCTAATGAGTCCGCAAGAATGCTTCGTGAGGGAGTTTACAGTACACTTGACGGAGATATTGCCGATATTCCTGAGGTTGATTATCCTGTGAGTGACCTTACGGTATTTGAAGACGATCTCAATATTATGTACGATGACAGCGCAGATCTAATAAAGAAAATGAAACTGGATTCTCTCGCTTATATACCAAGCGCTGAACGCGAGGATACAGATTTTGAGGAATGGGCAAAACGGGCAAGCAATGCGGGCATAAAAAACCTTTTACTATACACGGTTATGAGTGAAAAAGATCTCGGGCTTAGTCCAAGCTCCGACCATTACCGTTTCACGCAAATATACAGTATGGTAGAAAAGTCGGCGGAGGCGCTCGAACAGGGAATAAACACCACAGGCTCACTTGCAAAGCGATGGCTGGAACTTGTCCCGGACGGAACGGTAACCGTTTGTCTGGCAGAAGTCAACAGTATGTTTGGAAACTGGGATAAGGGAATTGTAAACTCACCGATAAAGCTTATGACGGGATTCGAGGATATAACGCTGGGAGGCGTTAAGTCCTGGCAGCTTGCTTACGAGTTTATGGGTGATATACATAAAAAAATAAAAGCTGCGGCAGGGAACAGCGATAAGGTGCTTATAATGAGCGACTCAAGCAGCGGCTCATTTAACCTAAGCCACTTCGTTAAAAGCGGGGACGATATTATTTACCAAAAAGGCACCAACAGACAGTGTAATAATATTGTCCTCTCGGTAGCGCGAGGCGTCGGGAACTCGCTCGGTGTAAAATACGGCGTCGCCTGGGATACGTTTGACCGCGATTATTGGTACGGAATAACAAATGAAGCTATCAATATGGGATTTTTAAGCTTCTTCCACGGCGGGATAAGCGGTATTCTTAACGAGATATCCGTGCAAAATAAAACCGAAAAAAAGCTTAATAATCAAGCGGTTGGCTGGTATAACGGAGTGCGTTATGCAAAAACACACCCCGCTGTAGGCAAAACCGTGGTCAATACGGCAATATTGCGCGGTAACGGCGATGAATGGAATAAGCTTGCCGCAAAAACCGCCGGTTGGGAACAAGGTCTTTACTTCTATTCGCAAGAAATGAACCGCGCAATTACACTTTCGGACGTTCCGACAAAGTGGGCGGCGGCAGCAAAGGCTTATAGGGCAACCGGTAATGTTACGGCTCAGGATACATATCTCGGCGATTTTGACTTGCTTGATGTTATATATTCTGATTACGGTACAGCTCTCAGAACAAATACGCAGTCTCTTTTCACAGGCACTCCATATGGACCTGCCGATATAATGGATGATGATGTTCCGCTTGAAGTGCTTAAGCGGTATAAAACATTAATATATTGCGGAAGAGGCCTTGGCATAACTAAACAAACCGCGCAAAACCTTGAAAAGTATGTTGAAGACGGCGGCACGCTGATTATGGCAGTGGGTCAGCTGAAGGATGAAAATTCAAAGCTTGTGACGGATACCTTCGCTTCTGTAGAGCTTGGCAAATCAAAGATAGTTGACGGATTGCCCTACACATATATTAGGGCTGAGAAAGCGGAAATAATAAAACGCCACAAAAACGGTGACCCGCAGGCTCTTTTTGTAAATTACGGAAAGGGAAGCTTAGCACTTTTCTCGGGTGAATATTTAAGCGCGTATGACGCTGATACGGCACGTGAAACAATTGCGGCATTGCTTGATAAAAATTCCGATGTCACTTTTTCAAAATCCGCAGAGCACATTGAATACACACCTAATCTTAAGGGCAAAAGTGTGATTTTGCCGTTTATAAATCAAGGCAGGGGATTTTATCCCTCGGGTAACGGTAAGGATTACGGTGTATGGCGCGGAAATGTTGCCGTTGACCTTACTTCGTTCGGGCTTAATGCAAACGAGGTGGCGGTATACCGTGCTGAACAAAAGGTTGACGGGACAAAACCCATTACACTGTCGCCTGTTAAATTCAAAACAGAAGGGAACAGCGTTATTTTTGAAATTGATGTTGCTTTGATAGACGAAATCGTTATCGGAAACAAAGATACCGTTAAAAAAGACTTTTTCAGCTAAAACAACATATATTATTCTATTTCAAAAGCAGTTTTAATATAAAAGGTAAAAATTACATAGAATATTTCCCTTTTGTGCATACCTTTCCCATAAAGTCTCTAATATAATCAATAACAGAGACCTTGTGGGAAAGGTTTTTTATCACTTCAAATAAATTGAGGAGGAATAGTATGAAAAAACGCATTTTTTCCGGAATTTTGTCAGCGCTTATTTTGCTTATGTCGCTTCCGGTATTTGTTTTCCCGGCGGCAGCGGAGGGTGAAAGCGCCGAAATGGTTATTACCGAAACAGGTTTTCCTGACACGGTGATTACTGAAAAAACAGCTAACAACTTCCCAACGGCGGCACATACTTTTAACGAATTGCAATGTAGCGAAGGCTACGTTGACCCGGGCATTGAAGCAAACCCGAGTGAATACATTTTCCTTTCGGGAAACGGCGCGGCAGTGCTTACCGAAAACAGGGCAAGCTTTTCTGCCAATGGTTCCGGATCGTGCAGGCTTTTGTTTAAAACCTTGCCTGATGCTGAGAGCAATATAATTTCAGTGCACATCGATACAACCGATTGGACAAGTGATGTTGATACTCGCATATTTGTCGGCTCGGGTGGCAGCAGTGTCGGTAATCTTTACGCAATAGGTGGGCAGACTGTGGAGTTTATACCCGACGCCGACTCTGAAAATACCGAAAAACAGTATTTTATAACAACCGGTGACGAGAACACTTCTATATGGAATGTTCGTATTAATATTCCTGCCGGCATAAAAGGTACGCTTTATTTCCCCGAGACGCTTTTTGCCGATAAGTCAAATCAATCGGAAAGCGGAGGAAAATGGGGCGGAGATTACAGCAATTTAAATGTAAGTTGGTATTTAAATAATGCACAGATTCACGGGACATTCGGTTTGGGATTTGATTTTCTCGCCGGCATTCCGGACAGTAAGTCGATAGTATTTTCGGATCTTAAATGGGTGGCAAAAACGCCTTTCTCACTTGATTATAACGCAAGGTATACTGATAATGATTTCAGCGATCCGGATAAAACTGCTGAGGCTGCGTCTGGCAGTTACGGCAACTTTACACACGAGACAAGTGACGGTAAATGGATTCATAGCATTACAGGTAACTATACACCGTCGCTATATCTGAATAATCCGTTTTCTGAAGCCTTTAACGCATTTTTCTATGAGGTGGATACAACCCAAATAAACTCCGGCACAACCTATCAGATTACTTATAATGTATATGATAAACGTGTTTCCGGTTCTAAAATAAAGCGCCGTTATATAGTGGCTAACGGTCCTATTTATTTGGTAGAGAAAAACGGAAGCGTTACCACGCTTCAGGTTGGTGACGCCAACTGGAAATGGCCGAATTTCAAGTTGCCGGAAGGTTTTAACGGCACGGTCGTAATACCGTTTGATACTTTTAAAACTTGTGAACATGATGTAAGCAGCGTCGGTGCGGACGGCTACAACAATAACAGCTTTGACCCTAACGGGCATACAGACCTTTTTAAAACAGACGATATTACCCATTCACAAATAATAATCAGCACCGGTAACTCTCCGATCGGTACGCTTGTATACGATAATTTCGGTATGCTTGCAACCTTAACCCCGGCTAATGAAGGCAGGGCGCACAACAGCTCCGAGCCTCTGGAGATGACGGGAAAATTGACGGAGGATGCCGATACGGTCGAGATGTGGGTTAAGGTGCCAACCGACGCGGCTTCAGGCGTTATACTTGCAGATAAGTATTTCAGAAAAGACACCGCCTGGTCAAAGGACGATGAGAGCGGGTATTATCATAAGGATTCGCTCAGAATTGAAATGGACGCTTCCGGCTACCCGTCTATAACATTAAATGACGGTAAGGGTACGGAAATAAACCTTGTCGCCGAGGGCGCGGATATCAGAACCGGAAAATGGACGCATCTTGCGTTTGTTAAGGATACCTCTGTAGGGCAACTGCACTGCTATGTGAACAGCGTGTTAAGAGCTAACGCGGAAATTCCGATTGATATGGATGATATATTGCCTTATCACCGTCTGACCGTAGGACACGGACTTGCGCTTAACCTTAGTGAAAGCGTATTTAACGGCGAGATTTCCGGTCTTCGTTTCTGGAAAGATGTTCGTACTCCCGAAGAGCTGCTTGCGTCTTGTTCAAAGTCAATCGACGGCAGTGAGGAAGGACTCTTAAGTGCATATACCTTAGCTGCCGAAAACGGACTTTCAGATATTTGTTCGCTTAACGACCTTCGGATTTACGATCTTGAAATCACCGCTGACGATACAGATTATGAAATCTATGATGAGCCTTCGGCTTATTCCATGGCGGTTATACCCGACACACAGATAGCCAATATACTGTATGGCTCTGAAAATTCTAATACAGGGTTTGATAATATAGCCGATTGGATAATTTCAAACAAGGACAGACAAAATATAAAATTTGTAATGGGCCTTGGTGATATAACCGATAAAAATACCGACAGCGAATGGTCAAGAGCCGGAGCAATGTATCAGAAACTTGAAGATGCCGGACTTCCGTATTCGGTAATTACGGGTAATCACGATTACGAGGGTGCGTCGGTTGGAAAACGTGACTCAACCAAGTTCAACAATACTTTTTCGGGACTTGTTTCGAAGAGCTGGTTCGGAGGCTCAAAAGAAGAAGGCAAGCTTGACAACGCATATTATTATCTGACAGTCGGCAGTACCAAATATCTTATTTTAGGACTTGATGTGGAACCGCGCAAGGATACTGTGGATTGGGCAAAGCAGGTAATATATCATAATTCCGATTGCAAAATTATAATAACTACTCATCAGTATTTGTTTGACGGCACGGAATTTTTAACAAGGCAGTCAGGCGGCACAGCCTGCTATAATACCGGTTATAACGGTCAGCAGCTTTGGGATGAGCTTTTCAGTCAATACAGTAATATTGCCATGGTGATTTGCGGTCATATTGATACTGCCGATCTTCAAGTGCGTGAAGACATCGGTGTAAACGGCAATAAGGTAATAAGTGTTCTTTTTGATACCCAATCGTTGGATTATTCTTCTCCGAGCTATAATTCCATAGGGCTTATCAAATTTTCCGAGGATGGAAGCCAGGTATCCTTCCGTGCTTACTCGACAACAAGAGAATGCTATCTTTCATCTGACAGTCAGATAGATACAACTGTCAGCGCTTCAGTTTGCGATGTTCCGCCGGCGGCGTATAAGGCGGATTACAGCAAAACAGCATATGCGCAGCCCGATATTGTCCGTGATTTTTACACCTATGTTACCAACGGTAGCATAAACGGTATTTGGGATAATGACAGTGTAGATGCTCTTACTCCATCCAACTCTCTTTCCTGGGATAATGATAGACTGGCAGTAACCATGCCGAAGGAATATGCAAATGGGTCAACAGAAAAACATGTCGGAATTTCTTTCAGCCAGCTTCCGAATATTACTGCTGATAAAGGATATACCGCGCTTTCGCTTTATGTTGATTTCAGCCAAAGCAATAAAACCAACTATCTCAGAATACGATTCAACCCCAATTCCGATACTGTCACCTCATCTGTTGAAACTAACAAAGGCGGCGTTGTATATCTTCTTAGTGAATACAACGAGGAACCGATTTGTCAAGAGCTTGTCAGCAGTTGGTCGACGGCAACCATTCCGGCTGGTTTCAAGGGTACGGTAATAGTTCCGTTCAGCTCATATTACAAAGACGGCACTCAACTTTCAGCAGCCGATATGGTGGCGTCCGCGCAGAATAATAATGCTATGATAGATCTGCGAATATTACAAGCAAGACCCGGCGAAACCTATTATTTCAACAATATCACATATTTAAAAGACAGCACGATACCGGCAGCTCCGCAATTTGAGGACAACTCATTTACTATGGTTCAACTTAAAGAAACTGAGGGATATGAATATAGTACGGATCTTATCAATTGGCAAAGCTCAGGAAAATTTGAGGGCTTAGATCCAACTAAAGAATACTCTTTCTATCAGAGAAAAGCAGCTACTGCCGATACTCCGGCATCTGAACCGAGTCTTCCCCAGATATTTGCGTGCGCTCCGGTGGTAAAGCTTATCGGTAGCACTAAGGTGCTTGTAAAGGCGGTAGACGGTTATGAGTACAGCATTGATAACGGCACTACATGGCAGACTTCAAACCTCTTTACAGGGCTTGATTCAACGCGTGCGGATTACCGCATTGTACAACGCAGAATAGCAGGAAGAGGATATATTTCCCAGTCAAGCGGTGCTCTCGGCATAACAGTTAACGGTCTTGACAGTTATGATGAACTGAATGCCGATACGCTTATCAAGGTCAAACAAGCGCTTTTATCTGATAGCCGTATTTGGGCGGCGGATATAAACGAGGACGAACAGGTTGATATACGCGATCTTGTCCGTTTGAAAAAAATAATTGCCAATCAGGTGAATTAACTATTAATATGGAGGGCGCCGCAGATTATCAAATAATTTGCGGCGCCGTCTATAATATATAATGTTCAAAGCAATTCAGGAGGAAGATAAATGAGCGATATGAAATTCAAAAAGGACGCAACAAGAATAATGAAGCGATATGAGGGAAATCCGATACTTCATGTTGACGATTTTCCGGGAGTGGGGCAGATTTACAATCCGTCGGTTGTGAAATACAACGGTGAGTTTATAATGCTTGTTTCGGTTGTTGACTACGCGGCAGAGGGCGGCGGCACCGATGTCGGACAGACCCGAATTGCAAGAAGTAAGGACGGTATTCATTTTGAGCTTTCTGATGAGAATTTTATCAAGGTACCCGACAGAGAGCCATTCAACCTTACCAAGCATTTTATCGACAACCGCATTACTAAGATTGATGATACATACTACATCGTAACCCCCGTTATGATGAAGAACGACCATCTGGCGCCTGTCGGTATGCTCGGAAAAACCAATGATTTTAAGAGCTATGAAGCAATTTCAATCATAACCGCTCCGAGAAACAGAGGAGCGAGCCTTTTCCCCGAAAAGATAAATGGTATATATTATAAGCTCGACAGACCCTATGATTATCCTTCGGCTTCAAGCGGCGAGATATGGATAAGTGATTCTCCCGACCTTGTTCATTGGGGCAATTTCAGACCCGTACTTCATCAGGGCTATAAATTCTGGAATACCGTAAAAATAGGACCTACGCCCCCGATAAAGACCGAAAAGGGCTGGCTTGAAATCATGCACGGCTGTGCGGCGACGGCGGGCGGCACCTATTATTATGTAGGAGCAATACTTCTTGATATGAATGAGCCGTGGAAGATAATCGGAAAGACCTCAAGCTATCTTTTAATGCCCGAAAAGGAGTACGAACTTCACGGAAACAGCGATAACACGGTATTCCCGTGCTGTCCGCTTGCGGATTATGAGACCGATACGCTGTATCTGTATTACGGTGCCGCCGACAGAGCGATAGGACTTGCAACAGGAAGTATATCTGAAATTGTCGAAGCCTGTATAGAGGAGATATAAATGCTTGTAAATACCGATAATGCTGTTTCGGCTGAGATAGTTAATGCAGTAAAAAACAGAAAAATAGTGTGCGCCTTTCACGATATTGACGGAACACATTCGCTGATACGAAACTGGCCGCCGGTCATGAGCCGTGTGCTTTATGATACGGCGGTAAACGGAATTACCGACAATCTGACCGAAGAAGAAAATATAAACAGACTTGTTTCCCTCTGTGATACAGAGCCGCTCCGTGAAACCGACCGTTTTTGCGTTGAAAGCGCGGGACTTTCGGCTTTAACTCAAATGGAATGGGCAATCCGCAGAAATCAAGAACTGACAAGCGGTAAGTTTGACAGCCCTGTAAATTCTGAAATTATAAAGAGAATATGGGCAGGAGAGGAAAAGTTTGATTCCTTTGACGAGCCTCAGGAATATCTTTCCTATCTTAGAGTAGTAACGCCTAAGCTGTTTTGGGTTTATGAACAGGTGCTTAATCGCTTCTGCCGCGACAAAAATCTTAAAGCCGCAAAGGAAAATCCCGAAAGCTTTTTAGTGCCGGGTTCTATGGATTTTATGGCGTATCTGCATAAAAACGGCGTAAAAAATTATTTTGTTACGGGAGCTGTGGTTGATAAAACAGTACAGCCGCCTATGGGAATGTACGAGGAGGTCTTGGGTCTCGGCTTTGAAATAGGAGAGGGAAAAACCGTTGAAGATATTTTAGGCTCGACTTGGGACGAGAAGATACCGAAAGAAGAAGTAATGAACAGGCTTGTCAAAAAGCTTGGAATTAACGGCGAAAATGTCCTTGTCGTAGGCGATGGCAGAAGTGAAGTTTCGGCTGGAGTGAGTCTTGGAGCGGTGACAGTCAGTATTTTGCCGAAAACCGCCGCAAGACAGCGCGAGCTGCACAGAGAGCTTGGTACAAATATTATTATCAGCGACTATACGGGTGATGTTTGCAAAATCATTTATCCGGAACAATAATCTTTAGTACAAAGCAGGTGCGAAATATGAAAGTAAGATGTATTGATAGCATATCTGATGAAAATTTAAAGCTTATTCCGCAAAATACGGTGAAGCGTGCTATATTCGACAGCTCAGAGCTTAGAAACGCTATTTGGGATATGTATGTAACTAAAAACGGCGGGTGCTTTTTTGCGCTTTGCGCGGAGCAGGCGCTTAGTCAGTCGGCGAGCCTTTACGAATATAAATTTGATACCAATGAATTTAAGCTTTGTTTCAATCTTTCAGAAAAAGTATGTCAGTTCGATGAGGCTATTGCGATGAGTAAAATACATACATCGCTTTCCGAAATGAACGATGGCAGGCTTATAATGACCACTCACACCACCGCAAAGTCGCCTGTTCACCCGTATTGGCATCCCGAGCCGTTTTACAACCATGTTTTTGAGGGATATCAGGGCTCAAATATTCTTATATACGATCCTGATACCGGAGCGCTCGAAAACCGCGGGATTCCGGTTCCGCACGAGTCGATTTATGGGGCGGCATATGACCCAAAGAAAAATATATTTTATTTTACGGGGTATTTCAGAGGTCATCTTTACAGCTTTGACATTGAAAGCGGCGCGGTTCGCGATTACGGTAAGGTGACTGAGTTCGGTTCCTTTAGACTTCACAGAGGAAAGGACGGAAATATTTACAGTGCTTCCAGAAGCGGAAATTTTTACCGAATTAATACCGATACCTGTGAAATAGAAGAATTGGGAATATTTTTCCCGAAGGACTATGAGCCGTATTCCACTATAAAGCATGTTCAGCTCGATTATCTTGCGGACGGTCCTGACGGATATTTATACCTTAAATATATATTCGGAAAAAATCTTTACAGATATTGTTATGAAACAAACAAGCTGGAATTGGTGGGCGATTACCGTCCGAAGAGCTTACAAACGGGAGATCCATATTCCGCCTATGGAATGATATTCGATGAAAACGGAGTTTTGTGGTACACTATCGGAGTTTGCGGAACGATTGATCTCAGTAACGCATATCTGTGCCGTTGGGATGTTTTAAATGGCGGAGGGCCTGAAAACAAGGGACTTTTAGGAACTCCGGAGCGCTCTGTTACGGTTCCGGCGGAAATGTACTGTTATGACGGAATTTTATATGTTGCCGATTCCAATCATCTGTTTGAAGCTCCGGGCATTTTTACCGTAAATATCAGAGAACTTGATAAAATCGATTACAGCCTTTCCGATGACAGTCTTGTATTTGCAAAGGATATTATGAATTACAGCTTCCTTACTGAGCCGAGGCGCTTCTATAAGTATTCTATGGAGGAATATGACCGTCAGGAAATGCAAAACAATATATTTGTAAAATATATGGAGGATTATAACCACTTTCTCGACGAAAATCCGCTCGGTGTTCAGGCAAGCGAGGTAAAGGCTTATCCTTTCTGGCGTATATACGGAAGCGATAAATCCGCAGTATATAACACATGGTTTGAGGGGAATACCCTGTTCGCAGAGTTCGGCGATCAAAAGGACAGGTATTTGTTCAATTCATCGGATAATTCGGTTAAAGTAATTGAAAGCTATACTGAAAAAGAAGCTTTGTGCGGGTCTGCCGGAGAAAAAATATGTTCCGCATGCCGCGGGAAGGAATTTTAAGGCGGAAATTACCGCCGCCGCTAAGATATATGACAATAAATATCTTATAGGAACAAAGGACGGAATATTGTGCGTTTGGGACGGCGGGAGCTGTTTCAATCTCGGCGCATGTCCTAACTGCAGCGGAGAGGTTGTAGAAATATGTTATTGCAAAAATACCGAGACCGCGTACGGTATTATAGGCTCGCATAACGATATCGGAATTTTGTTCTCGTTTGACCAACAAAATGGTGTTAAATATCTTGGAAGAATGCATTTTAATATTGATACGGGGCTTTATTGCAGCAGTGTGCTCGGCTGTATCGCTGTGAATGATAAAGGCGATGAGATAGCCATAGGCTCAAACGAGCGTATGGGCGTGCTGTACAGAATAAAAATATAGGCATTTATTATTTGACGATTATCAGAAAAAAGTGGAGGACACATTATGACGATTTTAAAACCGCCTATGGGCTTTAACACATGGAACACCTTCGGCAGAGATATAAGCGACAGTCTTATAAGGGAAATGGCTGATACAATGGTAGAAACAGGTCTTGCGGCGCTTGGCTATAATTATCTTGTTATTGACGACTGCTGGTCGGAAAGGGAACGTGATGAAAAGGGTCGGCTTGTACCGAGCCGTGAAAAATTCCCTGACGGAATAAAATCAGTTGCAGACTATGTTCATTCAAAGGGACTTAAATTCGGTATATATTCCTGTGTCGGAACCATGACCTGCGACGGGTATCCCGGCAGCTACGGACATGAATATCTCGACGCCATGACCTTTGCGGAATGGGGAGTGGATTTTCTTAAATACGATTACTGTTACCGCCCGAAAACAGTGAAGGGTGAGGATCTATACCGTAAAATGGCTTTAGCACTTAAAAACAGTGGCAGGGGCATACTCTTTTCCGCCTGCTCATGGGGCATGACGAAACCGAGAACTGGATAGACACTACGGGTGCAAATATGTGGCGCGCTACAGGGGATATAAAGGACTCCTGGTGGCACATAAAAAGCCTTGCGGAAAAGTGCATTTCAATAGGCAACCGAAACTGGATAAACTGCTTTTCCGACCTTGACATGCTCATCGTCGGAATGAAGGGCGAGGGCTATTGCGCACTTGACGGCTGCACATTAGAAGAATATAAAACACATTTCTCTTTTTGGGCGATGATGGGTTCACCGCTTATGATAGGCTGTGATATAAGAAAAATGGATGATGAAACGCGAAGAATACTTTTCAATAAGGATATAATCGCGATAAATCAAGACAGTGAGCTTAACCGTCCGTTTCTTTTGCATTGCAGCGACAATGAGGGTAACGATAAAGTCGATACCTATGTGTATGCTAAAATACTGGAGGACGGCGATATTGCGCTCGGTTTTTTTAATTTCAGTGATGAAAAAATAGGAAGATTCGTGACCGAAAGCATGATTGGTCTTGACTCGGATATCCCCATCAAATACAACGTCCGCGATTTGTGGACAGGGGAGGAAATTAAACCTGTAAACGGTACAATATTAGCTGACATTGAAGCGCACGGATGCCGCATCTTAAGAATAAAAAGAACGGCGCATAATATTTAACCGAAAGCCCGACTATTGTGAGAACAGCAGCGACGACATATTGCGGGATATAACATTTCCGTAATTACTGAAAACACTTTTTATTAACGATTTTTTATTGTGAAATATTTTCACGATAATGCACCGACTTTTGAATCTTTATCAATTGGCAGATGAATAAATTGAAAATTTTAGGCTTCGATATAGGCGGCACCAAGTGCGCGGTTATAACCGCTCTTTGGGACGGAGAGGAAATTAAGCTTTTAAAAAAGGATAAATGCCCGACCGAGCGGGGTCTTACACCGACCGAAATGATAGACAGGCTTATTGCAATGGCGGACGGTATTCTTGATTGCAAGCCCGACACCGTGGGTATTTCCTGCGGCGGACCGCTTGACTCTAAAAAGGGGATTATTATGAGTCCGCCCAATCTTCCCGGGTGGGATAATGTAGAGATAGTAAAGCAGATAGAAGCGCATTACGGAGTGCCCGCGCACTTGCAGAACGACGCTAATGCCTGTGCCGTTGCCGACTGGAAATTCGGTGCGGGCAGAGGTACTGATAATATGGTGTTTATGACCTTCGGCACAGGACTCGGCGCAGGGCTTATTCTTAACGGAAAGCTTTATTCGGGTACTACCGATAACGCAGGGGAGCTCGGCCATATACGCCTTGATAAATTCGGTCCTGTAGGTTATGGCAAGGCAGGCTCGTTTGAAGGCTTTTGCAGCGGTGGGGGACTTGCGCAGTTAGGCTATATGAAAGCTCTTGAAAAGGCGCAGAGCGGCGAATATCCGATGTATTTTAAAAAGGGTATGACCGTGGCAGATGTTACGGCTAAAACGGTTGCCGACGCCGCCGAAGCAGGGGACGAAACCGCCATTGAGGTTTATCGTATTTGCGGGGAATATTTAGGTCGCGGGCTTTCGGTGGTAATAGATTTGCTAAACCCCGAAGTGATTGTAATAGGCAGTATTTTCGCAAGGAGCAGAAATCTTTTGTGGGAGTCTGCAAAAAAGGTGATTGAAAAAGAGGCGTTGAGTCTGTCGGCAAATTGCTGTCGGGTTGTTCCCACCGAGTTGGGTGAGAAAATAGGCGATTACGCTGCTGTGGCTGCGGCATTATTGTGAGGAGTGTAAATTATGTTGAATGAATTATTAAACCGTTATCCGATACTTTACGGGTGCAGGGCGGAAATTGAAAACGCCGCAAAAGCAATAATTGATTGCTACGAAAAGGGCGGGAAATTGCTTCTTTGCGGCAACGGCGGAAGCTGTGCCGACTGCGAGCATATAGTCGGCGAGCTGATGAAGGGCTTTTTAAAGAAAAGACCACTTTGTGAAAGCAAAAGAGCGGATATGAAAATCAGGTGCGATTTAGTTGACGATGAGTTATTAAGCAAATTGCAGGGTGGACTTCCCGCGATTGCAATTCCGTCTATAACGGCACTTAATTCCGCTTTCTGCAACGATGTTGACCCCGAGCTTGTCTATGCTCAGCCGCTTATGGCTTTGGCAAAAGAAAACGATATACTTATAGGAATAAGCACATCAGGTAATTCCAAAAATGTTTTCGGTGCGGTAAAGGTAGCTAAAGCGCTTGGAATTAAGGTTATAGGGCTTACAGGCAAAACAGGTGGAAAATTGAAAGAGAGCGCAGACATTTGCATATGCGCTCCCGAAACCGAGACCTTTAAGATTCAGGAGCTGCACCTGCCTATTTATCACTACATATGTGCACAGGTTGAAAAATACTTTTTCAGTTGAATTCATAAGGAAATAAAAAAGAAGTGGTATTTGAGGCAATTGCCACAATGAAGGCAAGGGGAGATTATCCCGAAAAACTATGAAAATATCAGAATTTGATGTTTAAGGTGTTATGAATATTTCAGAAATCGACAGTAATTTTAAAATTGAAACGAACCTTTCGGAGAAGGACATTGTTTGGGAGGACGCAGGGGGAGACAGTTTTGTAAAATACGGTGTTGTAAAATCGGACGAAGATTATCTCCGTATGCCGAGAAAAACAGCACGGTCGGTCAGCGAGGGCATTGCGGCACTTTGCGATAATACGGCGGGAGTGAGGATAAGATTCAGCACGGATTCTCCTTATATTGCAATAAAAGCGGTTTTTCCGCGTCTTTGCCGTCTTCCTCATATGCCGATTAGCGGTACCGGAGGGTTTGACCTATATAAAGAGACGGGCGGTCAGCAGTCCTTTGTCGGAGCGTATATACCGCCGCTTGACGGGGAAAACGGCTTTGACGGTATAGTTTATACCAAAAATCTTACAGGCAGAAATGTTAATTATGTTCTTAATTTTCCCACTTACAACCCGGTTGCAAAGCTATATATCGGAATAAAAGAGGGAAGTAAGACGGAGACTCCTGATAAATATATAAATAAAAAGCCTGTGGTCTTCTACGGCTCCTCTATTACGCAGGGCGGATGTGCCTCAAGACCGGGAAATATTTATCAGAATTTTCTGTCGCGAGCGCTTAATATTGATTATTTATGTTTGGGATTTTCGGGAAATGCCAAGGGTGAGAAGAAAATAGCAGATTATATGGCGGGGCTCCAAATGTGCGCATTTATTTCGGATTATGACCATAACGCGCCTGAGCCCGAGCATCTTAAAAGAACCCATTTCGCACTGTACCAAACCGTAAGAGATAAAAATCCCGAACTGCCGTATATTATGATAACCCACCCGAGTGAGGGGATAAACGAGCCTGTAAACCGTCGAAAAATAATCATGGAAAGCTATTTAAAAGCCCTTGATAAAGGGGATAAAAATGTTTATTATATTGACGGTGATTCCTTGTTTGCGGGATATGATTTTGATAGCTGTACTGTGGACGGCTGTCACCCTAACGATTTAGGTTTTTACCGTATGGCGCAGGGAATATTGCCAATTATGAAAGAGATATTGTCAAAGTGACTTTGAAAAATGTATCTTAATCAACCTGATGTAGAGATAGTTTTATATCTGCGTGATAATTATTATCATGTGACCGGAAATCACCCTGGATATAAGCATTACAACGGATTATAGTATTTTATATATTTTTTAAAAGAGGCAATTAACAATGAAAGAACCTATACTTGTAATAATGGCGGCGGGAATGGGAAGCCGCTACGGCGGGTTAAAGCAGATTGACCCTATAGATGACGAGGGACATATAATTATAGACTTTTCCCTTTATGATGCTTACCGTGCGGGTTTTCGCAGAGCGGTATTTATAATTAAACCCGAAATGGAAAAGGAATTCCGCGAGGTTATAGGAAACCGCATGGAGGAAATAATGGACATTTCATATGCCTTTCAGCGTCTTGACGCTCTGCCTGACGGTTATGCAGTACCCGAGGGACGCGTAAAACCGTGGGGAACGGGACACGCTATTCTCTCCTGCGACGGTCTTATAGACGCGCCGTTTGCCGTAATAAATTCGGACGATTATTACGGCAGGGAAGCCTTTAAGTTGATTTATGACTTTTTAAGCAATGTAAATGATAACGAAAAATATCAATATTCTATGGTAGGCTATAAGCTCGGCAATACCTTGACCGATTTCGGATCGGTTGCGAGGGGAATATGTGAGGTTAATGAAGATAATATGCTTTTATCGGTAACAGAGCATACCAGAATTGAAAAGCACGGCGGTAGGGCAGAGTTTACCGAGGACGGTGGAGAAAGCTGGACTGAGCTCCCAATGGAGCAAACGGTTTCAATGAATCTTTGGGGCTTTACTCCTAAGATGATAGAAGAACTTAAAATACGTTTCCCCGAATTTTTGGAGAGCAGTTTAAAGACAAATCCGCTTAAATGCGAATATTTCCTACCGTCTGTCGTAAGCGAACTTATAAACGAAGACAAGGCGGAAGTTAAGGTGCTTCGCTCTGCCGACAAATGGTATGGAGTTACATATAAAGAGGACAAGAAAACTGTCGTAAATGCGATTGCCTCAATGAAAGCAAGGGGAGATTATCCCGAAAAGCTTTGGGAGTGATTTTAAAATGGGTCAAGAAATGAAACAGGTTTTATCAATGTTCAAATATGACGGCGAGCCGTATTCCTGTGATATTTACGGTAACGGTCATATTAACACCACCTATAAAGTGGAGTGTAAACAAGGCGATAAAACGGTACGATATATTTTACAGCGGATAAATAATAATATTTTCCCTGACACAGACGCTCTGATGGAGAACATAGAAAATGTAACGGCGTTTTTAAAGAAAAAAATAATAAAGCGCGGGGGAGATGTTTTAAGGGAAACTTTAAACCTTGTTCCGACTGTTGACGGAAAGAATTATTACACCGATGAAAACGGCGGAAATTGGAGGAGCTATATTTTTATAGAGGATACGGTCTGCTATGAGAAAATCGAAAAGCCCGAGGATTTCTATAACTGCGGTTATGCCTTCGGCAATTTTCAAAATCTGCTTGCGGATTTTCCCGCCGAAAAGCTTCACGAGGTAATTCCGAATTTTCATAATACTCTTACCCGTTATGAAACCTTTAAAAAGGCGGTTGAGTCGGATATCTGCGGCAGAGCAAAGACTGTGCAGAAAGAGATTGAGTTTGTTAATGCCCGTGCAAAGGATATGTCGTCGCTTACCAATATGCTTAAAAAAGGCGAAATCCCACTAAGAGTTACCCATAACGATACCAAATTAAACAACTGTATGTTTGATAAAGCTACAGGCAAAACCATATGTGTTATCGACCTTGATACCGTAATGCCGGGACTTCGCGCTTACGATTACGGCGATTCGATACGCTTTGGCGCAACAACGGGCGCGGAGGACGAACCCGATTTAAGCAAGGTTAATTTCTCCCTGCCGCTTTTTAAAAGCTATACCAAAGGCTTTATAAAAGCCTGCGGTGAGTCTATGGACGAAAAAGAGGCGCTTTCCTTGCCGATAGGCGCTAAAATAATGACCCTTGAGTGCGGTATGCGCTTTTTAACCGACTATCTTGAGGGAGACACCTACTTTAAAACCTCCCGCGAAAACCACAATTTAGACAGATGCAGAACCCAATTTAAGTTAGTTTCCGATATGGAGAAGCAGTGGGATAAAATGACAGATATAGTTCTGCATGAATTCGGATTATGAATGTGTGAAGACACCAAATATTTGTACTTCTGCGATTAACAATCTAACATTGTTCAATGCAGTTATCCTTGAAGGCATCCCCCAAAAGCTTGAACATAACGATATAAAATGGATTGCACCGAGTGAAATTCCAAATTATGAATTCTGCCCGGCGGATGTAGAGATATTGAAAAAGATAACAGAGGTTTTTCGTGATGATTAAGAATTTGGTGCATGATCCGATATTTCTTGCTGGAAAGTCGGAGGCTGCGACAAAAGAAGATTTGCAGATCGCACAGGATCTGATTGATACGTTGATCACGCACAGAGACAGCTGCGTTGGTATGGCGGCAAATATGATCGGTGTGAGAAAGCGGATTGTTGTGTTTGATAATGAAGGTACATGACGATGTTCAACCCCTAGATTATCAAAAAAGTCAGAGCCGTATGATATCGAAGAAGCTTGTCTTTCTTTGTTGGGCGTCCCCCACAAATGCAAACGTTATCAAACTATTAAAGTTCGATGGCAAACCACGGAATTCAAAATCCGAATCATAACCTTCACTGGTTGGATGGCGCAGATTATCCAACACGAGATTGATCATTGCGAAGGGGTATTAATTTAAATAATTAACAAGAAGTGGAAAGGAGGCAGAGGAACTGATATGTTTTTTAAACCAAGATATAAATTTGGCGAAATAACGAAGCGTTGGGGTGATGCCAATTTCAAAAAAGAATTCGATACCATCTTGGATAATTGGTTAAAACAATTCAATGAAGAGGATACCCCTGTTCTTTTGGAACTCCTAAAAAACTTCTATTACTACACCGAGACTGCGATTAACCAAAAGGTTGTTGAGTTGCATGAAAAGTTCATAACTGTAAATGGTGAAGATATTAGCAATGTGCTTTTTGCTAAAATGCCAAAAGAGTACGGCGTTGCAAACTCAGATATAATCTTCAGTTCATATTGGTTTAATAACAATGTGAAAGGCTTTTCATCTAACGATGTTATTCGCGAGTATTTAGAAAATGATGCCATTCCAACAGTGCTTGCTATCGTAGATGATTATATGGGATCTGGGGATACTATCATAAAAGCATTATCAAAAATGTTTTCTATTGCTCCAGAGTTGCAAAACTCAAAGTTATATGTACTTATGGTCCACACAACTATCACGGGACTACAAATGATAGAGGAATTTAAAACTAAATTAGGAATAGACCTTACAACGATATATGTAGACAGCACAGATAAAGCCTTTAAAGATGATTACATTTTCCCACGAATAGAAGCGAGGCTAAAAAAAGAGCAATACGAGTTAATTTGCGCAGGAAAAAACGTTAGTAGTAACGCAATTCTAGGTTATAAAGATATTCAGTCGTTGGTGTCGTTTGAAAAAACCACGCCTAATGATACTTTAGGACTATTTTGGCACAGCGCAGAAAACTTTGTGTCGTTGTTCCGTAAAAACAGCAGCCCTAGGAATACATCAATAAGTATGTTGAAAGGTGTTGCGCGAAAGAACGCTCACAGGCCAGTTGTTTTGTTTGATATAACAGACAATCAATACAATCGCTTTATTGTATATTGCATTTTGAACGGGAATGACTTTTCTTTTGAAAAAGCGTGTGCGGATTTTGGAATTACTATGGATTTGCTTCAAAAAAGGTTAGAATACATAGCGGAAAAGGGATATATTAAAATAGAGGACGGGAAAATACTGCCTACAAGTGAAACTCAAGAAAAACTCATAAAGAAGAGATTAAAGGGATGGGAGAATGCTGAGCGATCATTATTAAGTGAGCATAAAATTCCTCTTGTTGAAACATCATATATACCTAGAAACTTTGGCAAATCTTTTTCTGGATATAAAAAATAACATGTTAATATTCGAGCCCCTACACCTAGAATACGAAGAGTGTGTATCTCTTCAAAACTACAACGGCACTAATAGCCATATGCCTGCTTCGGGGGCGGCGGTGCTGCGCACTCCGCTCGCCAACCCCTCCGAAGGCATATGCATATGGCTATGCCTATGTAACCAATGTGACGATTGTCGTCGCTCCGCTCCTCCATTCGTCATTCAGGCTTTCTTAACAGAAAGCCTGAATGCCGGATAGGTTAAAACGCTTACGCAGTTTTAACCTATCCGGCACGAATATCAGACTGAAGTAGGTGTAGGGGCTCGTTTATATTTATATTAAAGGGTGATATTATGGAGTATATTGAAAAGGCATATCAAGCGGGAGTTATTACTGAAGAAGAAAAACGACTTATAGAAGAGTACAATCAACGGCTTACAGATAACAATGTGCCTGTGATATATAATTTGAGACATCTAAGACAACTGCTTGACATTCATAAAAGTGCTCAAGACAGACTTTTTGGTGACAAAAAGTGTGATTCCTACAGGGTTTTTCACATTCCAAAGAAAAATGGTGGATTGAGAGAGATTGAAGCTCCTAATGAGGAGTTAAAAAGGATTCAATTATGGATAAAAGAAAATATACTCGATAAATTTTCTGTTTCACAATTTGCCAAAGGGTTTGTAAAAGGAGTGTCGATATACGATAACGCAGTTCAACATACTGGAAAAGAGTTGGTAGTAAATATCGATTTGAAAGATTTCTTTCCCAGCATTCAATATCGAGAAATTTACAAGATATTTAAATACATTGGGTATACAGATAGCGTTTCAAAGCTTTTGACAAACCTGTGCACAAATGCAAGAAGTGTTCTGCCGCAAGGTTCTCCTGCAAGTCCAACTATATCAAATTTGGTTTCGCTGAAATTGGATAAGCGATTAGGGCGACTAGCAGATAAAATTGGTGCTAGTTACACCCGATATGCAGACGATATTACTTTTTCTGGGAAGAAAACTATACAAAAGTATATTGAACTAATTCGTAAAATCATATACGAAGAAGGCTATGAAATAAACGAAGGAAAGTTTAGACTACAATATGCTCACCAACGACAAGAGGTAACTGGTTTAATTGTTAATAAGGAGGTTGCCATTCCCCAAAAACGCATTAATGAACTTGAAAATGCGATATATTATTGCAAAAAATATGGTGTGGTGGATCATATGTCGCACATCGGGTGCGAGAAAGGATTTTATAAGGAACACCTTTATGGATTAGCTTATTTCATTAAGATGGTCAATCCAGAAAAAGGACTAAAGTATCTTTTGCAATTGAATGAGATTGAATGGCCAATATAAACCGTAGGAGATCTTGTTATTTTATTTATTCCATAAACCCCTGGACTTTCGCAAACCTTTGTGGTACTGTTGTGTACTGCAAAGGAGGTGCGGATATGGCACAGATGAGTTTAGAAGAATTGTACCGCGGAGAAGGTGCGGGAGAAAAGTACGGTATCTTGGGAAAAGTTATGAAAGACTTCCTCCAAAATGGGCGTCCGTCGGAATACGACGAGCGGACTTGGCTTGATATGTTGCTTGTAAAACACGCGCTGATTGCAGCAGAGAAAATGAAAAGTGAGGGCGACACGGTGTCGGGTATGACCGATAGCGTGCCGCCCTCTTCCTATGTGAGGTGGAATGAGCATGACAGCACTTGAAGATCTGTATTACGGAAATATCGCTACGTAAGAGCGGTACATAAGGCACGGCTCACGGGAAGAAAAAGTTCTGAAACTGCTCTGCCGAAATGAAGAAAGTCTTACTAAAAATCTGAATAACCGACAGAAAGAAATATTTAATAAATTCACTGACTGCCAAAAGGAGCTGGCGGAATCACAACCCGTCAGGCCTTTGCCGACGGGTTCAGCTTGACGGTGCAGATTATGGTTGAAGTTATGGGCCACACTGAAACGGAAGAAGAAATGTAATTCTTCTCTGCCGCGGTGCAGTTAAAACCTACACCGCAGAAAGCAAAGAAAACAGTATTCTCAAAAACGGCTGAAATATTCACTGAGCTGCTCAAAACCTTGACAAAACTTTTACTGTGTGTTATACTGCAGACAGTTAAGGACAACTGAATAAGTGAAAATCCAATTTTGAGTTTCAGACTCGCACTTACATAATCACCGATGCAACTATGCATCGGGATTGAGTGCGGGTCTTTTTGTTTTGCAAAACAGCAGTCCTCTACATAACACGGCGAAAAACCGTGTGAATTTAACAGGAGGAAAAACCAATGAAAGAATCTGTTTACACCGCTTATGAGGATCTGCCGTTGTTCCTTAATGCTGAAACGGTAGCCAAGCTCCTCGGCATCTCCATCTCAAGCAGCTACGAGCTGATGCACGAGAAAGGATTTCCGTCGTTGCGTATCGGCTCACGGCTCATCGTACCGAAAGAGAAATTCCGCGCATGGGTTGAAGAAAAGACGGGAGGCAACATTTGAAATTCACCCGATATCCAAAGCGTGATGCGATCCGGGATTATTTTCCTCTGCCGAATGAAATTTTCAGCTTAGGTCTCAGCACCGGTGAGATCGCAGTGTATGCGTATCTGATGTACTGCGAGGACAGGAAAACATTTCAATGCCATCCAAGCTACAAAACGATTGGCAACGCTGTCGGTATGAGCAAAAACACCGTCAAGAAATATGTAGACAGCCTGATTGAAAAGCAGTTGATTACTGCCAAGCCGACCTCCGTCATCACCCAAAATGGGGAAAAGCGCAACGGCAATTTGCTCTATACCGTTCGCCCGATAGAGGATGCGGTGGAGTATCATTATGAACAACAAATGATTCGTTTGGAAAGCGAAATGCGGCGGCAGGCAGCACTTACAAAACTTGCCGACTACGACCGCAAACACGGGGAATCGGCGGTTTAACGGCAGTTTTACGGCTCGTCCGAAAACAAGCAGGTGAAAGAGCCGGTGCCTTTACTGGCACTCGACTCGGCTCACAGCGGGCGGCAACGCCGACCGCTTGGGGGTTTTTGAGGGTTTTACGCCCAATTATTTTACGGTGCCGAAAATTGGGGTTCGTGGGCTACGCTCGGTGCCAAAAATCCCTAAAAGCCCGTACTGTAAGGAAAAAACACGGTGCCAAGCAAGGTGCCAAACACAGAAAGGAGCGTTTGCCCATTGGATAACGAACAGAAACAAGAAAAAGAGGTAAAGGTGCGAATGCAGACATGGTATAAGCCGTCTACCTTGGAAATCGTAGACCGCTTATACAAGCAAGACAACTGCCGCAGCCGAACGGAATTTATTGAAAAAGCAATCCTGTTCTACGCCGGATATCTCAGTACCGAAAACGCAAGAGGATACCTGCCGAACGTGGTGACCTCTACGCTCAAGGCCATCGTGGATAACAGCGACAACCGACAGAACAGAATGATGTTCAAGCTGGCGGTGGAGGTTGCCATCGTGCAAAACCTCATCGCAGCAACACAGGACATTGATCCGGTGTCCCTCGAACGACTGCGCGGTGAATGTGTCAAAGAGGTCAAGCGACTCAACGGCGGCTTCTCCTTTGAGGATGCGATGGAATGGCAAAAAGGATAACGTATGGCGAAGCTGATTACCAAGTTCAAATATCTGAAGCCAAATGCCCGACAGAGCGTTGGCGGCTATGCGAAATATATTGCTACCCGTGAAGGTGTAGATAAGATCGATAAGTCATACAAGCTCTCGCCATCCTCGCTGAAGCAACAGCAGCTCATCGAAAAAATATTAAAAGACTTTCCCGACAGCCGTGAGATGTTGGAGTATGAGGACTATATCAAAGAGCCGACGGTGGGAAACGCCTCCGAGTTCATTATCCGCGCTCTGGAAGATAACGCTTACGAGGTGATGCAGACCAAGACCTACGCTGACTATATCGCCACCCGACCAAGAGCAGAACGCTTCGGCACACACGGACTCTTCACCGATGACGGTAAACCCGTGAAGCTGAGCGAGGTGTCGGACGAGCTGAATCATCACGACGGGAATGTATGGACGGTGATCATCTCACTGCGACGAGAAGATGCCGAACGCCTGGGCTACAACCACGGCGAACGGTGGCGAGATATGCTCCGCACCAAAACGGATGCCCTCTCCAAAAGCTTCAAGGTGCCGATGGAGGATCTGCGGTGGTACGCCGCCTTCCATAACGAGAGCCACCATCCTCACGTACACCTCATGGTGTACAGCTCGGATTCGCAAAAGCCGTATCTCTCACGGCAGGCGCTGATGAGTCTTCGCTCGTCCTTCGCAAGAGATATCTTTCAGGATGACCTGCAGGAGATCTACGGCAGGCAAACCGAACACCGTGATGAACTGCGCCTACACAGCAGTCAGCTCATCGCAGAGATCGTGGAAAAGATCAACTCCGGCGTGTACGATAACCCGAAGGTGGAAGGTATGCTGAAAGACCTTGCTGACCGACTCTACCGAACAGGCGGCAAGAAGCAGTACGGATATCTGAAACCGGAGCTGAAGGCTATCGTCAACCGCATCGTCATGGAGTTGGCAGCCGACGAACGAATCGCCTCGCTCTACGAACTGTGGTACGAACAGCGAGAAACGGTGCTGAAGATCTACACCGACGAGCTACCCAAACGGATACCTCTCGTTGACAACGAAGAATTCAAAACCGTGATGAACGCTGTCATTACCGAAGCCATGAACATCCTTGCGGATATCACTCCCGTGGATGAAACGATGGATGACTTCGTAGTCGAGGATACGGAGCCGGAAGTAATCGAAGTGGAAGCCGCAGAGCATGAAGCGGAAACCGTTAAGCCAAAGACCGACCGACAGACTCGAATGGATACGTGGCGGTACTACCGTCAGGCGAAGGAACTGCTGAACCGTAAGAGCGAGGACTACGCTCCGAACCGTGCGGTGGATCTGCTGATTGAATCGGCAAAGCTCGGTTGTGATGTTGCCAAATACCGTCTCGGAAAAATGTTTCTCCGAGGCGATGACGTGGCGAAGAATGCGGATTACGCACTGCGGTGGTTGGAAGAAGCGGCAGCAGACGGCAACCAATACGCCGAATACCTGCTGGGCAAGTCTCTGCTCCGTGGCGAGGACACCGAGCAAGACCTGCCCCGCGCCGAGGATCTGCTGACGCGTTCCTCCGACAAAGGGAATCGCTACGCCAAATACACTCTCGGTAAAGCATATCTCGAAGGATACCTGCTCCTACAGAATATCCCCGAAGCGATCCGACTGTTGACCGAGTCGGCGGACTCCGGTTTTCTACCGGCACGATACCTCATGGGGAAACTTCTGTATCAGGGCGAGGTCATACCGCAAGACCTACAGAGAGCCATCAACTATCTCGAACAAGCCGCAGGTCAAGGAGATCCTTACGCTGCCTACCTCGCAGGCAAGCTGCGGCTGACCGAGGAAGATATAAAGGATATCTTCCAAGCTATCAGGAACTTCGAAATCGCTGCGGAGAACGGCAATCACTTCGCCGAATACCAACTCGGAAAGCTGTATCTCTATGGCAGAGAGATCGACTGTGATTACGGCAAAGCCGTTGCTTATCTTTCCTCTGCCGCAGAACATGGGAATCAGTACGCCGAGCAGCTCCTGCACAGCATCCGAAGCAACAAGAACTGGTCGGCAGCGATGGGATCGATCCGTCTGCTCCATCACATTGCAAGACTGCTCCAAAACTGCTTGGAGGATGAACGCAATGACAGAAGCGGCGGCATCGACCGCAAGCTTAAGCGAAAGATCGACGAAAAAAAACAGGCTCACGGCATCAAGCAATAGCCAAAGAAGGTTGCGCATAAAAAGTATGCGCAACCTCAATAGGTCTGAATATTATTAAAACAACTCCGCCATATACAGAGGCAGATGGACGATTCCGTCTTTTATCATCACATCTTTGGTGTAGAGGATATACGAGTTACCGATGACGGAAGAAAAATGCTTGCGGAATTTATCAAGCGATGAATGTGAACGATAATTACCGGACTTAACCTCCACGGGAGAAATCTTCTTGCCCTCAGTAATAAGGAAGTCAATCTCCATATGGTTTTCTCTCTTCTGACTGTCAGAACGGGAATAAAAATACAGCCGTTCTCTGTGAAGGCGCAGCATCTGTGCTACAACATTTTCAATAAGCATTCCTTCGTTGATATTGAGTTTATCAAAAAGAATGGCACGATAGAGTTCGTTATCGGTGTATTTTCTGTCTTTGAATGTATGTGTAACAAGCAATCCGGTATCTGCCATATAGCATTTTTGTGTAGCATTGTCCGAACTGAGAGCCAATCCGACATTTGGATCAGTAGCATTAAAGCAAGCATTCACCACCATTGCCTCATTAAGCCAAATAAACGAATCTTCAAAGGTTCTGAAACGTGCCTGCTTGCCGAGAGAAGAAAGCTTGTATTTCTTTTCTTTTTTGGAAAGCTGTCCGGGAATACCGTCAAAAACCGCAAAGACTTTATCTTCATAGCCCTCGGCAAATTTTACGACGTCATCTCTGTAGAGCTTCAGGATGCGGCGCTTAGCAACATCGGATGCTTCGAAATCTTTTCCATTAATATAAGCAAGAACAGACTGCGGCATACCGCCGACAAGAATGTATTGACGAAAATCATTCATTACTTTGCAGTGTAGTGCCGCCCCGAGTGGCGTTTTTGTTTCAAAACATTGTTTGATTAACGGGTAAGTTGCCTCATCGCCCATCGCCCACAGGAACTCTTCAAAGTCGAGGGGGAACATTTCAATGTGATCCTCTTCCGAAGGAATGATGATATCCTGTACGTTCTTCTTGAGACGAATCAGCGAACCTGTTTCAAGGTAATCAAATCTGCCGTCAGCAACAAGATATTTGATAAGCTGACGTGCTCTCGGATATTGCTGTACCTCATCAAAAATGATCAGCGACTCACGCTTGTGGAGAGCAGTGGAATAAAATGCCGCAAGCTTTGCAAAGAACAGATCAAGGTTGGAACTGTCATTGACAAACAGATCAAGGACATCCTTCGGCGCCTTTCCAAAGTCGATCAGAATATAACTCTTGTATTCTGCTTTTGCAAATTCCTCAGTGATGAAACTTTTGCCTACACGACGTGCGCCGTCAATCATCATTGCGGTAGCGCCGTTGCTATTCTTTTTCCAAGCAACGAGCTGGTCGTATATCTTTCTTTTTAGCATAAAATCACCTCACGTGTTGATAGTATACCCTCAGTGCGAACCCATTATAACACAAAAATCACGAAAAAGCAAGCTCGTATTTTTGAATATTTCACGAAAATGCAAGTAAACAGATTAAATATAAACACGAAAAAGCAACTTCAATGAAAGGAGAAATCATGTCAACTTATATTCATTTTACAGAAGCACAAAAGGATCAGGCAAGGCAGACTGACATTGCGGATCTGCTTCACCGTCATGGCGAAAAGCTAAAGCGATCCGGTTCGGAATACGAATGGCGCGACGGCTCTCAAAAGGTAACCATCCGCGGGAACCTGTGGTTTCATCAGTACGAGCGCGTCGGCGGTGATGCCATCGACTTCGTGAGAAGGTACTATAACAAAAGCTATCCCGAAGCGATGGAATACTTGCTGGGCGGCAGCAGTATGGGTGTACTCACGGTATCGCCTCCGGTGGTCAGAGAATCAAAACCCTTTGAACTGCCGCCGAGGAACGATAATATGCGCCGTGTCTATGGCTACCTCTTGAATAAGCGAGGGATCGACCGAAAGGTGCTGAACGCCTTTATAAGTGCCAGACTCATCTATGAATCAGCAGACTATCACAACGCCGTATTCCTCGGCAAAAATCCGGACGGTGTACCTGTCCACGCTCACAAGCGAGGAACAGGCTCGGAGAGTACCTTCAAGGGAAATGCGGACAGCAGCGATCCGAGATTCAGCTTTCACTGGATCGGACGGAGCGAGAGAGTCTATCTCTTTGAGGCGCCGATAGATATGCTCTCGTTTATATCTTTGCACAAGGACGGCTGGCGTAACCACAGCTATGCCGCCGCCTGCGGTGTATCCGACCATGTGCTGTGGCAGATGCTTGAACGAAATCCGAATATACGTACCGTGTACCTTTGCCACGATAACGACGAAACAGGTCAGCTCACCGTCAAAAGGATATCCGAAAAGCTCTTCACAAAAGGTATCAAAACAGAAGTCCTCGTACCGAGCCACAAGGATTGGAATGAGGAATTGTTGTATTTAAATGCAGAAAGCGAGGTCGAAAAACCGTGTCAGGAATTGGTACTTTAATATTGATCGCCGCCGTGATGTTTTGTGTTTTCGGCGGCATTACTCTGCTTGCCCATATTTACAATCTGAACAATATTAAGTC
>CALWUY010000031.1 GCA_944384855.1 uncultured Clostridia bacterium | reverse complement strand
TTGTTCAAGTCTTAGAGTACTGTGAAAGGAGAATTTTAATGGCTAAGAGCACAAATAGTTTATCACATACAAAATGGTTATGCAAGTATCATATAGTAATTGTTCCAAAATACCGAAGAAAAATAATATATATCCAATACCGAAAAGATTTGCAAGAAATTATTAGAACACTATGCAAATACAAAGGCGTGGAAATAATAGAAGGACATATGATGCCAGACCATGTACATCTTTTGATAAGCATACCGCCTAAAACGAGCGTAGCAAGTTTCATGGGATACTTGAAAGGAAAAAGTGCGCTGATGATGTTCGACAAACACGCAAATTTAAAGTATAAATTTGGCAACCGACACTTTTGGGCAGAAGGATATTATGTTTCAACGGTAGGCTTAAATGAGAGCACAATAAAGAAATATATAAAAGACCAAGAGAAAGCAGATATTGCTTTAGACAAGTTAAGCGTAAAAGAATACGCAGACCCATTTAGTTAACCCCTTTAGGGGTAGCCAAAGAGGCAAAGACTCTAAGGCTTGAACAAAGAGAAAGCCCGCGCCTTGAGACGCGGGTCGGTATTATGGGCTTTTAGCCCTTGTGCAAACCACCCGTTTGACGGGTGGTTATGATTAAATTGAAAGACAATTAACCCAAAGCTTTTTTAAGCTTTACAAGGTCAATAATATCTAACTCTCCGTTGTTGTTGAAATCTCCCGCAGAAATATTTTTCGCAGAAGAAATTCCGAAAAGCTCCTTACGGAGTATTACCAAGTCTGCGGCATCGGCGGTGAAATTACCGTCCAAATCGCCGTAAGCCTCGCCGTCTGTACAGATAGTAACCGATACCGTTTCGGAAGCGGCACTTGCCGAAAGATGATTTTTTTGTGCGGTACGCTGTGTTACAATGTAATCAGCCCCCTCTTCAAGCCCTGTGAATACATTGCTTGTGCTGAAGGTCTTACCTCCGTCAATGCTGTATTCATAGCCGTTTACAGGCTTAACTACAACAGATGTTGCGGTGTACTTAACCTCGGGCTCTTTTGCATTACCCTTAACAGAGAAGCGGCTGAACCAGTTATTATCAAGAGCACCTCCGAATGCTACATAACCGCCCTTGTAATCATCACCGAGCTGAGCTGTGTAAATTTCCACTGCGGGATTATCACCGTCAATTATGGAAACCGTTAACACCTTATTCTTTACCGCAAGCTTCATTGTGGGATAATCGGATGTGATATCCACGGTATGATAACCTTCGGTAACCTGACCGTTGTGTATGAGCTGTATGTTCTTGTTATTTCTGAAAGCAAAGGTATAACCGCCCTCAGCCGACCAAGACGACATATTGTGTGCCGATATACCGAACTGAATCATGCTCCAGTTCAAAACAAAGGAGGCTTTGCTGTAATCAAGCTCGATTTCGAAATCCTCAAAGGTGCTTTGCTTGTATACCAACATTCTTGGTGCATACCACGGATCAAAGAATTCACTTAAGCCGGAGGGCTTATAGAGGCATAAAACGCCGTTTGAAAGTGAAACATGGTCTGCGATTTGTTTGATATTCGGCTGAGAATAATACTTGGGATCACCGTTATGGCAGTCTACGGTATAGTATAAGCTGAAATCCTTTGCCAAGGAAGAAAGTGTGAGATTATCAAAGGTATTCTCATACGATACAGCACTGCTGCCGTTTAAGGTTTCCTTAAGGATATCAACACCCTTACCGCTTATTGCAAGATTATCAAAATACTGATCCAAGATATTATTGATAACTCCGTTAGCAGATGTTTGGGCATTGGAATGTACCATTGAAACATAACCCAACTGATAATCGGGTAAGGTATAACTATCACCGAACTGTACCCACTGCTCGGTTGAGGTGTTGTAAATGTAAACACTGAGGATCGTTCCGCTCATTTTGATTTTAAAATCAATCGGCATAGAATCGGCATTAGACGAAGCACCCGTAAACTGTGCAAAATTACTGTCATAGTCGCTTCTTGTGAATACGTTAATGTTATCGTAAGTACCCCATGTGCCGTCGGATTTCAAAACCTTACCCTCGCTTGCAATAAGAAGCTCAAGACCGGTGCCGGTTCTTTTAAACATGATACCGTAGCCCGTGCCTGTGCCGGCATTTGTGGTGTAATAAAGCGAACCCGGTTTGGTTTGACCTATTACAAAGCCCATAGAACCCGCACCGCCGTCTGTAGTCTTCATAGTAGCGTTAAGCTCCAAATCGGCGTATTTCTGGGTCATAAGTGTTGTAAGTGTAAGGTTTTTATTTGCATCTCTGTCTGCACGCCAGTCGGAGCATTCATACGGCTTACGTGCCATGGTGCCCTGTTCGGTGGTCAAATAGTTAGCTTCAACGCTTGACAAGGTTTCAAGCGAGGATTTACCGTCTCCCGAAATTGCCCAATAGGTATTAAAATCACCTAAATCGTTAAGGGTATTCTTTTGATCGAAGTTATTGCTGTAACTGATGCTTTCGTAGGTTTCAGCGCCGCTTGCACCGTCGGCAGCGTTAATAACAAGGGACCCTACGAGCATTAGAGAAGCAGAAAGTGCTAAGGCTAAAGTTTTCTTAAAAATTTTCATAACTCATTCTCCTCTTTTAAGAGTGAAGTTCTTGAAGGTTTTATTTTTATAAGTGTAATATGCAGATTGAAATCGTTTGTGATCTTGCTCAAATCACCACTAACATTTTTCATTCAAAAAACCTTCGTTTATTATTTTGAAACTGAGAAAAAACGCCTGTCTACGGGGTGATAAACCTTCCCCGTCAGCGCAAATATCTATCTCCCCTTCCTTTTTTTGCTGTATAAATACAGTTTTATTTCTTCGGCTGTTTTTACCGTTAAGCACCGCCGTAATCGGCGTGGGGGACCTGCCGCCCGATAAAAACAGCCGATAGATTACTTTTTAGCCTGAAAGAAGTTTTTGCCCTACTTCTTTGTCAGCGCTGTCATTTTCTTTTTCCGGAAAAGAATAATAAATACCGTAACACCTGCCGCAACTGCAACTACACAGCCCACGACAATAAGAACGACTGTTAATGTGTCAAAACCGCCCTCATCAACAACAACAACCTTTTTATACTTCTTTTTAGTAGTTTCCTGCTGATCGGTTTCTTCGGTATTTTCGGTCTCGATTTCTGAATTGTCGGTATCGGCCGAATAATCAAATGAGGTGTCATCATTTACAGGAAGATAGGTTTCTCCCGATTCCTCTTCCTTTTCGCTTTCATCAATAAGGCTGTCGCCGTATGCTGCAAGCTCAATAAGTCCGGAGAAAGGCATATCTTCGTTTATAACGATCTCGGAAAGCCTGATGTAACGTATTTTATCGCCCGAAAGGGTGTAGGCTTCTGTTCCGCCTGCAGGGGTTACGTCAATATTCTTCCAATCCGTGCTTCCGTTTGCGGAAACCTCTAACTTATAAGAATCGGGTGAATATATACTCCAGTCAAGAACCAGCTTTTTAACGCTCTGAAGCTTGCCTAAATCAAAGGTTGCCATACTGTCCTCTGTGGAATTCACCATCCACGCACTTGTGCAGTCGCCGTCAACAACGCTTTCAAGCTGATCGCTTATTACCTGCGTTTTACCGGTCACCTTGGCATTAAGCGCAAGATTTTCGAGTGCCATATTACTGTCTGTCACAGAAACACTCTTCCAGCCGCCTGTGAATACAAGGGTACGTCTGTTTTCGTAATCAACATAATAGCCGGTAGCGTTATCGTTCTTCGGAAGTTCGGAGAGCTTCTTAACCGCCTTGCCGTTAACCTTAACCTCAGACGCCGTAACACCTGCCGCAATTACAAGCTTTGCACTGTGGGAGCTGTCGTTTGTGACGGTAAAACCGTTATCACCGTCCGGTGTGTTGGTGAAGCTGTAGGTTTTGCTGTCTGTAACGAACTGAACGCTTCTCTTAGCTGTAGAAGGCGCCGCGATCACCGCGTCATATGAAACAGAGTTCATATCCTCGTCCATCTCAAAGTTGGGTCCTACCGTTGCCTTGACAACTGCGCCGTCACGAAGATATACCGGAATTGTATTAGCAGTGGCTTCCACCTCCTGTATTGTTCCGCCCTTATAGGTCTTTCCGTTCCAGAGGTTGGTCCACTTGCCCGCAGGGAAGGTAACCTGAATATAATCGGAGTTTTCATTTAATACAGGGCATACCATAAGCTCATCGCAGAACATATACTGATCGGATACCGACGCAATGCTCTTCTGCTCGGGGAAGGCGAAGGATAGTGACTGCATCATAGAAACGCCGGTTTTGCCTGACTTAAGATTTGCGCTGTAAAGGAAGTCAAGAAGGCTCTGACGCGTCCAATAAAGTCTCTTAAAGGTGGCTTTTCCTATTTCGCCGAAGGTCCACGGATCACGGCTTGAAGCGCCGTGGGTACGCATTAAGGGGCTGAAGGTTCCGAACTGCAGCCAACGGAGATAAAGCTGAGTGGTAAGGCCGCTGTTCAGACCGCCTATATCACTTCCCCAAAGTGAGAAGCCGCTGGCGCTTAGGTTCAGTCCGCCGTAATATGCCTGACGAAGACCGTCAAAGGTTGTGGGCTGGTCACCTCCGAAGTTAGCACCGTAGATCTGACTGCCGATTGTTCCCGCACGGGCAAAGAGAATGAAATCTCCGCTCTTTTTCTCATTGAAAATATCATAAATCGTCTTTGTGTATATCTTGGCGTAATAGTTGTGCATCTCGTCGCCCTTCATTCCGTTGAAGAAGGACATATTCTCTTCAATATACTCACCGTAATCGATCATTGCACCGCTTAAACCTTTGTTTAAAAACGCATCGAAGCCGCCGTTTTTAAGTGCGGTTGTAATAAGCGGGTTGGAGAAGTCGCCCCAATAAGCCAAGATGCTTGTATTATCATAATTATGCGGAGCCGGCAAATCCATATCCGCAACACCCGGCAGTAATTTGCGTAAGTTCTCGAGTCCTAGACCTCCCCAGTTTGAGCCGTCGCCGACTAAGGTGATGCAGGGGTTATACCACGCAAAGGTTTTGACGCCGTAAGAATTGGCAACATCCAGAACATCAATAGTATTGCCGCCGATACCTTCAAGGAAAACCGCGGTAGGCATTGTCCCCATCTCCTTATACTGCTTAAGGTTAGAGTCAAGCTTACCTGCAAAGGCATCCTTGTCATCCGAATTCCAGTAGCCCGCTTGGTTACCTATCCAATAACCAAGCGCCCATTTGGGTGCGGTGTAGGGCTTACCCGTAAGATTGGTATAGCTTTCAAGGTTTTCGGAAGGAGCTTCGGTATATACGAAGAAATCGAAATCCGTTCCGTTGAATTCAAGAGACCATTTCTCGGAATCGCTATCCCCCACGTCGGCATATCCGCCGTAATAGGTGTTGAAAAATACTGTATATCCGTTTGAGCTGTTGAGAAGCGGGATATTAGCATAGGAATTAACCTTCTCAACCGACGCGGCGGCGGTATGGTAGGCTGTATCGACATTCCAGAGCTTTCTGGTGCTGCCTACCATATTTGTGCCGTTATAGCTCTCGCCAAGACCGTAAATAACCTCGTTTTCGGTAACAGGTCCCTCAAGCTTAACCTTGCGGAGCACGTTATTCTTAAAACCGAAATAAACCTGCCTCGAGGTTACGGTATGTACGGTTTTGCCCTTGGAATCAAGGAATTTCATTGACCAGGGGTAAACCGCGTAATTAAGCTTGACCGCGACATCGCCTGCATCTAAAAGCATTGTTCCGTCAGGCATATTGTAATAATCAATGTTTTTAAGCGACTTCGGCACATTCTGACCTGATGTGACATCTGTTCTTACACGGACGCCGCCCTCGGTCGGGAACGAAACATAAATGTTAGTCGCCGTACCGTTAACATTTGCGGTAATTACCGCCTCGTTCTGCTTTTTATTGATTTTTTTGATTTTCTGCGGATTCGCCCACTTGACCGAAATTGAGGAAAGCGACGCATTGGCGCTTGTTTCCAATCTGTAGGGCAAATATACCGATACCGCAACAGCTATGCTCATTAAGAACGCAAGCAACCTCTTAGTTCTGGATTTTAACATATGATTTTTAGCTCCTTCCAATTATCGTTTTGAAGCCTGACAGTTGAAAAACCGACGTTTCTCATCACTTCAAGTTCAGCACCGTCGGCATAAACGCGGCTTACATTGCCTATAAGCTTTATCGCACCTGCAGAATATCCGTCGGGATTCTTGACCGATAATTCTCCTTCATTATTCTGCAAAATGAATTCATAATAAATTGACTCGCTCTCACGAATCAGGGCTTTGCCCTCGCCGGGAGCTATCAAGAGACCCTCTGTTGCTTCGCCGATTGCTTCTGCCAAGCCGAGCTTTTCAGACATAGTTATCGGAATTATGCTTCCTGCCTTGATAAAAACGGGGCAAATATCAATCGGAGCTTCGGTATCAACAGTCCTGCCACCTGCGAAATATTCACCGTCATTAAGTCTGAACCAACCGCCCTCGGGCAGCACAGCCTTGCGCGTGCGCATACCCTCATAGAGAACGGGGCAAACCATCATATTATCGCCGAACATATACTGGTCGTCAACATTAAGCAAGCGCCGATCGTCTGGGTAGCAAGCCGACATTATCCGCATAATGGGTGTACCTTCAAGGTGGCTTTCAACAGCCGTACTGTAAATGTAATTAAGTATATTTTTGCGGAACCAGAAATACTTTTTGAATATCTCCTCGCAATGCTCGCCGTAGGTCCAGGCATTATGATTGCCGTGGGTACGCATTAACGGGCTGAATGCCGCAAACTGCAGCCAACGCAGGTATAATTCCTCGGATTTACAATCGCAAAGGCTTCCGATATCGCTTCCCCAGACAGTAAAGCCCGAAAGTCCCGCATTAAGACCGCCGTAATATGCCTGACGAAGACCGTAAAACTCACCGCGCTGGTCTCCGCCGAAAAAGCCTACCCATTTTTGCGTTCCCGCACAGGCGGCTCTGGCAAAAAGAATATAATCGTCGCCGTTGCGTTCCTGCCATACGTCGTGTATGGTCTTGCTGTAGCAATAAGCATTGAAGTTATGCATTTCATCTCCAAGCATCCCGTTATATGCCTTGGTATCTAAATGAACAAATTCGCCGAAATCGACCATTGCTCCCTTAAGACCCCAATTCCAAAATGTATCGTATTTATTATATATAAGGTCATGCGCCTTGGGGTGGGAATAATCTATGTAAAACTGTTCATAGTTAAGAATCTCATTTGTTTCGGGGTTGCGGAACATCGGAATGTCCTTATCTTCAATTCCCGGGAATATATCTCTGATACGCTGAACATTATAGCCCTTGATGTAAACATCGACACCCGGGTGGTTCCAGGCAAGCATCCTGATGCCTGCGCTCTTTGCAAGCTCGTGGCACACAAGCGTCTGTGACGGAGATGCCTCCCCGTAAATTGCCGACGGTATAGTTCCCATTTTTTTATAGCCGTCAACCGCTTCCTTGAATACCGAAATATAATTTTCCCTGCCCTTGGAATTCCAACTTTCACCTGTGCCGCCTGCCCAGAACTCAAACGCCCATTTTGGCGGGAGAACCGGTTTTCCCGTAAGGGCGGTATAGCAGTTCAAATTCTCTGCTACTGTACCCTGCCAAAAGTAAACATCAAAGAGAGGCGAGTTAAATTCCAGACGAAGCTGTGTATTGTTATTTTCCGTCAAATCGGCAAATGCGCCGTAAAAGGAATTGTAAAACACGCTGTAGCCCAAGGAGCTGTGAAAAATCGGAACATTTTTATAGGAACGGATTTTGTCCCCTTCCTCGGGGTGACCGTGATAGCCGGTATCATCGTTCCAGAGAGGAAGTATATGCCCGACCTGATTGATTGTATTATATTTTTCACCAAAGCCCGAGATTTTTTCCTCTTTATGAATCGGGGTATTAAGCACGGACTTACGCCTTTTTCCCTCAAGATAACCAAACAGAACCGTATTTTTACCAATGCTGTAGAACGCCTTTTCACCGCATAAAAGCCTTACGGAAAAGTCATCACCCTTATTTAGCCTGACAGAATAGCCGCTTTCGCACTGCACAATAACAGAATCGCCATCCGTACCGTAGGTCAAGTCAAAATTGTCGCAGGTGAAGAAGCCCTTTTCCTCAGCGGTTATGTGTATTCCGCCAAGCTTCGGAAACGTAACCGAAAGACAAACCGTTTCTCCGTTATCCGCACAGAAATTAAGCTTACACTCGCCTCTTCCCTGCTCTACGCTGTCAAGCCGCGATAACGCAATGTAGGAATCCGGAGTAATTTCGGGCAATCTGTGAACCCAAGGTACCTTTTGGTCTTCATACATCTGATAAATGTTCATTGCTTTCTCTCCTTAAAAGTCATTCTCCTGTTACACCGCTTCGCTCGATACTCTCGATAAATTGCTTTTGGAATGCTAAAAAGAGTATAATGACGGGTAGGATAGATAACGCTGTACCTGCAAGAGTGGTCGAATTCGAAAGCGCTTTTGAGGTCTCTGTTGCTGCACCGTAAATTGCCTCGTACCTTGCGGTAAACTGCTCTAACTGCATAGGCAGCGTAGGAAGCTTACTGCCGAAATAAAGATTGAACTGAGAGGTCTCATTCCAATACCAGATAAAGGAGAAAAGGAGCGAAAGGACTATTGCGGGCCTCGACATGGGAACGGCAATTTTTAAGAATACACGTATTTTTCCCGCACCGTCAAGCTCTGCCGCTTCGTCAAACGAAATCGGATAGGACCTGAAAAACTGATAAAAAACAAGTATGAATAAAGCGCTTTTTATTCCCTGTCCGAAAAGCGAAGGCAGATAGGCAGGCAAATACGTATCAATCATACCGTACTGATAGTAAAGCACATATCTCGGAACGAGGGTAACGTCTACCGGGATTATAAAGGTCGCTACCATCAGCACCATCCACAGATTTTTAAGCGGAAAGCTGAAGCGTGCAAAGCCAAAGCCTATAATTGCGGTAACCGCCGTCTGCAATATTGCGGGACCTACAGCTACAATCAGGGACCGCAGAAAGCTGTGTGAAAAATCGAGGGTTTGTATTGCCTCGGAATAGTTTTGAAAATACCATACGGTCGGCAGCCACTTTACGGTGGGATCTGCCTGATCGCCGGGAGAAAGCAGACTGCCGAGAAGCATATAAATTATCGGATAAAGATACACAAATCCAACCGAAATCAGCAAAATATACCTTAAAACAAGTGACACGGAGCTTTTAGCAAGGTTTTTACCCTTCTGCATACTTAACAATTTTGATTTACTGTTATGCATCATTTGTCGCTCCTTCCAAACAGCTTAAATACAAGAAATACAAGTATAAGCAGTACTGCCACTATTACGAAATACAGCCACGACATCGCCGCAGAATAGCTGTAAATACGCGTCTGATTGAACACATTGTTAGAAATAAGCTTATTGATTCCGAGTCCTGAGTAATTCGAAATTTCAACCACGGTATATACGGTATTTATAAGCGCCATAGGCTTCATATGCGGCAATGTGATTTTCCAAAATTTTTCCCAGGAGCCTGCGCCGTCAATAGATGCCGCTTCATAAATATCAGGACTTATTTTCTGCAGTCCTGCCAGATACATAAGTATCTGAACTCCCGAAAACCACAGTATAGTTACAAGATTTTCCAAAACAAAAAGTGTCGGTGTTCTGAGGACACTTGGCAGGTCGTTTAAAAATGTATAAACCAACTCACCGTGTGAGGAAAAATTAACCGTGGCACCCGTGAGGAGCTTGGAGATTACAGGTCCGCTCATTATAACTACCGGAAGAAAGAAAACCACCCTGAAAAAGGTTCTGAACGGGAATTTTTTATTAAGCAAAAGCGCGATAATAAGCGAGAAAACCACAACAACTATCGTTGCACATATAATGAATGTAAGCCCCTCGCTTATTTGCATTTTAAAATCGCCCGAAACCGACAGTGCATACTGATAATGATAGAGTCCGCGCCAAGTAAACTGCATTCCGTTACTTGTTAGCCGCACATCATTTAAACTGATAATGAACGAGTAAACAGTAGGATAAAGCGTAAAACCAAAAAATCCTATTAACCAAATTGCTATAAACCCGTATCCCCAAAGAGCGTTACGCGTACCGGCAGATAAAGAGGCTTTTTTTAACGAACTCTTCATAGTGTCTTTCCCTTCTTATTATTCGGAGCAAATCAAAAACTGTTCCGGTTCTATTGTTTTTCCGTCAACGGTTACAGCTTCGGAAAGATAGTTGACATATATAACCGTACCGTTCGAGTAGGTTACACGCACCACACCGTCATACAGTGCTTTATGCTCTGTAATATAACAGCCCTCCACAACGGAAAGCGCCTTATTTACCTTTTCATATACCGACAGTATTTCGTCCTCCCAATCATCAAAGCAGATTGAAAAATAGTCACTGATTGCCGTATTGGAAAGCGAATAGTTATCCGCCGCCATAGTGATATATGACGGATATACGCCGTACTCAACAAGCTTTAAAATGGTGCTTTCCGAGCAGTAGCCCTGATTAAGGAAGTCGGAATAATAATCCACACTTCCCTTTAAAACCATCTGTAAAAACGGAACCGTATCGGTTTCATACTGAAACTGACTGTTGTTGACCGGAATATTGAAATAATCATCTGTGTATTTCCAGCAATAAACATTCGGATTATAAAGTGCAACCTTTTCCTTAGCTTCGAGCGCCTGCGTAATGGCAGCAATGCTTTCGGTTCTTGAATAAGAGTTTTTTTTGCTGTAGTCGGAATACACAGTACCGCCAAGGCTGTCAAACGCAAAATTCCAGGTGCCGAACTTTTTATCGGTAAGCTTCAGCACATCAAGGATACGTGAAATTTTGGCATAATATTTTACGGAAAACATCTGGTCGCGGTTTGCAGAGGTTCGGCTTATAAAGCTTTCATCTATGCCGATTGCAGTATCCGACGGTTTGTAAACCTGCTTTTCATTTGCAAGCACAGGATCAAGATACAGATAAAGGCTTGAGCCGTTTGCGGAAATTGCCTCATTAAGCTTATTAAGACCTCTATTACTGCTGATTTTAAGCTTACCGTAGGTAGATTTATCGGTAGAGCCCTTCTGCCAGCCCCTGTAAACAACGGTCATATTTTCTATACCGTCGCCGCCAAGCTTATCTATTATTTCAATTGCCTCTTTCGGCTTTGTAAGGGTCTTCACCCTATTGAAAATAAAGCCCTTCTTTACGGTTGAGCCTACAAACTCAAGTCGCAGAGGAATATCAGTATCCTTCTTTTCTGTGTTAAGAACGCCTTTCTCTATAAGAAGCTTGCGGTAGGTGTTGGCCATACCCGAGTAATTCGCCTCTTGACCGTTAAGGAAATAGAAGGTAAGCTTCGGGCACATATTATTTGCCGTTTCCTGTATAACGGGAATACCGCTTCCGGAAATGATTTTAGTATACAGCTGGCGGTAATCAAAGCGAGCTGAAGCCCAGTTGTAATCTGTTACAACTCCTGCCGGAGAAGCCACAACCGAAGTATATTCACAGCCGTTTTCTATGACACCAAAAAAGGCGTTCTGTTCACTGCCGTGCGCCACTCCGAAAACAGGCACCGTGACGGTATACGGTTCTACAAGATATTCATTAATTCTGTTTGCCTGAAGTGTTCCTGCCGGTGCCAAAGAATCAATAGAACCGTCAAGGCCGTACACCTTGCCCTCAAATCCGGTTACATAGCTTGAAGATTTTGAAAATCTTATAAGCGCGCCGCAACCGTCGGGAATAAAGGTGTAGCCGTTTATTTCATCCTGATAAGTACTTCCCATAAAGGGGATAAAGTAAAGGGATTTAAGCCTTGCATCACCGTTTTCCTGCAGGCTGTCCTCAACCACCTCAAAAGAAACGGAATAATCGTTAAGAGTCATTTTAAAATCAAAGACAATTCCGATTTTGCTTGCGTTAAAGGTGCATAAAAATCCGGTGTCATCCCATTCATAGAAGCTTTTTACGTCACTTTCGGATATGCTCAGACGGGATTCCGAAGCGTTTGAATTAAAATATTCAATAGAACAAAGCGAGTTTGCAAAATTTTTCCATCCGCTGTTGAGTCCTGTTCCGTCTTCATCCGGCAAACCGCCCCAAATATATCCGTTTGACTTATCCACAATTCTCAGCGAATCTAAAGAAGAATTGAACCAGATTTCAAGGCTGGAGTTTTCAAGCATCTTTTCGTAATTTTCAAGCGTAAGACGATTTGATGCTTTCGTCTCATTTTCCTGCATTGTATGGCGGTTAGACTGAATCTCCAAAAGCTCGATACCGCTGCTTTCACCGTCTGCCTGAGTCTTGGCAAGTGCAAAGCAGGAGGAGCATAGAACAGAGAGAACGAGCAAAAAAGCAATAAAACTGCGTTTAATGACCTGCACGGTACACACCCTCCTTTATGATTTCCTCTAAAAATCCTATAAGCTGACCGAAAAGCAAATAAACAATCGAAATCGCAACAATAACCATTATCATAAAGAAAAATACAAGTAAAATATTTCTGACCGTTTCGCCGAAGGTATAACGCTGAATTTCCTTAACGCTTAAAATAAGCAGGCAGGCTGACCAGGCGATAATAAACATACTTCCGAGATTTACAATAAAGCCTTCGTTAAGGGTTAAGCAATAGCTTAAAAGAATGTTAAAGGGTGTCAGAATTATATACGGTGCAAAGGCATAAGCCGACGATACATATATCTGCTTGAAGCTGCCCTCGCCCTCATTTATGGTGCCTATCATATAGTTTCCGACAATCCACAAAATCAACGGAATCCAGAACATAACAACTATTGAAGCGGGATTGGTCTTGTTGATATTAAGCACCCTGAAGAGATAACCTCTTCCTAAAACATCTAATACATATACCGCGAAAAATAATATATACAATGCACTTGCGGTAAGCACTGAGCCGTGTTCGCTGCGTCTTAAATAGTAATATCCGTCAATCGGATGCCTGAGCATTGTTTTAATATATGCGGTTTCCTTGAAAAAGCGCTTGACAGGTGCAATACTTCCCTGCGGCTTCTTTTCCGATTCAATTCCTTTTTTACGTTTTTTGCGCCATACCGAAATCACAATAATAAGGACTGCCAAAACCAATAAACCGATAAATATGTATCCGATATTTCGGTTGAGCCATTCATTGCGAAGCTCCCAGAAGGCATCCGAATAATATTCCGCATTATTTGCGATTTTAAAATGCTCGAGAGCCTCCTCATATTTCTGCTGATAGAAAAGTGATTTTCCGTAACCCATATGAGCTATCTGGGACATACCATTTAAAGAAAGCAAGCCTTCCCAGATTTCCTCACTGTTTTCATAATCTCCGCTTTCAAGCGCTGCAATACCGCTGTGGGTAAGCTTTGCAAAATCTGTCGGATAAAATACCTGTATAAGGTTGCGATCCTGATCGAGCACAAACAGCACACCTGTCTCATCATCAAGATCAACTGCCGCCGCATTTGTGAAAAGTCCGTTGCGGTCATTATCATAGGCACGTCCGCCAAAGGTGAAAATCAGGTCACCCTGATTATCATATTCGTTTACAATACCAGTCTGTGTAAGGGCGAAGGTATTTCCGTAGGGACCCGACGCCACATCGACGAAATTCCATTCCTCTTTCATTTCTCCGCTCTTCGGAAAAATGTTAAGGCCCGCCATATTATGCATTTTAAGCGTATCGTCAGAGGTTGAGGCATAGCTTACACCGGAAAGGTCGTCACTTCTTGTAATGCTGAAAATCAAATCCTTTGAGGAAATATCAATATTATCAACAGGACGCGGGGTGCGGACAAGAAGCTGATCCTTCTGGACGTCATTATATATAAGCTCCTGAAAGCGCTCAGTCCAGGTCATTTTGTACTTATTCGCCGCAAAATAACCGAAGAACTCGCCCTTGTAATCAAACTGCATTATACCCTCGTAGGCACCCTCGCCTACAACAAAAATGTTTCCTACCGATGAAACCGCAACCGCACAGGGAGCATAAAGGCTTGTTTCGCTGAACAAATAGCTGTCCGGTCTGCCGATTGTCATTTTAAGCTTACGGTTATTGTCATATACAAAAACCGCCTGTGCTTGCGGATCGGCAACATAAACCGTTCCGTCTGCCGTAACAAACAGTCCGTCGGGCGCTTTAAGCTCCTCCCCGCCGAAAAACTCCACCGAGGAATCCGCGATAGTGTAAACGGCGATACGGCTGTTGCCTGTATCGGATATATAAAGCTTACCGTTCATATAAAACAGGTCTTCGGGCTGGGAAAGTCCTATTTCCTTGGCATAAACTGCTGCAGGTATATAAGCGTCCTGCGTTCTCACCCACTCGTCATCTACAGAAACGGTATAGGTATATGTTGTGTTATCTGCCGCATATACGTTAAATCCGCCTATTACCGTAAGCAGGGCAACCGTAACAGCAACCAGCCGCATTAGTAATTTACGCATTCGTATACCTCCTACTTAATTCCCGAATGCATCATGGTGTTCATAACGCGGGACTGCATAATGATAAATATAATCAGATTAGGTAAAAACAAAATCAAAGTCGCGGCAGCAGCCATACCTACGCCTGCTATTCCACCCGCTGAGCCGGTTAGAGAATTGATGTAGAACGGGAAGGTTTTTAATGCCTCGCTGTCGATATACAAGGTCGAAGCCTCGGTTGCTCCCCATGCCATCTGGAAGGTTGTAATGGCAACCGTAGCCACCGCAGGGCTGACAAGCGGAAAAACTATCTTGCTTATAATCTTATAATCACTTGCACCGTCAATTACAGCCGCCTCAATAAGCGCGTCAGGCATCTGGTCTATATTCTGCTTGATAAGGAAAACGCCCGTAGGAGCTACAAGCAGAGGAATAATATTCGCAAAGAAGTTATCCTGAAGGCCTGTGTATACTATAACGAAATATCTCGGAATGGCAACCGCGGCAGACGCAAACATCATACCGAGAGTGTTGATTGTGAAAAGGAGCTTTTTAGCTCTGAAATTTTTCTTGGAAAGCACATATCCTGTGCAAACCGAAATAACCACCGTGAGTATCACGACAGCCGCCGTTGAAACGATACTGTTGAAAAGATACCTTACAGCGGGGACGTCCGTATCGGAAGCCATAGCAAACAAGTCACTGAAGTTTTCCCAGGTGGGATTTTTCACATAAAAGCGCGGAGGGTATGCAAACAGCTCGTCAATCGGCTTAAAAGCGTTAAAAAATATAAATACGAGCGGCAATGCCATCACAAAGCATATCGGAGCAAGGATAAGCAAAAATTTAAACTGACTTTTATTAAAATGGTCAGGATTTATACCACCTGAGCGAAGAGCAGTTTTTTTCTTTCTTGACATAATTTCACTACCTCCCCTTCCGAATTAATCGTCGCTTGAAAACAGCTTTTTGGCGCCTTCGGACATTGCGTATACGAATATAAGCATAACCACCGAAATAGCGGCGGAGTAACCCATCTCATACCTTAAAAAGCCGTAATCCTCAATATGCGTTCCTATAAGCTGACCTGCATAGTTCGGGGTAGGATTTGAGCCGGAAAGCGCAGTTCCTACTCCTCCTGCCTGGAATGTATTTACTATCGCCATAATTGCACCGAAAAGCATCTGAGGCTTTGCCAAGGGAATGGTAATGTAAATAATTTCCTGGAAACGGTTTTTTATTCCGTCAATATAGCCCGCCTCGTAAAGCTCGGTATTTCCGTTGGTGATACCTGAAAGCATAGCCAAAAAGCCGATACCCATACTGCTCCAGAGCGTTACAATAATCATAATAGACAAAAGGTATTTATCCGACTGTGCCCATGCAACAGGCTGGTCAATTAATCCGAGCTTCAGCATTAAAGCGTTAAGATAGCCGCTTTTATCACCGTTGAATATAACAGTCCATATAGTCGAAAGCATAACGCCGCCCGTCATTGAAGGTGCATAAATAATTATGGTAAGAACCGTTCTTACAGGTCTTGTCATCTGAGCGAGCATCCAAGCCAGAATAAAGGAAAGCACATAGCCACCTATGCCCGTAAAAATTGCATATACAATCGTATTAGGCAGAACCTTCTGCATAAAGACCGAATCGTTGGTAAAAAGCGAAATATAGTTTTTAAGACCTACAAAATTCGGCATCTGAATTGTATTAAAATCGGTAAAAGAAAGCCCGATTGCTGCTATTGTAGGAATAATGATAAACAGAATAAATAAAACGGCATAAGGAAATAACAATATGGGTACCGAATGCTTGTTTAAAAACTTTTTCATTGCTCTTCCTCCTTGCTTTCGAGTAGCTTAACAAGATCAAGATAGGTCATAACAGAATATTCCTCGGTCGGATTACCCTCGGAATCGCAGAAACCGAATTCCTGCATTTTTCTCTTGATTTCGCGGTTGGAAAGAATTGCTGCGGAATCTATTGACTCTACAAGACCCTTGCCGTTTACTACGACATTGTTCCAGACGTTGCTTGTCTCACGCTGAATCATATACGAAGCGGCGTGAGGAGCAATCTCCTTCTGGCACTCCCATTGCGACAAAATCACCTGCTTGTGCTTTTCGGGATACGGCAGGCTCTTAAAGGCAACCAGATTTGCCGTGTTCCAGCGGTACTCGTTACCGAGCGAGCTTTGAAGCAAAGTGGCATAGCTTAACTGAGTATCCGAGGAAAGCCACCATTTAAGGAAGCTGTAGGCCTCGTCAGGCTTATCGGTATCCTCAAGTATCATACAGGCGGTCGAGTCCGCCATCTGATAGCGAAGAATTGAGCCGTCCTCCTGTTTTTCGCCCGGCACAAGGGTAATATCCCAATGCTCCGCAAGCTCAGGCGCCGCCAGCTCAAGCTGTAAATATGTACCGAAGCCGCTTATTCCGAGCGGTATCTCACCGTAACGGAAGCTGTTATAGAAATTCGCAACCGACTTTGACATACTGTAAATGTTGTAAATTTCTGTCATCTGTTCGAAGGCAGTAACGGCATTAAGTGAATCAAAGGCTACGCTCATTCCGTCCTTGCTGTAGAAATCGGCTCCGTGCTGATAAAGGAAGGGACCTGTTACAGACATTGATTTCATAGCACCCGACATAGAAAGAGGAAGATAAAAATTCATATTGTAACGCAGCAGGAGCGGCATCATTGCTTTAACATCGTCCCATGTTTCGGGAACTTCAAGACCTAAGGTTTCAAGAATGTCCTTACGGTAGTAAAGAATATTGAAATCCTGAGATTCCGTAGCACCGTATACTCCGTTTCCGTAGCACATAGGCACAAGTGCTTCCAGATTGTATTCGCTGTTGTAAAATTCCAGAAAATCATCATATTCAAGCAAATTCTTTGCCGCACCGCGTATTGCGAGATTAAAGGGTGTTCCGTAGCCGACGCCTAAAACAACATCGGGATTTGTACCTGTGGCATTTGCAAGCACGAGCTTTTGCTCGCCCGACATTACGGAAATTTCAATATCCGTACCGTTCTCGGGATTATACTTTTCATCCACAAGCTGTTGAAGTGTCTGAACATAGGGAATGGAGCTTTGCATCCATACCTTTAGCTCCCCGTCCTTCTTTTTATTGCTGTCATCAACAGCAAAGGACTTTATAAAACGCTTCAGTCCTTCAATAAACGAGGTTGCCAAAGAAGCCTTGGCAGCCGGCAAATCCTCCTCGCCGCCAATATAAATACGGTCAAGGGCCATCGACTGATTTACCATCTTGCCGATTACCGTGCCCAGATATTTGCTTGCCGAACCGTCTCCCATACTGATGTCCTCAGCCTTATTCGGGATAGTTCTTTCTTCCTTTGCAATTTTGCGAAGCAGCTCTGCCGCATACAAAAGGTCGTTGGCGTATACAGGCTCCTCATCGCTGAGTGCGGCCAAATCGTCGTAAAATGCCTCTGCCCTATCGGCATAGGATTTAAGGTCCGTCACTGCATTCGGGAAATACGCTTCGGTATCCCAGGTGCGATTTTCATCGACCGAGGAGGATGCCAGCTTGTTAATATCCATTCCGAACTGATTTATATCCTCCATCAGGTCAAGAATACCGCTATAAACCTCCGCAAGAGGGCCCATTGTTGCCCTGAGCGAAACCGTATGCCTGCCTGCGGTCAAATAAATATAAGCGGGCTTTCCGTCAACATCAAAGGTGAAATTACCGTAAGTATTTGATTTGGTCTGCGGTATGGCAATATTATTCATTTCGCTGAATAAAACCTTACCGTCTATCTCCATATCCCTGTAAACCGGCATATTTGTTGAAGCATTCTGCAAATACCTGAAGGAAATCGCATAAAGACCGTCTTTTTCAACATCGAATTCCCAAACTGCTTTCTGCCCTGTTTTAGACCAGTCCTCCGAAATAACATTTATACGGTTGCAGTAGGTTTCATAAGGGTAGAGGGCTGAATTTTTCACCGAAGCGCCTCGCACCGAGGAATCGGTTTTTACCGCATAGCGCTCGCCCTCAACGATGATATAATCCTCTGCGACAGTCCCCTTATTTGAAGCGGAATATTCCTTATAGGATAACGACTCCTCCTGCCCGGAAATGTAAAAGCCGCGTACAAAAATGCTCTGAACATTGTTTTTGATTATAACCGTGTGCTTACCCGCTTCAAGCTCGATTGCGATTTTTGAACGGTTAAGGTCGGTGTAATTTTCAAAAGCGGCAACTGCCCAATCTTCAACAATCACCTGAGTGGCAGAAAGCTCATTACCGTCACGGTCAAGACTGTATTGCTGCTCCTTATCCTTACGCAGAATGGGAAGAATAGCGGAGTATTCGTTGCTGTCCACCGAAAGAGCAAAGAGGCTGTTTGTCATTTTATCATCGGTAGGCTTATATTCACAGGCAAGATAATATGTACCGCTTTCCGATATATTAAAATCAAATACGATTTCATCATTTTCGGTAAACAGAAAATCTCGCTCAGGCTTATTGCCGTTTAATGTTATTTGTTCAGCGGTTACCGAAGCTCCGCTTTTCAAAAGCTCTGTATCCGAAAACCTTTCACCCGCCAAGCCTGTAAAGCTGACCTCGCGCTCAAGCATATTACCCGATTCCGAGGTCTTAGCCGACGGCGTGATTGAACAGGCAAGAACCGTTGATGTTATCAACACGGCGGATAAAATCTTTTTTGCAAGCTTAGCCATACTTTTTCCTCCTGAAAATAGCTTTAAAAACATATTACAAACATTATTCCGTTAAACAAAGCCGAAAAAGCTTTTTCGGCTTTGTTTAACGGGCGTTTCCGCATTTTTAGAGGAAACGCCGCGTAAAACTCATTTGATAAATGCTTTATTTATGGTTTGCCTTCCACTCAGCCTGAACCTTAGCAAGCTTCTTGTCGAAATCGTCCCAGTAAACCTTCAAAGCCTTTGTAGCCTTCGCTTCGAGATCCTTTGCAGATGCATCAGGATCCTTTGCACCGTCCTGAACCTTCGTGGAAACAGGATTGATTACATCAGCCCACATCTGACCGAATGAAGGATAAATCTTATCCGGATCACCGCGGAAGCAATTTCCGATATTGTTATACATATAAAGCTGAACATCATCGCCTGCAAAAAGCTTTTTAGCAGCAGCAACAACATCGGGATGTGAGGTGGTCGGAGTGTAATAATCCAGGTTGAGCTTATACTTGGTTTTGCCCTTTGCCTTATCTGTATAAGCGTTAAGACGCGCTAAGTTACCCTCGCGGCTGTAGGTCATAAAGCTTAATACCTTAAATGCTTCATCCGGAACCTTGGTGTTTGCAAGCATAAATGCATGGTCAATATGTATCGGCATACGGCCCTTTATAGCCTGCGGATACGGATGGAAGGTCCACTTGCAGTTTGCAAGAAGCTCTTCATAGTAGTCCTTTGAATAAGTTCCCTTTTCAAAGTCCATCATAATGGTCTTGCCGAGCTTTGTAGCTGCCCATTCGTCCCCTGAGCCGAAGCGCTTTACATAGTTTTCTGTAAGGCGCAGGCTCCATGCCTCAACGTTAGGAGTCTGTCTCAAGGTTCTGAACAGCTTCCATGACTTTGCAAGTGAATCGGTCATTTTAAAGGAACGGTTGGAAGCATTATAGCCGCATATACCGGCTGTGCTTGAATAAGAGCCTGCAGCGTAATAGTCAAGATAGAATAGACGCTCGGCAAAGCAATATTCATTATTGGATGTTGCCTTTGCAAATGTAACCAAATCGTCAAAATTCCAATCAAGGGCAGGAGTATCAACATTGAGCTTATCGAGAGCATCGAGATTAAGGGTTACGCAGGTGAAATAAGCCTGATGCGGAAGTGCGTACACCTCGCCACCGTAGGTGTAATCCTTCATAATGTTAGAAGGAACATACTTATAATCAGCATCTGCATTTACATATTCGGTAAGCGGATAAACAAGTCCCTGACCGATGAATAAAGGCAGATTTGCAATATCGTCGAATACAAGATCGGGAAGCTGACCCGAGGTAGACTTTGCCGCAATATACTCCTGTGAGTTAGGTGCGCTGTAATAATCAACCTGAACCCTAATGTTGGGGTATTTTTCAGCTACTGCGTCAAGCAGGGGCGCTACGTCGGTAGGACGCTGAGAGGAAATAGCAACCTTAACTGTTGTCTTTCCGTTTGCGGAAGCGCCCGAGCCTCCCGAGCCGCCTGAAGTGCTTCCGCCTGAAGTACTGCCTCCCGAGGTTCCCGAAGCGCTGTCACCCGAAGCGTCGTTTCCGGTTCCGTCGCCAGTGTTGTTTGAGTCCACTGCAACTTCACCGTCGCTGACATAATAGCTGTATGTGGTTGGGCTCTTACGACAGCCCGCAAAGGATAACGTTGAACACATAACCAGCATAAAAGCTATTGTACGAATACAGATTTTTTTCATACCCAATTCTCCTCTAAAATTTATTGTTTATTTTCCGGCAATTCATCAGAACGCCTTTTTAAATAATGGGAAGTTGAAGCAGCAAGACATGAAAGCATTAACACCGAAACTAAAATATAAAGCGGGAAATCATCGCCTGTCGGAGGTATTGAATCATTATTCTCTCCGCCCGATGTGCCTGAATCGGAAGACGAGCCGGAGCCTGTGCCCTCAATGGATAAATATTTATTATTCGGATTGGTTTTATAATCAATTCCGATTATTTCGGTCGGAGTACCGTCGTCCGTTTCTTCACCTATTAGCGGATCGTTCGGATCAAAGGTGTCGGGAAGATTATCATGCTCCTCAAGTGTGATTACATTTCCGTCATAATCAAGTGCTGTGACAGTCAGATTATCGTACATTGCCATATTCTTGTTGCTCATAAATCCGATATATCCGCCTTCATAGCTCGAATCCAAAGCACATTCAAGCACTTCAACGCCGTCAATTTCGAGCACAGCTTTAAGCTTTGTGACTCTTAGCGTCATATGATGCATTTCGGTACTCCAGGTATTGGCATAATCGGCAAAGTTCGAGTTAGCTGCAACCTCACCGTTAGAGTTGGTATTCTCAATCAGGTTGCCCCTGAATCTTGCATTACCCTCCTTAGTAAGATAGGTTGCCGCTCCGCCGCCCGGTAATGTAACATAGGTCATAGGATCTTCAATTCCGAAAGTAACCATTGCCTGACCCCAGGTGTTTCCTCCCTGCCTGAAATCTACATCAAGCTGGAAGTTGCGGAAAGTACGACCTGTGTATACGAGTGAAACCATTTCATCGTGGTCGCCTACGTTTCCCGCCGAGTCACGCCGCCGGATTTTACCGTCGTCAATATAATAGAGTGATTCGACTGAAGTTAAGGCAAAGTCCTCAGAGCGAGGATCTGTGGAATATAAGCTTACCCAATCACTCTTGAAGTCGTCTAACGAATCAATGTAATACTTGAAGGTTGTTGAGGCGTCGTAATCAACCGTAACTGTAACCATAGATTCGGCAACAATGTTATGAGGATTGATTATTGTCTTATCAACAGGGAGCACGGGGGTTCCGATAAACTTGAAGGTGCCCGGCATACCCGGCTTATAGTCGTTGCCGGTCCATTTGATTGCAAGCTCTATTTCGCCATTGTCGGTAGTAACCTTAAGCTTTTCGGGGAGGTTCACAGTATTGCTGTTATCCTCCGTCCTGTTCCACTCGACATCTTCAACCTGTTCGATAGACAAAATCGTGCTTTGAAGCTCAGGATCAATCTCAACCTTATCGTAGTCTATAATCGAAAGATTATCATAATATGAGCCGTCTGCAATTCCGTTGACCAAGGAAACATATCCGTCCGTAACACCGACGGGAATATTGCTTAAAACGGTCGTTCCGTTAATAACAACGGTCGCATTGCCGTCCACAACAGTAAGAGCTATTTTATAATTATAATTTCCGTTTTCGTGCGTATAGATCGCTTTTCCTGCGCAATCGTGAATATAAAAGTCATCGAAGTTAGCCGCCACATCTGCTGCACTTCCGATATATACTGCAAGTTCGGTTCTAGAGTCCAGTGTTCCGAAGCCTAAGGTAAAGCCGCCGTTACTCTTTAAGCCGCCACCCATACTTCCTACAGTGATGGCGTTAAAGTTCGTACCCCAGGTGGGCATATAAGCATCAACCGTAAGGGTGAAATCCTTGAAAGTCTGATTTTTATATGTATAATACGCCATACACCAGTAAGGACGGTTGCCGTCCTCCCAGGGATTGAACTCTGTCGCAGGGTCAAAAATTCTTGTAAGATTGTTGCCTGAAACAGACAGGTATTTTGAAGGATCCGAGGTTATATCCACTAAGGTGTTATCGTTAGAATCCTTTGTATCGTGATAAAAATTAAAATCACCTGTAAGCTTGCTTACGTCGCCGTCAACATTAAAGTTATTGCTATACCTGCCCTCTTCCTCGACCCTTTCATATTCGGGAACATTTTCGGCTATGGTGAGGTTGTCGTAATACGAGCCGGTTGAAAGTCCGTTAACAAGGGATACATATCCGCTTACCGAACCTACATCTATATTGGTAAGGACTGCCGTTCCGTCAATTGATACGGAAGCACGGCCTCCCGAAACGTTCAATTCAATTTTATAAGTATTATCAGCCTTGCGGGCTATGGTTGCTTTTCCTTCGCAGTCGTGAATATACCAGTCATCGAAGTTAACCGCCACATCCGCTGCACTTCCGATATATACCGCCATCTCACTCGAAGATGCATTACAGAAGCCGAGAGTATAACCGCCGTTGGTCTTAAGTCCGTCACCCATACTGCCTACGGTAATGGCGTTATAGTTAGTACCCCAAGCAGGCATATAGGCATCGACCGTAAGCTTGAAATTCTTGAAGGTCTGATTCTTATATGTATAATACGCCATACACCAGTAAGGACGGTTGCCGTCCTCCCACGGTCTCGGCTCGCTGTCGTCAACCACTCTTTCAAGGCGGTTCTTAGCAAAGGTTATATACTTCGAATAGCCGGTAGTTATGTTGCTTAAAGAATTGAGGTGGGTTTCTGTAGTATCGTAGTAAAGGTTAAAATCGTCGGTAATAAGACTGTCATTACCCGAAACGTCAAAGTTATTTGAGTATTTGCCCTCCTTCTCAAATCTTTCAAAGGTGCTTATGTCCTTGCTTATGATAGTAAGGTTATCATAATAAGCACCGGTTACAATACCGCTTGCGAGAGAAATATATCCGTTGACCTCGCCCACATTAATATTGCTGAGTACTGCCGTACCGTTGATTATTACAGAAGCAAGACCGCCGTAAACCTTTAATTCAATCTTATAATTGTCATCAGAGGTGCGGCTGATAGAGCTCTTACCCGTGCAATCATGAATATACCAGTCATCAAAATTACGGCCCACGTCAGAAGCAGAGCCAAGGTATACAAAGAGATTGGAATCGTAGGTCTGGAAACCGAGAGTAAAGCCGCCGTTGCTCTTTAAGCCGTTGCCCATACTGCCCACGGTAATTGCATAATAGCTTGTTCCCCAGGCGGGCATATAGGCGTCAACCGCAAGCTCGAAATCTTTATAGATCTGATTTTTATAGGTGTAATATGCCATACACCAGTAGGGACGGTTGCCGTCATTCCAGGGATTGAGCTCAGTTCCTGCATCGAAAACTCTTTCAAGTCTGTTATTGGCAAAGGTCATATACTTTGATGGATCCGCGGTTATATCAACAAGACTGTTGGTTTTGAAATCCTTTGTATCAAAATACAGATTAAAATCCTTTGTGATTTCGCTTAAATCACCGTCAACATCAAAGCTATTGATGTAGGTATTATCAGAGTCATCGCTACCGTCCGATTCCGCATAAGCGAAAGAAAAAACGGGCAAAAAGCACAACAAGAGTGTAAAAGAAAGCGCCAATGCAATCAATTGGTTTACTTTTTTCATTTTATTTCCTCCAGTATTAAAAATTTGAGCATTGCGAATTTGTTAAATGATTTCTTTATCTATGCATTTTTCTACAAATTCACAGAACAGCGAATCAGACCAGGTGAAAAACTCTCTTTTGAATTTGTAGGGATCATCGGGATCAAAGCATTCGTGCATATAGCCTGTATCGGCGTCCGAAGCAATAAGGGTTTCTAAAAGCCGGCGCATTTCTTCGGGATCTTCGGAGGTGATTCCCTGCATCGAAAGCCCCATATGCCAAATGTATCCGGTATATTCATGGGGAGAACCGAGTCCCTTTGCAAACTTGCCCTCGTAATAATAGGGGTTATCACTGCTTAAAATAAAACGGCGGGTATTTTTGTAAATCTCCTCTATATCGGGATTATCGTAGCCTATGTAAGGCAACGAGAGAAGATTCGGTATATTCGCGTCGTCCATCAGCTCGTAATGACCCATTCCGTCGGTTTCGTAGGCAAATATTTTACCGTATTTTTCGTTATCAACTATACCGTGTTTAAAAATGCCGTCGTGAATCTGTCCTCTCAGAACGTCAATATCCTTAACAAGATCAGGACATTTATCAGCAAGCATCTCGTGGGCATATCCAAGCACGGTATAGGCAAAGAAGTTGCTCGGTATGCTATAGCCGTAGGTGCCGGCATCATCTGACGGTCTGAAGCCCTGCCAGGTCATTCCAGTGTAGGATACCGGCTCCCCCATTCCACCGTTATGTAGGGTATCGTTATATCTGTCACTTTCGCGCCAAAAGCGGTACTCAGACCTTTCAAAATGGTACTGCTCGGTCTGCCATATATTAAGAATGGTTTTCATAACCTCAGGAAAGTATTCATTAACAAAGGCATCATCCCCAGTTTCCTTCCAATATCCGTAAAGCAAACGAATAGGATAGGCCAGCGAATCAATTTCATATTTGCGTTCCCAAACCCAGGGACTTTTACGCGGGGAATCCTCAATATATCCTCTGTCATTTGCTTCCTCATTAAAGGCATTTGCATAAGGATCTATTTTAATGTAATCAAACTGCCGTTTTAAAACATCTCTGATTAGTTTTGCAAGCTGCGGATCAGAAGAAAAACGTATGTAATTCCAGACCTGAGTAGATGAATCTCTAAGCCACATTGCGGGAATATCGCCCGAGACGATATAATCATTCAAATTTCCGTTTTCATCGGTCGAAAAGGCATCAAAGGAATGTAGGTAGCATTTCCTATACGTCTCCGCCAGCTTTGCGGAATGCTTTTTGAGCACCGACACATTTTTTTCAACATGATCTAAAATTAAACTGCTTATCTCCATTGTTTTCCCCTCAAAAATACAGGCTATTCATCAAGCTAAATGCCACAGATTAACAAAATCAGAATTTAACGATAAATAAAAGCAAATATGTGAAACGGTTAACGAAACCTTTTAATAGTTTTGTTCACGTATTCGGACAATTACTTGGCACAATTAATTATATCAGCACTTCATTAATTTGTCAATAGTTTTTAATATGTAACATTTTTCTTAATCGTTTCACCTGGTTGTGATTCTCTAATTTATATGATTTTTCGTTGTTTTTTATAAACTATGCCTTTAGCGAAAAGGAATTTGAGAGATAATAAAAGCACAGCATAGTTGCGTTCTCAAAAGGAACCGTAAAGGAATTCCTGTTGTAAACATAACCTTTTGCAAAGAGCTTCCGAGTTATTTTTAAATAATTTAAATTAAATTTCATAATAATCAGCCTGCTTTAAAAATTATTTGTTTAATAAATACCTTATAAGCTTTACATCGCTTTAAAGGGGTTGAGTGGGGGTTGAAAAGGAGTCGTGCTCGTAAACGCAAAGGTACATACAAGAGCCTATTTCTCCGCCTATTCTTTTGAGTATCCTACATTCGCCCGAAGAAAGGAAAAGAAAAGGAATATCTAATTTTTCCTTTAGCAGATTGATAATTCTAAGGTTTTCAATCTCCTGCTCCCTGTTATCCGCTCCGACGACTATTTTTGATATATCCGCACCGCGGCTTTGATGCCAGAGTGCGATTTCAAGCACCCTTTCGGCGGAGGTGTATTTCATAACATGAGAGGACATAAGCGCCTTGCGCCGTTATCGACGATATTTGTGCCGTCCTTGTGACAGGAAAGCATCCACCCCTCGGCGGCGATTTCCTTGTCGGTTTCAAAGCCGAACTCGGTTTTAAGCCGTGTGCCGCCCCAAAGGTAATCCTTTATAACAGGCTTTAACAGTAAAGGGTATTTTTGTTTATCATTCGATACCAAAATCTCCTTAGTTTAGCAATATTTTGCCGTTAAGTATTTTTATTGCTTAAATTATTAAAAATTATATTATTTTAAAATACGGTTCATCGGAAATATCTTCTATTTCCATTATCTTATCTCTTTCCGCTCCGTAAGGTCCGTTAGGATAATGCATTGTAAAAAGCAGTTTTCCGTCAAAGTCTAGGCGGACAGCAGGAGCAGCCGAAGACTTCGAGCCACTGTGTAATCGTAAAACGTTCCTTTTGCTTAGTGGAAGTATTTACATTATTAAAGTCGGGATCAATTTCAAGCGGATTTTCATAGAAAAAGGATTATCCGTCCAACGAAACGCCGCACATTATGCCGTTATAGATTGCTTTTTCATCAATGTCTGCATATTTTGAGTTTGCACCTAATTTAAGCATACGATTTACAAACATTTCAAAGGATATTGCCACACAGGTTTCAACGTATGCCGTTCTGTTGGGCAAAACGTACTCAACAGTAAATGACTCACCTATATTCGTAGAGCCTAAGGATTTACTTCTCACCACTGATATGAGCGTTAAACAGATTTCAAGAGAACTTGGTTACAGCGGAGAATACCTATTTATAAAATTCTTCACATACCACGAAAAAATAAGTCCCGCCGCATTTAAAGCAAAGTATTGTAACACTCACATAAATAATAAATATCCTAATCTTTATCCGTATGAACTTTAAAACTTGCTCCCTCCCATAAAAGGGAGGGATTTTTCATTAGTGTAATGATTGCTTCCTGTTCTATGCGGTATTGTCATATAAAACGTCACTCCACATTCTTTTGTTTTCTTCGGATAATAACTCTCGCAGCTGTTGCTTTTGACTGTCGGTGAATCCGTAGTGAGTTGCCATTTCATCAACCGATTTATGGATCACTTTAATATACAAATAGGTTCTTCCTTCACTTTCTGTGGTTTCAACTATATTATCGTTGCCATCATCTGTTTCGGTTACGACATTTTCAGTTTTAGACGTAATACTATGTGTAATTTCATTCATTTCCCAAAAAATATCCGTTAATATCTGCTTTTTGTTCTCGTCCATGGAAACGACTTC
>CALWUY010000030.1 GCA_944384855.1 uncultured Clostridia bacterium | reverse complement strand
GCCGATAAAAATCCGCACATTTCGTTCCATTTGTCAAGTGTTTTTTCAAAAAACTTTAAAAATTGTTACAAAAAAATCGAACCTCACATTTTGTGAAGTTCGATTTTTCTTAACTTAATGACATTGGCTTTTAAAGCAGGCTTATTTTTATATAAAAGGCCGGTTTGACAATCGGGTTTGTTTTAAGTATAATAAAAAAAATTATATTTTTTGGGGGAACAGAAATGTATAATAAAATCGGTTTTCCTTTTTCGCTTCCGTTTATTTTAGACGGTGCTACCGGTACTGAGCTCAATAAGAGGGGAATGAAAAGCGGAGAATGTACGGAAAAATTCGTACTTGAAAATCCTCAGATATTGGCACAGCTCCAGAGGGAATACATAAGTTCGGGCGCTGACGCTGTATTAGCCGCTACATTCGGAGCGAATATCCCTACGCTTTTACGCCACGGATTTGATGAAAAAGAACATAAAGATATTTGCCGCCGGCTTTTTGAAATAACCAAGGAAGCCGCGGGAGAAAAAAAGGTAGGGGGAGATATATCGCCAACAGGATTAATGCTGAAGCCCTACGGAGAGACAGAGCCGGAAGAGATATTTGAAATTTACAGGAAACAGGCGGAATGTCTGCTTGACTGCGGAGTGGATTTTTTCTTTGTGGAAACGATGCTGTCGGCTGCAGAAGCAAGGCTCGCTTTGATGGCGATAAGGAGCTTATCTGAAAATATTCCGGTATTTGTTTCGATGACAGTGAACGAGACAGGGAGAACTATGAACGGCGACAGAATGGGAGCATCATTATTATGCATGCTTCCGTATAATGTTACGGCTTTCGGATGCAACTGCAGCATAGGTCCGGATGTGGTATCAAAGGCTTTAAAAGAGGCTGCTCCTGTAGCAAAACTTTACGGTATACCGCTGATAGCAAAACCAAATGCGGGTATGCCGGTAACAGACGATAAAGGAACGCATTTTCCGCTTTCGCCTTCGGATATGGCAGCTGCGGTTGACGGTCTTACAGGGATTGGAGCAGGTGTGTTCGGAGGCTGCTGCGGCACTGCTCCCGAGCATATAAAAGCCATAGCCTGTGCCGCAAAAAATACCGGTAAGGAGCGTTTTTCGGATGCGGAAGATATAGACGTCGGAATTTACGTGTCGACATCCCGTGAATTTTCAAAAATTGATGAAAACGCAGAGTATATAAAAATAGATTCAGAAAGCGAAGACGATATTTATGATTTGCTGGATGAATGCGATGCTGAGGATATACTGTATTTTGAACTCGGCGCAGGAGCCGGGGAACTGCTGGTTGCAATGGATTCCTTTATTCCGAACCCTATATCAGTCCGCGGGGAGGAAAAAGAAATAGAAATACTGGAAAGAAAACTTTGCCGTAAAGTAAGATAAAAATTAAAAGGAGCGGGAATACCGCTCCTTTTGTTACGGGAATAAATAATATACTATTTATTGTAATAAAGAATATTAATTACCTTAAAGTCAATATGATATCTGTAAACGCTGTTACGGAAAGTATAAATTATTCTATTCTCCGAATACTATCTCGCAGGTGAATTTTTTCTCACCTTCCGTGTTTTCACCTTTTACAATAGTTTTTTCGCTGTTTGAAACAACGGTAAGTTTCAGTTTTTCTCCCGGAAGGACTTCTTTATGGTAGTCTGCCTGAAAGGATTTTATGGGCTTATTACCCGGCTTTATTGCGTTAATTGCAAAATCGGCATATTTTGTATTATTTACATGGCCGTTTAAATCAATGTCGGTGTATTGCGGAGTAACTTCGTAGAACGTCTTTTCGCCGTCGATTTCTTTGATTTTCCTTAACTTTTCGTTGATTGCCAATTCTTCGCAGTATTTTGCATTTTCAGGAAAAGTATCTGCGCCCGGCACAATGGTACGTGTGACACAGTTGATTATCATCCAGTCTGTACTTCCCCTTATCGCTATTTCTCCGTCTGGATTATAAATCAGATATTCTCTTCGGAAAATCAGTCTCTGAGGGGTGAGCGGCCATGTTTTTACTTTTACGGTTGAATATTTCGCTATATTTTTTTCAACTACGAATTTTGTTCGCGCCGTTACCCACAGCAAATTTTTGCTGAACAGTGTGTAGAAACCATTTCCTATCTCTTCGGCATGTTTTTCGGCTATATCCTGAAACAGTTCAAGTACGGTTTTCGGAGTAATCCTTTCGTACATGTCAAAATCCGCTGAACGCAGATAAAATTCTTTTGAATATTCCATAATTACCTTTCACCTGTTTTTTTATTATTAACTATACTATTATAATTCCAAATAATACAAAAATCAATATTTTATTCATGAAACGGCTTATAACTTGTTATTATGCTTGACTAAACCACAAAATATGGTGTATAATAATATGAATAATATTTTGAGGAGTATGCTAAAATATGGCAAAAGCTAAAGTCGAATACGGTAACGAAAGCATCAGCCAGTTGAAAGGAGCTGACAGGGTCCGAAAACGCCCGGGTGTAATTTTCGGATCGGACGGGCTTGACGGATGTGAGCATTCGGTTTTTGAAATAATATCCAACTCTATTGATGAGGCAAGAGAAGGCTTCGGCAGTAAAATAATCGTAACCAAATATGCCGACGGGTCTGTGGAAGTGCAGGATTTCGGACGGGGGGCACCGGTTGATTTCAATAATAACGAACAGCGTTACAACTGGGAACTGTTATATTGTGAAATGTATGCCGGCGGCAAATATAATACCAATGACGGCACAAACTACGAATATTCGGTAGGCCTTAACGGATTAGGTCTGTGTTCAACTCAGTTTGCTTCTGAATATATGGATGTTGAAATTAAACGCGACGGATACAAATATACGCTTCATTTTGAAAAAGGATATAATATCGGGGGACTGAAAAAAGAATTATATTCCGGTAAGGATACAGGAACGAGAACAAGATGGAAGCCGGATCTTGAAGTGTTTACCGATGTAGACATACCTACTGAATACTTTATAGATACATTAAAACGTCAGGCAATTGTAAATGACGGACTTGTGTTCATTTTCAGGGAACAGAATGGCAACAGATTCGATCAGCGCGAAATAGTTTATAATAACGGTATAAGAGACTATGTAAACGAAACCGTTGGTGAAGATAAACTTACTTCCGTGCAGTTCTGGCAGACCGAGAGAAAGGGAAGGGACCGGGAAAACAAGCCGGAGTACAAGGTTAAGATAAATGCGGCTGTTTGTTTCAGCAACAGACATACCCTTAAAGAATACTATCATAACTCAAGCTGGCTTGAGCATGGAGGCGTACCTGAAAAAGCCGCAAGGACTGCATTTACTTCCCAAATAGATGCTTATATCAAGCAGACGGGAAAGTATAAGGGAAATGAGAGCAAGATAACTTTTTCGGATATCGAAGAATGTTTGGTATTGGTAATATCTTCATTTTCAACCATGACTTCATACGAGAATCAGACCAAAAAGGCTATCACCAATAAATTCATTTATGAGGCTATGGCGGATTTTCTCAGGCATCAGCTTGAAGTTTACTTTATTGAAAACAGGGCAGAAGCTGATAAAATCGCCGACCAGGTTCTTATCAATAAGCGCAGCCGTGAACGCAGTGAAAGAGAGCGTATAAATATCAAGAAAACTCTGCAAAGTTCCAACAGTATGCTTGACAGAGTGGATAAATTTGTCGACTGCCGCTCAAAAGACATAAATGAGCGCGAGCTGTTTATAGTTGAAGGTGATTCGGCATTAGGTTCATGTAAGCTGGCGAGAAACGCAGAATTCCAGGCTATAATTCCGGTAAGGGGTAAAATACTGAACTGTCTGAAAGCGGATTATGAAAAAGTATTTAAAAATGAGATAATCACAAATCTTATTAAGGTTTTAGGCTGCGGCGTTGAAGTAAAGTCAAAGGCTAATAAAGGGCTTGCAACATTCAATATTGATTTGCTGAAATGGAGCAAGGTGATAATCTGTACCGATGCGGATGTAGACGGTTTTCAGATACGCACATTGATACTTACAATGATTTACAGGCTTATGCCGACCCTTATTTCAGTAGGGAAAGTATATATAGCGGAAACTCCGCTTTATGAGATAGGTACAAAGGAAATGACCTATTTTGCTTATGATGAAAAGGAAAAAAATGAAATACTGTCAAAAATAGAAAACAGCAAATACAGTTTGCAGCGTTCAAAGGGACTCGGAGAAAATCAGCCCGATATGATGAACCTGACCACAATGAATCCCGAAACTCGCCGACTAATAAAAGTAATGCCTCAGGAAGCGGAGAGGACTTCGCGTATGTTTGATCTGCTTTTGGGGGATGATTTGGCGGGACGGAAGGATTTCATAGCTGAAAACGGGTATATGTATTTGGACGAAGCCGATATAAGCTGAGAATTTTTTAATGTGAGGAGAAAAGTATGGCTCCAAGAAAGCAAAAAGAAACCAAAAAGGCGGACAGGCCTGATATAAACGCATATATTTCGGGCGCGGGCATGACGGTGGAACAGCCCATAACCGAAACACTTGAAAGTAATTATATGCCTTATGCCATGAGCGTTATAGTGTCGCGCGCAATTCCGGAAATCGACGGGTTTAAGCCTTCGCACCGTAAACTGCTTTACACAATGTATCTTATGGGTCTTTTAAACGGGAATACGATTAAATCCGCTAATATTGTAGGAAGAACGATGCAGCTGAACCCGCACGGCGACGGCGCAATATATGAAACTATGGTGCGGCTTTCGGAAGGATACCAGGCGCTGCTTCATCCTTATGTAGCCTCAAAAGGCTCTTTCGGAAAAGCTTATTCGAGAGATATGGCTTATGCGGCATCGCGTTATACCGAAGCAAAGCTGGCGCCGATTGCGGCTGAGCTGTTCAGCGACATTGACAAGGATACGGTCGACTTTGTGGACAACTATGACGCCACAATGAAAGAGCCGACACTGTTTCCGGTCACATTTCCGTCGGTATTGGTCAATGCGAACACCGGCATCGCGGTAGGTATGGCAAGTTCTATTTGTCCCTTCAATCTGAAAGAAGTGTGCGAAACTACAATCGCTTATATAAAGGATAATGATATAAATATTGCGGATACTTTGCTGGCGCCTGATTTTCCGATAGGGGGACAGCTTTTATATAATCGCGGTGAAATTGAAAAAATTTATGAAACGGGCAGAGGAAGTTTCCGGGTAAGAGGGGTATGGAGTTACGATAAATCCCAGAACTGCATTGATATTACCGAAATTCCTCCTACTACCACTAGTGAAGCGATAATTGAAAAAGTAATTGATCTGGTACGTCTTAAAAAGATTACCGAAATAAACGATATACGTGATGAAACCGATCTTAAAGGCCTTAAAATCACAATTGATTTAAAACGCAGCGCCGATCACGAAAAACTTATGAAGAAAATATGCAGGATGACTCCTTTGGAGGACAGTTTTTCCTGCAATTTCAATATTCTGATAGCCGGCTCTCCGATAGTTTTAGGCGTTAAGGAAATAATTTCCGAATGGGTGGCATTCAGAGAAGAATGTGTCCGCAGGCGCGTCTATTATAAACTGTCAAAGGCTAAGGACAGGCTGCATCTTTTAAAGGGACTTGAAAAAATACTGCTTGACATAGATAAAGCCATCAAAATCGTAAGAGAGACCGATGAGGAATCTCAGGTGGTGCCTAATCTTATGATAGGATTCGGTATTGATGAAGTTCAGGCTGAATATGTAGCGGAAATAAAGCTAAGGCATTTAAACCGTGAGTATATACTGAAGCGCACGGCCGATATTGAAAATCTTATATCTGAGATTGAAGACATGGAAGGCATCCTCAAATCGAGGACGAGACTGCTGAAAATTATAATAAAAGAGCTTGAGAACGTTGCGGAAAAATACGGCAAGGAAAGAAAAACTAAAATTATAAGCGCTTCTGACGAGGAGGATTTTGCCGAGGAAACGGAAGTTGATAATTCTCCGGTAACGCTGTTCTTTACAAAAGAAGGATATTTTAAAAAGATTACGCCGCAGTCGCTGAGAATGAGCGGTGAGCAGAAACTAAAGGAAGGCGATGAAATAACACAGGTTATTGAATCCACAAATGCGTCGGAGCTTCTGTTCTTTTCGGATAAATGTCAGGTGTATAAATCAAAAACCGCTGAATTTTCCGACGGTAAGGCCAGTGTCATGGGTGAATATATACCGTCTAAGCTTGAATTTGATGACGGCGAGCGTGCCGTTTATATGGTGGAAACCGACGATTATACGGGTTATATGATTTTCTGTTTTGAAAACGGTAAAATAGCAAAAGTTCCATTGTCTTCGTACCAAACCAAAACTAACCGCAGAAAGCTTATAAAGGCTTACAGCGATAAGTTCGGGGTCAACACGATTTTATTTATAAAACAGGATACCGAATTACTTCTTAAATCGACAAACGGAAGAATGCTGATAGTGAATACAGCGCAGATTTCCGCTAAAACCACCAAAGACAGTATAGGTGTAGCGGTTATGACGCAGAAAAAAGGACAGCGCATTTTACAGGCGGAAGTATATGAAAAGGATACGCTTGATTCCGATCACCGTTACAGGACAAGAAATCTTCCCGCGGCAGGCAGCAAGCTGCCTTCAAATACTGCACAGCAGGAAAAGCTTGAACTATAACAAAGCCTTGACTTAATATTATATTAGTGTATAATTATTTCATAAATAAGAAAAAGCTGCTTTAAGTAGGAACTGACGACCCTTCCTACTTAAAGCAAACTTTTACTTTATGTTGGACAGGGCTTGTTCGTTCACATTCTCAAACAGCTTTTCCCTTTTGTCAGCTTAATACAAACGCTTTCGTTGCTGACACTATTATATTGTGCATTTAATTTCAGATTATTAAAAGAAAAAATTTCCAAAACGGAGTGAAAAAAATGGCAAAAGAATTAGCCAAGCAATACGATCCCAAAAATGTTGAGGACCGTATTTACAAACAATGGCTTGACGGAAAATACTTTCACGCTAAGTGTGAGAAGGGCAAAGATACGTTTACAATAGTTATACCTCCTCCCAATATTACCGGGCAGCTGCATATGGGACACGCGCTTGATAATACTTTGCAGGATATTCTTATACGCTTCAAAAGAATGCAGGGCTATGATACACTGTGGCTTCCCGGAACAGATCATGCATCTATAGCGACAGAAGCAAAAATAGTAGAAAAGATGAGAACTGAAGGTGTCACAAAAGAAGATATCGGCAGGGAAGGATTTTTAGAACGCGCATGGGACTGGAAAAAACAGTACGGCGGAAGAATAATCGAACAGCTTAAAAAGTTAGGATCTTCATGTGACTGGGACAGGGAACGCTTTACTCTTGACGAAGGATGCAGTAAGGCTGTAAGGGAAGTATTTGTACAGCTTTATGAGAAAGGCTTGATATACAGGGGAGAGCGTATAATCAACTGGTGTCCGCACTGCATGACCTCAATATCGGATGCAGAGGTTGAATATGAGGAGCAGGCGGGACATTTCTGGCATCTGCGGTATCCTTTCTCAGACGGAAGCGGTTATCTTGAGCTTGCCACTACCCGTCCGGAAACTCTGCTCGGTGATACTGCCGTTGCGGTAAATCCCAATGACGAAAGATATAGGGAAGCAGTCGGAAAGACACTGATTCTTCCGTTAGTTCACAGGGAAATACCTGTTGTGGCAGACGATTATGTTGAAATGGAATTCGGTACCGGTGTAGTTAAGATAACGCCGGCTCACGATCCTAACGACTTTGAGGTAGGACTCAGGCATAACCTTCCTGTTATAAATGTTTTGACTGACGATGCCAGAATTGTTGACGATTACCCGAAATATGCAGGTATGGACAGATACGAAGCCCGCAAAGTGATAGTTGCCGACTTAGAGGCTGAGGGAGCGCTTGTTAAGGTCGAGGATTACAGCCATAATGTCGGAACGTGTTACCGCTGCGGTACGACGGTAGAACCAAAGGTGTCAAAACAATGGTTCGTAAAAATGAAGCCGCTGGCAGGTCCTGCAATTGAGGCGGTAAAAAACGGAGAAACAAGATTTATTCCGCAGAGATTTGAAAAGGTATATTTTCATTGGCTGGAGAATATACGCGACTGGTGTGTTTCCCGTCAGCTTTGGTGGGGTCACCGTATACCTGCGTGGTACTGTAAAGACTGCGGAAAGATAACTGTTTCCAAAGAGGACGCGGTTCAGTGCGCTCACTGCGGCAGTAAAAATATCGAACAGGATCCGGATACGCTGGATACATGGTTTTCATCGGCGCTCTGGCCGTTCTCAACACTCGGATGGCCGGAAGAAACCGAGGATTTCAAGCATTACTATCCAACAAACACGCTTGTGACCGGTTATGATATAATACCTTTTTGGGTAATGAGAATGATGTTTTCCGGAATAGAGCAGACCGGAAGAGTTCCTTTTGATACCGTGCTTATACACGGATTGGTCCGTGATTCGCAGGGAAGAAAGATGTCAAAATCCTTAGGCAACGGAGTGGATCCGCTTGAAGTAATAGATAATTACGGAGCAGACGCATTGCGTTTTTCACTGGCAACAGGCAACAGTCCCGGAAATGATATGAGATATATTCCTGAGCGTGTAGAGGCCAGCCGTAATTTTGCAAATAAAATCTGGAATGCGGCAAGATTTATTTTAATGAACCTTGACTGTGATGAAGTTATTCCGGTTGATATTTCGGCTTTAGCGCTTGAGGATAAGTGGATACTATCTAAATACAACAGATTGGTAGCTGATGTAACAGATAATCTTGAAAAATACGAGTTGGGATTAGCGGTAAGCAAGCTTTATGATTTTATTTGGGATGTATTCTGTGACTGGTATATTGAAATCTGTAAATCCCGTCTTAACGGTGAGGACAAGCAGGCCGCCGATACGGCGAGAAGCGTACTTGTATATGTATTTACAAATACGCTGGCGCTGCTCCATCCGTTTATGCCGTTTATAACCGAGGAAATCTGGCAGTCAATGCCGCATGGCGACGGTAAAGCTCTTATGGTGGAAAAATGGCCCGGATATAAACCGGAATATAAATTTTCCGAGCAAGAGGCTGATTTTGAAAAAATTATGGCGGTTATAAAGGCCGTTCGCAACCGCAGGGCTGAAATGAATGTTCCTCCCTCAAGAAAAGCTAAGGTACAGATATCCACAGCTTATAAGGATGCATTTACGCAGGGCACAGCTTATATATGCCGTTTGGGATACGCGTCTGAAGTGGAAATAGGAGATAATTTTGATACTGAAGGCGCAGTGCGTGTCATAACCGATGATGCTGCGGTTTATATGCCGATGCGGGAGCTTGTCGATTTTGCCGCTGAGACAGAGCGTTTGAGAAAAGACCTCAAAAAAGCAAATGAAGACAAGGAATTTTTCGAGAAGAAGCTTAATAATGCCGGATTTATGGCAAAAGCTCCGCAATCGCTTATCGGGCAGCAGAAGGAAGGCTTGGCAAAAGCGCTCGAAAAGATAAAGATGATTGAAGACAGTATAGCTGAAATAGAAAATATGAAGTAATTTTTTAATTTAGCGAGGTATTGCATGGATAACTTTGTTATGAAACCCGATACTGCAAATAAGCCCCGAAACTGCAATCTTGATATCGTACGTATAGTAGCGGTACTGACGGTTATTATGAGCCACGTAACATCGGGATATTTCTCAAATTACGGGACCGATACTTCTGAATTTGCGGCGGCAAATATTTTCAATTCAATTTCAAGAATCGGTGTACCGCTGTTTGTCATGTTGTCAGGCGCATTGCTGTTAGATGAAAACAGAAATATATCAACGAGAGATATGTTGAATAAAATCAAAGGCATAGCTTTATTACTGATTTTTTGGTCGGCAGCATATTCGGTTCTCTTCAATGCGGTTATTCCTTTGTTAGCGGGCAACGAGGTAAATATAAAGTCTGTTGTAAGCGGTTTTATTTTCGGATATTCGCATTTATGGTTTCTGTATATGCTTATAGGTCTGTATTTTGCGGCAATCTTTTTGAGGTTTTTTGTTGCAAGGAAGAATTCAAAGTTAGTATTGCTGTTTATTGCAATATCTCTTTTAGCACAGTTTACGCTGCCGGTGCTTAGAATTATTTCCGGTTATTTTTCGGAAGGCTATTTGATTATCAGATTTATAAATATGTTTTATCTGCAGTTTTTCGGCGGATATGCGGCTTATTACCTGATTGGCTGGTATATTGTCCATATAGGCATAAATAAAAAGATTGTAAGGTATTTGGCTTATGTTGCATCAGTTGCTTCGGCGGCAGTAATTATTCTGTATGTCGCCAAAACAGCGGATCGCACCAACGCGTACAATAACCTGAATATAGTTCTCTGTACATTTTCAGTAGGTGTATTTCTTTTGATATGCAATATTAGGATAAATTTTAAGGAAAAAACGAAGCGGTTGCTTATGATTTTTTCTAATCTCAGTTTCGGAGCGTATATAACACATAAAATTTTCATATTTATACTGACGACTCTTTGTTCTTATGAAGAAATCGGAATTTCAATATATTTATACTGTATAATTGTTTTTGTTATTTCCACTGCAGTTTCATTTGCAGTTTGCGCTTTAATGGCAAAAATACCTTTGATTAAAAGTTTAATAAGAGTTTAGTTTCATTAAAACCTGTTTGAGTATATGGTCAAACAGGTTTTAACGTTTTTTAAAGCAACGGAACAATATTGATTTGCATAATTATATATACTATAATAACCCCGAAATAAATTATTAAAGGGAGCGATTTTATGACACCCAGAGAGAAATTTATAAATTACGTGAAAAACGGCGGTAAAGAGTTTATCTGTTCTCCTCAGATAGGCGCCGGCGCGGGATTCGACGCGAAAATGTCGGGAAAAACATGGTATTCAGACGCCACTTATCTTGATACTAAGGCCGTTTGTCAAAAATTTGATATGGTGCCGCTTTTGTATTTTTAGGTGCACCTGGAATTGAAGTGGCGTCACCCAAACATTACGATGATTTTATAGTACCGTATTCTAAAATGGTAACCGATATGGTACACAAATCAGGACTTATGGTTTATGCGCATATGTGTTCTTTGGTAGAGCCGATGCTTTCAATGGGATGTTATAATAAAATGGGAATAGACTTGTTTGAAACTTTGTCAGAGCCGCCGGTCGGAAACGTTAAAAGCATTGAGGATGCGTTTTCTAAAATTGATCCTGAAATTTGCACGAGAGGAAATATAGGTCTTGACGCATTGCTTAAAGAAACACCTGAACAAATAAAAGAAAGAAGTTTTAAAATTATGGAAACGGCTGAAAAAATGGGTAGAAAGCATATATTAGCCGCAAGCGATTATCTTTTTTATGAAACTCCGGAGGAAAATGTTCACGCTATGTGCGAGGCGGTAAAGGAATTCAATAACATATAGCTTAAATTATAAAACACGGACAGACTTAAATAAGGTCTGTCCGTGTTTCGTCGACAGGAATTAATATTCCGCCGCATTTGGAGCAGCGGTAATTTTTATAGTTTGTAATAACCTTGCTTTTACGCTGTCTTTTTATTAACGCAGAGCAGTTCTGGCATTGAAGAATGTACCGGTATACCGGCTCTTTTGATATATGCTTTATTCCCGCGTCGTCAGCACTCATAGTTCTGGCGATATTATATTCCGGCAGCTTTTCGTTTATCAAATTTGCCAAAGCTTTCCATTTCCCGGTATGCTTAAAACATCCGGGTACTGTGTGCAGCAGTTCATGCATTACTGTATTTTTTAAGGGACCGATATCAGCATTATCATCAAGCAAAAGAGCAGAAATACTTATATCAAAAATATTCGCGGATACTTTTCTGCATTCTCCCCAGTGGCATTTTGCCCGGGTATTAACTGTAACGTTTCTGATTTTTCCGTGCGATATTCCGAGCAGTTTCAGCTCCGATCGGCACTCATCGATAAATTTGTTTGGATTTTTCATAATTATCACACCTGCGAAGGATTTTTACCGGTTTCTCTTTTAAAGCAAACCGAAAAATATGCTTGACTGCTGAATCCTAATTTATCTGACACCTCTGAAGCACTGAAGCCTTCTTCTAAAAGCCTGGTTGCTTTTTGAATTTTAAGCATCAGAAAATATCTGTGGACGCTTACACCTGCATATTTTTTGAAAATTCTTTTCAGTTTTGACTCACTTATATTGAGATATTTTGCTAATTGGCTTACCGGAAGAAATGAGTCTACATTATCGTTGAGTCCTTCAACTGCCCTGCTGAACAGTTCTGCTCCGTGTTTTGTAACAGGCTGTGTCTGAGAGACATTTTTGCAGAGAGACAAAATAAGCTGTATAATGTAGCATGAAACTGTCTGAGTGATTACGGGATCTTCAAGCAGATAAAAATAATCTGTATATTTTGAGTCTTTGTCAGTGCCCCGGCAAAGACTTTTTTCTTCCTTTAAGTACGAGTACATACTTTCTATTATTTGTCTTTGTCTTATATTGGTTCCGCACACCAGGTTGGCGGCGTTTTCAGTCAAATTACCGGAGGCGGCAAATGAAAAGATATAAGCCACCGCACCGCACGTGCTTTCTATGCAAAAACTGTGAAGTTCAAGCGGTTTGTGAAAAATAATTTCTCCGCTGTGTAAATTATATATCCTGCTGTCTGCCGAAACCCTTACCGAGCCGCTTTCAACATAAAAGCATTCCCAGAAATTATGGCTTTCTCCGGAAAAAGTGTATTTGTAGGGATAGTTTGCCTTGAATACCGAAAAAATCCGGTCAATCCTTATATTTTCATTGATATTTACCGATTTCCAAATCATATAATCACCTTTTGACCCGAAAACATAAAAAATAGGACTGTTTATGCATTTATTTATGTTTTTTTACAGATATAATTATACACATATATTATAAATTGTAAAGGAGTTTTCTATGAAAAAGCTGAAGGTTATACTTATCGGAGCAGGAGGAAGAGGTATAGGATATACTGATATCATGCACAGATATCCTGAAAAGTATGAAGTGGTTGCCGTAGCAGAACCTATAGAAAGCCGTCGGAAGCATGTTAGGGATTTACATAATATTCCGGAAAATATGTGTTTCAGTGATTATGAACCATTGTTTAAACTGGGTAAGATAGCAGATATTGCTCTTATCTGTACAATGGACCGTCAGCATTTCGCGCCTGCTATGAAGGCAATAGAGCTGAAATATGACCTTTTGCTTGAAAAGCCAATAACGTCAACCGCGCAGGAATGCATAGAGCTTACACGCGCCGCAAAGAAAAGCGGGGTAAGGGTAGTTATATGCACAGTTTTAAGGTATACAGGATTTTTCAATACTTTGAAAGACATTATTGATTCCGGTAAAATAGGTAAGGTTATGGCTGTAAATCATGAAGAATGTGTGGGAAATATTCATCAGTCCCACAGTTTTGTAAGGGGAAACTGGAGTAACGAGGAAGAAAGCTCAAATATGATTCTTCAGAAAAGCTGTCATGATTTTGATATATTACAATGGCTTTTAGGCAGAAAATGCAAAAGTGTGCAGTCGTTCGGGTCACTTTCTTACTTTAAGAAGGAAAACGCTCCCGAAGGAGCGCCGGAGTATTGTATAGACGGATGTCCGCATTCAGAAAAATGCCGGTTCGATGCGGTTAAACTGTATCTTAACAACTATGGTTCTACATCCAAATGGTTCAGGGAAGCATGTACAAGAATATGTGATCCTACAGATGAAGATGTTGAAAAAGCCATACGCACTACCCAATACGGTAAATGTGTTTATAAGTGCAATAACAATGTAGTAGACCATCAGACAGTAAATATGAAGTTTGAAGATGATATCACGGTTACGTTTAGTATGAATGCTTTCAATAAAGGCGGAAGGCATATACATATATTTGCGACAAACGGCGAAATATACGGATGTATGGATGACGATAATGTGCCTATAAAAGTTATTGACTTTGATACGGGAGAGGAAACGGAAATCGACTGCAGCTCATCGGCCGGTATTGTCGGAGGCCACGGCGGAGGAGACGATGGATTAATAGGAACGGTGTATGATTATATGACCGGACAGTATGAGGGCAAATGTATACCTGATATTGAAGAGTCATGCTATAATCATTTGATCACCTTTGCGGCTGAGGAGTCACGCATTAAAAACAAACTGATAGATGTAGACGAATTTATTAAATCATTAGGATAAAAACAAATGGTTGTTTGAGTTATCAAACAACCATTTGTTTTAAGTCAGCTCATTTGCCATTTGATAAAATTTGAAATAAATTCCGTGTTTTTTTAATAACTGCTCATGGTTTCCTTCCTCGACAATTCCCTCATCTGTAAGTACAAGTATACGATCGGAATTGCGTATTGTTGACAGACGGTGCGCAATTGTCACTGTAGTTCTGCCTTCTGACAGTTTCGAGAGCGATTTTGCTACAGCAAATTCACTTTCGTTGTCAAGCGCGCTTGTGGCCTCGTCCAGAATAATGATAGGGGGGTTTTTAAGAAATACGCGAGCAATGCTTATCCGTTGTTTTTGCCCACCCGAAAGCTTTACTCCACGCTCTCCGACATAGGTGTTATAACCGTCTTTAAGTTCGCTTATAAATTCATCTGCGCCAGCTTTTTTGGCGGCTTCTGTCACTTCATCCATAGAAGCTCCCGGTTTTCCGTAGGCGATATTTTCATAAACCGTACCTGAAAACAGATAGACATCCTGCTGTACCATGCCGATATTGTCGCGCAGAGACTTTAAAGTATATTCTTTAATATTTTTGCCGTCAAGGAAAATTTCACCGCCGGTGACGTCGTAAAATCTCGGAATCAGGTTACAGAGTGTGGTTTTGCCTCCTCCGGAAGGCCCCACAAAAGCTATTTTTTCTCCGCTTCTTATTTTCAGGTTGAGTCCTGAAAATACTTTGTTATGGTCGTCAGGATACTCAAAAGATACGTTTTTAAATTCGATGTTCCCCTGCGGTTCTTTGAGTTCTTGGGCGCCCGGCTGGTCAAATATTTCAATATCAGCGTCCATAATCTGAAGGAATCGTTCGATTCCGGTAAGTCCGCGCTGAAACTGTTCCGAAAATTCTATAATTCTTCTGACCGTAGCTATGAAGGTAGTGACATATAAAAGATATGCGACAAGATCTCCCGCATTTATATACTGTTTTATCATGAAAAGGCTTCCTATGATTACAACCGCGGCATACATTATGCCGTCAAACATACGGGTAGTAGTTGAAAAGGTGCCCATATATTTGTAGGACAGCTTTTTTATATCGTAAAAGTCTTTATTGTCCTTGTCGAATTTTTGCTGTTCCACATCTTCATTGGCAAATGCTTTTACTACCCTCTGGCCTAACAGGGAGTCTTCTATTCTCGCGTTCAGTTCTCCTATCATAACTCGCTGTTTACGGAAGGTTTCCCGCATTTTTTTATTTAAAATACGGCAGATAACTATCATTATCGGTATAATAACAAATATTATCAGGGTGAGCGGAATATTTATATTCATAAGAATTATAAATGAGACGATACCTTTTATTCCCGCTATAAAGAATTCTTCCGGACAATGATGGGAAAATTCGGTGACATCAAAAAGGTCATTTGTAATTCTTCCCATGATTTGACCGACTTTTGTATTGTTAAAATATGAATCGGATAGTTTGTGCAGGTGTGAGTATGCGGCTTGGCGCATATCCGTTTCGATCTTTGTGCCCATGACATGTCCTGTATATGCCATATAGTAGTATGCTGCGGAATCTATAATTCTGAGCAGTATGTAAAGGATTCCTACTCTGACAATATACCCGGTGGTAAGTGTGACAAGATCGCCCATACCTGCATTTGTGATATCCCTCATTATAAGCGGAAGGACAATTTCACAAATAGTTGTAAGCGAGGCACAAAACAAATCTAAAATCACCGTTGGTATGTATTTTTTATAATAAGGCAAAAATCTGATCAGCAGTTCGCTTGTCTTATATTTTCTTTCTTTGCTCATTTTGAATCACCGATACAATTATAATTCCCAATTCAAATAAAATCAAGCAAAATACAAGGCGCAGCAATCAAAATTTGCTTTTTTGAGAGTTGAATCGGATAAGACAAATAGCATAACGATATATTTGCCATACAATTTGAAGGCAGCTGACGGTTGAATTTAGGAGTAAATTGAGATAAAATTATCTTGTGTCCGGACATCTGCGATATATTGACGGTGATAATGATCACGGACAAATAAAAAGTTGTCAATGAGTTGAATTTTAACGGGGTAATATATATTTATAAGGAGATTTTCAGATGAAAAAAATAATTGATGTGTGTTATAATGCCGAAACCGGTCAGTGTTTGGATATTTATTTGCCGGAGTGCAGGTCTTTCCCGGTTTTTCTGTATTTTCACGGGGGAGGGCTTGAGGCAGGGAGCAAGACTGATGTTATGAAAATTTCCGGATTTATACATGACGCCGGCCAGCCTACCTGTCATTTCAACATTTTGCGTGAAAGAGGCATAGACACAAGGCGTGTGATTATTGATGAATCATCTCCGATTTATCATATTGACGGCAAAGGACAGTATCCGCCTATGCTGATAATTGTATCGGATAACGATATGGAAAACAGATACGAGCAAACAATGCTTTTAGTTTCAACACTTAAACATTTCGGCTATTCGGATAAAGTGAAACTAAAAATTATGAACGGCGGACATTGCGCATATATAGCAGCAGAAGATGAGTCCGAAGAAAGTGTTTTTGGAAAAATTATTGCTGAATTTATAAATGAGGTGAAGAGATAATATACCGAGGTATGCCTAAAGTATTTATTATCCTGATTGGTGACATAATCACAGAAACGCCGGTTAAAATCGTTTATACTGTATTCAAACATGAGAAAGGAAGATTTTATTATGTCAGTAATTAATGTAAATAAAAATAATTTTGATGGTGTAAGAAACAGTGTAAAAACAGTTTTGCTTGATTTTTACGCGGATTGGTGCGGTCCGTGCAGAATGGTATCGCCGTTAGTAGATGAAATCGCAGAGGAAAATCCGGAGTATCTGGTCGGAAAAATAAATGTTGACGAAGAACCCGAACTGGCATCTGCATTCGGAGTTTCCAGCATACCGACTCTTGTGGTTATGAGAGACGGGAAAATAGAAAACCAGTCGGTAGGAGCGCTGCCGAAGAATAAAATATTAGATATGCTTAAATAGTTTTGCGGCTTTATTTCGGTTTGAAAGCTATAAACCGGGTAATTGCAGTTTTGCTGCTGATTTTAAAGGAGAATCTACAATGGATAATATATACGATTCCGTGATTTTAGGCGGAGGACCTGCCGGATATACTGCTGCGCTGTATGCGGCGAGGTCGGGACTTGATACTTTGATAATTGAAAGACTTTCTGCAGGCGGTCAGATGGCGCTGACCGGAATAGTAGAAAATTATCCGGGCTTTGAAGAAGGTATTGACGGTTTCACACTGGGTATGAAAATGCAGCAGGGCGCTGAGCGTTTTGGGGCTGAAACACGTTATAGTGAAGTTTTATCTGTAGATTTTACCGAAAAGATAAAAAGGATAGAAGTCTCTGACGGTGAAATATTATCAAAAACTGTAATTATCGCTACGGGAGCTAATCCGCGCGAATTGGGAATTGAAAGCGAAACCCGGCTGACCGGCAAAGGGGTTCATTACTGTGCTCACTGTGACGGAAGATTTTACAGGGATAAAACCGTTGCGGTTGTAGGCGGCGGAAACTCTGCGGTATCCGACGCTTTGTATCTGTCTCGTATTGCAAAAAAGGTATATCTTATTCACAGAAGAGATACTCTGAGAGCCGAAAGAATATATAATAATCAGCTGAACAATTCCGAAAACATAGAGATTATTTGGAACAGCAGGGTAGAGGAGTTTATCGCTGATGACAGAATAAAAGCGGTAAGGATAAAGAACGTAAACGACGGCCATACCGATGACATAGAATGTGACGGCGTATTTATAAGCATAGGCAGAAAGCCCGCTACCGAGTTTTTAAAGGGTAAAGTGGAACTTGATAAAAACGGATATGTAATTTCCGATGAAACCACCAAGACTTCGGCCGAAGGCGTCTTTGCGGCGGGAGATGTCCGGACGAAAGAATTGCGTCAGATAGTGACCGCGGCGGCCGACGGGGCAGTTGCGGCATTTCAGGCAGAGAGATATCTGAACTGAAAAAATGAATAAATAATGTCTACTGAATAATTGCATTAGCAAATGCAATTATATAAAATCGAGTTAAAATCTCGATTTTATGGGTCAAAACCTTTGTTTTGACCGTCAGTATCCATTGA
>CALWUY010000029.1 GCA_944384855.1 uncultured Clostridia bacterium | reverse complement strand
CAGCAATAGCATTTGCCATTTCAAAATAGTGATTAATGGTAAAGAAAGTTTGGATGTTTTCGCCAACTGCCTCATTGCCAAAATCATCATATATCTCTTCTAAATTTTTATACGCAAAAAACAACTTGACAATGACATCAAAGAAATCATTTTTAAAATATTCTCCGCATTCAATCGTATCATCGCCAAATTTTATAATTGCATTTCCACAAGGAAAATTCATCTCATTTTCAAGAGCCTTGGCAAGCAATTTAAAATCAACTTCTAACCAAAGAGATAGTTCTTCGATATCCTTTTTACTTAATCGATATATAGGAGAAGCACCATAGGCAATTGCTAATATATAAATCGTTTTTTTATAGTCTGAAAGATTCTCATCGCAAAATACATACGGCTCCATTTGAAACATTGTTTCAAAACAATTCATACTAGACCTCTTTCACAGCAACGTGTATGTAAGCTAATTCCGTCTCAAAACATTCTACTATGTTCAACCTACATTTTGAAATATTCCGTTCAATTAATAGTGGATCATCTGGAAATATCTTGATTTTTCGTAGCCCCATATCAATACATTCATCTTGATTCTTGTCAATAGATAAAATAAATCTTCCGCCATCCTTTAACAACATAAACACCTTGTCGATTGCATCTTGTTTTTCTTTAATATGCATAAAGGTTAATGATGAATATATTACATCGAATTGGTCTAAAAAACTATGAGTTAAAAAATTCCCGCATATCAAATTTACATTCGAATATTGTACAAGATTTTCTTTTGCCTTAATCTCCGGTTGTTCAAAGTAACCGTCGATTTTGTACTTGCCGCGCTTCAATTCGTTTTTCGTGATACGAAAGCGGAAAAGGGTATGATATTCCCGTTCACCCGAGGGAGTAATCACACACTCGGAGATGTCCATAATCTTACGGGAATTGTCCTCAAGCTTGTGTGCGTACACAACAAGGGGAAACGCCTGACCTGCCTGCATAAGCGAGGTTGCAAAGTTGATGGGAAAGCGTTTCTGACAAAGTAAGCCTAATCGCATATGCGCCGCGACTGCCGCCGATGCGTGAATGGTCGAAACAACTGTATGCCCCGTAAGGCTTGCCTCAACTGCCGAATACGCCTCGGTATCACGCATTTCTCCGACTACCACGATATCCGGATTAAAACGGAGAGACGCTACCACCAAGTCCTCCTGCGTGATGTCATATGCAGGGTTATCCGAGGGGCGGGAGAGTGTATGCACAACATTGTTTACCACCTTGCCGTCCTTCACCTTTACAAGCGAAAGCTCTCTTGAACCCGACTCGATTGTAAAAATACGCTTGTTGTCCGGCACAGAAGAAAGAAGCGCGTTCAGGAGCGTGGTTTTGCCTGACGATGTTGCGCCTGCCACAACAAACGAAACTCCGTAGCGCAGACACATACAGAGAAAATCTATCATCTTCTGCGTAGCATTGCCGCCCTTCACAAGCGCTTTCATATCCACTCTCGACGGGTGAAGCAATCGGATAGACACGCTGATACCACGGTCATCGTCCACAAGCGGCTCTTTCAGCGCAGTAATACGGGTGTTGCCGGGGAGATGTCCCTGCGACATAGGTGTTGCATTGTCGATAATCATACCGGAATGGTGCAAAAGTCTTTTTACCACATCTACGGCGTGCTGCGGATTATAGAAATGCTCTTTGGCTTTTTCAATATGACCGTCCGTATAGGTCACGGCGATATCGTCCCAACCGTTGAATAGTGATAGGTAATTCTTTGAAGTAATCTCCGAATTTTCCCCCACTCCACACCGTGCGTGATAGTTTCCCATCACACGGCGTTCCATCAATATTTACTTATTTACACTAATCTCACTATTTCCAACTAAAATTCTCAAATTATTCAGTCGTTCAAAATCAACAGTAGATTTAGCAAGTTTTTCCAGATATTTGTCTATGGTATTTTTATCCGTTGCGTGTATGAGTTTATGGATATCATATTTAACGAATACAAGATTTTTGTATTCATCTTTTCCGCCTACACTTTTCGGCTTTTTGTGATGTGCTTCCACATCAGATACTTGTAATTTCTCACCTGTAACATAACATCTTCCGCGTTGTCCTACATATAGCGATATTCTATTATCGTTATATTCTATACTCTGACCTCTAACCGGATTTTCCATAAGAAACATCAGAATGTTATAGTCAAAGTTTTGAAGATTATCGTGGATTTTCTTACGTCCTTTGGGAGTATAGTTACAAATTTCTTGCGAAAAGCATACAGGAGCCGTTGTTTGAACAAAGTGTATCGGGTATAATGCTACCTTTTGAATATACAAAGGTGTCATTTTACATTTTCCATAGAATTTTTGGTATGCCTTGCTTTTAATTCCTGTCTTACTTCTTATGCATTTGGTTCTGCAATATAGGCTCTTATAGACTTGAAAAGCAATTTTGGCAAAATCTTTACTAACATGACTTGCTATTTTATAGTAGCCGTGTAGTCCTAAGATTGTTGCGTTATAATGCTGAACTTGTAGTCCATCCGCCTCGTGTTGTAAAACACTGATTTTTTCTTTTATCTGCTTTTTGCACTTTTCAATACTTTTGTCTGATAGGTGCAATTTAACAACATACTTATTGCCCTTTTTCCATAGCTTGAATTTGAAGCCAAGAAATTCAGAATATTTCTTTTTCAAATTTATCACTTTAGATTTTTCTGGACTGATTTCAAGTTTTAATCTATCCCATAGCCATTGTTTTGTTGCCTCAAACATAATTTCTGCTGTTTTTCGGTCTTTGCAAAACAGTTTAAAGTCATCTGCATATCTTACTATGAAAACTTCTTTAAGTTTAGTATCTTTACGAAGTTTTTTATACTTAGTGGAATAACTTACATTAATCGGATAGTTTTCCCATTGACTTGCTATCCACCAATCGAGTTCATTCAACACCACGTTCGACAATAATGGACTGAGGATACCACCTTGGGGCAGACCTTTTTCCGGTATGCCTTCACCTTTAATTTCCGCCTTTAACATTTTGGATATAATAGATATTACTCTTTTATCGTGAATACCTAATGTCCAGAGCTGTTTTTATAATTTTCCGTGATTAACATTATCAAAGAAGCCTTTGATATCAATGTCAACCACATATTGGAAATTATGACGGTTTGTAAGTGCAAGCATTCTTGCTACTGCGTGATGTGTACTTCGGTTTGGTCGAAAGCCATAACTGTGTTTGTAAAATTTTGCTTCAAATATGGGTTCAAGGACTTGCTTGATACACTGCTGTATAAGTCTATCTTCCATAGTAGGAATACCTAACGGTCGGGTTTTACCATTATCTTTGGGTATTTCAACACGTCTTACTGACATTGGTTTAAAATTGGCAAGCCTGTTTCTAACATATGAAACGACTTTGTTGGGTTCTTTATCCCCGATATCAATAATTGTTGTTTTATTTGTACCCTTGGTCTTACTTCCTTTATTTCGTTTAATATTCCTGTAAGCAAGCAAAATATTTTCTTCACTTGTTATGATTTCATACAGTTTTTTAAAACTTGAATTTTCTTTGGATTTTTCATAAAGTATGTCATAAGTTTTTTGGGTATTGTAATACTCATTATTTCGCAGTTTTTGCTTTTTCCTGAGTTTTTTAGTTGCCATAAGTCGGCAGCACTTCCTTTTTAGGAAATTTTGCCTCTCTTAGTCTCATTCGAACCTTATGCATTTACCAGTGTTTTGTGAGTTGTGCCTTATTGTAAATATTGACTTGTGGCTATCCCTCCACGGTTTATTATCACCGCTTCATAGGTACTGTGCCACTACTCTCATCAGTATAAAAGTAAGTTATACACTCACTGCTTTCCTTACTACCACTTCGTCGGGATTAAGTCCTCAGTGTTACTGATTTTCCACGTTCCGATAATCCTATCTATACATATATATCCTTAGGTTTCTCTTTGAGCCTGTCTGCTTGATACCGCCTGTAACGGTATATGGACTTTCATATCAACAAGTTTTACTTATCCACACAGACCTTGTGTTTAAACAAGCACAGCCTTTCGCTGTTTAGAGATTTAGACCCGTACAATCGAGATTTAGTCTTTTATCGGTTTTAGCCAATAAAATTCTGACCATAGATATTTTATAGACCCCGCCCTAACACTCCCAGCCACCTCTGGCTTGGTTTTGCTGTTCCTCACAGAACGAGCGAGTGCATTCAGACGACTTTGGCGAGCTTATGACAAATAGATGCTTAATCATCGCAATGCCATTCGCAGTTTGTAGGCGAGCGTTTCAGGACGTTACCCCATCATTCCACTCATCGGATTATCAGTTCTATGAAACTGATTTTGTAAACTCCTTTCGTAATTTACATTTATATTTCAGCTTCACGCCTAATCTTTTCAATTAGGAACGTGTCGCACTATTGATTTC
>CALWUY010000028.1 GCA_944384855.1 uncultured Clostridia bacterium | reverse complement strand
CAATTTTCCAATTTAGGAATCTATGAATTAAATGTTATAGATACAACTACGCATTCAATCAAAGATACTGTTTCAGCAGTAAAAGAAAAAATAGTAAGCGGTACGGCTTTACTATTTTAGACAATTCCAGTTTGTCGGATAAACTTACAATAATCAAAGACCGCTTACAATGTAGGCGGTCTCTTTTCATGTTCAGATATATTTGATTTTGAGCTTTCTTTTCTTGGCTGAAATTACCATACAGAGAACATCGCGGGCACCATCGGTGTATCTGCCTTGTGCTATCAGGCTGTTCTTCAAACGGATAAGTGATTGTATCACTCTGCTGTATTCGTCATTAGAAAGGTATAAATGATATTTCTGTTCTTTCAAAACAACCACCTCCTGTTACCGCAATTATATAATATGAAAGAACATAGAGGTAGTGTGCGATTGCAGCTTGACACCCCTGAATGAACGAATTAACAGGGTAACAACCGCCCCGGTTCTTAGCAAGAATTTTGCTCGTTTTTTTGTCCCATTAGCAGAGAGGGCATTTTCATTAGCAAAATAGCGAAAATCCTGCTAATTTTTATTAGCAAGTCGTATACCTGAAAGGCGGACGACATTATTCCTAATTTCCATTAGCTGACGGAGAATTTGCTAATGAAAATCTATGAAATTTACGATTTTACTCTTTTTCGATAAAAATGAAAAAACGCCGGAAACCCTTGATTTTACTCACGTTTCCGGCGGAGTTTTTGGCGTTCCCGAGGTGATTCGAACACCCGACCTACCGCTTAGGAGGCGGTCGCTCTATCCAGCTGAGCTACGGAAACATCTTTGAAATCTATTCAATTTTAGGCTTAGATTAACTCATTGTCAATCACTTTTCCTCAAAAGGCGGTCGTTATAACATATTCTTAGGAGGCGGTCGCTCTATCCAGCTGAGCTATAGCGACATTTGTAAGAACTCAGCAACAAAATTAAAAGCGTTTTGACGTTTTTGTATACTGAAATCATAAGTGATGACTAATATATATTACAATAATCAGCTGTTAAAGTCAATAATTAGTTTAAAAAACATGTTTTTAAACTTTTATATTAGCGTTTTTAAAATCGGAAAAAATATTTTTCTGATTTTTATTTTTTATATGGAAAATTTTATTAATTCTAAAAAACCTCTTGATTTTTCTTAAAAGTGGCTGTATAATACTAATTAAGTGGTGGAAAGTGTAGTAAAAAAACATTAAAATGTTTTAAAGTGGTGAAATTGGAGGTGAAAATCCATGCTTTTCGGAGGCTTTGATCATAAAATCGATAAAAAAGGCAGGGTTTTCATACCTTCAGCTTTCAGAGAGGAATTAGGAGAAAGCTTCATAATCTGCCGCGGAATATACGGTAAAAGATGTCTTTGTGTATATTCAAAACAGGAATGGAACGTGCTTGTTGAAAAGATAGGCACACTTCCGAGTGCAAAGTCAAGTACGGTAAAACGTTTTTTATACGACGGAGCGTTCAATGTCGAGTTTGACACACAGGGAAGAATACTTGTTCCTCCGGTATTGAGGGAATACGCCGGTTTTGATGCGGAAGTACATATCATAGGAATGGACACTAACCTTGAGATATGGGATTCTGACATTTGGAAAGATGAGAGTAAAAACAATACGCTCGAATCAATCTCGGCAGTTATGGAAGAGCTTAACTTTTAACTATGGAATTCAGACATATACCGGTGCTGCTTGACGAGACTGTCAAAGCTTTGAAAATTAAACCGGACGGAATTTATGTTGACGGCACTGTCGGAGGTGCCGGACATTCGTCGGAAATAGCAAAGAGGCTGAAAAGCGGAAGACTTTACGCATTTGACAGAGATCCTGATGCGGCTGCTGTGGCGGCCGAAAGGCTGAAAGAGTATCCTGCCGAAGTAATAAACCGCAATTTCAGCGATATGAAAACCGTATTGACCGGTAAAGGTGTCACCGGCGCAGACGGAATACTGCTGGATTTAGGCGTATCGTCATACCAGCTTGATACTGCAGAACGCGGCTTTTCGTACCATAAGGATGCTCCGCTGGATATGCGCATGAGCAAAAGCGGAATATCGGCAAGGGATATTGTCAATGAATACGGCAAAAACGAACTTACTGATATATTCAGGAGGTACGGAGAAGAAAAATTTGCGCCGCGAATAGCCGAAAAAATAGTACGGCAGAGAAAAATTAAAAGTATAGAAACCACGCTGGAATTGGCCGAAATTATATCTGCTGCCGTTCCTGCCGCAGCAAGAAGGGAAGCACATCCTGCAAGAAGATGTTTTCAGGCTTTGCGGATTGCGGTCAACGGAGAGTTGGAAGCGCTCGGACAGGCTCTTGACGATTGCTTTGATTTGTTAAAAAAAGACGGTGTACTGGCAATAATAACTTTTCATTCGTTAGAGGACAGAATGGTAAAGCAAAAATTCAGAGAATACTGTACCGGATGTGTTTGTCCTCCGGATCTTCCGGTTTGTGTATGCGGCAGGACACCGAGAGGTCATCTGTATACAAGGAAACCGATTGAGCCTTCTGCTGAAGAACTTGAAAATAATCAAAGGAGCCGGAGTGCGAAGCTCAGGGTCATAATAAAGAATTAAAATATGAAGGAGTATACAATGAATAATATAAAATATTACAACGACAGCCTTGCGTATGATTTTGATATGTTTATGCCGAAAACAGCAGAAAAATCCGACCGTCGTGAAAATATAGTTGTAATGCCAAAGCGTGCTGAAAGACAAAAAAAGCGCAATGCGGCGGCTGCAAAAAGATTGTCTGCTCCGGTAACATTGATAATGTGCGCAGTTTTTATATTGGCAGGACTGTGCGGAAATATTGCGTTAAGGCTTGAAATAAACGAAGTAAATTCGGAAATAAATGAAATAAAGTCTGCAATTGCGGAGCTTGACAGTGAAAAGACAAGCCTTGAAGTGGAAATGCAAAGGAGAATATCATACGCAAATCTCGAACTTGAAGCAATGCAGCTCGGAATGCAGAAACCGGAAAAAGAAAATGTTACATATATACGTGTAAACGACGAGAACGCGGCGATTACTTCTGACGGAGAATTCGTAAGTGAAGAGTAATAAATCTGAATAAGAATATATATAATAGTTTACGAGAGTTGATTTTTTTCGACTCTCGTATTCGGGTTAATGTTGGAAAGAGAGGGTATAATATGGCATTTAAACCAGGTAAGCAGATGATAATACGGATGGTATCGGTAATGCTCATACTTACCCTCTCTTTATCATTGGTTTCCGGATACAGGTTGGTTAACATAATGATAATTAACGGTGAAAAATATCAGAATGATGCTTCTGAGCAGCAGTTGTATGACAGTCTGATTACAGCTCCGAGAGGGGATATATATGACCGTAATATGCAAACTTTGGCACGCAGTACAACGGCATGGACAGTTTACATAACTCCGAACGGCATCCGAAAGCTTAAGGATGAAGATAAAAAGGAAAATGTACGTAAAACCATAGCAGAAAATCTATCTGAAATTCTTGATATGGAATATGATACCGTTTATGATTATACGGGAGAAAATTCATATTATGTGATAGTTAAGAAGAAAATTGAAAAAACAGTTGCCGATAAAGTCAGAGAATTTCTGTCAGATGAAAAATATGAGGATCTTGAGCTTGTAAAATATATAGGCTTAGATGAAACAACAAAAAGATATTATCCGAATGACAGTCTGGCTTCTGTAGTTTTAGGATTTGTAGGTTCCGATGATCAGGGACTCAGCGGTATAGAAAGTTATTATGACAATGAGCTTACCGGTATTGCGGGCAGAGTCGTGGCGGCAAAAAATGCCGCCGGTACAGATATGGCGATGACTTATGAAAGAGTCGAAAGTGCGATCAAGGGAAAATCACTGGTACTCACTTTAGATACCTATATACAGTATACAGCCGAAAAATATCTTGAATCCGCGATAGAAGAATTTGAAATTGCCGAGCGCGGAGCGGCGGTGGTAATGAACGTAAAAACCGGAGCAATACTTGCGATGGCGGTAAAAGGCGATTTTAACCCCAACGATCCTTTCACGCTGTCGGAAGCGGATCAGAAAGCTGTTGACGCTGCGGCAACGGATGAGGAAAAAGATAAACTGCGTACAGAACTTCTGAACCGCCAGTGGAGGAACAAGGCTGTATCCGACACATATGAACCGGGTTCGGTATTTAAGCTTATAACCGCTGCGGCGGCTATTGAAGAAAATCTTATCAACAATAACAGTACGTTTTTCTGCAACGGCTCGACTACCGTCGCGGGACAAAACTATCACTGTCATAAAGCCGGAGGACACGGCACTCAGAATTTGCAGCAGGCTATATCCAATTCCTGCAACCCGGCTTTTATCACTATCGGTCAACTGGTAGGAGTAAGCTCCTTTTCAAAGTATTTCAAAGCGTTCGGGTTTGCCGAAAAAACAGGAATAGATCTTCCCGGTGAGGCGATGTCAACCTATCACAGTGAGTCGAAAATGGGACCGGTAGAACTGGCGTCAAGTTCGTTTGGTCAGACTTTCAATATTACTCCTGTTCAGCTATTGGCCGCAGTTGCCGCCTGTGTTAACGGCGGATATCTGGTACAGCCGCATTTGCTGGATAAAATGCTTGATGAAAACGGAAAGGTCGTAAGTACAGGAGCCACAGGGTATAAGCGTCAGGTAATATCGCAGGAGACGTCAGATACCATGTGCTCTTTAATGCAGTATGTGGCGGAAAACGGCGCTAAAAACTCACTGGTGGCGGGGTATAATGTAGGAGCAAAAACCGGTACATCGCAAAAGGTTTCCAAAATACAGGCAACGGGAGACACCTATCTGTATATAGGTTCCTGCATAAGCGTAGCACCTATTGAGGATCCGGAAATTGCAGTTCTGGTAATGCTTGACGAGCCGAAGGGCGATAAATATTACGGAGGAGTAATTTCCGCGCCGGTCAACTCAAAGATTATGACAGATGTACTGCCGTATCTCGGATATGAGGCGAGTTATACTGAGGATGAGTATGAAAAGCTTACAGTCGGAGTTCCGGAGGTTACAGATATCACGCTTGAAGAGGCAAAGAAAAAGGTAGAAGCAGCCAAGCTTGAATATGAAATAGTAGGTGACGGCGACACAGTTGTCAGACAGCTGCCTGCGGCAGGAAACAAAGTGCTTAACGGCGGTCTTGTAATACTGTATACAGACGGAACCGAGAGTAAAAATGTTACTGTGCCTAATATGGTGGGGCTTACCGCTACTGAGGCAAATACAGCGGCGGCAAAAGCGGGAATAAATATTGAATTTTCCGGCAATACATCATCGGCAGGACTTAAGGCTTATAAGCAAAGTATAGAAGCGGGACAGTCGGTAGAGGCAGGAACGATTGTAACAGTTTATTTTATAGATGACAGCGCGGTAGACGGATAATACGGATTATACCTGATTATAGGAGAGAAAACATGAAACTTAAAGATCTGATATTAACTGACAGAAATTTATCTGAAACGGTAATTACCGGCGTGACGAGCGATTCGCGTGCCGTTAAGCCCGGATATGTATTTGTCTGTATAACCGGTACCAGTCACGACGGTCATGATTATGCAGCTAAAGCGGCGGAAAACGGAGCGTCGGTGATTATAGCTGAGCGTGATACCGGATGCCATGATCAGATATTGGTTCCGGACACTCACGCTGCATACGCAGATATATGCGCAAAATGGTTCGGCAGTCCTGCCGATAAACTCAAGCTGATCGGAGTTACAGGTACTAACGGAAAAACATCTGTTACCTATATGATTAAAAAAATTCTTGAGAGTACAGGGCATAAGGTGGGCCTCATCGGAACCATTCAGAACATGATAGGCGGCACTGTTATTTCTGCTCAAAACACCACGCCCGATGCATACGAGCTGAACTCGCTGTTTTCACAGATGGTCAGCGCGGGATGTGAATATGCTGTTATGGAGGTTTCATCCCATGCGCTCCAACAGCGCAGGGTATATAATCTTGTATTCGAAGCCGCCATATTTACCAATCTCACTCAAGATCATCTTGATTATCATATTACAATGGAAAATTATCTGAACGCAAAAAAGAGACTGTTCAGAATGTGCAAAACCGCAATCATTAACAGTGATGACGAATATGCGGACAAAATTGCCGAAGGACTTGATTGTAAAGTTGTGACATATTCCACAGGCAATAACTCAACCTACAGCGCAAAGGCGGTAAAATATAAGCCAGACGGTGTGGAATATGAATTTATGAGCGGCAGTCAGCTGATACATGTGAAGGTGAATACAGGGGGAAAATTCACTGTGTACAATTCCCTGGCGGCGGTGTGCTGTGCGGCCGAACTCGGTCTGCCGCTTAACGAAGCCGTCAGCGCGCTTGCAGAATTGAAGGGTGTAAAGGGCAGAGCGGAGGTAGTTCCGTGCGATACTGATTTCACAGTGATAATTGATTACGCGCATACTCCGGACGGTTTGAAGAACATACTCACGACTTTTAAGGAATGTGAGCATAACCGTTTGACAGTTTTATTCGGCTGCGGCGGCGACCGAGATAAAACCAAGAGACCTATAATGGGAAGTATTGCGGCGCGATACGCGGATTTTGTTATAGTTACAAGTGATAATCCGAGGAGTGAAGATCCCTCTGAAATAATAAAAGACATACTTGTGGGCATGGACGGTACGCCTACGCCTTATAAAGTAATAGAAAACAGAATAGAGGCTATAAAATACGCGATTGAAACTGCGGCAAAAGATGATATAATAGTATTAGCCGGAAAAGGACATGAAACCTACCAGATTTTGGCCGGCGGTAAAATACATCTTGACGAGCGCGAGGTAATAGCTGAGGCGCTGTCTCAAAAAAATAAGAGGGATTGAGTAAAATGAAAGATTTAACTGCAATAATATCAGCTGTCGTTGCTTTTGCGGTAACAGCCGGATTAGGTTATATTTTAATTCCTTATTTAAAAAGGCTGAAATTTGGGCAAACTATACTTGATATAGGACCGAATTGGCATAAAGACAAACAGGGTACGCCTACTATGGGCGGGATAATGATTGTTGCGGGACTTGTAGTGGGGGTATGTGCCGGATTCGGATACGCGGCGATGTCAGGAAGCGATACGGTGCTTCAGTTAAGCAACAGACAATGCTTTACAACCTTTATAGGAGGTATATTTCTGGCATTGTTTATGGGCGCTATAGGTTTTATTGACGACTATATCAAGGTAGTAAAAAAGCGGAATTTAGGACTTTCCGCAAGACAAAAAACTTTTTTGCAGCTACTGGTTTCGGCGGCATATCTCTTGACGCTCAGATTAGGAGGACTCACTTATACAAACATACCGTTTTTAGGAGATATTGACATAACACATGGAATCGGCTTGATTTTCTGGCCGATTGCATTGATGTTTATATACGGATTTACAAACGCGGTCAATCTGACTGACGGAATAGACGGTCTGGCAGCAAGTGTTACGCTTGTGGTTTCGTGCGCCTTTATGATGGCTTCAGTCATAATTTACAGTATGACGCTGCCCTTTAATATGCTGTCTGCCGCTCTGGCCGGGTCATGCGCCGGTTTTATATGCTGGAACGCGAAACCGGCCAAGGTATTTATGGGCGATACCGGTTCGATGTTTTTGGGCGGAATGGTAGTAGCGCTTTCGTTCGGTATCGGAAGACCGGTTTTACTGATATTTGCAGGATGTACTTATTTGCTTGAGGCGCTTTCGGATATAATCCAGGTTGCATATTACAAGAAAACAAAAAAAAGGATTTTCAAAATGGCGCCGCTGCATCATCATTTTGAGATGTGCGGCTGGTCTGAGCAGAAAATAGTATTTGTTTTTTCGGCAGTGACACTGGTCGGATGTATAATAGCGCTGCTGCCCGTAATTTTCAAATTATAAACGGAGGTAATCCAAGTGAGTTCAAAAGCAATAAAGCGTGAAAGGCAAATCAGCCGCGGTAAAATGGATATAACCTTTCTTTCGTTTGTTCTTATCCTTTTAACAGTCGGACTGGTAATGCTGTTTTCCGCCAGTTATGCTTATTCACTTGAATACTACGGTAACAGCTATAAATTTATAACTCGTCAGGCACTGCTTGGAGGCGTAGGAGTGATAGCAATGCTGGTAGCTGCGAGGATCGACTATCATGTATGGCGAAAATTTGCATGGCCGTTTTTCTTTCTTGTAGCGGCAATGCTTGTAGTATTGCTGATACTTCCGCCTATGGTCGAGGGAATGGATGTAAAACGGTGGCTGGTGATAGGACCGATAAATTTTCAGCCTTCGGAGCTTGCAAAGCTTGCGGTAATTTTACTTTTTTCATCGCTGATAGCGGCAAACTATAAAAATATAAAGAATTTCGGATTTATAGCTTTTTTACTCGTTATTCTGGCAGCAACCTGCGGTCTGATAGTGTTGGAACCGCATTTGTCTGCAACGGTGCTGGTGTTTTGTATAGGAGTAGTGCTTCTGATTGTGGGAGGACTTCCTAAAAAGTATATAATCGGCGGTTTGGCAGCCGGAGTATTAGGAGTAGCAGCTTTAATTCTTTCGGGCGCGGTAAGCTACGGGTCGGACCGTATCAAATACTGGCTTGATCCTTGGGCAGATCCTACAGGTAAGGGATTTCAGACTATACAGTCTTTGCTGGCAATCGGTTCGGGAGGAATACTCGGAAGAGGAATAGGGCAGTCAAGACAGAAATATTTATGGGTTCCGGAACCTCATAATGATTTTATTTTTTCGATTGTTTGCGAGGAACTGGGTTTAATAGGCGCCTGTATAATTATTCTGCTGTTTTGTCTGTTGGTATGGCGGGGCTTTACAATTGCTATGCATGCTCCCGATAAATTCGGGTCATTATTGGCAATCGGCCTTACGTTTCAGGTAGGACTTCAGGCAATGCTTAATATCTGGGTAGTTACCAATACTATACCGAATACAGGTATAAGTCTTCCGTTTTTCAGTTACGGAGGAACTTCTCTGCTGATTTTGCTTGCGGAAATGGGAGTTGTGCTGTCGGTTTCCAGGCAATCCAATATTGAAAAAACATAAAAAAGAGGGATTTTATGCGTATACTTTTTGCAGGGGGCGGAACAGCCGGGCATATCAATCCAGCGCTTGCGGTAGCCGGCTATATAAAGGAACGTCATCCCGATGCTGAAATCAGTTATATAGGTACTGCCGATAAGTTAGAGGCAAAATTAGTCCCGGAAAAAGGGTATGACTTTCATACAATAGAAGTATCGGGTTTCAGAAGAAAAATTACTCCGGGAAATATTGTTTATAATATTGAAGCGGTAAAAAAAGCGTTTTCGGCGTCGGCGGAATCAAAAAGACTGCTGAAGCAAATAAATCCTGACATAGTTGTGGGTACGGGCGGCTATGTAAGCGGTCCGGTGCTCAAACAGGCACAGAAGCTGGGAATAAAGACAGCTATACACGAACAGAACGCTTTCCCCGGCATAACCACTAAAATGCTTGCACGCGGTGCTGATGTCGTGATGCTTGCAATGCCGGAAGCAGAAAGATATTTAAAGCTTGATAAAAAGCCGGTTATTACCGGAAATCCAATAAGAAGCGAATTGCTTAAAATCACACGCGAAGAGGCGAGGACGCGGTTAGGATTTGATAACAGGCCGTTTATACTGTCATTCGGGGGATCGTTAGGCGCAAGACATATAAACGAAGCGGTTACCGAACTTATAAAATGGCATAACGGAACAGGCAAATTTTATCATATTCACGGTACAGGAAAATCTGGGTATAATGCTATGAAAGATGCCCTTTCGGATATAAAATTATCAGGTGAAATAAGTGTCAGGGAATATATAGACGATATGGATGTATGTATGGCAGCGGCGGATTTGGTAATATGCCGCGCGGGCGCGATAACTCTGGGAGAACTTCAGGCCTGCGGAAAGCCCTCCGTTCTGATACCATCACCTTATGTCGCGGAAAATCATCAGTTTCATAACGCAATGACTTTAAAGCGTGTAGGTGCCGCAGAGATTATAGAGGAAAAAGACCTCACAGGCGAACTCTTGATAAGTACCGTAAGCGGACTCATAGAGAATAAACCGAAGCTTGAAAAAATGAGCGCGGCGGCACGCAAATCTGCTATAACCGATGCAAATGAAAGAATTTATCAGAGTTTGATGCGGTTATATACAAAATCGTGACCAAAAACGCATTTTTGCATAGTATAGACTGTGTGAACAGAATGCTATGAGAAGGTGCGGCAAATGTCAGAAATATTGATTAACGGTGCCAAAAAATTATTTGGTGAAATAGATATACAGGGAGCGAAAAACAGCGTTTTGCCGGTGCTTGCCGCCACAATACTTTGTCCGGGCGAATGCGTTGTACATAACTGCCCGCATTTATCGGATGTGGAAACATCACTGAAAATTTTAACCCAGTTAGGACTTAGATGCGAGCGTCAGGATAATACGGTTACTGTAAACGGCGTACATATCAGCGGATACAAAATACCTGAAAACCTAATGAGGGAAATGCGATCTTCCGTTGTATTTTTGGGAGCGATAATCGGCAGAACGGGAAAGGCGGTAATCAGCAGTCCGGGAGGATGCGAACTTGGACCGAGACCGATAGATTTACATCTTTCGTCACTGAGGCGCATGGGTGTTACAATATCTGAGGAACACGGATTTTTATACTGTGAAGCGCCTGAAGGTTTAAAAGGTGCGGAAATACATTTGAGTTTTCCGAGTGTCGGCGCAACGGAAAATATTATTTTGGCGGCCGCTACCGCTAAAGGTCTTACGGTAATACATAATGCCGCAAAAGAACCGGAAATAAGTGATTTGGCGGATTTTTTAAACAGTGCAGGCGCCAGGATATACGGCTGCGGATCGGATACGGTGTATATACACGGCGCCGAGCGTTTAAGCGGTACGGAGCATACAATTATACCCGACCGTATAGTTGCAGCCACTTATATGGCCTGTGCGGCAGTAACCGGAGGCAAAATCAAAATTAATTCTGTAATGCCTTCACACATGGTATCGGTATTATCTGTGTTCAGGGAAAGCGGATGCAGCATTGAGATTTCAGGAAAATCGTTAATTATAACTGCTCCGAAACGGCTGCAGCGGGTTCCTACAGTCAGAAGTATGGTACATCCCGGATTTCCCACAGATGCAGGCCCGTTAATAATCGCGATGCTTTGCGTGGCCGACGGGACATCTGTATTCGTTGAGAATATTTTTGAAAACCGTTTCCGTTACGCCGACGAATTAATCCGTTTGGGAGCAAAGATTAAAACCGAAGGAAAAATCGCCGTCATAGAGGGGGTGTCCTCACTTTCGGGAGCCGGCTGTAAAGCAACGGATCTCAGGGGAGGAGCGGCGCTTGTCTGTGCCGGACTTGCGGCGGGCGGAACGACAACAATCGGTGAAATACATCACATAGAGCGCGGATATGACGATATTGTAGGTACTCTGAAAAAATTGGGCGCGGATATAGAATATACAAATACCTAAAGGAATGATATTTTGAAAAGAGAACGTGACAGAGATGAATTTATACGCAAAAGAGCGGCACGGCAGAGAAAAATACGGAGAAGGCGCATAAAAATACTGTTCTCTTTTTTGATAATTTTTCTTTTGGCAATAGCGGTAATACTTTCACTTACGGTCTTTTTCCCGGTTGAAAATATAACTGCGGAGGGAAGCGCTGTATACAAAAGCGAAGATATAATCAGCGCATCCGGCATAAAAAAGGGAGATAATTTATTTACTCTGAGCAAGACAGAGGTTTTAAACAGTCTAAAAGCAAAATTACCTTATATAGAGTCGGTCGAATTTGAGCGCAGCCTGCCGTCAAGTATTAATATAGTAGTAAAAGACGCGGATGAGTATGCATGCTTTTTTAAAGACGGAAAATATTATACTGTGAGCAAAAGCGGTTGGGTTCTCGAATCGGGCGACGAGGCTGAGGGCGGCATTTTTGAAATTCGCGGAGCGGCAGTGGAATGTAAGGTCGGAACTCAGCTAATATATGAGGACGAACAGCATCAGATTTTGCTTCAGCGAATAACCGATGCGCTTAAAACCAATAAAATAAGCATAGATTATGTGGATTTAACCGACAGTTTGAATTTAACTATGGGAGTTGAAGGACGGTTTACCGTAATAATAGGTTCTTCGAATAATATCGAGGAAAAAATCAAACATTTAGGAGGAATGATAGAAAAAATATCTCCTGAAAAGCAGGGAAAAATCGACCTGAGTATGTGGACAGTAGACAATACATCCGCTACTTTTGTCGCCAAAAATGACAAGTAATTAAAAAATTACAATTTTGTAACAAAAAGTATTGAAATTTCAAAAAAGATATGTTATTATCTTATTATATTTGAGAAGTAATATGAATTTTACATAAATACGGAGGAATTTAAAATGCCATTCGAAGTAGCAGAAGATCAGGTAAATGTGGTACAGATAAAAGTTGTAGGTGTAGGCGGAGGCGGAGGAAACGCCATTAACCGCATGGTAGATGCAGGTGTTCGCGGAGTTGAGTTTGTCGCGATAAACACTGATAAAGCTGCTCTTATAAAGTCAAAGGCTAACCAGAAAATCCAGATTGGAGATAAAACAACGGCAGGTATGGGCGCAGGCGGAAATCCTGACAACGGACGCGCCGCAGCCGAGGAATCACGTGATGAAATAGCCGCGGCAATACGCGATGCAGATATGATATTTATAACCGCAGGTATGGGCGGCGGAACCGGAACAGGTGCCGCTCCTGTTGTAGCTGCGATAGCAAGAGACTTAGGGGTATTGACTGTCGGAATAGTTACAAAACCCTTTGCGTTTGAAGGCAAAAAACGCATGACACAGGCCGAATCAGGTATTGCCGCATTAAGGGAGCATGTTGACAGCTTGGTTGTAATCCCGAATGAGCGTTTAAAATTTGTTTCCGAGCAGAAGATCACATTCAAAAATGCGTTTGATATTGCTGACGATGTTTTGCGTCAGGGTGTACAGAGCATTTCTGAGCTTATCAATGTTACAGCGCTTGTCAATCTTGACTTTGCCGATGTTAAGGCGATAATGGCGAACGCAGGTTATGCTCATATGGGTGTCGGCGTTGCTACAGGACGCGACAAGGCTGAGCAGGCGGCGCGCGCGGCGATAAACAGCCCGCTTATTGAGACTTCAATGGAAAATGCGCGCGGAGTTATCATAAGCATTACCGGTTCGGACGATATCGGTCTTGAAGAGGTAGAACTGGCATCTTCGATTATTTCGGATATGGCTCATCCGGATGCGACTATAATCTGGGGCGCACAGCTTGACGATACTCTTGAGGATACAATCCGCGTAACTGTCGTAGCCACCGGACTCGGCGATGACAAAAAGGATGAGACCGGAGATTTAGCTTCTTTCCTGAACAGCAGTGCAGACGACGATGAATCTTATATTGACGCGCTCAGCTTTTTCAAGAAAGACTGATAATAAAATATAATCAGACAAAGAATAATAAATCAGCTTGGAATTTTATCGATTTCAGGCTGATTTTTTTATGGTTTTTTGTTATTTAATTGTTGCGAAAAGAAGTAAGATATGATATTATAAAAGGTAATAATGGGTGGAATATGGTTTTTGATTTAAGGAGATGTTTTTGTGGCGGATAACCGTGCTATAGGCGTTTTTGATTCAGGGCTCGGAGGCCTTACGGTTGTAAGTGAGCTGATGCGTGAAATGCCGGAGGAATCAATTGTATATTTCGGTGATACCGGGCGTGTTCCGTACGGAACACGAAGCAGAGAAACTATAAAGAAATACGCATCTGAAGACGAAGCGTTTTTGCTTAAAAATGATGTTAAACTGATAATAGCGGCATGCGGTACGGTATCGTCGGTAGCTTCGGATACATCTAAACAGCTTCCTGTACCGTATTTTGAGGTTGTTTCACATGCGGCATACAGCGCGGCAAAAACCACAAAAAACGGCAGAATAGGCGTTTTGGGCACGGCAGCGACAGTTAAAAGCGGAAAACACGAAAAGTTTATAAAAGAGATTTTGCCGGAGGCAGAGGTCACCGCATGCGCGTGTTCGCTGTTTGTTTCGCTGGTTGAGGAAGGCTGGATAGCGGACGATGACCCGGTAGTAATCGAGACTGCAAAGCGGTATTTAAAGCCTATTGTCGATGCCGGGGCAGACACTGTGATATTGGGATGTACTCATTTTCCGGTGCTTAAAGGAGCCATTAAGAATATAGTCGGCACAGACGTCACGCTTGTTGACGCAGGAACAGCGACTGCGAATGCAATCAAAAAATATTTAAACGACAACGCTTTGGCTGCAGACAGCAAGAGTAGACCGCACCATAAATTTTTTGTAAGCGATAAACCGTATTCTTTCTGCAGTACAGCTACAAGACTGCTTGGGAAAAAAGTAAATGATGAGGATATTAAACAGGTGGATTTAAGTAATTTATGATTAAGGATGCAATAATCAATATAAAAGGCACTCAGGGTATTGACGGTGAAACGGATACCATTGAGTTTAATACAGACGGGCGTTTCGGTATAAAGGACGGAAATTTTTATATTTCGTACGATGAAAGCGGTATGCTGGACACCGGAGACGAGGTAAAGACTCATATATATATAAAATCAGAAGATTCAGTGGTACTGCAGCGCACAGGTACCATTAAAAGTAAAATTCTTATAGAGAAGGGCAGCCGTAACAACTGTTTTTACAGCACGCCTCACGGAAGCCTTAGCATCGGAATATACGGAGAGTTAATAGAACACAATCTGACAGACAGCGGCGGCGAGATAAGACTCAGGTATACTATTGATTCGGATTTGCGTTTAATAAGCCGCAATGAAGTTAATATTTCTATCAGAGAGGTTAAATAATATGTCAATATTAGTGTCGAAAGCAAAGGAACAAATAAATAATGCCGTAATCAGTTCGGCAAAATCCGCGATGGAAAGCGGTCTTTTGCAGCAAGCGGAACTTACGGAATTTACTATAGAAACACCGGCTAACAGGGAGCACGGAGATTATGCGGTAAATGCTGCAATGGTGTGGGCGAGGGTTTTTCATAAGTCACCTCGTCAGATCGCAGAAATTCTTACAGGCGGATTTGATTTGAACGGCACATATATAAAATCATGTGAAATTGCCGGTCCGGGATTTATAAATTTTTGTTTAAGCGATGAATACTATGCGGATATAGTATCGGATGTGCTTGAAAAGGGAGCAGATTACGGCAGAAGCGATTACGGTAAGGGACAGCGAGTATTGGTTGAATTCGTATCCGCAAATCCTACTGGACCTATGCATATAGGCAATGCCAGAGGAGGCGCTTTGGGCGATTGTCTGGCGTCAGTTCTGCAGGCGGCGGGTTATTATACCGAACGGGAATTCTATATAAATGACGCCGGAAATCAAATAAACAAATTTGGTTTATCGTTGGATTTAAGATATCTGCAGCTTTATAAAAGCGGAATTGAAATGCCGGAAGATTCATATCACGGTGAAGATATTATAGAACACGCTAAGGCTTTTGCCGAAATCTACGGTGACAGTTATGTTGAAAAGGATGAGTCCGAGCGCAGAGCCGCCTTAGTAGAATTTGCGCTGCCTAAGAATATAGAAGGGCTTAAAAGAGATTTAGGCAAATATCGTATTAAATATGATACATGGTTTAAGGAGAGCACTCTTCATAAAAACGGTGAAACCGACAGAATAATAGGGCTTTTAAAGGAAAGCGGATATACCTATACTCAGGACGGGGCGCTGTGGTTCAAAGCTACCGAATTCGGATGCGACAAAGATTTTGTGCTTGTCAGAGCCAATGGGGTGCCCACATATATAGTTCCGGATATTGCATATCACTACAATAAACTTGTAACCCGGAAATTTGATAAAGCGATAGATGTTCTGGGCGCTGACCATCACGGATATGTACCAAGGCTAAAAGGAGCGCTTACAGCCTTGGGAATTGACGCGGACAGGCTTGATGTTGTGCTTATGCAGATGGTAAGGCTTGTGAGGGACGGCGAGGTTATAAAGGCATCTAAACGTTCCGGAAAAGCAATAACCCTTGTCACTTTGCTTGACGAAGTACCTATTGATGCTGCGAGGTTTTTCTTTAACTTAAGAGAACCTAACACTCATTTTGATTTTGATTTGGATTTGGCAGTAAATGAGTCGAACAGCAACCCCGTATATTATGTACAGTATGCATACGCGCGTATATGCAGTATAATAAGAAATCTTCAAGCCGAAGGAGTTGTCATGCGTTCTTGCAGCAGAAGCGAACTTTCGGCGCTCACAGCTGCGGAAGAAAGAGAACTTATTTATTATATAGGTACATTAACAGATGAAATAGTCGCTTCGGCAAAAGCGTATGATCCGGCAAAGATAACTCACTATGTGCAGGAGCTGGCAACTAAGTTTCACAAGTTTTACTCTGCATGCAGGGTAAAAGGCGAATCCGAGAGTCTTATGCAGGCAAGACTCGCGCTTTGCAAAGCCTGCGCAACCGTTATTAAAAACGTATTGACGCTTATGAAAATCAATGCTCCCGAAAAGATGTGAGGTAATAAAATGGAAAACAAGAAACTTAATCTTACAATGATAATGGATCTTTATGAGCTGACTATGGCTAACGGAATCTTCGACAGTGATATGTGCGAAACAGCAGCTTATTTCGATATGTTTTTCCGCAGGGTTCCTGATAACGGCGGATATGCCGTTATGGCAGGGCTTGAACAGCTCATAGAGTATATGAACAATCTCAGTTTCACAGAGGAAGATCTCGATTATATAAAAAGCCTTAATCTTTTCAGCAACGATTTTATTGAGTATTTGCGCAATTTCAAATTCAGCTGTGATGTATGGTCGGTTCCTGAGGGAACGGTTATATTCCCGCATGAGCCGATAGTTACCGTACGCGGACCTATTATTCAGGCGCTAATGCTGGAGACTATGCTTTTGCTTACAATAAATCATCAGTCGCTTATAGCAACAAAGTCAAACCGTATCTGCCGCGCGGCGCAGGGACGACCGGTTATGGAGTTCGGCGCGCGCAGGGCGCATGGTTACGGTGCTGCATATTACGGAGCAAGAGCAGCAATTATAGGGGGATGCTCGGGAACTTCATGTATGCTTACCGCAAAAGATTTTGGGGTAAAAGCGTCAGGCACTATGGCACACAGCTGGGTGCAGCTATTTGACGATGAATACACAGCTTTTAAAACTTATGCGGAGAAGTATCCGGACAGCTGCATGCTGCTGGTTGACACATATAATGTATTGAAATCCGGAATACCAAACGCGATAAAGGTATTTGACGATGTTTTGAAGCCGCTCGGCAAAAGACCTATGGGCATTAGAATAGACAGCGGAGATATAACATATATTACTAAAAAAGCAAGAAAAATGTTGGACGACGCGGGATACAGCGACTGTAAAATCTGCGTATCAAACTCGCTTGATGAATATCTGATACGGGATATGATTTTCCAGGGCGCCTGTGTTGACAGTTACGGAGTTGGCGAGCGTCTGATAACCGCATCGAGCGAGGCTGTTTTCGGAGGAGTATATAAGCTTTCGGCAATAGAAAAAGGCGGCGAAATCATTCCTAAGATTAAAATCAGTGAAAATGCCGCTAAAATCACTCTGCCGGGTGTGAAAATACCGTGGAGATTGTATGACAGGGCTACAGGTAAAGCAATAGCAGATGTTATTACCTTAGGTGATGAGAAAATTGCAAACGATGAGCCGTATGAAATATTCGATCCTGATCACACATGGAAACGCAAGATAGTAACAGATTTTGTTGCAAGGAAACTTCAGGTTAAAATATTCGAAAAAGGAAAACAGATATATAAGTCACCGCATGTCAGCGAGATTGCGAAGTATTGCGCTGAACAGGTTGATTCTCTTTGGGATGAAGTGACCCGTTTTGAAAACCCGCACACATATTATGTGGATTTATCTGAAAAACTATGGGATTTGCGTCACAGTCTCTTAAACAAATTAAGAATTAAGGAGTAGGAGCAAGAAAATGAAGAGAGCGTTTTGTATTATAATTTCTTTATTAATGCTGATGGCATTTTCAGCCTGCAATGAAGAGGATACAACATCAGAAAGCTCGGTTGACTTGGAATATTATGCTAATTTAGGTCAGATACCGGAATGTAAATATTTGTTAGGAACAGATGTTGAAACATTAACGCAGGAGCTGTCTGAATATGCCGAAAGTGAAGAGGGTGCAGAAAGCCTTTATGATGTTACCGAAGGGGAGGAAACCGTCTGCATAACCAACGGTATATATAATTTTTATTATGATAAGGACAGCAAAGAAGAAGGCATCAATTATATTGTAAGTTTTGAAAAGGCATACAGTTTTAATATCGGAGAAGTAATTGTGTCTGTCAAGGATGCCATCGGCAGCACAAAGTATACCGAGGAGGAAATAAACGATGAAAATGCGTTTTTCCTTTTTGCTCCGGTGGAAGGCAGTGTGCTGAAGTGTGAATTCGAAAATAATACAATAATGTTTGTATTTGAAAATAACGCGCTGTGCGCAACAGCTATATACAGTAACACTTAGAATAATTATATAAGCAGGAGAAGAAATGTTAATTACACAGGAAAACGCGGTAAGTATGCCGCTGTTAGCTTTAAGAGGATTAGTGGTTTTACCAAAAACGGTAACCTCATTTGATGTAGCGCGTAAAAAATCTGCAAATGCTTTGGCAGCTGCCATGGAGGCAGACAGAAAGCTTTTTGTGGTTACGCAAAAGAATTTTTATGCAGAGGCTCCCGAAAGGGATGATCTGTACAGCATGGGCTGTGTTGTCCGTGTAAAACAGGTTTTAAAGGTGTCTGATTCTCTGGTTAAGGTACTCGTAGAAGGGCTTTACCGGGCAGAATACACAAACTTCAGCAGCGGAGACAAGTTCTATACTGCAGACGTAATAAAGTCGGAAGAAAAGCCGGTAAAAAACCGTGAAGTTTATGTCGAAACGCTTATACGGCGCATACGCGCGCAGTTTCATAAATATATTGCGGTGCTTCCCGGAATAGCACCGGACGTTATAATGACGGTTGACAGTGTTACGGATTTAAGTTTCGTCTGTGATTTTATAGCCTTCAACATTCCCGCCCCGTTTGATGACAAACAGTTTATACTCGAACAGCTGAATCCGGTAAAGAGGGCAAAAATACTGATAGAGCTTCTTGATAAAGAGCGGGAAATAGGGGAAATAGACCGTAAGATAAATGAAAAAACACGCACAGTTATAGATGATAATCAGCGCGAGTATTATCTTCGCGAGCAGATGAGGGTAATAAGCAACGAACTTTACGGAGACGACACGGCAGACGAAATCGATAATTATTACGCAAGAATAGATAAACTTAAAGCGGATGAAACTGTTAAGGAGAAGCTGCGCAGCCATGTGACCAAGCTTTCAAAAATGCCGAACGGTTCGCACGAAGGCACTGTAGAACGCGGATACCTTGATACATGTCTGGAACTGCCGTGGAGTGATTATACTAATGTCTGCACTGACATAAAGAAAGCCGAAAAGATTTTAAACCGTGACATTTACGGTATGGACAAGGTAAAGGAACGCATTCTGGAACTGCTTTCGGTGTATACATTATCACCCGATATCAAGGGACAGATTATATGTCTTGCGGGTCCTCCCGGAGTGGGAAAAACATCTATAGGTAAAACTATTGCCGAATGCATGGGCAGAAAATTTGCCCGCATTTCATTAGGCGGCATTCATGACGAGGCAGAGATAAGGGGACACCGCAAAACATATATCGGAGCAATGCCGGGGAAAATAATAAGTGCAGTGAAGCAGGCAAAGAGCGGAAATCCGTTGATTTTACTGGATGAAATCGATAAACTTGGAAATGACTATAAAGGTGATCCTTCTTCCGCACTGTTAGAAGTGCTCGATCCGGAACAGAACTTTGCGTTTGTTGACAATTTTATAGAAATTCCTTTTGATTTAAGCCGTACGGTGTTTATAGCCACGGCTAACAATATTGAAACAATACCGGCGCCTTTGCGTGACCGTATGGAAATTATCGAACTTTCCACCTACTCAAGAGAAGAAAAATTCAATATTGCGAAAAAGCATCTTATTGCAAAGCAGACAGAGCGGCACGGGTTAAGGAAAAATCAGGTAAAGTTTACAGACAGCGCGATTTATGCGCTTATTGATTTTTACACACGGGAATCGGGCGTTAGAAAGCTGGAGCGCAGTATAGCTTCTTTATGCCGCAAGTGCGCTAAGATTATAGCGGGCGGAGAGGCGGATAAGGTAACGCTCAGAGATACTGATGTGGTAAAGATGTTAGGCAAGCACAAGTACAGGCCAGAGGTGATATTAGACAGAGATGAAGTCGGAATTATAAACGGTCTTGCATGGACATCAGTCGGAGGAGCGATAATGCAGCTTGAAGTTTCTGCTATGAAGGGTACGGGCAAAATCGAGCTTACCGGTTCTTTAGGAGATGTAATGAAGGAATCTGCAAGGGCAGCGGTCAGTTATGTTCGCGCCAATGCCGAAAAATACGGAATTGATCCTGATTTTTATAAAAACTGTGATATACATATTCATGCAACCGAAGCCGCAGTGCCTAAAGACGGTCCGTCTGCCGGTGTGACAATTGTTACGGCGCTTGTGTCTGCACTTGCAAACAAGCCGGTTCTGCGGGATATAGCCATGACAGGAGAGGTCACGATACGCGGCAGAGTGCTGGCTATCGGCGGGCTTAAAGAAAAGTCGATGGCGGCATACACAGGAGGAGTAAAGACAGTATTTATTCCTAAGGAGAACGAACCTGATCTTGACGAGGTTGACGCAGCGGTAAAGGAGCATGTAACTTTTGTTCCTGTATCATATGTTGATGAAATAATTAATAAGGCGATAGTTTTTGCAAAAGATAATGAGGAAACGAAAGAATGGAGTATGAACAGCACGGCTTTGCTCGTTAAGTCTCCTCAGGCGGAAACAGTCAGGCAATAGCGGAGGATTTATGAATTTTAACAGTGCAGAATTTGAGAAATCTTTCGGACTTGCTTCACAGCTGTGTGAATCCGATCTGCCTGAAATTTGTTTTTCAGGCAGATCAAATGTAGGAAAGTCATCCCTTATCAATAAGGTTCTCGGCAGAAAGTCTATTGCAAGAGTGAGTTCAAAACCGGGAAAAACAGTCACCATTAATTTCTATAGGTTAGAAAACTTAAGACTTGTTGATCTTCCGGGATACGGTTATGCTAAAGTTGCGGGCAGCCATAAGGAACGCTGGTCGGAGCTTATGGAAGCATATTTCGGATCAGGACGGAGAATAATACGCGTTTTTCAGCTTATTGATATGAGACATCCGGCTACGGATTTTGATTTGTCCATGCTTGATTTCATGAAACAAAACGGTATAAACTACACGGTTATACTTACAAAGTCAGATAAATTAAATAAGTCTGAAAGAGATAAAAGACTTTCGCTTATAAAAGATGAATTGGGCGAATATGCGTTGAATACCGAAATAATTCCTTTTTCGGTGCAAAGCGCAGATTCAATAGAAATCGTAAGGAAAATAATAGAAAAATCAGCTATTTGATAAGTTGACAATAATGCTGATTGGTGGTATAATTATTCTAATAACATAAAATAGGCTATGATAAAGAGAAGTAGTATTGTAAGCGGTGGAGAGAGAGTCGTGCGGCGGTGGAAACACGATCATCGTGCAATATGAATAACACTTTGGAGCTGCAAACCGAAAATTTTCAGTTAGTAGGGGCGTCGTAGGGATGCGTTAAATCCGTTTTGAGTGACTGTGTTTTAAAACACGGTAAATTAGGTGGCACCGCGAAAGATGCGTCTATTCGTCCTGATGTATTTAGGATGAACAGACGCTTTTTTAATTAGTTTAAATAATAAACGGACGGAGATTTGTTTATGAAGCATACGGATATAATTGATATTTTCGGCAAAGAGGAACTGATAGGGACAAGGGTCACAGTCTGCGGTTGGGTAAGAACATCGCGTGATTCGAAAAATATGGCATTTATTGAGCTGAATGACGGCACGACGCTTAAACATTTGCAGATAGTAATAGATAAATCAGTACTCACAGATATTTCAGATTATATGAAACTCGGAACCTCATTAAAGGTTTCGGGTACGGTTGTGAAATCGGCGGTAGCGGCGGATTCCGTTGAAATAAACGCGGAGGAAATTGAGGTTTTGGGAGAGTGTCCTGCTGATTATCCGTTACAGAAAAAGCGGCACACTCTTGAATATTTAAGAACTATTCCGCATCTTAGAGTACGTACAAATACATTCAACGCTGTATTCAGGGTGCGTTCGGTTGTTTCTGCCGCTATACACGAATTTTTTCAGAACCGCCATTTTGTATATGTGCATACGCCGTTGATTACTGCCAGTGACTGTGAAGGCGCGGGTGAGATGTTCAAGGTAACAACTATCGGTTTTTCTAACAACTACAAAACTGAAGAGGAATATAATGCAGATGACTTCTTCGGACGCCGTGCAGCACTCAGTGTTTCGGGGCAGCTTGAAGGAGAAGTTGCGGCAATGGCGTTTGGTAAAATTTACACATTCGGACCTTCGTTCAGGGCCGAAAAGAGCAATACTCCGCGTCATGTTGCGGAGTTCTGGCATGTAGAGCCGGAAGTTGCATTTGCAGAGCTTCCGGATATTATTGAAATTGCCGAAGATATGATAAAATATATAATTAATACAGTTTTGGAAAAATGTTCGGAAGAACTGAAATTTTTTGATGCGCATTTTGAAAAAGGGCTTATTGAAAAACTGAAAAACGTGGCGGAAAATGATTTTGCTGTTATGACTTACACCGAAGCAATAGACAGATTGTTAAAGGCAGACGTTAAATTCCAGTATCCTGTTGAGTGGGGATGCGATTTAATGACAGAACATGAAAAGTATATTTCTGAGGTAATTTGTAAAAAACCGGTATTCCTGACGGATTATCCGAAAGAAATCAAGTCATTTTATATGAAGCAAAACCCTGACGGGAAAACGGTAGCGGCCACAGATCTTTTGGTGCCCGGAGTAGGCGAAATCATCGGATGCAGCGAGCGTGAAGCGGATTTAGATAAGCTGCTTTCAGCTATGAAGTCAAGGAATATGACACTTGAAGATTATGAGCATTATATAGCGCTGAGACGTTTCGGATCGGTTCCGCACAGCGGATTTGGTTTGGGACTCGAAAGAATAATAATGTATGTCACAGGGGTACAGAATATCAGAGATGTCATTTTGTATCCGAGAACTGTGGGTAACATATATTGATTAGGGGTGTTAATATGGAAAAGTATGTGCCGCTGCTTAACGAGTTTGATACGCAAAGCGCCATAGCGCTTGTAAAGGATAAATTTTCGTCTGAGCTTTGTGACAGGCTGGATTTATCAAGAGTGTCAGCACCGCTTTTTGTAAAGCGCGGGAGTGGTATTAATGATGATCTGAACGGAGTGGAACGCCCGGTATCATTTGATATACTGGAAACGGGTGAGGTTGCAGAAGTTGTTCACAGCCTGGCGAAATGGAAGCGAATGGCGCTGCTTAAATATAATTTCCCGATTCATACCGGTCTGTATACCGATATGAATGCTATCCGCAGAGATGAAATTTGCGACAGTACTCATTCAATATATGTGGATCAATGGGATTGGGAAAAGGTTATTTCTTCTGACGACAGAAATATGGAATATTTGAAAGCAACGGTCAGAAGCATATACGGAGCAATTGTCAGCACTTCCAGAGCTGTAAAAGAGAAATATCCTCAAATTGAACCCTACTTGCCTCAAAATATAAGTTTTATTACCACACAGGAACTTGAAGACAAATATCCTTCTTTTACGCCGAAAGAACGCGAAAATATTATTGCGCAGGAATACGGTGCAGTATTTATTATGCAAATAGGGGGCAAGCTGAAAAGCGGTCAGAAACACGACGGCAGGGCACCTGATTATGATGACTGGACGCTTAACGGTGATATTTTTGTATATAACCGTGTACTTGAAAGTGCTTTGGAGTTGTCATCAATGGGAATACGTGTTGACAGAGCCTCACTTTTCCGTCAGCTTAAAGAGGAAAATGCTGAAAACAGACTGCAGTTTGAATTTCACAGGCTGTTGGCGGAAGGTGCACTTCCTCTTACGGTAGGCGGAGGAATAGGGCAGTCAAGGCTTTGTATGTATCTTCTTCAAAAGGCACATATAGGAGAGGTGCAGGTATCCTTATGGCCGGATAAAGAAATAGATAAATGCAAATCCAAAGGTATTACATTGTTGTAATTAAACGATTATAAAAAAAGAGGATGTTATTATGAAAACCAGATATTTAGCATTGCTGTTATTTTTAAGCATTGATGTTATTTTTGCTGAAATTTCTCTTTTTATTGCAAAGTCAATAGGCATAAACTCCGTGCACACGGAATTTTCTTATTTGGTTTGGCCTTTTATAGTTATATTTTCATTTTATATTTTAAAAATCTATAATATACTTTGGGAGTTTTCAAATATTGCCGAAATGCTGCATATATTTCCGGCGGCGGCGTTAGCAACAGGTGTAATGTTTTTGGCACAGGCATCCCTTAGGTTGAAAATGGAATACAAGTCTTATTTTGTGCTTTTTTGCCTTATAACAGTATTCGCGTTTATTTCCAGAATGATGTATAAACAAATAGTATCAAATTCATCTCTGGTCAACTCGAAAAGCTCGCAGGCAGAGCATACGCTTGTAGGAAATGTTATGGTTATAGGAGCAGGTTCTGCAGGCAGTATAGTAATTAATGAACTTTCGGTAAGGCCTGAGTATTCCGAGTGCAAAATAAAATGTGCCATAGATGATAATCCATATCTTAAAGGCAATTATATTTCGGGTGTAAAAATTATAGGCGGCAGGGAAAAAATCGTATCTGCGGCAAAGAAATACGATATATCTACCATAATATTTGCTATTCCTAATTGTAACAATCAAGAGAGAAGCAAGATATTAAATATTTGTCAGCAAACCGGCTGCGATGTTAAACTTTTACCTTCTGTATGCAAATTGTATTCTCAAAAAGAATTTTCCAATCTTTCATCAATAATAAGAAATGTGGAAATAGAAGATCTGCTGGGTAGAGATGTAATAGATGTTAATTCCAATACATTGCTTGATTATATAAAAGATAAAGTAGTTTTGGTAACAGGCGGCGGCGGAACCATAGGTTCGGAGCTTTGCCGTCAGATAGCTCTGAATAATCCGAAACAGCTTATAATATTCGATATATACGAAAATAATGCATATGCAATACAAAATGAACTCAAATTTAATTTTCCAAATTTAGAACTTATAACACTTATAGGGTCTGTAAGAGATTCTAAACGATTGGATTATGTTTTTTCTACCTATAGACCTCAGTTGGTTTATCATGCAGCAGCGCATAAGCATGTACCGTTAATGGAGGACAGCCCTAACGAAGCGGTTAAAAACAATATATTCGGGACTTTGAAAACCGCGCAGTGCGCTGACCGGTACGGCGCTGAAAAAATGGTTTTGATTTCTTCGGACAAGGCTGTTAATCCCACGAATATTATGGGAGCAAGTAAGCGGATATGCGAAATGATAATACAGACCTGCAACAAGCACTCAAAAACTGATTTTGTTGCGGTTAGGTTCGGAAATGTTCTTGGGTCTAACGGAAGCGTAATACCCCTATTTAAAAAACAGATAAAACACGGGGGTCCGGTAACTGTTACTGATCCGAATATAATCAGGTACTTTATGACAATTCCTGAAGCGGTATCATTAGTTCTTGAAGCCGGGGCAAATGCCAAAGGCGGAGAAATATTTGTTCTGGATATGGGTAAACCTGTAAAAATACTTGAACTTGCGGAAAATCTGATAAGACTGTCGGGATTTACACCGTACAAAGATATAGATATTGTTTTTACCGGTTTGCGTCCCGGAGAGAAGCTTTATGAGGAACTGCTGATGAGTGAAGAGGGACTTACCGCTACCGAAAACAAGCTTATTCATATATGCAGGCCGATTGATATTGACGAAGATCTGTTTTATAAGAAACTTGAAGAAATGAAAGCGGTTATGTATGATGAAAATGCGGATATAAGGCAGATAGTAAAAAATATAGTTCCGAACTACACTTTGGACGTAAACTCAGAACATTAATTCCCAACGGCGATTTAATTATTAATCAGAAAGGGGATGCATGCGTGGACAGAAAGTATAATTCCTTGCTGTTTGATTTAGACGATACTTTATTAGAATATTCAAGTCAGGAACTTAATTCCGTATTGACTGTTCTGAAAAATCACGAACTTCCCTGTACTCCTGATGTAGCTGAAGCATTTTCGGAAATCGATGGCTGGCATACTTTTGAGCTTGGCAGAATAATTACTGCTTTTGATGTTGTAACAAGCAAATTTTCAATTCTGCTAAAAATGCTGTCGGTAGAGGAAGATGCAGCATATTGCCTTAAAAAAGAGTTTTTCGAACTGATGTCTGCAAGCCATAAATTAAAGAAAGGTACATTAAAAACCCTTCGGTATCTTAAAGAGCAAAATTACAAATTGTATATTACCACAAACGGTTATCCCGAATTTCAATACAGAAGAATAAAATCTTCACGTATACAGAAGTTTTTTGACGGTATATTCATTTCCGAGGAAATAGGTTATCAGAAACCGTCATCTATGTTCTTTAAATATGTTACAGACAATATACCTGAAAGTATGAGATCACGGATACTGATTATAGGGGACGCGCCTACCGCAGACATCTTGGGCGGTATAAACGCAAAAATAGATACATGTTTTTTGTCTGAAAACGGTAAAAAGTGTAAATACGGTTATACGTATAAAATTGAAAAAATTGAGCAATTAATAAATCTTTTGTAAAAAAACTATTGCATTTGAAGCGAGTTTGTGATATTATAAATTGTACGTGATAAATTATAAGAGTTTATGCTCTTAGGAATTATGTTTCGGGAGGTGTCATGATGCCGAATATTAAATCTGCTAAAAAACGAGTACTTGTAAGCAAAGCTAATTATGAACATAATAAGGCTTACCGTTCAGCTTTAAGAACTTCTCTTAAAAAGGCTGATGCCGCTATTGAAGCAAAGTCTTCCGATATGGATGTTGTTGTAAAGGCTGCTGTTAAAAATATCGATAAAGCAGCTTCAAAGGGTATTATTCATAAGAATAACGCAGCAAGAAAGAAATCTGCTTTAGTTACCCGTTACAACAAAGCAAATGCGTAAGTTAAATAAAACAGCGGATTGCGACAGCAATCCGCTGTTCTTTATATAATTTAAAACCTGCGGCTTTAATACCGCAGGTTTTTTTGAGTTTATTTTTAAAACAGTCCGGTAATTTTTCCGTTGTTGTCTACATCTATGTTTTCTGCAGCTGGAATCTTAGGCAGTCCCGGCATAGTCATAATGTCGCCTGTGAGCGCCACTATGAAACCTGCGCCTGCGGATATTTTAAGATTTCTTACCGTGACGGTAAAATCATCGGGTGCACCTAATTTGGACATATCGTCAGAAAAACTGTACTGTGTTTTTGCCATACATACCGGGCAGCCCGCGAATCCCATATCCGTAAGCTTCTGCGCTTGTTTTTTTGCATTCGGAGTGAGCACCGCGCCTTTTCCGCCGTAAACTTTCTTGACAATGGCATCTATTTTTTCTTCAATTGAACAGTTAAGCTCATAGCTGAAAGAGAAGTTGCTGTTATCTTCTTCGCAAAGGCGGACAACCTCTCTAGCAAGCTCTTCTCCGCCTTTTCCGCCTTTCGCCCATACCTCTGATAAGACAGTATTGACTCCAAGCTCTCTGCATTTTGAAATAATAAAATCTATTTCGCTGACAGTGTCAGTGGGAAATCTGTTTATTGCCACCACGCAGGGAAGCTTATATACATTTTTGATATTCGAAACATGTCGCAGTAAATTCGGTATACCTTTTTCAAGGGCTTCGAGGTTTTCTCGGTCGAGTTCCTTTTTGTCAAGACCGCTGTGCATTTTAAGGGCGCGGATCGTGCCTACTATTACAACTGCTGAAGGTTTTAATCCGGCCATTCTGCATTTGATGTCTAAAAATTTTTCGGCTCCCAAATCTGCGCCGAATCCGGCCTCCGTAACGGCATAGTCTGCGAGTTTAACAGCCATTTTTGTAGCCGTTACCGAATTGCACCCGTGGGCGATATTGGCAAACGGACCTCCGTGTACCAATGCAGGGGTAGCTTCAAGTGTTTGGACTAAATTCGGTTTTATGGCATCCTTAAGCAGTGCAGCCATAGCTCCTGCCGCTTTTAGCTGACCGGCCGTTACAGGTTCGTCATCGAATGTATAACCAACAATTATTTTTGAAAGCCTCGCTTTAAGGTCGTCGATATCAGAAGCGAGACAGAGTACCGCCATAACCTCACTCGCTACTGTTATATCAAACCCGTCCTCGCGCGGTACGCCGTTAGCTTTACCACCGAGACCGTCCGTTATAAAGCGAAGCTGACGATCATTCATATCTACGCAGCGTTTCCAGGTGATTTTGCGGGTATCAATGCCCAAAGCGTTACCCTGATGAATATGGTTGTCAAGCATGGCGGCAAGCAGGTTATTTGCAGCACCTATTGCGTGAAAGTCACCGGTGAAATGAAGGTTGATATCTTCCATCGGTACTACCTGAGCGTAACCGCCGCCTGCGGCTCCGCCTTTTATTCCGAAAACAGGGCCTAATGAGGGTTCCCGCAAAGCGACACAAACATTTTTTCCTATGCGCTTCATACCGTCGGCGAGGCCTATAGTAGTTGTGGTTTTTCCTTCTCCTGCGGGAGTGGGGGTTATAGCGGTTACAAGTACCAGCTTGCCGTTTTCTTTCCTGCATTCATTTAAGAGAGAGAGGTCTATCTTCGCTTTGTATTTCCCGTATTGCTCAAGGTACTTTTCTTCAATTCCGGCGGCTGCAGCAATTTCGGTTATAGGTCGCATTTCAGCCTGCTGAGCGATTTCAATATCTGATAAATATGCCATAAAAACACTCCTTATTTAAAGTATTTTACCGCTGATTCGAACATTCTGATATCATAGTTACCCGGAACGTTTTTATAAAGGCCTTTGCCCCAGCGTTCGCTGTGTCCCATTTTGCCGAATACACGTCCGTCCGGTGAGGTAATTCCTTCAATGGCGTACATTGAATCATTTGGATTATATCTGACATCGCTTGTGACTTTTCCGTCAAGATCAACATACTGCGTCGCAATCTGGCCGTTTTCGGCTAATTTTTTGATCAGGCTTTCGTTTGCCAAGAAACGTCCTTCTCCGTGTGAAATAGGCACACTGTATATTTCACCTACATTAGTCAGACTGAGCCACGGGGACTTGTTTGATGATATTACTGTACGGACTATTTTAGACTGATGGCGTCCTATGGTGTTGAATGTTAGGGTAGGGCAGGTTTCATCGGTATCAATAATTTTACCGTACGGAACAAGTCCTAATTTGATAAGTGCCTGAAAACCGTTGCAAATACCGCACATAAGACCGTCCCGGCTTTCAAGCAGAGCGGTAACCTCTTCCTTAACCGCAGCGTTGCGAAAGAATGCCGTAATGAATTTGCCGCTTCCGTCAGGCTCATCGCCGGCCGAAAATCCGCCCGGAATAAAGATGATTTGTGAAGATTTTATCTTTTCTGCAAAATTTTCGACAGAACGGGCAATACCGTCGGCGGTAAGATTGTTGATAACAAAAATTTCGGGTTCGGCGCCGGCGTCCTGCATGGCTTTTGCCGAGTCATATTCGCAGTTTGTACCCGGGAACACCGGTATAAGCACTTTCGGTTTTGCGGTTTTGACTGCGGGCGAAACGCGGGACTGAGAAGTATAAGCAAATTGTTCCGTCATTGAACCGGTCTGCTTAATATTACATTTATAAACGCTTTCAAGCTTTCCTTCGTATATATCAAGAAGCTTTATCAGTGAAACCTTTTCGTCTTTCAGGCTGATTTCACCGTCATTTGTGACAGTGCCGATATAAAGCGCGTCTTCAATATCTTCATCAGATTCAAGCAGAAAGCTTCCGTAACAGTAATCAAATACGCCCTGAACGCACATATTTTGGTCAAACTTGAAGCCCAAAGAGTTACCGAAGCACATTTTCATAATCGCTTCTCCTATACCTCCGAGGCCGGGGGTATAAGCCGATACTGCTTTGCCGCTGCGGATAAGCTCAGTCACTCTTCTGAATACCTTAATCTGAGATTCGGTGTTCGGGAGATTGGTTTCCCTGTCGTAAATAGGGCAGATTAGGAATACTTTATTTCCTGCCTTTTTGAATTCGGGTGAAATTATATTGTATGTTTTATCTGTTGTGACCGCAAACGAGACAAGGGTAGGGGGTACGTCAAGATTTTCAAAAGTACCGCTCATGGAGTCTTTTCCGCCTATTGCGCCGATACCGTATTCAAGCTGAGCCTTGAAAGCGCCAAGTAATGCCGAAAGCGGTTTGCCCCAGCGTTTTCTGTCTTTTCCGGGACGCTCAAAATATTCCTGGAAAGTAAGATATACATCTTTGAATTCGGCGCCGCATGATATAAGTTTGGAAACCGATTCCACCACTGCCAGATATGCGCTGTGATAAGGACTTTTATCGGCTATAAACGGATTATAGCCCCACGCCATTAAAGAGCAGTCGTCGGTATGTCTTTTCTCGACAGAAATTTTCTGTACCATAGCCTGTATGGGAGTAAGCTGATTTTTTCCGCCGAAAGGCATTAGAACCGTACCGGCGCCTATTGTCGAGTCAAATTGCTCTGAAAGTCCGCGCTTTGAACAAATGTTAAGGTCATCTGCCAAAGCTTTCATATTTTCGGCAAATCCGCCGCTGACAGTCTTTGTATATCTCTCAGGTTTTTCAGGAGTTACCGTAATATGCTTTTCGGCGCCGTTGGAATTTAAGAATTCACGGCTGATATTGACTATGGTATTTCCGTTCCAGTTCATAACAAGTCTCGGTTCGGATTTCACTTCGGCTACCTTTACAGCCTGAAGGTTTTCGGATTTTGCTATTTCGAGGAAACGGTCGATGTTTTCCTTCTCGATAACGACAGCCATTCTTTCCTGTGACTCACTTATTGCAAGCTCTGTTCCGTCAAGACCGTCGTATTTTTTCGGAACGGCGTTAAGGTCGATCTCAAGCCCGTCGGCTAATTCTCCTATAGCAACCGAAACGCCACCGGCACCGAAATCGTTGCAGCGTTTGATCATTCTGCAGGCCTCAGGATTTCTGAAAAGTCTCTGCAGCTTTCTTTCTTCCGGCGCGTTGCCTTTTTGAACCTCCGCACCGCAGGATTCAAGAGATTGAACTGTATGCGATTTGGAAGAACCCGTAGCTCCTCCGCAGCCGTCACGACCGGTAGAACCTCCCAAAAGTATAACCGCATCTCCCGGTGCGGGAACTTCCCGGCGCACGTTTTCTGCGGGTGTCGCGGCAATTACGGCGCCTATTTCCATGCGTTTTGCGGCATATCCTTCGTGATAGATTTCATCAACTATACCTGTGGCAAGTCCGATTTGATTTCCGTATGATGAATATCCGTCTGCCGCTGTAGTGACAATTTTCCTTTGCGGAAGTTTGCCTGGCATTGTTTCTTTTACGCTTTTCAAAGGATTTGCGGCGCCGGTTACACGCATTGCGCCGTATACGTAGCTTCTGCCTGAAAGCGGATCGCGGATCGCTCCGCCTATGCAGGTGGCAGCTCCTCCGAAAGGCTCGATTTCAGTCGGATGGTTATGGGTTTCGTTTTTAAAGAGCAGCAGCCAAGGCTCCGTTTTACCGTCAACATCTACATTGATTTTAACTGTGCAGGCGTTGATTTCTTCTGATTCATCCAGCTTATCAAGTTTACCGTCTTTTTTAAGCTGACGGACCGCAAGAGTTGCAATATCCATCAGACAAACCGGCTTGGTCCTGCCGAGAGCTTTGCGGGTATTTATGTATTCGTCATAAGCCGACTGCAATAGTTCATCATCAAATATAACATCATCAATATTAGTCAGAAACGTAGTATGACGGCAGTGGTCCGACCAATAGGTGTCAATCATTCTGATTTCGGTGATTGTGGGGTCACGGTGTTCTGATATAAAATATTGCTGACAAAAGGCAATATCATCAGCGTCCATTGCAAGAGAATATTTATTTACAAACTCCTCAAGCTGCTGTCTGTTTAAGTTTATAAAACCGACGAGAGTCTCCACTTCGGTCGGTATGTCGTATTTGGTTTCAAGCGTTTCGGGTTTATCCAAAGACGCTTCTCTTGCTTCGACCGGGTTTATAACGTATTTTTTAACGGCGGCAAGTTCGCTGTCGCTTATATTACCGTATAACAGATAAACCTTAGCTGTGCGTACCCTCGGACGTTCACCCTGAGATATTATCTGTATACACTGCGCGGCAGAATCTGCGCGCTGGTCAAACTGTCCCGGAAGATATTCTACGGCAAACACTGCTGCAGATCCTGTATCGATGCTGTCAGACACGATATCAAGCTGTGGCTCCGAAAAAACAGTACCTACTGCATAATCAAAAAGTGCTTTTTCTATACGGTCAACATCATATCTGTTAATGATTCTTACATCAGTTACCGAAGAAATCTGTAACAGGTCGGTTATGTCTTTAAAAAGTGATTTTGCTTCGTGGGCCAATTCCTTTTTCTTTTCTACAAATATACGGTATACCATTATTATTCTCCTTTGGAAGCACCGGCTTTGCCGAGCGCTTTCTGTCCTATGTCCTTGCGGTAAAAAGCATTTTTGAAACTTACGTATCCTACATTTTCGTATGCTTTGTCAATCGCTTCTGAAAGGGTCGCGCCTTTGCCTGTCACGCCGAGTACCCTGCCGCCCGCGGTCTTTAAAACGCCGTCAACAAGCTTTGCTCCGGCTACATATACGTTATCGGCAACACAGTTAGCTATATTAAGGTCAAATCCGCTTTCGTATTTCTGCGGATATCCTTTTGAAGCCATAACCACACAGGCGGCGGCACCGCTGCTGAATCTGACTTCGGTATCTGCAAGTGTACCGTCGGTTACAGATTTCATAACAGTAAACAGGTCGCTTTCAAGCAACGGAAGAACCACCTGCGTTTCCGGGTCACCGAAGCGGCAGTTGTATTCTATAACCTTGGGCCCTTTTTCTGTTATCATAAGTCCGAAATAAAGACATCCCTTAAATGTTCTGCCTTCTTTGTTCATAGCTTCAACCGTAGGAAGAAAAATAGTTTTCATGCATGTATCCGCTATTTCCTGAGTATAAAACGGATTCGGGGCAATGGTACCCATACCTCCGGTATTAAGTCCCTGATCGCCGTCAAGTGCACGTTTATGATCCATTGAAGAAACCATCGGAACTATCGTTTTGCCGTCGGTAAATGACAGTACCGATACTTCCGGACCGGTCAAAAATTCTTCTATTACTATTTTATTACCGCTTTCTCCGAACATCTTGTCTTCCATGATGGAAACGACTGCCGCTTTGGCGTCTTCACGGGTTTCTGCTATAATTACTCCTTTGCCGAGCGCAAGTCCGTCAGCCTTTATAACTGTGGGTATCGGGGCGGTTTCAAGGTATTTAAGCGCAGCCTCTGCGCTGTCAAAAACTTCGTATTCTGCCGTAGGAATGCCGTATTTTTTCATAAGATTTTTTGAAAAAACTTTGCTGCCTTCAATTATTGCGGCATTCTTTTTTGGCCCGAAACAGTCGATACCGGCTTCATTCAGAGCGTCCACTGCGCCTAATACCAGCGGATCGTCCGGAGCTACGACTGCATAGTCGATTTTATTATCTACAGCGAATTTTACGATATTAGCAATATCTTTTGCACCTATATCAATGCATTCAGCATCGTCTTTCATGCCGCCGTTGCCGGGCAGGGCATAAAGTTTGGTGATTTCGGGACTTTGTTTCAATTTTTTAATTATTGCGTGTTCACGGCCGCCGCCGCCAACTACCATTACTTTCATAATAATGCTCCTTAGGGGATTTTGTATAAACAGCACAGATACCTCCCTGAATTAAAGGGAGGTAAACGGAAAGATTAATAAATCGGGAATCTGGAACAAAGCTCCTGAACAGCTGCGGATACATATTCCTTATGCGGTTCATAATCGTTTACTATCGCGCCTATCCACTGAGCTATGGTTTTCATTTCGGTTTCTTTGAAACCGCGCGTGGTAACCGCCGGAGTACCTAAGCGCACTCCGCTTGTAACGAACGGACTTTGCGGATCATTGGGAACAGTGTTTTTGTTGGCAGTAATATGAACTTCGTCCAGCCTGTGCTCAAGTTCTTTGCCGGTTATACCGCTGTCTGCAAGATTTAAGAGCATGAGATGGTTGTCGGTACCGCCTGAAACAATTTTGAGGCCTTCGTCTATAAGACCCTGACAAAGCGCAGCGGCGTTTTTGATTACCTGCTCCTGATAAGCCTTAAACTCAGGAGTAAGCGCTTCGCCTAAAGCAACGGCTTTAGCGGCGATTATATGCATTAAAGGACCGCCCTGTGTGCCGGGGAAGACTGCTTTGTTGATTTTTGTATATATCTCCTCGTCGTTGCAAAGGATCATACCGCCCCTGGGTCCGCGGAGTGTTTTGTGTGTAGTTGTGGTTACGACATGCGCGTATGGTATCGGCGACGGATGCAATCCTGCCGCTATAAGACCGGCAATATGCGCCATATCCACCATTAAATAAGCTCCGACCTCATCGGCAATCTCACGGCAGCGGGGGAAATCGATTATTCTTGAATAGGCGGAAGCGCCCGCAACAATAAGTTTTGGTTTGCATTCAAGGGCAATTCTGCGCATTTCGTCGTAATCTATTGTCTCGGTTTCACTGTTTACGCCGTAAGGTACAATATGGAAATATTTACCGGAAATATTTACCGGTGATCCGTGCGACAGGTGACCTCCCTGCTGCAAATTCATGCCCATAACTGTGTCGCCCGGCTGAATCAGCGCGAAAAATGCGGCAAGGTTGGCATTGGCGCCGCTGTGCGGCTGAACATTTGCAAAATTGCAGCCGAAGAGCTTTTTGGCACGCTCTCTGGCGATTTCCTCTACAATGTCAACGCATTGGCAGCCGCCGTAATAACGCTTCGACGGGTATCCTTCGGCATATTTGTTTGTAAGCACTCCGCCTGCCGCCAGCAAAACTGCTTTTGAAACAATATTTTCAGACGCTATAAGCTCAATATTATGCTGCTGGCGTTCAAGCTCCATATCACATGCTTTTGCAACTTCCGGGTCATAATTTTTAAGTTCTTCAAAAAAATTCATTGTTTTGTGCTCCTTTTATTTTAATGATGGAATAATCTCATACCTGTAAATGCCATAGCAATGCCGTATTTATTGCAGCAGTCAATAACGGCGTCATCGCGTATGCTACCTCCGGGCTCGGCTATGTAAGACACTCCGCTTCTGAAAGCGCGCTCAATATTGTCGTCAAACGGGAAGAAAGCGTCGGAACCCAACGATACTCCGGTGATGCCCGATAAATATTCCTTTATCTCTTCATCTGTAAGGGGAGAAGGCTGGGTTTTAAAATATTTCTGCCAGTTGCCGTCTGCACAGACGTCTTCTTCGTTGCGGTTGATATAACCATCTATTACATTATCTCTTGTGGGACGTGCAATTTCATCAAGGAAGGGAAGATTTAATACCTTTTCATGCTGGCGCAAAAACCATGTATCCGCTTTAGAGCCTGCAAGTCTTGTGCAGTGTATTCTTGACTGCTGACCCGCGCCCACTCCGATAGCCTGACCGTCGACCGCAAAGCATACTGAGTTTGACTGTGTATATTTCAAAGTTATAAGGGAAATTATAAGGTCGCGTTTTGCGGAATCAGGCAGATTTTTATTTTCTGTCACCAGGTTTGAAAGCAGTGCCTCATCTATTTTAAAGTTATTTCTGCCCTGCTCAAAGGTTATGCCGTAAACCTGTTTATGCTCAATAGGAGCGGGAGTATAATCAGGATCGATTTTTACTATATTGTAACTGCCTTTTCTTTTTGATTTCAGAATTTCAAGCGCTTCAGGCTCATAGCCGGGAGCTATAATACCGTCGGATACCTCACGCTTAATAAGCTTTGCGGTTGTTACATCACATACGTCCGATAAAGCTACCCAGTCGCCGAAAGAGCACATACGGTCAGTGCCGCGTGCCCGGGCGTATGCACAGGCTAAAGGAGAATCGTCTAATCCTTCTATATCGTCAACAAAGCAGGCTTTTTTAAGCTTTTCCGGAAGTACCGTCCCTACAGCCGCGCTGGTAGGGCTTACATGCTTGAAAGAGGTTACTGCCGGAAGTCCCAATGCTTCTTTGAGTTCTTTTACTAACTGCCAAGAGTTGAAAGCGTCAAGAAAATTAATATATCCGGGCTTTCCGCAAAGAATTTCAATCGGAAGATCACTGCCGTCATCCATAAATATTTTTGATGGTTTTTGGTTTGGATTGCAGCCGTATTTAAGTTCAAATTCTTTCATACTCATTCTCCTTATTTATTTTTGTTTATTATTATTTCTTTCGCCTTACCGCTGTCAAGCTCTACTGTTCTGACAAATAAGGAAACCTTATTGTCGGCATTCAGATTTTCCCATATCAAATCAGCCAGTTCTTCGGCAGTGTTTGGAAGCGCAACCTCTTCGGGTTCGCCGCTGAAAGAGGGGATCGGATTGCCGTCACATTTATAAGTGTGTATAAAGTGACCTATACCGTTTTCCGGTGTATAGTGATAGAAATAACGGTTGCAAGCTTCCGGTCTGCCGTTTGAGCTTTTTATAATCGAAAGTTTGTATGTAAATACATTTCTAGGAAAACAGTAATACAGTATACCGGAAATGCGGGGGGTATAGTTAGGCGCGTCAGGTTCAAATTCACGCATAGATAAAGCTTCTTCAAATGCAAACCCGTCATCGCCATGTTCTCTTATATGGTCATATATTGTATCGGTTTGGTCACCATTGGTAATAATATCAATTTGTCCGAGCTTCAGATAAGGATTGTAAATTATAAGTGATGGATCTGACAGCTTGCTTTCGTCAAATGCCTTTGTACGCATTCCGCCTTCGAATTTTTCAAAAATGCGGTTGCGGCTGTTTTCACTTCTGCCCATTATGAAATAAGCGGTCATTGCTTTTTTGCCGTCTGCCGATTTACCGATTACAATACCTCTTCCGGGGTATGTATTCTCACTGAGTAAAGTTTTCAAATCATATAACGCCATATTTTTACCACCTTAATTAAAATATTATTTAAGCTGCGAACAAACCTTTTCAAGAGATAGGGGAAGTATTTTCCATTCAGCTTCTTCCATCACCCGTTTTTGTAAAATTTCGGGAGTGTCGCCGTCTTTTACCTCTACGGCTTTCTGCATTATGATTTTACCGCCGTCCGGAACTTCATTCACAAAATGAACTGTCGCTCCCGTAACCTTGACTCCGTAATCCAATGCGGCCTTATGTACCTTCAGTCCGTAAAATCCTTTTCCGCAGAACGACGGTATAAGTGACGGATGTACGTTTATTATGCGGTCCGTGAATTCTGACGTGAATTTTTCACTCAGTATGCACATAAAACCGGCAAGAACTATTACGTCGGTTTTTTCGGAATGCAGAATTTCAATAAGCTTGTCCTCAAAATTCGATCCTTCGTCCTTTTTGCTGCATACAACGGCTTTTATACCGGCTTTTTCAGCGCGCTCAAGCGCGTAAGCGTCGGGATTATTCGAAATAACCAGATTTATTTTACCGGATTTTAAAATTCCGTTTTGCTGCGCGTCTATCAGGGCCTGAAGGTTAGTTCCGCCGCCGGATACCAATACGGCAATATTTTTCATTAAAATCACCCTATATAATAGAAATTTTACTGTCTGATTTTATGATTTTTCCGATAATATATGCGTCTTCGCCGTCCGATTTTAAGATTTCAAGCGCTTTTTCGGCGTCGTTTTTTGCAACCACAATACTCATACCTACGCCCATATTGAATGTGTTATACATATCTCTTTCGGGTATGTTTCCCGCTTTTGCAATCAGGTCGAATATCGGAAGAACCTTAATGCTCTTTTTGTCTATTTCCGCCGCAAAACCGTCAGGTATGCTCCGCGGGATATTTTCATAAAAGCCTCCGCCTGTTATATGTGATATTGCGTGTACCTTTACTTTATCAATCAGGTCAAGCACGGGTTTGACGTAAATTTTAGTGGGTGTAAGCAGTGTCTCTCCAAGCGTTTTTCCGCCTAATTCATCATAGGTTTTATTAAGGTCGCAATTCTCAACGTCAAACACTTTTCTTACAAGCGAAAAACCGTTGGAATGAACACCCGACGAAGCAAGCGCGATAACAGCATCGCCTTCCTGCATTTGGGAATTGTCGAGTATTTTCTTTTTATCTACTATTCCGACCGCAAAGCCGGCAAGGTCGTAGTCTTCTTCCGGCATCATGCCAGGATGCTCTGCGGTTTCGCCGCCTATCAGCGCCGCACCAGACTGAACGCAGCCTTCGGCGACTCCGCTGACTATTTCTGCAATCTTTTCGGGAACATTTTTACCGCATGCTATATAATCAAGAAAAAACATCGGTTTCGCGCCCGAACATATAATGTCATTAACGCACATCGCGACCGCGTCTACCCCAATAGTATCGTGCTTATCAAGCAGTATTGCCAATTTGACCTTTGTACCGCATCCGTCGGTGCCGCTTACAAGTACCGGTTCTTCCATGCCTTTAGGGATACTGTAACAGCCTCCGAAACCTCCGATGTCATCTATACAGCCTTCGTTTCTGGTTCTTTTGATGTGCTGTTTCATAAGTTCTACTGCCTTGTAGCCGGCGGTAATGTCAACTCCGGCATCCGCGTATGATTTTGACTGAGAATTGTTCATATCTTTACCTCCTGTTATTCTTTACCGTCCCAGCAGTAAGTGCACAGTTCTGACTTATCGAGACCTATGGCCTCTACAATACCTTCGAGCGACTGAAATTCCAGTGTGGCAAAATTGAATTTCCGGCATATCGCTTTTCTGAGATTTTGGCCGCGTTCGGTAGAAGAGTCACTGTATTCTTCGATGTGATTAAAACCTTCCTCGCCCTCAAGTTCCATAATAGTCCTGCGGGCAATCAGCTCCATATCGTTAGTGGCGCGTGAAAAGTTGAGATATTTGCATCCGTACATAATAGGCGGACAGGCAGAACGCATGTGTACTTTTTTAGCTCCGTTTGAATAAAGAAAATCAACCGTTTCCTTAAGCTGTGTGCCGCGTACTATAGAGTCGTCAACAAAAAGCAGGTTTTTATCGGTTATTAGGTCATGGACCGGTATCTGCTTCATTTTAGCGATTTTGTTGCGTTCTTTCTGTTTTGTGGGCATAAAGCTTCTCGACCATGTGGGAGTGTATTTGATAAAAGCGCGGGCAAAATCCTTGCCGCTTTCGTTGGCGTATCCGATTGCGTGCGGTGTTCCGGAATCGGGAACCCCGCCGACGTAATCAATGCTTTGAGCCAGTCCCGCTTCTTTATCGTGCTGCGCCATTATTTTGCCGTTTCTGTACCGCATGACTTCAACATTTTTACCCTCATAGCAAGAGGTGGGATATCCGTAATAACTCCACAGAAAAGCGCAGATACGCTTTTTGTTTCCCGGTGCAGACAATTGTGTCATCCGGTCAGCCGTAAGTTCGACAATTTCTCCCGGACCAAGTTCTTTTTCATCCTGATAACCTAATTTCAAATATGCGAACGACTCGAAGGAAACACAGTATCCTTCATCGTTTTTTCCTATAAGTATCGGAAGTCTTCCGAATTTGTCTCTGGCGGCGATAATTGAACCGTAATCCGTAAGAATCAGTATGGAAGCCGAGCCGTCAATTGAATCCTGTGCAAATTTAATACCTTCGTTAAAATTGCTTTTCTGATTGATAAGTGCCGCTACAACCTCAGTGGTATTTACTTTACCGCCGGTCATAGCTTCAAAATGACCTCCTCCGGACGAGAGGTATCTGTTTATAAGCTCTTCGGAATTGTTTACCATTCCTATTACGCATATAGCGTATGTGCCTATATCAGAGCGGATAAGCAGCGGCTGCGGATAGTAGTCGCTTATACAGCCGATTGCGGCAAAACCTTTCATTTCATCGAAAACATCTTCAAATTTTGTCCTGAAAGGCGAGTTTTCAATATTGTGGATTTCCCGCTGCAAACCTATTTCGCTGTCGTAAGCGGCAATGCCTGCGCGGCGTGTACCGAGGTGTGAATGGTAATCCGTACCGAAAAAAACATCATATATCGCGTCTGATTTGCAGACAGCTCCAAAATAGCCTCCCATAATGATCCTCCCGTGGGTTAAATATTAAACTGCGCTTCTATTGCGGAATTTTTATCGAGTACCTTCTGCGAATCTGCGCGGCGTTTTTCATCAAGCTTCTGAGCAAGTTCGCAGTCAGTAACCGCAAGTATCTGCACGCATAATAAAGCGGCATTAACGGCACCGTCAATTGCGACTGTTGCTACGGGGATACCCGATGGCATCTGCACAGTTGATAGAAGGGCGTCAATACCGTTCAGATTTCCTGATTTTATCGGTATGCCTATTACAGGCAGGGTAGTATTAGCGGCTATGGCTCCGGCTAAATGCGCCGCCATACCTGCTGCGGCTATGATTGCTCCGAAACCGCTTTTGCGCGCGTTTGCGCTGAATTCTTTTGCTTCCGCAGGTGTTCTGTGTGCGGAAAAAACATGTACTTCATACGGGACGCCGAAACTTCTGAGTGTATCGGCTGCTTTTGAAACAGTAGGCAGATCGCTGTCGCTTCCCATAATAATTCCGATCTTTTTCATAAGATACCTCCGAAAAAAATATATTAAAAAAGGCGCACTAATCCATAAAATGAATACAGTGTGCCCAGACGGTCGGCATAATGTTCTTTGCTCCACGCGGTCATCCGCTTATCCGTCAGTCACAAAGAACCAAAAGCTATATTTATATCATCTATATATTAACATATACGTCATTTTTTGTCAACGAGTCAAATATTTTTTTCGAAATATTTCATAATTAGAATGCCAATATAAATTTTTTTGTTGATTTTGATAATCTGAAACGGTAAAATTTAATTGAAAGGGTGGAAATTATGACTGATTTTAATCTGTACAAGGATAGTTTTAAGGCATTAAGCCGGCTAAATGAATCTTTAAAAAACACAGCTGCTAAAAACAGAATATCGCCGCAGGCGCTTATAGTGCTTTCGGCGCTCAACTGCGGGGTTGATTTATCATTCATTGTGCGGGAAGAGTATATAAAAGAATTAGTAAATTTCGGATTTGCCGAAAAAAACGGAGATTCATACGCGGTGACCGGTAAGGGTGCAATATTGGCTAAATCACTGGAAAGAATAGTGTGAATTAAAGCCATATTATTAACAAAAAATGAATTTTTATAAACACTCTTGACTTTTCCTGACTTTTGGTATAATATATTATTTGCAATGTGGAATACGGGTAAAATCCATACCCTTTGTACACGCAAATTTTTTTTTGGAGGAGTAGAAATGAACATTAAACCTTTGGCTGACAATGTAGTAATCAAGGCTACCGAAGCAGAGGAAACAACTAAAAGCGGTATAGTTTTAACATCGGCCGCTAAAGAGAAACCGCAGGTAGCAGAGGTAGTTGCAGTGGGACCGGGAGGACTTGTTGACGGTAAAGAAGTTAAGATGACCGTAAAAGTAGGCGATAAGGTTATTGCCGCGAAATATTCGGGAACCGAGATAAAGATTGACGGTGAAGAATTTACGATTCTCCGTCAGGCTGATATTCTTGCAATTGTAGAATAAGGAACAGGTGATAAAAATGGCAAAAAATATTATTTTTGGAGAAGAGGCACGCAAGTCTTTGCAGACCGGTGTCGATAAACTTGCAAATGCAGTAAAGGTGACTTTAGGTCCTAAAGGAAGGAATGTTGTACTTGACAAAAAGTACGGTTCACCCCTTATTACGAATGACGGTGTGACCATTGCAAAGGAGATAGAACTGAGCGATCCGTTTGAGAATATGGGAGCACAGCTTGTAAAAGAGGTTTCGGTAAAGACCAATGATGCCGCGGGAGACGGTACTACAACCGCAACCTTATTGGCACAGGCGCTTATAGATGAAGGTATGAAGAATGTAGCAGCCGGCGCAAATCCGATGGTAGTTAAAAAAGGTATCAAGGCTGCGGTAGATACAGCCATTAAGTCTGTAATTGAAAATTCGAAAAAGGTAAGCGGAAATGATGATATAGCACGTGTTGCTACGGTTTCTTCGGGAGACGAGGTTATAGGAGATCTTATTGCTGAGGCAATGGGGAAGGTTACTGCCGACGGCGTAATTACTGTTGAAGAGTCAAAGACTGCCGAAACATATTCAGAGGTAGTCGAAGGAATGCAGTTTGATCGCGGTTATATCACACCGTACATGGCGACTGACACTGATAAAATGGAAGCCATTCTTGATGATGCCCTCATTTTAATAACAGATAAAAAGATTTCAAATATTCAGGAAATTCTGCCGCTTTTGGAGCAGATAGTACAAACCGGAAAGAAACTTCTTATCATTGCCGAAGATATCGAGGGCGAGGCGCTTTCAACTCTTATTGTCAACAAATTGCGCGGTACATTCACCTGTGTTGCCGTAAAGGCTCCGGGATTCGGAGACAGACGTAAGGAAATGCTCCGCGATATAGCAATTTTAACCGGCGGAGAAGTTATTTCCGAAGAACTGGGTCTTGAGCTTAAAGATACTACGATTGAGCAGCTAGGTAAAGCCCGTCAGGTAAAGGTTTCCAAAGAAAATACTATTATTGTTGACGGTGCCGGAGATTCTTCTGCGATTAAGGACAGAATCAATCAGATAAGGAATGAGCTTTCAGTTACCACGTCCGATTTTGACAAGGAAAAGTTACAGGAAAGACTTGCTAAGCTATCAGGCGGAGTTGCGGTTATCAAGGTCGGTGCTGCTACCGAAATTGAAATGAAGGATAAGAAGCTTCGTATTGAAGATGCTCTTTCAGCGACAAAAGCAGCTGTTGAAGAAGGAATAGTCGCGGGAGGTGGTGTAGCGCTTATAAATGCAATTCCTGCGGTAAAGGCATTGCTTGACACTAAAGAGGGCGATGAGAAAACAGGTGTAAGCATAGTTCTTAAGTCGCTCGAATCACCGATCAGGCAAATCGCATACAATGCAGGTCTTGAAGGTTCAGTGATTATAGAAAAGATAAAAGAAAGCGGTAAAATCAATTACGGATTTGACGCGTATAAGGGCGTTTACACCGATATGCTTGAGGCCGGAATAGTGGATCCTACCAAGGTAACACGTTCGGCTCTTGAGAATGCGGCGTCGGTAGCTTCTATGGTACTTACCACCGAAAGCTTAGTTGCCGAAAAGCCCGAAGATGCCGCCGCTCAGAATGCTGCAGCTGCAGCAGCCGCGGCACAAGGCGGAATGTATTAATATTCTGGTTATGTGTAAATAAAAATACAAATATCCTCGAATGTTATTTTCAGACATTTGAGGATATTTTTTTATGTGCTTGTAATAAAAAAATTGAATTTGCATCAAAATATGATATAATGACATTAAATAAAAGTGATTTCAGCAATAGATTTGCGGTGAAAACATATAAAACAGGAGGGTGACCGATATGGAATTTCCTATAAGTTTTATCAAAGCAGGCGACGAATATTCTACTTATATAAAGCATATTCCCGCACCGTATTTCCGGCGGAATTTTTCAACAGACAAGCCGGTGGTTTTTGCGGAGCTGTTAATTACGGGATTGGGATTTTACGAAGCATATTTTAACGGCGAAAATATAACGAAGGGAAAATTGGCGCCGTACAGGAGCAATATTGATGATTATATATATTATGACCGATATGATCTGTCAGATAAAATCACAATAGGTAAAAATGTAATCGGGGTACTTCTGGGAAACGGTATGAGAAATGCTCCGGGCGGATATGTGTGGGATTTTGACAAGGCGCGCTTCAGGGGAGCGCCCATAACCGCATTTTCGCTTAAGATTGAATATGAGGACGGTACTGAAGAGACCGTTTTTTCAGATACTGAAACATTGACCGCCAGGTCACCTATTATTTTTGACGATTTACACTACGGAGAATATTATGATGCCCGGCTTGAAATACCTGATTGGAACATGCCTGATTTTGATGACAGTGGCTGGAGCCGAGCGATTACCGCAGAGGCTCCGAGAGGAGAGACCAAACTGTGTGAGGCAGAGCCTATTGCAGTCAGAAACATATTATCTCCGGTTTCGGTAACAAAGTATGAAGAGGGTTCATACATATATGATTTCGGCGTAAATTCGGCGGGTTTATGCAGGCTTAAAATCAGAGGTTTCAGAGGTCAAAAGGTACTTTTGCGGTTTTTCGAAGTATTGGTAAATTCAGAGCCATATTTTAAAAACAATCGGTTTGACTTCGGAGATGACCGCGGAAAAAGATACCAGGAGGACGAATATTACTGCTCGGGAAACGGGACAGAAGAGTATACTCCGCATTTCACATATCATGGTTTCAGGTATGTGCTTGTAAGCGGAATAACAGAAGAACAGGCCACAGATGATCTTCTTACATACATAGAAATGGGTTCTGATATAAAGAAACGCGGAAGTTTTACATGCAGCGATGACATGGTAAATAAGATACAGGAAGCAACAGTGCGTTCTGACGCATCAAATTTCTTTTATTTTCCGACCGACTGTCCCCAGCGTGAAAAGAATGGATGGACGGCCGACGCCGCGCTTTCGGCAGAGCAGATGCTGCTTAATTTTTCCCCTGAGAAAAGCTACATGGAATGGCTGCGGAATATTTATAAGGCTATCAATGATAAGGGGCAGCTTCCCGGAATTGTGCCTACAGGCGGCTGGGGATACGAATGGGGAAACGGTCCTGCGTGGGACGGGGTTATAGTAACAATTCCGTATTATACATATAAGTATACGGGAGATATAAGCGTTTTACAGGAGCTTTCAGCGCCGCTTATGCGATATCTCAATTACCTTTATTCCCGGCTTGATGAAAACGGACTGATTGCGATAGGACTGGGAGACTGGTGTCAGGTGGGGCTTGACTGTAATAAATACAAAACTCCGCTTGTTGTCACAGATACTGTGCTGACCTGTGATATAGCCGAAAAGGCAGCATTTATATACGGTGAGCTCGGGCAGGAGGAGCAGCGGGAATTTGCTGCCTGTTTGGCTGAAAAAACCCGCAGTGCATTCAGGAAGAACCTGATAGATATGAATAATTTCACGGTAGAAGGAGCAACACAGACAGCGCAGGCGATGGCCATATATTACGGAATGTTTACTTCAGAAGAGGCTCCGCGTGCTTTTGAGGTGCTGCTGGGATACATTCATGCGGCAGATGATCATTTTGACACCGGAGTATTAGGAGGAAGGGTAATCTTTCGTCTGCTTTCGGAATACGGGTATACAGAGCTTGCATATAAAATGATTACCAGGCCGGATTATCCGTCATACGGCAACTGGTTTGTCAGAGGAGCCACGACTTTGTGGGAAGTTTTTTCTCCTGAAGGCGGGAGTATTAATTCGCTTAACCATCATTTCTGGGGAGACGTTTCAGCATGGTTTTATATTTATCTTGCCGGTATACGCGTTAACCCGACTTGCAAAGACACTGCCGAGGTTAACATAAAACCGTATTTTGTTAATGAACTTTATAAAGTGTCGGCTTTTCATGACACTCCTCACGGCAGAGTTTCAGTGGAATGGAGCAGGGAAGAAAAGTCAGTTATAATAAGTATCGAGGCGGCTGACGCCCTGCATGGTAAAATTATTCTTCCTGAAGGATATGTTTTTGAAGACTTTGAGACGGAAAAGCCGCTTATTTCAGGAAAATATTATGCTGTAAAAAAGTGATATTTTCAATCATACATTATTTTTGTATTTAATAAATAACCCCATTGGAAACGGTGTAAACCTTAAATTTCCAATGGGGGTTAATATTTATGTTAATATAAATATTATGTATTTTTGATAATTACCTGTTCAATTATGTCGGCTGCGTGTTCGCACAAATCACAGCAGCTTTCAAGGCTTTCGTAAATTTCTTTTGTGCCTATCAGTTTCTTTATGTCGTCGCAATTGTGAAATAGATTATGTATCGCATTGGCATATTCGATGTCCGACTCGCCTTCTATATCATTTACCGTTACAAGATATTTTCTGAGTTCTGCCGGTTTTTTGAAATTTTTAAGCTCTTTTACGGCGTTCGAAAGGGCAGCAACACAGCGGCTTACAATATTAGCCAATTTTTTTGCGTCTCGGGGAAGCTCGTCCGTTTCATACATATAGAAATATAAAACAACTTCATCTATGGCATCGGTAATGTCGTCAATAATCTGTACCAAATGCAGAATATCTTCCTGGTCTATAGGAGTGATAAATTCAACTGCTAATTTGCTGTGAATATCGTGGTAAAGCATATCTCCGGCATTTTCAATCTCGTGCATTTTTTCCTTCATCACTAGAATATCGGATTTTTCATAATCGCTCATAATTTTTTCTAATAAATCTGAAGCTTCGACACAGTATTCAACCTGCTGTTCCATAAGCTGAAAGTAATCATTTTTGTTTCTTGCCATCTTAAAATCTCCTTATCTGAATAAAAGTAAGAAAAGTTCAGCCATTAAGTAACCTAAAAGACCGCATCCTGGGAAAGTAAATACCCAAGTTAAAACCAAATCTTTTACAACGCTCCAATTAACATTGCTTATGCGACGTGCGGCGCCGACTCCCATGATAGCTGTAGTTTTTGTGTGGGTTGTACTGACAGGGGTACCGGTGACCGAAGACAGAAGTAAGCATAACGTTGCAGCAAAATCGGCAGAAAAGCCCTGATACGGTTTCAGTTTAACCATATCCATACCAACTGATTTTATTATACGGTAACCGCCTATTGAAGTCCCGAGACCCATTACAAGCGATACCAAAACCATAAGCCAGAACGGCGGTGTTCCTTCAAAAGAGCCGGTGGAAGTACCTTGAACCAAGGCCGCTCCCAAAAGGAAAATAGCCATAAATTTTTGACCGTCTTGCGCTCCGTGCATAAATGCCATGGCGGCACCGCCGGCAACCTGACTTTTTGTGAAAAAATGCTCGCATTTCATACGGTTTTTATTTCTGAATACTAAAACAGTGATTTTAGAGGTGATATAGCCAAGAATAAAACCTAAGACAGTGGAAAAAACAATTCCTATCAACACTTTAATCCATTCAGCTGAGCGCAGACCGCTGAAACCGTTTTGGACGGCTATTGCAGCGCCTGAAATCCCGGCTATAAGCGCGTGGCTTTCACTAGTCGGAATACCGAAATACCATGCGGCTGTCGCCCATATTACTATGGCAGCCATAGCAGCGCATAAAGCTATCAGAGCTGCCTGAGAGTCGTTTCCGAAGTCTACCATATTATAAATAGTTGTAGCGACCGAAGCGTTGATCATGGTCATAATCAAGACTCCGAAAAAATTAAAGACGGCTGCCATAATAATTGCGGGCTTGACTCTGATGGCTCTGGTTGATACGCATGTTGCTATGGCGTTAGGAGCATCGGTCCATCCGTTTACAAGTACCACTCCAAGTGTCAAAACAGTAGATATAAACAACATGGGGCTTTCAAGCATTTGGTTCAAAAATTCAATTATCGACATTTTACACCGACTTTCCCGAAATGTTATAGCAAAAAAAATCGAAAATGCAAATTATTAGCAATTTGTCAGCGTTTTCAGTATAGCATAACGTAAAATCTGTGTAAAGTTAAATCTATGTAAAATATACATGAGGGATTAAATAAGAATAATACGAACAGATGGTTATGCTGTCGCCCTTTTTAGTTGACCTGAGAGATGTAGTATGATATGCTTGTGCTACAATAGGGACAACTTAAAAACTATACTTTAATTGTTGAGTTTTCAAAAAACTATTGTCACAATCAAAATTATATGATATACTATAATAAATTTAATAATATAAACCGTTGATTAAGAGTAGTAGTTATAACAACGAATTTACAGAGAGTTGCTGGTGGTGGGATAGCAATAATTCAAGTTATAGTGAATGGACTTATGAGGGCAACCCGAAAACTTTCAAAGTGAGTAGTTGTTGACGGATAATCCTGACCGTAACACAGGAACCGTATGTTAGTACGGAACTCAATAGGTGGCATACAGAAATTATAACTTCTGTCCTTTTGGGGCAGGAGTTTTTTTATTTATTAAAGGAGCGATTTAATATGAGTAAAATTATATTAACAGGAGATAGACCAACAGGAAGATTACATTTAGGTCATTATGTAGGTTCTTTAAAAAGAAGAGTGGAATTGCAAAATTCAGGCGAATATGAAAAGATTCTAATAATGATAGCAGATGCCCAAGCATTGACAGATAATTTTGATAATCCTGAAAAGGTACGTCAAAATATTATTGAGGTAGCATTAGATTATTTGTCGGTCGGTCTTGACCCTAATGTATCTACACTATTTATTCAGTCCCAAATACCTGAATTGACGGAATTTACCTTTTATTATATGAATTTAGTTAGTGTGGCAAGGTTACACCGCAATCCCACCGTAAAGGCAGAAATCCAGTTAAGAAATTTCGAATCAAACATCCCCGCTGGTTTCTTTTGCTATCCAATAAGTCAGGCAGCGGACATTACTGCATTTAAGGCAACAACAGTGCCTGTTGGTGAAGACCAATTACCAATGATTGAA
>CALWUY010000027.1 GCA_944384855.1 uncultured Clostridia bacterium | reverse complement strand
CCTTGAAGTTAGCCGCCAGGTGGTCAGAGTCGTTGACCAATTCCGCTAAGTCATACTCACTGGTGTTGTAGAACTGGAAACCGGACAGGCGATACATCGCCTTTGCCGGATAGTTCGGATTTGCCTTAAACATTTCCACGACCTTAGCCTTGGTGGGTGCCAAAGCGCACTCAAAGCGACGGATGATGACCATCGGAATGATGACATCCTTATACTTATCGCTCTGGTATGTACCACGCAGTTTATTTGCGATGGACCAAATGAAGTTTACTTCAGTAGAAACGTCAATGGGAGAATCATCCCACATCGCGTCAATCATTATCTCGTTATTCATACGGTTTCCTCCAGCTCCATAGACAATCTTATCTTGTTCTAATTCAATTCTTTTGGTTTCAGTTTATGGTCTCAGCCTACCTTGCGGCTAAATGTTTTTTGTTTCCTATATGGGATAAAACAAAAAATGGGAACATTCATAAAGCCTCTTTGAATTTCGCATTTGACTTTCTTTCCTTGTTGTGTTAATCCTCAACTATTTCCATAATATCGCTAACATCACACTGCAAAGCAATGCATATTTTTTCAATTATTTCAGTGTTGACATTCTCATTTTTTCCCAGTTTTGTAATGGAAGCTGCACTTATTCCCGCCGCACATTGTAGATCCTTCTTCTTCATATCTTTATCAATTAATAACTTCCACAACTTTTTATAACTAATAGCCATTTGTTACCCCCACGATTGCCTTAGTTTTAGGTTAATTATTTGTTACTACATTATATCGTGACAAATAGAAAATAGCAACATTTAATCCTGCAATCGCAAGATTGAATGCTGCTTTCTCTTGAATCAAAAGCCTGGATGTGTTATCATAAAATATAACAAGGATTTACTATAGCATTTTTTCGGGGGGCAATTATGATTTTTTTGAGTGGTGTCCATGGAGTCGGAAAATCATATTTTTGTAGACTCGCCAAAGAAGTTACCGGTATAGAATCCTACTCCGCCAGTGAATTGATTGCACAAAAAAGGCAGATCGAATTTTCACAGAATAAGTTTATTCCAGATATTGAAGACAACCAACCGTATCTTCTTCAGGCTGTGGCTGAACTCAAGGCGACTGGCCAGAACTTTATTTTAGATGGACATTTTTGCTTGCTTGACGGAACTGGTAAAGTTCAGCGCATTTCCAGAGATACTTTTATAACACTCATGCCAGAAAGTATAATTTTGTTGACTGAGAAGCCTGAGATAATTGCGGATCGCCGCCGAGCTCGTGATAAGGTAGATGTCAACGAGTCAAGTATCATCGATTTTCAGTTGCAAGAATGTAATTATGCAAAGGAACTTGCTGAAAATATTGGAGCACAATTATTTATATCAGGTGGTTCTGGGGACATTGCTAATGCAATTGAGTTTATAAAGTCACTATAAGGAGGATATTATGGCGGGCAAATTCCAGCGGAAATGCTTTTCTGAAATTAACCTCGACGATCCCTTCTTTGATTCTCTGAAAGCCGATTATCCAGGAACTGCAAACAGTACCGGCTTTATAACATGGTTCAGAAAGAAAGCCTCGTCTGGTAAGACGGCATTGGTATTTGAAGATGAGTTAGGTATCGGTGCATTTATTAATCTTAAACCTGATGAGGCTGAAGAAATCCAATTGGCAGATGGGCGGGTATTGCCTAAAGTGGTCCGTCTAAAGATTACTACAATAAAAATTGACGAACGTTATCGACATCAAAGAATCGGAGAAGGAGCGATAGGATTAACTCTTTGGCAGTGGCGAGACCTTGGAACTAACGAGATCTATGTTACGGTTTTTGACAAACACCACACCCTTATTTTCCTTTTGGAAAAATACGGTTTTAACTGTGTAGGAAAAAACATAAATGGCGAAAAAGTATATATCAAGGACCGGAGAAATTTGGATTTTAGTGACCCATGCAAGGCGTTCCCGTTTATTGGGAAACAGGTGCAGTACGCTGGATGCCTTGCTATTGACATGGAATACCATGATACAATGTTTGCCTTTTCAGATCTTGCAAACACTTTACAGGAACGCATTGACGTTAGTGTTGCTAACGGGCTGAAAAAGGTATATATTGGGAAGCCGTATAGTTTGGCTTTCAGGGTTGGAGAACCAGTCTTGATTTACAGAAAGTACACAGGGACCGTAGGAAGTCCGGGATATAAATCAGTAATTACTACCTATTGTGTGGCGACTCGTATAGAAAAGATAAAATCAAATGGATATGCACGATATTCGTTTGATGAATTTCTTGGTATGATTGGGAACAAATCAGTTTACAACGAAAATGAATTGAGAACTAAATACGACACTTGGTCGTCATTGACACTAATTGAGCTTCTTTATTGCGGCTATTTTGGCGCAGGAAATAATGTGAATTGGAAGTGGTTGAAAGACAATGGTTGTTGGCCGGGAACCCACCCCATGAATTTCCGTTATACAAGGGAGCAATTTGAGAAAATTCTACGGGAGGGCAACATTGATGTCGACAATGTTATTATCGATTAAACCTAAATACGCCAAAGTAATACTCGAGGGGAATAAACTGTATGAATTTCGAAAGAGTAAACCTAAAACAGGTGTAGATCGAATTATATTTTATGCATCTGCGCCCCAGAAGGAAGTAGTAGGAGAAGCTACCATTGATGAGATACTGGAAGGAACTCCAAAAGAAGTCTGGGAAATCGCCAAATCAGCTGCTGGGATAACAAAAAAGTTTTATTTTTCTTATTATGCAGGTAAGGATAAAGCAATTGCATATAAGTTGAAAGATGTGGTGGTATACGAAACCCCAAAGTGCCTATCTGAGTACGGTCTCAACCAAGCACCACAATCATTCGTATACTTAGATTAATTTTAAATCGAACCTATAAATCCTACTGCAAAGTAATATTTGGGTGTGTTACTTAGTACATCTGCTGAAGCCCGACAAGCACTTCGTCCAAGGACAAGTAGATAACAGTCGGTACGCAGCGGTTGGTGAGTAGACAGGACGTAGTCCGCAAGGCTTTATTCTTTGTATAGGCGTGTTAAAAATTGATACGTCTACCTCGAAAAAACACCTTGCTTCTTAGTCTATGCAGAGGTACAATACCCCAAACCCGAACAGAAAAAAGAGCCCTTCTGGACAGGCGGCGGCAGCGGATGCCGTGCCTGGTCAAGAAGGGCTCTTTGACCACATGTTTGACCACAGACAGCGCCGGAACACTCGGAAACAGTGGAATTAAGAGCGGCAAAGAGTGAGCGGAATGTGGCGTAAAGTGTTAAAAACCATTAGAAATTACCAGAAAAAATTTAGTTCAACCGTTTGGGAACTTCTGCTATGGAAACGACACGCGCATTGACTAAGACCGGCGGCATCACCGAGACGGGGCTCAAGTGGATCGCCCTGGTCACCATGGTGATGGACCACATCCACTACTTCTTCGGCTTCACCGGCATGATCCCGGAGTGGTTCAGCATGGTGGGGCGGCTGGG
>CALWUY010000026.1 GCA_944384855.1 uncultured Clostridia bacterium | reverse complement strand
CTGTTCGCCGATTAAAGTGGTACGCGAGCTGGGTTCAGAACGTCGTGAGACAGTTCGGTCCCTATCTGTCGTGGGCGCAGGAAATTTGAGAGGAGCTGTCCCTAGTACGAGAGGACCGGGATGGACGTACCTCTGGTGCACCAGTTGTTCTGCCAAGGGCATAGCTGGGCAGCTAAGTACTGATTGGATAAACGCTGAAAGCATCTAAGCGTGAAACCAACCTCAAGATAAGATTTCCCATAGCATAAGCTAGTAAGGTCCCCGGAAGACTACCGGGTTGATAGGCAGCAGGTGTAAGCATAGCGATATGTGTGCCAGGCTGTACTAATAGACCGAGGGCTTGACCTATTTTCGATCCGGCTTCCATACTTGTTCAGTTTTCAGGGTGTGAGTGATATTTACTCGATATCCTTCTATCCGCACCATTAGCTCAGTTGGTAGAGCACCTGACTCTTAATCAGGGTGTCCCGGGTTCGAGTCCCTGATGGTGCACCATTTTGATTAAGTGTTCCGCTTATGCGGAAATATATATATTACCAAGGTCAATTTTGTATGTGGCCCGTTGGTCAAGTGGCCTAAGACTCCGGCCTCTCACGCCGGCAACATGGGTTAGAATCCCGTACGGGTCACCATTTTTTTAAAACTGCATATTATGATCTTAGATAGGGAAACCTATTTGATATATAGTGTCGAAAGACACGCGATTAGTTGGTGTTAATTGCGGCGAGGGTCCACCCGTTCCCATACCGAACACGGAAGTTAAGCTCGCTTGCGCTGAAGATACTTGGCGGGAGGCTGCCCGGGAAAATAGGTAGATGCCAACATTTTTTGCCCTAATAGCTCAGTCGGTAGAGCATGCGGCTGTTAACCGCAGTGTCACAGGTTCGAGTCCTGTTTGGGGCGCCATAACTGTGCGACTAAAAAGCACAAAGCTTGAAAACCCTTGATATTTCAAGGGTTTTTTGGCTCTTTGTCAATAGTTGGGGTAAAGAGTTAAAATGAAAATTTGAGTGCATTATTCATTATTAAATATTCATTTCTTCAATATTCATTAAAACGAGAACGGATTTTCAAATGAATATTGAATAATGAAGTCGCTTACGCTAATGAATAATGAATAATCGGGCTTCGTCCTTGCACCACTGCCTATTTTATGTTATGGTTGTGCTACAATAGGGACAAAAGGCAAGGGATTCCTTGCCTTTTGATCTTTTTATTGAATATTGTTTATCAGATTTTTTAATCTCTTTTCTTCTGCATCGGCTTCAATATCAAGTCCTGATTTTTTCAATTCTTCTACTATTTCTAACGAAAGGCAATGGCATTTGTCTTTATTTCCAATTTTGGCATAGTAGTCTATCTTAGAATATTTAGCATCAAGACAAGTATAATCTAATTCTATTGCTTTATCCCAATAAGTAAGAGCCTCATTATTTTTGCCCAACTTACTGCATATATCACCGCCTAAAGTATATATTATTGCATCATTGGGGAATTTTTCGACTGCTTTCTTGAAACTTTCATAAGCATTTTCAACATCTCTGTCGAATATATAAGCTGATATCAAGCACCTCCAATTTATTGCATTGTTAGAATTTTTTCTAATATCCTCTAAAGCTGTGTTAATGTTTTCTTTACTTTTTCCGATCTGTGAGTATAAAAGCATCTTTTGAATTTTTGTTTTCCAAAAAACTTCTTCATTTACATTTTGACCGATATCGATAACTTCGTTAAACAATTCAATGGCTTTATTTGTAGAATACTGCATCATAAAGTGGTGTAATGTTCCGTATGTCCATAAATCTTCTGTTGAATGTACCCCATTCTTAATAAGTTTTTTAAACTCATTATCTGCACAAATAAAATCTTCCGGTTTTCTTGTTTCTTCATAAACCGAAGCTAATCTTTGGGCATAATTTTTGTATGCTATAGATGATTCTTTAAAAAAGTCATCAATTGTAACACAGTAAAGTTTCGCAATTTGAGGAAGAATTGTAACATCAGGTAATGTTGTATTACATTCCCATCTGGAAATTGTATGTGTGCTTACACCTAAAATTTCTGCAACTTGTTCTTGAGTGTAATTTTTTTGATTTCTAAATTTTTTTAGATTGTTTGAAAATACTATATTCATATTATTTGTCCTTTCAACTAAATTAGAAGCTTCTAATTTAATTATACTTATTTTTCACAGTAAATCCATATCGCATTTTGTGAGTTGACTTGCAGTTTTTGTTCGATTCACAAGTCAAGGCAGGAATAACCGTCTTACTTTCGGTGGTTTTACGGCTTTAAAACAAAGTTTTCAACTTCATTATCTTTGGTATGATTTTCAATGTGTTGGTATTACTTTTGTCATACCATAAAAATTAGAGTTATCTCGTAATTTCGGGATAACTCTATTTGCATATATAACTTGAAAATCTTGATAAAAAATGTTATATTTAAGTCAAGAAAATGCTTGTTGTTATGCGGAAAACTGAACTTGTGGAAATGACTTCCACTAGTTGTAGCCTTAGCCTCCCTCTGACGAGGGAGGTGGCAAAACTTTAGTTTTGACGGAGGGAGAGAATATGAAAGAATATAATAAAGCAAATATCCCTCTTGCAAAAACTTTAAGGAAAAATATGACACCTTGGGAACGAAAACTTTGGTATGAGTTTTTAAGATATTACCCCATAAGATTTCAAAGGCAAAAAGCCATAGGAAATTATATTGCCGATTTTTATTGTGCAAAAGCAAGACTTGTTGTTGAGCTTGACGGTGGCGGGCATTATACACCAGAGCAAATAGAAAAAGACAAAGTTAGAACGAAAGAGTTAGAGGGTATGAATTTAACAATTTTAAGGATTTGTAATTTGGATATTGACCGAAATTTTAGAGGTGTATGCGAATATATAGATTTTACTGTTAAAAATTCTCTCCCTCAGTCAGCTACGCTGACAGCTCCCTCGTCAGAGGGAGCCGATTACTGAATTTGTCCCTAATTTGACACAAGCATATAATGAACCCAAGGCGGTGATGAGATGGTTAAAAAAATTTTTTCTATTATAACTTTCGTTTTTTCATTTTTGGTTTTCGTTGCGTTGGTATCTTTAACATGTGACATGATAAAAGAATATAATTACCTCAATAGTTTGCCAAGCACAAGCGGTTCAGATTATTTGGGCTTTTTGTTTTATAGAATGTTTTACTGTGTTACAGCCTTGCCGGGTATAATAACTTCTGCTATATGTCTTAAAATTTCTAATAATAAAGTGATAAAAATTATATCAGTTGTTTTGTTGAGTATATTTGCAATTGTTTTTGTGATTTTCGGTTTGGCTTGGTTGAAATTATTATAAAATCCTCGGTTTTCGCCCAGTTCTTTTCTGAACAACAGAGACAAACGAAAATCCGTTCTCGTAAGGGGACGGATTTTTGTTTGTATTATTCACTATTCATTTTTCATCATTCATTATTCATTAAGCGAGAACGGATTTTCAAATGAATATTGAATAATGAAGTCGCCTGCGGCTGATGAATAATGTATTGTTTTGGAGATATTCCCATTTTCTTTTTGAATACTTTTGAAAAATAAAGAGCGTCATTAAAACCTGATAACGATGAGATTTCACTTACACATGAAAGTCCCTGATTGATAAGTGTGCAGGCCTGCTGAATGCGTACTGTATTTATATATTCATTAATGCCTATACCCATTTTTTTCTTAAAAAGTCCCGAAATGTATTTTGTGTTATATTTCAGCTCATTACCTATGTTGCTTAAAGACAACGCAGGGTCAGTAAAATTATCGTCAATATATTTTTTTGCTAATAAAAAAGGTTTTTCAATCTTATAAGCTTTTTTATTGAACTCTAATATTCTGTTTCCTATAAATGAAAATGTATACAAAAGCACACTTTCGGATATAAGGTCGGTCAGTTCCTGATTGATATTAAAAGCCTTTTCCCAAAAGTCGCATATCTCATTGCATTCGGAAAAAAGATTTTCATTAGGAGTAATTTTTAACTTCTCCATAATCATATTTGCTCTTGAGCCTAAGAAACTTATATACATATATGAAAGATTCTCCTCTGACTCGATGTAAAACGGATGTCCGGCAAAGGTAAAAAAAATATCTCCCTCAAATAGCGGCTGAACCTTTCCGAGGGTGTGGAGACTTCCCTTACCGCTGCATACATAGTGAACCTTATAGACCGCTTCTGACCTAAAGGAATCATTGATCTGCGGTTTTGTTTCCATCACAAAATTTACTGTATGTATAGATTGGTAATCCTTATGATAGGGTATAAAAAAACAAATATTATCGGTCATTCTGATTTCTCCCCTTTACTTAAATATATCATAAAATAATCAAAAGCGCAATCTTAACTGACTATTTTCCATAAAAAAATGCATATATTCCATTGACGCTAAAGTCTTTCGGTGATATATTTTTGTTAAAATATATACGAACAGGAGAAATTTAAATGGATAAAAAAGTAAGAATAGGTGTATTGGGCGGTTATCGCGGTTCAAGTATGATAAATTACTGTGAGAGAGCAGAAAATGCTCAAGTTGTTGCGATTTGCGACAAAAATCCGGAGGTACTTAATACTCAAAAAGAGAATTTAAAGGATGATAATATTACATTCTATGATAATTTTGAAGATTTTATAAAGCACGATATGGACGCGGTTGTGCTTGCAAATTATGCTAATGAGCACGCTCCCTTTGCAATAAAAGCGCTTAAAAGGGGTCTTCACGTTTTCTCTGAGGTTTTGCCCTGTCAGACAATGAAGGAAGCCGTTGAGCTTATTGAAACGGTTGAAGAAACCGGTTATATTTATGCCTATGGCGAAAACTATTGCTATATGCCCGCCCCCTATGAAATGAAGAAACTTTATAGAGACGGAAAGATCGGCGAATTTGAATACGGTGAATGTGAATATATCCACAACGGCGAGCCGATTTGGCCCAGCATAACCTACGGCGAAAAAGATCATTGGCGAAATAATATGTATTCAACCTTTTATTGCACCCACTCTATCGGACCTATGATACACATGACAGGTCTGCGGCCTGTTTCGGTTATAGGCTTTGAGGGGACACAAAACGAAAGAAAATTGCGTGTCGGTGCAAAATCAGGACTCTTTGCCGTAGAAATGGTAACACTGGAAAACGGCGGTATTGTAAAGAGCATCCACGGATGGCTTTATAAGGATTCGATATGGTATTCGGCGTACGGCTCAAAGGGCAGAATGGAATGCGGCAGAGAAGCTGACAAAAACAGCGGACATATTTATAAAATGTATATAGATTCTGATGAATATTCAGGCGGATACGATACAGCCAAGTATGAAACCTATGAGCCAAAGCATGGTATGGAGGATAAGCTTGATGGGTTTGGGCACGGTGGCTCGGATTTCTATTCGATGTATCATTTTATTGAAAAAATAAGAGGAAATTCCGAAGCAGATACAATAGACGTCTATGAGGCGCTCGATATGTTCCTTCCCGGAATGTTTGCTTACCGTTCAATTTTAAAGGGTAATACTCCGATGGAAATCCCGAATTTAAGAGATAAAAAGGAAAGGGATAAATGGCGCAACGATACTGCCTGTACCGACCCCAAGGTTGCGGGAGATATGCTTCTTCCTACCTTTTCAAAGGGTACCCCCGATATTGATGACGGTGTATATGCGTATGTTAAAAAGATGTGGGACGAAGAGTGCAAAAACAAAGATAGCGGTTATATAGCCGCCGCATTTTCTCAAGGAAGTAAAAAGTAAATTATGTACTATTTAATAATATCGCTATCGGCATTGATTTTCGCCATACAGTTTATGTTTAATGACGGATATCAAAAGGAAAGCGGAAACGGATGGAATTCCTCTCTTAAGCTTTCACTCTACAGCTCTTTGGTGGGACTTGTTGCTTTATTGGCAATAAACGGCTTTAAGTTAAGGATTTCCTTGTTTTCGGTTGTCGTTGCTTTAGTATATTCTGCAGTATGTGTGATGCTTAACTTTTTTACTGTAAGGGCGTTTAAATATGCAAATCTTTCGGTATATTCGGTTTTTTCGATGATAGGCGGAATGATGCTGCCCTTTATATACGGGCTGTTTTGCGGAGAGGAATTTAAGGCAATAAGAATTTTATGTTGCATTTTAATAACGGTTTCCATAGCAATAAGCGTAGATAAAGGAAATGATTCCAAAAAAGCGTTTAAGTATTATATTGCAGTGTTTGTGCTTAACGGTATGGTTGGTGTAATTTCGAAATTTCACCAATCCTATCCCGAATACTGTGTAGACAGTGCGGATTTTCTTATTATATCGAAAATAGTCACCGCTTTAATAAGCGTTATTCTGATTACGGTATCAAAGGAAAAGAATTTTGCGGTAAGCGTAAAAGCATTGGGCTATTCTGCAGGTGGCGCCGTTTTGAACAGTGTTGCAAACTTAATGCTGCTTATTGCGCTTTTAAAGCTACCCGCATCCGTTCAATACCCGATAGTAACAGGTGGAGTAATTGTCTTTTCTACGGTAATAGATGTTATAAGAAAAAACAAACTGAAAAACAGAGAGATTATTGCGGCAGTAGTAGCCTTTGCGGCAACTGCGGTTATGGCTGTATAAATACGAATGTATGGTATTTGTGTTTTAGGCGGTCAAGGGTTATTGACTTTGAAAACGATTTATGCTATACTCAACCAAAACAGATTTTTCAATAACGGGTAGGGTATAATGCTTGTAAAAAGTCGAAACGCTTTCGGACGTTTCGACTTTTATATATTAAATAGCCTTATTGTTGCAGGAACAACACTAACCATATCTGCAAGCTGACGGGTTGAGTAGCCTTTGAGTTGACGGTAATACCGTAACCTTTGCCCGACTGTATCACAAAACTCATTGCTTTCAAAATCGTACCGCAAATGCAGAAAGGGGACAAGGGGACGGTTCTCTTGTTTCCTTATTTTTCATAAAATCGCCTATTAATTAAAAAGCCTTGATTTTTTGCAAAAAAATTGTACTATGGAAAAAATTGTATTTTGAAAAGATTGACAGGTGATTTATATGAATATTTCCGCAAAAGAAAACGCACGCCGGGCAATACGTTTCGAATCACCCCGGCGGCTTCCCGTTCTGTATTTTAACCGGGATTTGGAACGCTCTGACTTTTTAATAACCGGACCTTCTTCTCCGTCGTCTTTTAAACCGGAAACACCCGGACGCTCGGAATGGGGTTTTGTCTGGGTACAGCATGACGATACTATGGGACAGCCTAAAGAACCGCCGCTCGAAATCAGCTGGGATGGACTTTATAACTACAAAGCGCCCGATCCTCATGATCCCACGCGGTATGAAGAAGCCAAACGTCAGATTCAAGCACATCCTGACAAATATATCATAGGATCTTTAGGAATTACCGGGTTTAACATTGCCTCATTTATCCGCGGATTTGAAAATGCAATGGAAGATTTGTATATTGAACCTGAAAAATTTCGTGAGCTGATGGAAATTGTAACCCGGTACGAAGAGGCTGTTGCCGATCATCTTTTGGATCTGGGAGCGGACTGCATTATGTTCGGAGACGACTGGGGAACACAGAAAAGCCTGATGATAAACCCTGATATGTGGCGGTCGTTTTTTCTGCCTTTTTATCAGCGTCAATTTTCCCGTATCCGCAAGAGAGGAGCGGATGTTTGCTTTCATAGCTGCGGTCAGGTAATGGATATTCTGCCCGAACTTACGGCAGCCGGCGCAAATATTTTGAATCTGAATCAGCCTGAACTGTTCCCGTTGGAAAATTTGGCTGAGAAGCTTTCGGGTAAGGTTTGTTTTATGTGCCCCGTAGATCATCAGACGATAGCTATTCACGGAACACCGGATGAAATTCATGCTTATGCGGAAAAATTAAACCGGCTTCTGAATCCTGAAGGAAAGGGCGGATTTATCGCTTATATAGAGGAATATCACAGCGTGGGTATGAGTGAAGAAAATTATCAGGCGATCTGCCGCGCTTTTGAACAGATACGTGCCGGAGAAAAATAATCATAAATAATAAAAAAACAGCGTTGACTTTTTACCGTAAAACTGTAATAATATCAATGCTGTTTTTTGTTATGTATCTGAACATTTTTCAATGAGAAAAGTCAGTTGAGTGAATCTTTTTGTTTTGCGCCGGCGTTTTTGGCCATCTTTCTGAAAATTGTAGGACTGCAGCCATGTTTGCTGCTGAAAATGCGGTTGAAATACTGCACGGACGAAAAACCTGATTCCAGAGCGACTTCGGTTACAGATTTATCCGTCAGTAGCAGCAGACCGTCGGCATGCTTTACGCGCAGGTGCGTCAGATAATTCCAAAATGTTATTCCGGATATTTTTTTAAACTGTTTGCAGAAATTATACTTGTCAGTTTTAAGGTGACGGGCAAGTTCATCAAGCGAAAACGCACGCAGATGATTTTTTTTCGCGAAATCTATAGCGGGAAGCAGTTTTTTAAAAGACGGGTTATTTAAAAAATATGACGTGTCGGTTATGAGTCCTTCCCGGCACATAAAGGCGATAAGCTGCAGAATACTGCCTTTTACGGCAGTGCGGTATTGCGGCAACTTTGTTTTAAGCTCTTTTCTGACAAACATAAATAATTGACCGATATCGCTGTTTGCAGGGAAAATTTTATATTTACGCAATGTCTCACAGCAAAAACATGATAGCAGGAAAAAATCAGGAAAAACCGAGTTGCAGATATCGGTAATATTCATCTGTATGTAAGTTATCTCAGCCGGAGCGTGCAGGTAATTCAGACTGTGAATCACCTGATTGCCTATCAGCAGAATGCTGCCTTCATTCAATATTACCTTTTCTCCGGAGATATGGCAGAGAATATCGCCCTTTTCTGCGTATACAAGTTCCGCTTCTTCGTGAAAATGACTTTTCCGGTAACTGCTGCTTTCAAGAATTCTGATTGTTTCAATATTGCACTTTAATGCGAGTTCGGTAAATATAATATTCTCTTTTTCCATAAAATCACCAATATAGTATAAATAACGGTCAAAATCAGTGTTGCATACGGCGTGATTTTATTATATCATACCTGTAAGAAAAATAAACAGTTTTATAACCGAAACTGTTGACAAAACAGGCGAAAGGTAAAATTCGCATTCCGCTGTCGCGGGACATTCGTTTTTTCGCGGCGGGTTTTGACCGGGATTGCGTAATAGGAAAAGATACAAATCAAAACGCCCTGTTTATGACGGTTTCAATAAGGATGATTTAATGGAAACGATATGTTTGGCTGCTATACTGCTGCTTCGGGTATTTCAGAAAATATCTTCAAAAGCCTGCAGCAATGAGATGCCGGTGGATCCAACCGGAGTCAGCGGGTATATGTCGGTGCAGTTCGGAATTTCTGCCGTTTTCGCGCTGATATTGTTTATATTCACAGAAAATCCGGCGGAAGCGGTCCGGGGGTTGACGGCGCTCGGCTGGGTGATTTCCGCCGCCACGGGTCTTGCGCTTACTGTATCGCTGGTCTGTTCCCTTTTGGCATTGCACGGTTCTTCAATCGTATTGGGAGCGCTTTTCAGTATGGCCGGACTGCTGGTGCCAACGGTTGCGGGAATATTCATTTTCGGGCAGAAGGTGTCTTTGCTGCAATGGGGAGGAATTGTTTTTTTGTTTGTATCGGCATATTTTTTGTCGTCCGCGTCTCAGAAAACAAACGGCAGGCTGACTTTTAAAACTTTGCTGCTGCTGCTCGGCAGTATGCTGGCAAACGGCTGTACTATGCTGTTTCAAACACTGTATAAAGCGTTTGTCCCTGACGGCAGTGTTACTTTATATTCGTTTTTGCAGTTTGCCGTACCGTCGGTTGCGATGCTAGCGGTTTTCGGCGCGAAAAGCGGATTAAATAAAAAATATTCCGTTTCCTTCAGCAGAAAGCTTATATTCTTTACGGCAGTAGCCGCAATATCGTTGTTCGGTATAAGCCAGATTTCCACAATCGCGAGCGAAATTATACCAATCGCGGTACTTTTCCCTGTGTCAGACGGCGGCGGTATGGTTATTTCGGCATTGGTCGCGGCCGCCGTGTATAAAGAAAAACTCTCAGTCAAAAGCGGGATAGGGATTATAATAGGCATAACCGCTGTATGCATAATGAAATTAGGATAACATATCATCAATAACTCAAACGGTTTTCGGATTATAGGCGTGCGCTGATTTTTATAAAAACAGAGGGTAGGGATAAAATGAATTTGAATAAAATATTTACATCTCACATGGTCTTTGCGGCTAATAAACCCATAAGAATATACGGCGAGGGCACCGGAAAATGCAGATTAAGCTTTGCCGGTATAACAAAAGAGACTGTCGCGCTCGGAAATAAATGGTATATTGAGTTTCCTGAAATGCAGTACGGAGGTCCGTACATTCTGACCGCTGAATTTGAGCGGGAAACCGTAGTTTTGGATGACATTTATATAGGTGAAGTATATCTGTTCTGCGGTCAGTCAAATATAGAATTCAGGATGGAAGAAACCAATCTGCAACCCGAAAGTTTCGGGTCAAACAATATGCTGAGAATGTTTTGTGCGGACAGGTTCATCAATTACGGCTTTTTTGAGGCAAAACACGGCTGGACAGTGTGCAGAAAAGAACAAATCAAATACTGGTCGGCTGTAGCGTTTCTCACATCTGAAAAAATCGTTAAAGAAAAAAATGTTGCCGTAGGCGTCATAGTATGCTGTCAGGGAGCATCTGTTATTGAAAGCTGGGTGCCTGAAGGCGCTTTCGCAAATATCGGAATAAACATTCCGGATGAGAAAAAGCACATTGACCATACGTATAAGGAATATGAACAGTGGAACAGTGACGGCGCGCTTTACAGACATACGCTTTCCCAGGTAATACCGTTTTCGATTTCGGCGGTTATCTGGTATCAGGGCGAAAGCGATACTTCTCAGGATGAAGGAGAAGTGTATCAGAATGAGTTAAGGGAGCTTATAAAAATCTGGAGAAGCGATTTCAGGAATATGTCGCTTCCGTTTGTAATTGTTCAGATCGCCGATTATATATGCAGACCGGATGAGGCATGGAAGCTTGTCCAGAAGGCTCAGTATGATGTTCAGTATTCTGTGGAAAATGTAAAAACGGTTGTTTCGGCGGATGTGTGTGAAAACAATGATATACATCCTAAAACAAAGGATAAGCTTGCGGCCAGAATTGCAAATGAGCTGATGAAAATGTCCTGTTTTGAATAAATATGGTGTTCTTGGAGTAAATCACGTATAAATTTGAAAGCTAAGGTGTTAGTCACCGAAATATCAAAAAGGTCCCACAGCAACTGCTCCTGTGAGACCTTCGGCTTATTCTGACATTTTGATTGACAATATCTGCGCAATGAGTTATACTGTCAATGGAAAACAGCCTGTACAACAGGCTGATTATTTGCTGCATCCGGAATCGGAATTGATATCCGCTGTATCAAGAATTACAAAAATTATAAAAGGAGAAATTTATGAACTTAAAAAATATGTTTTACAATGCAAAAGCAGTTGACGGTTTGTCAGGTTTTTTCAGCGCTTACGGCAGTTTCGGAATAACTGACGGCGCTGAAAGCGATATGCAAAAGATACAGCAGACAGATACCGGATATAAAGCTGAATATCCGGATTTTTCAGTCTTATGCGAATGTAAGGAACTCAAAAACGGCGTGTATCTGAGAAATGACAAATTTATTTCCAAGAAAAAAGGACTGGCATTGGGAGGGTATTATTCCCGCTTTTTTTTAGAAGGCGGAGATTATGAGGTATATACTCAGTTGAGCAGCTGGCAGCATGAAAGCTGCGGAGGCTGGCAGAATTTGGTTACCGGTATCGAAGTTTCAAATAAGGGTATACGCACAACCGATTCTGCTGCGCCTATGGCTGTTATACGCAATAAGGGAAACGGAAAAATGCTGGCGGTGCACCTTATGCCCAATGCTCAATGGAAAATAAAAATTTCTAAATGCGCTATGTTCGGCAAATGTGACGGGGTACTTATAGAAACGGGCATAAATGATAAAGGGTTAAATCTTATATGTGAAGAAAACGAAATAATCGATATGCCCGCTGTTTTGTTTTATAACACGTCAAATGTGCTTGATTTTGATGCGTGGAAGCTGCATTCCGCATATAATGCGCTTTATCCCAGACGCAGACTGCCGGTTCTTTACAATACCTGGTTGTATAATTTCGACCGGCTCACCGTAGAGGCGGTTTGCCGCCAGGCAGATATAGCGGCAGAGCTCGGTATAGAAATGTTTCTGATTGACGCCGGATGGTTCGGGGAAACAGAAAACTGGGGAGAAAATATCGGTATATGGAAAGAAAATCTCTATACCGGTTTCAGAGGAAGGCTGCCCGAGGTTTCCGAATATGTGAGGAGCAAGGGTATGGTATTCGGTATGTGGCTGGAGCCTGAGCGGGCGTTGGCAAATACTTCGGCAGTAAAAGAGCACCCGGAGTATTTTTTGAGAGGTAATGACGGAAACTGTTTTTTGGATTTTTCTGATATTCAGGCAAGGGAATATATCCTCGGCGTTATCTGCAACCTGATAGAAACATACAAAATCGGATTTATGAAGTTTGATTTTAACGCGGCATTGGCTTATGATGAAAGCGGCTGCGGATTTTACCGGTATTTCAAAGGGCAGAAAACCCTTATAACAGAATTACGGCAGCGTTATCCGGAAATTTATATTACAAACTGCGCTTCGGGGGGAACCCGGATGGAACTGGCGCAGCAGCAGCTGTTTGACAGCGTTTGGATCAGCGATAATCAAAGCCCCGTAGACTGCATAGATATTTTTAAAAACACTGCCCTGCGTATGCCTGTCAGCAATATGGAAAAATGGGACGTAAGAAAATACTGTGACGGATTTCCGATATATCTGAGCGATGAAAAAGCCAAAGTTGCTTTTAGCTGTGACAATGCCACCTGGACATCTATGGTAACGGTGAGCGAAGAGTTTACCCATGCGTTCATTACAGGCGGAGCAATGGGTTTTTCGGGAGATATGGCGTCGTATCCGGAGAAAGAAAAGGCGGCAGTAAAACAACTGATTGAGGAGTATAAGTCGGAACGTGATTTTTACAGAACGGCTGTTTTGAGAATACTTCACGACACGGACAGTATAACGGTTGTTCAGTATTCGGACGAAGAACTTTCAAAATCGGTTATTCAGGTCTTTTTCAAAAAACCTTGCCAGGATATTCTTACAATTTATCCGGCGGTAATCAAAAATGCCGCGTATTTGCTTGACGGAAAACAGATCGACGGAACTGAACTGGCGGAAAACGGATATTGTGTTTCTGTGGGAGAGAATACGTGTACGGTAAATAAACTGACTATGATTTAAAAATGTGTGTTGATGCAAAATCGGTCTGTCGGACAGCAGACAGACTGAGGGTACACCAAAAGTGATAACTCCTATTATTGACTGCACCTTTTCTGCGGACGGATTTGAAAGCATTTTAACTGCCGCGAATCAGGTGCCGGGTTCAGACTGGCTTGGAGGCTGGCGTCCGGCTCTGGCTTGCGGGGCAAAAGAGTATGAGGGTAAAAAATATGTAATTTGCCAGGTTGACTTAAGATGCGAGAATCCGGTTGCCAAGCGGTTTAAAAAGGCAATTTACGAAAAATTGAGTTAGTTGGAAATTCAAAATTTTTTGGTATATTAGGTTTTGCAGTTGGCAGAAATTGCGTTTGAAAGCGGTATTCGCAGTATGTTCACGCAGGGCAGGTTAACTTGCAGGACAGTATGACCTGCCGCACAGTGCCGTCAGAGCAATGCATCTGCCGGCACGTTTTACTATATAAAAAATATTTGGCAGATAAGTGAGTTACGACTTGAGGTTTAAACATATTTATAATAAAATTTAATAAATCGTATGATATTTACTGAATTTATATTGCCGTAATAAAGTGCGATAACCTTTTGCGGAGGAGATTGTACGGTATGTGGAATAAAGCATTGTGTTTGGGTACGAATTCAGAATTTGAAATATCGGATTCAAAGCAGATTTCATTATTTCGTGATTTGGGTTTTGAAGGGATATTTACTTATTATCGCCATGATTTGAATTTAGATGAGTTCGCTTTGCAGGTCAGGGAAAACGGTATGATTTTTCAGTCGGTGCATGCTCCGTTTGATAAAACGGACGCTATGTGGGAAGGTGATAAAGAAAAAGCGGACACAGCTTTTTCTGAGCTTAAAGAATGTCTTGATTCATGTATAAGAAACGAAATCCCGATTATGGTTGTTCACGCGTTTATAGGATTTGATAAGCACTGCCCTACAAACGAAGGAATAGAAAGATTCGGAAGGCTTGTGAGGCTTGCCGAGGGATCGGGCGTTAAAATCGCTTTTGAAAATACTGAGGGTATAGAATATCTTGATGCTCTTCTCAGGGCGTTTTATGGCAACAAAACCGTAGGCTTTTGCTGGGACAGCGGACATGAAATGTGCTATAATTATTCGGAAGATCTGTTATTAAAATACGGCGACCGTTTAATTTGCACACATCTGAATGATAATTTAGGTATAAAAGATATAAACGGAAAGATAACTTTTAAGGACGATTTGCATTTGCTGCCGTTTGACGGAATTGCAAATTGGGAAAATATTGCGCGAAGACTTAATAAAACAGCATTTGACGGAATTTTGGCGTTTGAGCTTAACCGTTGTTCTAAGCCGGGAAGGCACGAAAATGACAAATACTCGCAAATGCCTATAGAAATGTATATAAGCGAGGCTTATGCCCGTGCATGCAGGGTAGCAAAGCTTATGGGTGACTTGAAACCTAAAATATCTCAGCCAATGCCGTAAGCCCTAACATATTCGGGCGCAGACGGCCGAAAATCGCTGCAATGCCAATATTTAACGGAGGCGGGAAATGAATAAGCTGTGTATAAATGTTTTTTGCGGATTTGAATTTGAGGAATTGTGCCGAATGGCAAAAGAGATAGGTTTTGACGGAATATTCAGCGATGAGTCTGATGCTGTAAATACGGATAAAATCCTGCAAAACCGAATCATTGCAGACAGATATTCTTTATATTATGAAACTTCACATTCTAAGATTAAAGGATGTGAAGATATCTGGAGTGATACATATACAGCGGCAGAGTATGAGAAAGAGCTTAAACTTTGTATAGATAATTGCGCTGTAAATCATATAGGAATACTTGTAGTTCATATTCAGACCGGAAATAACAAAGTGAATATTGACTGCGGTATGAAATCACTACAGAACATTATAAACTATGCAGGCAGAAAAAATGTGAAAATTGCTTTTGAAAACATAAATAATTCATCACTGCTTTATTATGTTATGGATAATTTCAGGAGTCCGTCAGTTGGATTTTGTTACGACAGCGGACATGAGTTGTGCCATACACCGGGCGAAAATTTCCTTGACCGGCTGGGAGACAGATTGATTTGCACACATCTTCATGATAATGACGGCAGTGCGGATCAGCACTGTATGATGTATACCAAAGCAGTAAATTTCAGCCGTATAGCCTCTCAGCTTAAAGAGCTGAAATACACAGGGGGATTATCCTTAGAATTAGCTTACAGCGGTACAGGAATAAAAAAAAGAGAGTTTTTAAGCCGGGCTTATGAAGGCTTAAAAAAATTTTACAGTGAAATAGCCGGATGATATAAATATCATCCGGCTGCGGCAAAATTTATGATGTAAAATTCAAAGAAAAATTTTCAAATAAGAGGATGAAGTTATATGATAATTACAGAATCCGGCATTGAAAAACTTCGGGATCCTTATATACTTGTAGAAGAAGATATAATTTACCTTTACGGATCTTACAATACTTTTTATCGGAATACGTCAGGCAGGTTAGATTCGGGATGGGAAAAAATCGATATAACCGTCGATTGGCCTGAGGATTTTGAAGGGGATCCGTGGGCGCCCGAAGTTCATAAATACGGCGGAGCGTATTATATGTTTACTACATACCGCTCATCAGTCACACACCTCAGGGGAAGCGTGATATTCCGCGCGGAAAATCCTGACGGTCCGTTTTTAAGGCATACGCAAGGACAGATTACGCCCCGGGACTGGAGCTGTATTGACGCTACTTTATATATCGACAAAGAAAACCGCCCGTGGCTTGTGTTCGTAAACGAATGGGTAAATACACCGGACGGCGTGGGGCGTTTTGCCGCGGCGAGGTTATCTGATGATTTGAAGAAATTAATTACCGAGCCTAAAGAACTGTTCAGAGCTGATGATTTCAGCTGGACAGACAAGCAGGTTACAGATGGATGCTTTATGTACCGCACCCAAAACGGCGGGCTTTTGATGCTTTGGTCTAATTTTACTCCTAAAAACTACTATGCGACCGCATTGGTACGCAGTGACAACGGGGAAATCGACGGCAAATGGAGTCATGATAAGTTGCTTTTTTCGAATGAACTATCAGGCAATTATGACGGAGGCCACGGTATGATTTTTAAATTCAAAGGAAAGCTGTGGCTCAGCATACATTCGCCTAACAGCGCACAGGAAGACAGAAAGGAAATGCCGGTTTTTATACCTTTAAAGGAAGAAAACGGTTCGCTTGTCTGTGAATAATAATGTATAAAAAGAGAAAAGACTGCAGCGCGGAGAAGGTATATTAAGAGCGGAAAGATTTTATAGCGGTGAGGTATAATAGATACACAAATTTGAAGCTGCGGAGGGAAATAAAATGCAATGTAATATACGAGAATGGAGAATGGAAGATAAAAGTCGTTTGGCAGAACTGTTAAACAACAAAAAAATCCTGAATAATTTACGCGACGGAATACCATATCCGTATACAGTAGCCGACGCAGAAGAATACATTTCTGCAATGCTGTCGGTTGATAAAACGCAAACATTTTCTTTTGCTGTTACGGTTGATGATAGGGTTGTGGGAAGTATAGCTGCGTACCGATGTGAAAATATCCACTCTCGAACTGCGGAATTGGGTTATTATTTGGGTGAAGCATATTGGGGAAAAGGGATCGCTACAAGTGCGGTAAAACAGATTTGTAAATATGTGTTTGAGCATACAGACATTATCAGAATTTTCGCAGAACCGTTTTCGTATAATGCTGCATCGTGCCGCGTTTTAGAGAAAGCGGGCTTTGAGTTTGAAGGAACCTTACATAGCAATGCAGTAAAAGACGGTAAAATTTTAGATATGAAAATGTATGCCTTGTTGAAGAACTAAAAAATGCTGTAAATTCCGGTTTGCAGAAAAGATAAAATTCAATAAGGGATTACCTCAAGTTATAACATACATAAGTACATAGCCGATTGATTTTTCAAAAGAAAGTCAGTCGGTCTTTTTTTAAAAAATAAAATCGTATGACGGCTATTTACATCAGGTACATAAGAATAGTGTGCATCGGATTTTGATGGCAAAATCAAAATAAGCTAAAAAATCGGGAGACAGCTTCTTTATGAAGTGCCTCCCGAGGAACAGTCTTTTTCCGGCAAAATAAAACGTGTATTCAGGAAAAGGACTTGTTAAGTATAGCGGCAAGAACGGTTATATCATCCTCGTGATCGTCATTGCGGCGGCGTTTCGCGCATTCTGCGATATGTTCTGCAAGTTCCTGTGCGGACCCTGATTCCCAGCTTTCAAGTTCGGCCCTTATCCAGTCGGTACCGTTGTTTGAAGCTCCGTCTGACATAAGCAGTATTATATCCCCGACCTTGCATTTTATGACCGCTTTATCAAAACCGATTTCTCTTAAAATGCCGGCAGGCAGCGAGGTGCTTTGCGCTTTTCCGGTTTTGCCTGAGCGTCTGACAACGGTGGGAGCGGCTCCCGCCTTAAATAATTGTGTTTCTCCGGTGAAAAGGTCTATGCTTGCTATATCTACTGTGGCAAGGGACTCGTCTGTGGATTTGAAAAGCATTGAAGAATTAAGTATCCTCAGAGAACAGTCGTATCCGAATCCCGCCTTTATAAGCCGGCTCATAAGTCCTGACGCCATTGCTCCGTCTACCGCGGCTCTGCCGCCGGTGCCCATTCCGTCGCTGAGTACCATTATAAAATGTCCCCTGCCGTCATAAAAATGCTTGTAGGCGTCTCCGCACATACTTGAGCCTGCCGCACAAATTTGTTCGGCTCCGAAGTCTATCCCTATTGCCGCGTGTTCGTTAAGAGTTATGAATACTTCTCCGCCTACCTCGCTGACATTCGGTATATCAAAATCCCGTTCACATACCACCGATACCATTTTCATCACCTGCAGCTTGTTAATCACAAGCTCAGGTGTTTTTTTAAGCTTGAATTCAACCGTCATTCTGCCGTATTTGTCAATCCGGCAGCCCGCTTCGTCAACTCGTATATCAAGATTTTTAAGCGCGGCAGCGGCGTTTTCGGCGCAGGTTATATCAAATTGTTCGTCGTTTTTGAAATCCACGCTTAAATCGTAGAGCATTTCGGAAATTCCGCTGAACTGGTCGGATACCACCGAACGTACCTCATCTATTCGGTTTTCGGCGGCTATGCGCGAGGCGTAATCCGAATAGCGCTTATAAGTGGCGTTCCCTACGCGCGAAACCCTTAAGCATCTGCCTTTGAATTCCTCCGGAGCGGCGTTTTCAGGAGAACATTCCCCCTGCTTTATGGCTTTGGTCATTTCCAAAACGGCAGCGATTGTGTCGTCTTTACGGCTTTCCCAGCAGTGAACCCGAAGTTTACATCCGGCGCAGGCGTCCTGCTCTACGGCAGATATTACGTTTCCGTAATCGGGAGAATTGATTTTGGAAAGCTCCTTTGATACCTGTTCTACCGTTTCGGAAACATCAGAAAGAGCGTTAGAGGCCATTTCCAGCCTCATTGTAAGCGATTTTTTTATTCCGGTAGGTATTGAAATCTTAGGATGTACGGAAAATATCTTGCCCAAATATATTCCGCATTTTCTCGGAAGCGTCAGAAAAAATACGCTGCCGATAGCTGTTTCTATCAGCGTGCGGGAAATAAGGGTGACGTCGCCGGTAGTTACAGTGCCGATAAACGAAAATATTATAAGGGTTAATATCTGAGCGTATTTCCCGAGAGAAGAAAATATACCGCATATCAGTCCCGAAAAAGCCATACTTACGCCGATATTCGCGTCTGTTCCGCTTAAGGCCTGGGTCAGTGCGATAGATATGCCGGCGACTGAACCGGCAAGTACTCCTCCGTATTTAGAACCGCACAGCAGCAGCAGTACACCGAGTATTCTCCCCAGTGAAATTCCGTTGAGTGATATGCGGCTGAACCCCAGCAGAAGTATGCTTATAACTATAAGCAGTTCTGACAGTTCGGTATATGACAGACCGGCAGACTTTTCGGCGCTCAGTTTGAAACAACGCGAAAAAAAGTAGGTCCCGGCTGCGCAGAGCAAACTTTCTGCCGCTATATCAACGATGTTGATACCTGTGCCTTTTGACGCTACGGAAGAGGTCAGTATATTTGAAATCAGGGCAATAAAGGTAAGAAAATAAGAGTTTTCGGAAATTTTTTTGTATCCGCTCAGAAGCAGTTTTATTGAAAGAATTGCGAAAAGAGCCGCTATGTAACTGAATCCGTTGCGACCGGCCGCCGGGATGAAATATCCGAAAAATACGCCTATTGCCGCCGCAGGCGTGAAGGGCGAACAGCTTCCTGCCAGAAAAGCCAGCCCGAACGGTATAAGCTTGTCCATAACAACGGCTCTGCATGCGACAAACCCCATAAACGCGGTGAAAATATGCGAAAATGACGCAAATATTAATTCTTTCACAGTAAAATTCTCAATTTTATTTGATATCTTGACCATGTCTTTCATATAAATCTCCGTTCCGTTGCTAAAGTTCAGCATAAACAGGAAAAGAAATCTTCCATAGCGGCAACATTATTCTGCTCACGGACCGGTATGTCTGCAGCGGCTCTGATCGGCATATTATTCTGATACCTCGGCCTGTCCGTTTTGTGATATCACCGTCGATATTTTATGCACTAATTATTATAGTTTAACCGCGGTGATAATTTTGTCACAGTATGGTGTAGTAATAAATGTGTGTATGTCGAAAATGCAAAATCTTTACCGTATGTATATAAATCAGCAAATTTTGTAATAAAAAAACTTTTTTGCGGAATGTTATATTTGAATAGAATTTTAGGAGGCAGTGATGAGTAAATTTTTAAAAATAACGCTTGCGGCAGTTTTAATTGTATCAATTACCACACTTTGCGTTTCGGCGCTTTCTAAAATGGGTTCCCGGTCGGAAGAAGTGCGGCAGATACAGACCAGACTTAAGAATTGGGGATATTACAGCGGAAACGTAGACGGTATTTTCGGCACCCAGACTAAAAACGCCGTCATTGCCTTTCAGAAAGCAAACGGTCTTACTCCCGACGGAATAGCCGGCAAAAAAACCCTTGCCGCTTTGGGCATAAGCGAATCGTCAGGTTCTACGGGCGGGTATAACTCATCCGATTACGAATTACTGGCCAGAATCATTTCCGCTGAGGCACGCGGTGAGCCGTATACCGGTCAGGTCGCGGTAGGCGCCGTAATATTAAACAGAATAGAACATCCCTCTTTTCCGGACACCGTTGCCGGTGTGGTATATCAAAAGGGTGCTTTTTCCTGCCTCGACGACGGTCAGTTTTACGAACCTGTGGCCGATACGGCTTATAAAGCCGCGACAGACGCTCTTAACGGTTACGATCCCAGCGGCGGTGCGATATATTATTATAATCCTAAAACCGCGACAAACAAATGGATTACAAGCAGAAAGATAATAACTACTATCGGAAACCACAGATTCTGTGAATAAGACTGATACTTTGCGCTGCGCAAAGACGCAATGCGTAATGCTGTATAAAAAAAAGAAACAGTTTTAAAACTGTTTCTTTTTTTTATACATTAAGTACGGCGCTCTCGCGGACGGATTTGCGGTAAAAATTATTTGAGTTTTTCAAAATAATCTTTGATGCCGTTAAATGTTTTTTCGCTGATGACATGTTCAATGCGGCAGGCATCTTCCGCGGCAGTCTCCTGATCTATGCCCACGGCTCTTAATATATTTGTAAGAACTGTATGCCGTTCGTAAATTTTTTCCCCTGCTTTTATACCTGTATCTGTCAGGTATATATATCCGTTTTTGTCAACCGTAATATACCCCTGCTTTCTCAGGAGACCAACGCCCCTGCTGACACTCGGTTTTGAAAAGTTCATATAGTCTGCTACATCTACAGAACGCACGAATTGCTTTGACTTGCATAATACATAAATGGATTCCAGGTACATCTCGCCGGATTCTTTCAGAGACATATCAGAGCCTCCTTTATTAACAAAATTATATTATTATGATGTTTATAAAATATTATATCACCGCAAAGCTGAAAAATCAATATCCTGAGGTAATATGTGAGCGGTCAAGGCGGAGGTTCCCGATATTTCAGTCGGCCGGAAACGCATTTGCATCCGGTTTGAAATATCAGCGCTGCGGTTTTTGCCGTACATAATTACGGGGACATTCTTTATTTGCGGTAAAATTTTCAAAAAGGGGTTGACAAATATTGAGAAAACAAGTATACTGTTATCGGTTAGGCATTGCTAACTGTTTTTTAAGCCCGCAAGTTAGCCACAGCTAACTTAATTTCGGAGGAATGTATGGTGATAGATGTGACTTTAAAGGATGCCGCTCAGGGAAACGAATACGTGATTAAAGAAATCGTTACCGGAGATGAAGAACTTGAAGCTTTTTTGTTTTCACTCGGCTGTTACAGCGGCGAGACAATAACGGTAGTCTCGCATTTAAAGGGCGGATGTGTGGTTTCCATAAAAGACAGCAGATATAATATAGACAATCAATTGGCTCAGGCAATCAAAATATAAATAAAATCGCTGATATAATTTCAGCTTTTTTTAAACCGTATAGTTAGTCTTTGCTAACTGTACGGAAAGCCATCTGTAAGCAATTATAAATAAAGTAAAACTGAGGAGGAAAACAAAAATGAGAATTGCTTTGACAGGTAACCCGAATTCGGGTAAGACCACCATGTACAACGCCTTGACAGGCCGAAATGAGAAAGTCGGCAACTGGGCCGGTGTTACTGTGGAAAAAAAAGAGTGCCCTATTAAAAAGGCATATTATGCGGGGAAGGAACCTCTTATTGCTGTGGATTTGCCCGGCGCGTATTCAATGTCGCCGTTTACCAGCGAGGAAAGCATTACAAGTTCCTATGTAAAAAAAGAAAATCCCGATGTTATTATCAATATCGTCGACGCTACCAATTTAAGCCGCAGTTTGTTTTTTACTACACAGCTTTTAGAACTTGGCATTCCGGTTGTGGTTGCGCTCAACAAGAGCGACGTGAACAAAAAGAAAGGCAACAAGATAAACTCTGTCAGGCTTGCGGAGCTTCTCGGATGCTATGTGGTTGAAACCGCTTCCACTACCGCCGAAGGCTTAAAAGAAGTTGTTGAAAAGGCAGTGTCTGCTGTAAATAATACGCAGTCTGCGCCTTTTCATCAGGAGAATATTGATATGTCGGATAAAAAAGCTGTGGAATCCGCGGATAAAAAACGTTTCGATTTTGTGAGCGTTATCGTAAAAGAAGTGGAAACCCGCAAGGTTCTGACAAAGGATAAAAGTCTTGATGATAAAATCGATAAGGTTTTGACAAATAAATGGCTGGGTATTCCGATTTTTGCGGTTGTAATGTTCCTGGTATTTCAAATTTCACAGACATATCTCGGCACCTGGATAGCCGAGGGTGCGGAACTGCCTAACGGAACAGTTATTCCCGGACTTGTACCGCTGCTTGAAATATTTCAGGGATGGGTAGGCGGTCTGCTGGAAGGAGCAAGTCCGTTTATTTCCGCTTTGCTTGTCGATGGAATAATCGGAGGCGTCATTGCGGTTGTAGGGTTCCTGCCGTTGGTTATGGTAATGTATTTCCTTATCGCCTTGCTTGAAGACTGTGGATATATGTCCCGCGTTGCAGTAGTGCTCGACCCGATTTTCAAAAAAGTGGGGCTTTCAGGCAAGTCCGTTATTCCGTTTGTTATCACTATCGGCTGTGCGGTTCCCGGTATTATGGCAAGCCGCACCATACGCAATGAGCGCGAGCGCAGAGCGACCGCAATGCTTTCGCCGTTTATGCCTTGCGGTGCCAAAATTCCAGTTATTGCGCTTTTCGCCGGAGCGTTTTTCGATAATGCAGGCTGGGTAAGTGCGACAATGTATCTTACGGGTATTGTACTGATATTTTTAGGCGCCCTGCTGGTAAACAAAATTGCAGGATACAAAAACAGAAAGTCATTTTTTATAATCGAGTTGCCTGAATATAAAATCCCTTCCTTTTGGGGAGCGTTTAAAGCAATGTGCGGACGCGGCTGGGCTTACATAGTAAAGGCGGCTACAATTATCCTCCTCTGCAATACCGCTGTTCAGCTTATGCAGACGTTTGACTGGTCGTTCGGTATCGCCGAAACTGCCGACTCTTCAATTCTTGCTTCAATCGCGGCGCCGTTTGCATACCTGCTTGTACCGATTGTGGGAGTTCTTTCCTGGCAGCTTGCGGCCGCGGCTGTTACAGGATTTATTGCAAAAGAAAATGTGGTAGGTACTTTGGCAGTCTGTTTTGTAGGACTTGAAAACCTTATTGATACCGAAGAATTAGCGTTAATGGAAGGCGCAGGCGCGGAAGCTGCCGGAATTATGGCTATCACTAAAGTTGCGGCGCTTGCATATCTGATGTTCAACCTCTATACACCGCCATGTTTCGCAGCAATAGGAGCTATGAACTCCGAAATGAAGAGCGCTAAATGGGTCTGGGGCGGAATCGGATTGCAGCTTGGCGTAGGTTATACCGTAGGATATCTGGTGTACACTGTGGGAACGCTCGTAACTGCTCCCGCAACACTGAATCCGGGCGCGGCACTTGCCGGACTGGCGGCCGTTTTGGCTTTCGCCGCTGTAATTATAGGTTTGATACGCAATGCAAACAGAAAACTTGAGACAGAATATGCTTTGAACAATGATAACAAAGTATATGCAGCAAGTAAATTATGATTGAAAATATAATTGTTATTATAATTGTTGCGGCTATTGCGGCAGGAATCGCGGTATATCTTTATAAATCGAAAAAGAGAGGCCAAAACTGTATCGGATGTCCTTACGCAAAACAGTGCGGAAGCAAATGCGGCCCCAAAAATCTTAAACGCAGATGATACTTGGCGCTTACCGAACGGCAAGCCGCAGGTTTTGGAAAAATTTAATATTTCAGTGGAGCTGTGTCGAGTCATTAAGTGCGGCAGGGACCGGCAGCTCCGGACTTTAATCCGCAGGGAACAGTATTTCCTGCCGAAGACGGAAAATATCCTCCGCTGTTTATCAGCGGAGGATATTTTTGCTTGCGGCATAAGTATAAAAAAGATGTGTGTATAAAAAAGACCTGAGAAAAACTCAGGTCTCTTATGTTGGCATCTACCTATTTTCCCGGGCAGCCTCCCGCCAAGTATCTTCAGCGCAAGCGAGCTTAACTTCCGTGTTCGGTATGGGAACGGGTGGACCCTCGCCGCAATTAACACCAACTTAACTGTCATCATCGGACGACTTAGCTATAATAGCATAACAAAACCGGTTTGTCAAGAGTTTTTTTAAATTTTTTGTTTTTTGGTTTTGTTTATCATGTAAACTCGAACTGACGCTCATTTTGTATTGACTTTTTAATAAGGCTATATTATTATATGAAAAAATATTACCGTTTTTGAAGGGTGATTGATATGAAGTACGCACAGAGAGTTCATTATGCAAATTATGCCGATGACGGTCAGTACAAAATTTTAGTCGGTTTTCTGGAAGAACACAGAAGTCTCATAGATGAGATAACTCTTTTTACCGAAGATTTTCACCATGGGTATCATCCGCTCGATAAGTTTCAGAACGTTTGCGATATACTGAAAACAAGAATAAGCGATCTTAAATCAAAAGGTTTCAAAAATGTGGGAGTCAATATGCTCGATACTATCGGTCATATCGATGAGGGATATACGATTTTTGACAAATCACCCTTTCAGCATATAACCGACCCGTACGGTAATGTATCTGAAAGCTGTATTTGTCCTAATGCTCCCGGGTTCAAAGAATACATAACAAAAAAATATATCATGCTGGCAAAAGCAGATCCGGATTTTATATGGGTGGATGATGATATTAAAATTTTTTACAACGGAGTTAAATTCGGATGTTTCTGCGATAACTGTCTTGCTGAGTTCAACCGTCTCAACGGTTATGATTTTACAAGAGAACAATTAGCAAAAGCTCTGTGCGATCCGTCGCAGGCGCAGCTCAGAAGCAAATGGGTAATATGGATATCTGAATTAATAGGAAATTTGCTGGGGGTTATAAAAGACGCGGTATATTCCGTAAATCCTGATATCAAAATGGGATTTATGACCCAGAGACAGTCCTGGAGTACATACCATAACTGCGATTTTGAAATGTGGTTCAATAAACTCAACGCCGTAAGAGGCAGACCCGGCGAAGGCTTTTATTTTGACGATATACCTCAGAATGTCTATATAAAAGCTTTGGAAACCGCAAGGCAGTCTGAAGAATATCCGTCTGCTGTAACTGATATTCAATACGAGATAGAAGATTTTCCGTATCATAAGCTTCAGAAATCAGCAGTTGTTGTAGATACCGAATGTAAGCTTGCGGCGCTTCAGGGAATCAACGGAATTCTGGCAAATACGCTCAGGATAGAAAATGTATCAAGCCATGAAGATGCAGGGAATATCACAGACAGACTGGAAAAATCCAAATCTTTGCTTGACAGAACTTGTGAATACGCGAAAAACGGCAATACCTACGGATTTTATCCGGCAGTATCTTCAAGATATGATATGCGCAGGCCATTGCGTGACTCTGAAACTTTTTTTTCTTTTTATGACGGTATAAATAACGACATTTACCCGGTTTACACACTCGGTATGATAGGAATTCCGCTTACAATGAACAGTACCGGTGCTCAGGGTGTTATATTAAAGGGAAATCTTTCTGACGGATATACAGACGGTGAACTGAAAGAATTTCTGAGCCGCGGGGTTATAATGGATACAGCTACTTTAAAATTGCTGTGGGAAAGAGGACTCGGAGAATATACGGGTGTAAAGATCGACGGAGAGTTTTTTGACGGAGTATGCGAAAAGTATGCGTCCGACCCTGTGAATGAAGGATTTGAGGGTGAATTATTTGATACCCGTATATCTTTCTGGAACAATACTGCCAACAGTCTGAAAAAGGTCAAAGACGGCGTAAGAACGGTTTGCGAGCTGGTGGATTACCTGGATAATGTAAAAGGCCCCTGCATGACTCTTTATGAAAATGAGCTTGGAGGGAGAGTGTGTGTTATAGGATATTCTCCGTTCAGAAGCCCGGCTTCGGTAAGCAAACGCGCACAGATGCAAAGGATTGCCGAGTATTTGCTGAAAGGCAGTATTCCTGTGAAAATTTCCGATTGCTGCAAAGCGTGTAATGTCATTCGGGTATGCGAAGATCATATTCTGTACGGCGTAACAAATCTGAGCCTTGACATACTTGAGGATATTTCGCTTGAGATAAAGGACAAAAAAGACTGTTTTATGCTCACGGATGACGGTGAAGAAAAGCTTGAATGCAGGCATGGTGAAGAAAATAAAACGCAAACGCGTATAACCCGGATATATCCGTTTGAAACAAAAATTTTTGTTATCAAATAACCGAAAATGTTAAAGTGAAGGTGTTCTTTGGCGTCAAACCTCAGAAAGTATTGTTTGATCAATTATTAATATATTTTTCAAGAAAATTTAAAGATGAAAAATTAAATATGAGTATAAAAAATTTTGACGAAGCGTTATTGCATCCTGATAACGAGGATTTAAAAAATGTAAAACAGTGGATAAAAAATATTTTGAAATCGGATGCTCGGGAATGAAACCGCAGAAAATTTTTGCTTGACAAAGCTTTGCTTTGATGGTAAAATGTTTAAGCCGCATATTGTGGGCTTTTAAAGTTGCGCTTAAATTCGGCGCACGCCTATCTGTAGCGAGACTGTAAATAATGGCAGGTGTAAAAGAATGTACGCGATTATCGAGACCGGCGGAAAGCAGTACCGTGTTCAGAACGGTGACGTTATATATGTTGAAAAGCTTAACGCTGAGGTTGATGAGGAAGTTACTTTCGACAAGGTTGTTGCTGTAAGTAACAGAACTTTGAAGGTTGGCAAGCCTTACGTTAAGGACGCTTTTGTAAAGGGTACCGTTTTAAAGAACGGAAAAGGTAAGAAAATTACCGTTTTCACCTACAAACCCAAAAAGAGCAGTTCGCGTAAAATGGGCCACAGGCAGCCGTACACAAAGGTTCAGATTAACGAAATCGGTTAATGTATGACAAGTGTAAAGTTTTTAGCTGATGAAAAAAGTCTTTTCGGCTTTGAAATCAGCGGTCACAGTTCTTCTGACTGTGACGATTTGACCGGCAAAATAGTTTGCGCGGCAGTGTCATCAGCCGCTTATATGGCCGCCAATACTATAACCGAGGTTGTAGGCGACAGGGCGGACATTATGGTAGACGAGGCGCTTATGCGCGTGGTGGTCAAAAATCCTTCTCAGACAACGGTAAAAATTCTTGAGGGGTTTAAGCTTCATCTTTATGAGCTTTCCGGTCAGTACAGCAATAATATAAAGATAATCGGAGGTGCAAAATAATGTTAAAGATAAATATTCAGTTGTTTGCTCACAAAAAAGGTGTGGGCTCGACCAAAAACGGCCGTGACAGTGAGTCTAAACGACTCGGCGTAAAGCGCGCTGACGGTCAGTTTGTTCTGGCGGGTAATATAATTGTACGTCAGAGAGGAACTCATATTCATGCGGGCAATAACGTAGGCCGCGGATCTGACGATACACTTTTTGCTCTTATCGACGGTAAGGTAAAATTTGAACGTGTAGGCAGAGACCGTAAGCAGGTCAGCATATACGCTGTTGAGCAGTAGTTATTAAGATTCGGGTGCTGTCAGCGCCCGAATTATTTTTTTGAAAGGAATCTTTGAGTTATGAAAATATGTCATGTATGTCTTACCGAATGCGACGATAAAATGGAACTTTGCCCGTTATGCGGGGCGGATCTGACTGCGGAAGATTCTGAGGAGAGCGGACAGGCGGAGAAAGAGATAACAGAGCCGGTGCTTTTAGCTACAATGCAGGATGTTGTATCATCGGAGATTTTCAGGGATATACTAAAAGAAAACAATATTCCTTTTTTCTGCGATGATCCGGAGTCATCGGGAACGATGCATGTGCTTTTCGGCGGCTCTTTTGTAAGTGAAAATATATATGTTGATAAGTCCGATTATGAAAAAGCGGATAGCTTATATACTGAATTTCTGGAAAACGAGCCTCAATTTGACGGCGATTTTTCCGATGAAGATTTTGAGGAATAACAGATGTTTGTTGATACAGCCAAAATTCATTTGAAAGCGGGAAACGGCGGTGACGGCGCAGTTTCTTTTCACAGGGAAAAATATGTAGCCGCCGGCGGACCCGACGGCGGCGACGGCGGCCGAGGAGGCAATATTGTCTTTAAGGCCGACAGCAACCTGTCAACATTGGCCGATTTCAGATATAAAAGAAAATATACGGCACAGCCCGGACAAAACGGAGGAGCCTCCCGCTGTACCGGCAAAAGCGCCGAGGATCTGGTTATATGCGTTCCTGAGGGCACTTTGGTAAAAGACGCCGAAACCGGAAGAATAATCGCAGATATTTCAGACTCTGAGCCGGTGGTAGTAGCTAAAGGCGGAAACGGCGGCTGGGGGAACCGGCATTTTGCGACCGCTACCCGTCAGGTGCCGCGTTTCGCGAAAAGCGGGAAACCGGGAGAAGAGCTCGATGTTGTGCTTGAGCTTAAACTGCTTGCAGATGTAGGATTGATAGGTTTTCCGAATGTGGGAAAATCCACTCTGGTTTCAGTTGTGAGCGAAGCCAAGCCTAAAATTGCAAACTACCATTTTACGACACTTACTCCCGTATTAGGAGTTGTGAGAATGGGAGAAGGTTCGTCCTTTGTCATCGCCGATATACCCGGTCTTATAGAGGGAGCGGGCGAAGGCGTGGGGCTGGGACATGAATTTTTGAGGCATGTAGAAAGGTGCCGTATGCTGCTTCACGTGTTGGATGTTTCCGGCAGCGAAGGCAGAGATCCGATTGAGGACTTTCAAAAAATAAATCATGAGCTGTCTGTGTTCAGCGAAGAACTGGGCAGGCGTCCGCAGATAGTGGTCGGCAATAAATGCGATCTTGCCGATGAGGATGAGGTAGCAAGGATATCGGAATATTTTGAAAGCAGGGGATATAAATTTTTCCCGGTAATGGCGGCTATTGCGGAAGGTACGGATAAACTTATGAATTATGTCGCGTCGGAACTTCAGAAGCTTCCGCCCATAAAAAAATATGAGGCAGAGCCTAAGCCTGAGCCGGTCATAGAGTCCCGCCGCGATTTCACATTAAGAGTGGAGAACGGAATTTATTATGTGGAAAACTGCGGCTGGCTTATGGATGTGATGAACAGGGTCGACCCCGACGATTACGAGTCGCTTCAGTATTTTGAAAGAGTAATAAGGGACTGCGGAATCATAAAGGCGCTCGAGGACGCCGGAATCTCCGAGGGCGACACCGTAAATATTCTTGATATTGAATTTGACTTTATGTTCTGACGGTGTGCCACCGCTCTCAGTCCGTGCAGGTTTCGGTTAGGAGTTTTAGCTTATACCCCGATGGTGAGTTTGAATATATGCTAAGCTGTTTGTGTGCCACCGCTCTCAGTCCGTACAGGTTTCGGTTAGGAGTTTTAGCTTATACTTCGATGACAAATTTGTATATAAACAAAAATATTTGGCGCATTGTAAAATGAACCTGCAATAGTAAGAAAACAGAAAAAAGTATCCATAGTGACAAACCTGTGGTAGAATTGAGATTGGACAACAACAATTCTGAAAGGAAAATCACTATGGACATTCC